>NZ_JADEWN010000009.1 GCF_015207655.1 Gloeocapsopsis crepidinum LEGE 06123 | reverse complement strand
AATTTCTCTACAAATCAAGTTTTCTGAATTACTCTCTGCCACAAAAGCGAATTTCCGCTTCTGCTGTCACTTTCTTACACTACTTATTCATGTATTAGTGGTTTTCCTGATAGGTGCAAGATGTGAGGTTTCACGTTCTTTAGTGCGATCGCTAGAATTTCAAAATATTCCCTCAACTGAATTACCAAATGCAGAAGCAATCGTCGTTTTAGGCGGTGCGACTAAACCTGCGTTTTTTCCACGCCCTTCAGTAGACTTATCTGAAGAAAGCGATCGCATGTTCTATGCTGCGCAGTTGTATCACCAAAAAAAAGCCCCTTTCGTGATTCTCAGCGGTGGACGTATAGATTGGAGTGGTGCTGGTTCTTCTGAATCCGCAGATATGGCAATTATCATGCAGCAATTAGGCGTACCAGAATCAGCAATTATTCAAGAACCTAATTCGCTTAATACCTACGAAAATGCAGTCAATGTCAAAAAAATTCTGCAAGCACGCCAAATCAACCAAGTGCTACTTGTCACTTCAGCAATGCATATGCCGCGATCGCTTGCCATTTTCAAAAAACTTAAAATTGCTGCAATACCAGCACCTACTGATTTTATAGCAAGCAGCGATCTTCAGTATTTAAGCAATACCCCTCAAGCTACACTGTTAAACTTGTTACCAGAAGCAGAGCGATTACATCAGTTTACTCGTGCCTTGAAAGAGTATGTCGGTTTAGTCGTTTATCGTTTACGTGGTTGGTTGTAAAAGAGCAATTAGCTCCTTCTGGCTAAATTATGCATTTAGGCACAAATTTCTCGCAGTGGCGATCGCTATAATTGCAGCAAGAGACTGACTTCTTTTGCTTAACTCATGGCTAACCAGTTCCACTACATCATCCCGCTGCCGCCACCAGAAACTCAAGATATTTTTGCCACTTACCAGGCAACACGCCAATTCTATCGGGAAGTACAATCGCGCACTGATCTACAGCAACACTGTAGATGGTATTATACCACAGCAGAGCGCCATAGACAAGAATTAGAGCAAATGCGTAGTGAACTGAATATTCTAAGTTGGTTTCGTCGGGCAAGGAGTTAGATGGCTAATCATCTCCATCGCCCTTAAGATGAACATCTCGACTAAGATAGAACCTCAATTTCAGTTTCGCGCAGGTGAGCTTTAAACTTTTTACTGAACTGAACTTGAATTGGTAGATTAGCACTGATTGGTTTGCCCTGCCATTCGTTAGCAAAACTGATAATCTCGCCTTCTAAGCCTTTGATATCAAAAGGTTCACCGCGATGTTCGGGATGATGGTAAACAATGACTGATTCTTTAACGCGGATGCGATCGCCAACTTTCATAGACTTGTAATCTAGTGTTTCCCTCTCAAGAAGCAATGCAAAATTATTATTCAATACAATTGCTTATTCCAGACAACCTCTTTATCTTTGCATAAGATTGTCCCTTGTTATACACTCTAAGCGATAAATGCATAAGGAGTAACTTAGGGGACAAAGCGAGGGAAAGAAGTCGGTGGCGAATATAGCTTAGGGTTCTGCGCTATCGATTGCCTTAGGACAACTCGAGATACTACAAAGCCCAAAAAAGATTAATGAGCTTCTCAGATGCTTTCTACCTCTTTGATCTGCCGATCGCCTGTAACGTAAAAAGACTTTTAAATTCAATTAAACTTGGTTCTGATTAGCGAAAGCTTAAGCTAGATTGGTATTAATGATTGTAGTTTGCTGTCACATTGTTGCTAGCTCATTAAATAACTGTAGCTCGAGCAAACTAGTACATTGCTGTGCAGGTTGTGATTAAGATACCAAAATGCCGATAAACGTCACGCTGTTATGGTTAATAGCAGGGACAATGCTTTGTTTGATGGAACTAATGCTACCAACGGCGTTTGTCGCTTTTATGATGGGACTGAGTGCTTTTGTTGTAGCAGTGATATCTCTAGTCATTCCTCAGTTAAGCATACAAGCTGTGCTCTGGCTAGGACTATCGACAGCATTTATTTTAATGTCGCGTCGCCTACTGTCACCTAAACGGAAACAACTACAAGAAGCTTTTGTTGCAGAAACATTAACTGAAATCCCCGCCGGAAGAGAAGGAAGAGTGATCTATGAAGGAAATTCATGGCGGGCGCGGTGCGAAGATCGATATTTAGAGATCGCGCCTTCTCAAAAAGTCTATGTGGTTCGCCGTGAAGGTACAACTTTAATCGTTATGCCGGAAGATTTGTTGCATTAGTAGTGCCTCAGGCATCCTGCCTGAGAAAAAAGCTATGAGTCGTTGTGCTAAAACAGATTTCAAATCAATACACATTTAGTAACTTAATACTCATAAACAGGAAATCACATGAATGAACTATTTTTGCTAGTTGCACTAGCACTTGGAGGTTCAGCCTTAGCAGGTTCAGTAAAAGTCACGAATCAGGGTAATGAAGCCTTAGTAGAGAGACTGGGTAGTTATAACAAAAAGCTTGAACCAGGGTTGAGTTTTGTTTTTCCCTTTATTGATAAAGTTGTTTTCCGCGAAACCATTCGGGAAAAAGTGCTAGACATTCCGCCGCAAAAATGTATTACCCGCGATAACGTTTCGATTGAGGTAGATGCAGTTGTGTACTGGCGCATTGTTGATATGGAGAAAGCCTGGTACAAGGTAGAAAATCTCCAATCAGCAATGGTAAATTTGGTTTTAACGCAAATCCGTTCGGAAATGGGCAGACTAGAGCTAGATGAAACATTTACTGCTCGCGCCCAAATCAATGAAATATTATTGCGCGATTTAGATATTGCGACAGATCCTTGGGGAGTAAAAGTCACGCGGGTAGAACTACGCGATATTATTCCTTCGCTGGCAGTTCAAGAATCAATGGAGTTGCAAATGTCTGCTGAACGGCGTAAACGAGCAGCAATTTTGACATCCGAAGGCGATCGCGAATCTGCAGTGAACAGCGCCAAGGGTAGAGCAGAAGCCCAAATTCTCGAAGCTGAAGCTCAGCAAAAAGCCACTATTCTGCAAGCTGAGGCACATCAGAAAACAATTGTCTTGCAAGCACAAGCCGAACGCCAGCAACAAGTTCTCAAAGCTCAAGCAACTGCAGAAGCATTGCAAATCATCACGAAAACTCTACAAACAAATCCTGAAGCCCGTGAAGCACTGCAATTTTTAATTGCACAAAACTATCTCGACATGGGAACAAAAATTGGCAGTAGCGATAGTAGTAAAGTAATGTTTATGGACCCGCGTAGTATTCCGGCAACTATCGAAGGTATGCGTTCAATTGTATCCGATGGTCAGATACCTCACGTGAATGGCGATCGCGCCAAATAAATTTATGAGTTTTGAGTTATGAGTTTTGAATCATAAAGAGTTTTGGAAAGCGAACAAAGGTGCCGGAGGCATTACTATCAGTTTTGAATGCACGAGTTTTGAGTTGTGAATTGAAGAAAATAACTCAACACTCTCCTAAGCTCAACATTCTTAACGAGAAACTCTCTTTAACTCAAAACTCAAACCTCAAACCTCAAAATTCAACATTCAGAACTCTCTTATTACTCCGCACCAACACCAGCAGCTTGCGCCATTTGACATTGGTTACATAATCCAAAAAATTCTAAGGTGTGATAGAAAATCTTGAAATGATGCGCTTGATGCAACTGAGTTTCTAGCTCGTGAACAGGGCATTGATTGATAGCAATTGATCTGCCACACTGTAAACAAGTCAAATGGTGTTTATCTTGCTGCACTGAACTATAAAGTGATTCGCCAGAAGCCAATGTCCGCACTTGAACTGCACCTTCAAGTTTTAAGGCTTCCAATGCTCGATATACTGTAGCAAGTCCCACACTTTGGTTGCGGTTGCGTAACTCTACATAGATATCTTGAGCAGAAATTGCTTTGTTAAGACTTTTAAGCAATTTCAGAATGCGTTCCTGACTGCGAGTGCGTTCGGCTTTCATAGACAATTATGGCATTTTCCTACATATAAAAATCAACTAAGTTGTTCATAAGCTAGCTCAAACCGATACGCGAGTCATAAATATACTTTACTAGAAGTATAGAGGCAGTGTTTTGGTGGCTTAGTAATGCAGTCACGAGGTAGCTAACTGTATTGACACTAGAGGTATCAGGAAAAGGGTAGGATCATCTTTTGTTTCATTGATGAAATTGAACAAAGGCGATGCGAAAATATCAAGCTCATATCTATGTTACTCTGCGACCCTCAGTTCTTGATCCTGCTGGCACAGCTGTTATGTCGGGTTTGCAGCATATGGGTTACGATACTGTTGAGCAGGTACGAATTGGCAAATATATTGAACTGAGTTTAAGCGCTCAGGATGAGGAGATCGCACGGCAGCAGTTGGATCTCATTTGCGATCAGTTATTAGCTAACCCAGTCATTGAGAACTATCGCTTTGATTTAGTTGAACAACGAGATGGAGTGACAGCGTGAAATTTGGAATTGTCGTATTTCCAGGATCGAACTGCGATCGCGATGTTGCCTATGTCACGCGATTATTGCAGCAGCCAACGCGCATGGTATGGCACGAAGACACAGATATTAGCGATCTTGATGTCGTTATTATTCCTGGCGGCTTTAGTTATGGCGATTATCTCCGCTGTGGAGCGATCGCGCGTTTTTCTCCCGTGATGCAACAAGTTATCAAACACGCCGAGCAAGGTAAGTTTGTTTTGGGAATTTGCAACGGTTTTCAAGTCTTAACTGAAGCAGGATTATTACCTGGTGCGCTGATCCGCAATCGCGACTTGCATTTTATTTGCGATCGCGTTTCCTTAAAAGTAGTACGTACAGACCTGCCGTGGACGCAAAACTACACACAAGGAGAAATTCTTACTTTACCTATCGCGCACGGAGAAGGTCAATTTTATGCTGATGAGGACACAATAAAACAAATAGAAGATAACGGTCAAGTACTATTTCGCTATCACGGTGAAAATCCCAATGGTTCTGTTAACAACATTGCAGGTATTTGCAACGTTAAGGGCAACGTAATCGGCATGATGCCGCACCCTGAACGTGCCTCTGATCCAGTACTAGGTAGCACGGATGGTTTAGGACTATTTAAGGGCATAGGAGCGAGAGCAAAAAGTGATTAGTTTTGAGTTTTGAATTGAAGAAAATAACTCAACACTCAACACTCAACACTCATAACTCTCTTAAGCTCCCCTGCTTCCTAATTACGCAGGAGTATCCCCAACTTGGGCATAATCAGAACCGCCGAAAACTGCTTCAGGGTAACGGTAATATTTATACTCCATCAAGTTGTAAAACGGATCTTCTAAAAAGAATGTGCGATGTTCTAAAGGAGAGTCAGGAAAACGGTGTTTAGCTTCTTCACGGAAGACTAAATTTTTCTGTTGTGCGCGTTCTAACAAATCTTTCCAATCGTGTTCTGACGTAAAAATGATACCAAAATGCCTTGGATAAATACCTCGCTGCGGTTCTAGTTTCTCTTTAGTTAAGTGTGCAACCAACTGATGACCGTATAAATTTAGTATCAAAGCGTGCTTGTTTTCACGACCAGGAGTACACCCCAATCCATCGACGTAATATGCTTTTGCTTGCACAATATCGGTGATGGGAAAGGCAAGATGAAATAAAGTTTGGTTCATGGCTTGCATATTGGAGATTGACAAAAGTAGATGCTATATACGTATTCGCTTAATCCTTGGCTCATTGCAGTGGGTTTAAATACAGTTTTACTAGCAATTGCTTGGATTGTACCGAAAAAGCTGTTAACGCCTGCTGGTTTCTTTCACGCTTGGGGATTGGGTATTTTAATTTGGGGAACTTTGGGATGGCAAGGCTATTTAGTTGTTATGTTCTACTTTTTAGTCGGTTCGGCGGTGACTCGAATTAAACTGAAGGAAAAGGAAACTGAGGGTATTGCCGAAAAGAGATCGGGTGCTAGAGGTCCTGAAAATGTTTGGGGTTCAGCGCTAACTGGGGCATTATGTGCGCTGGGAACATTACTAGTCTCTGAGTGGGGAGGCAATCGGTTAATCGCATCGCTATTGTTACTCGGATATGTTGCGAGTTTCAGTACTAAACTTTCTGACACTTGTGCGAGTGAAGTTGGTAAAGCTTACGGTAAACGGACATTTTTGATTACGAATTTTCAACCCGTACCGCGTGGTACTGAAGGCGCAGTATCTTTAGAAGGAACATTAGCTGGGATCGTCGCCTCCAGTGCGATCGCTTTTGTTGGTTGGGGTGTTGGTTTAATTGACTTACTCGGAGTCGTATTTTGTATTATTGCCGCATTTATTGCTACAAATTTAGAAAGCGTGATTGGAGCGACATTACAAACAAAGTTTGATTGGCTCACAAATGAACTTGTCAATGTTTTGAATACTTTAATTGGTGCGATCGCAGCTATTTTACTAGCATTATTGTGGTATCAAGTATAAATTGTTTCAATTAATAGCCATCTACCAGCATGATTTATTTGTCCAGAAACTCTTATTGGTGCAGCATTCGGATAATTTTCTAGCTGGTGGTTAATGTGCGATCGCAATGTTACCAATATCCAATCACCGCGAAATTCCTTAGGAGTATTAATTGTAATAGTATAATTTTGTATATCATTTTTATAAAAAATGCCAGAAAATGTCGCGAGATTTGATGGAATATCTTGATACAAAGTGCAAGCACAATTGCCATCAACTGGGTATTTCTCTGGATGATCTAAGTAGTATGTTTGCCAAAATAACCAATCAGGATGCTGCGGTGGTAGATTGAACAAAGGTATAATTGCGACCTTATCTTGTAACAATGCTTGCTGTAAAGTCTTCACAGGTAGATTGCGAGGTTGACACGTCAATTCCACACACAAAGCAGCCGCCATACCCGCTGCTTGTCCAATTCCCATGACAACGGGTTGCAAGCGAGTCGCCCCGTTGGCGATATGCGATACCGAAATATTCTTTTCACACACTAGTAACCCATCAACTGTCGCTGAAATCAAACAACTGTAAGGAATTGTGAACGGTGTTCCTGTCCAGCGTCCGCCCCAACGTAGTGATTTTGGCGCTAGCGGAAACTCAAAGCCAGGATAATGGTGATCGTTAGGATAGTTACCAAACGCAATACTATCAGGTTGTAAAGCTGCGACTTGTCCTGTTGATATAGGTAAAATATCCTGTTCGCATACGGTATTTAACCCGACTAAACGGCGACTTTCTCGGTAGTAAGGATGCATCGCAAAACCTGTGCCAAAAACATCCGCTAAACCGTAACGGCGACCAATTTGAGATTGAATAAAGTAAGCAAAATTTTGACTATGCCAAAGACATTCTTGTAGAAACTCGTTTTGTGCTGTCTTTGAGGTAATTAAACGTTCTACTCCTACGCCGTAGTCATTACCAGATATAGGCCAATTCATCATAAATCGATTATCTGGTAAGCGCCCGTAATTTAAAAATTGCTCTACACCGTAGTTTTCCCACGCGTCAGTGAACTTTGATGCATCGTAATCGGGTGTGGGTGATATTTCTGACGCAACGTCTGCACCAAAATCTTGCATGACAACAACCCATGTAGGTGCTTGTACAGCGTATTGTGCAGTTAACGTGTTATGTTCCACAGGTGCGCTTGGTTCTTGCCACTCAGACTGAAATTCCCAGCCCCAGCGATAGGGAACATCTGCTAAGGCAAGAAGATCTCCCAATTCGGTAGCATCAAGAGTGATTTTTGCTGTCACTGTAAACTTACTAAATCGAACGCCAGTGATGCAACTATCTTGACAGTAAACTTCGAGTGGTACCTCGCCACTTATCCAATGCAGATTTGGTAATTCTTGCACCCATTCTGCAAATATTTGCGCTCCTACACGCGGATCGTAACTGAAAAAGCTTACCCAACTATTGTCTAATCCTCCAGCTTGTCGCTGCTGTAGTTCTTGTAAAAACTTACCCCAAAGCCCTGTTTGAAACGCTTCTAACTCATTACCATCTGGCGCAGACACCCCAGCCGATGTCAGCATTCCGCCTAACCAAGAAAATTCACTCACCAAAATAGTATTTGCACCGCGACGCGCTGAAGAAATAGCCGCAGCAGTTCCACCAGTACTACCCCCTACTACCAACACATCAGCTGTCAATATCTGCATCACTGTTTTGGATATTGCGTGTATAGATGACGATATGCGATCGCACTCAAATTATTATGTTAAGCCACAACGCTCAAACAGATAAAAGCAATTATGGAAGTACCTGATGAACTAGTTGCAGTAATGACACATCCATACAAAGTATTGATTGATTAGTTGTACGCTGCTCAATAGTGTTAAATCTAAGATCGTTGAGTGGTAAAGTGGCATGAAAGCACAGGTATATCGCGGCGTTAAACAGCTAAGTTATGAGGAATTGCCAGTACCTACTCTAGAAGCTGATGAGGTGTTGGTACAAGTGCGTGTTGTGGGCTTGTGTCAGTCGGATATCAAAAAGATTCTTTATCCTTTATATGAACCGCCACGGATTTTTGGACATGAAACAGCAGGAGTGATTGCAGCAGTTGGAGAAGACGTGAAAAACTGGCAAGTGGGGACGCGCGTAGTTGTGATGCACCACATTCCTTGTATGCGCTGCGGTTACTGTCTCAACGACAATTTCTCCATGTGTGATATGTATAAAAATATTTGCACAACGGCTGGATTTGCCCCAAGTGGCGGTGGCTTCGCAGAGTATGTTAAGGTTCCTAGTCATATTGTCCGTAATGGTGGGTTAATTCCAATTCCAGACGATGTGAGTTTTGAAATTGCCAGTTTTGTTGAACCGACAAATTGTTGTCTTAAAGCCGTAAAAAAAGCTCAAATTGCACCAGGACAAACTGTCTTAGTGACAGGTGCAGGACCAATTGGGTTAATGTTTATTATGTTAGTGAAGTATTTCGGTGCCAGAGCGATCGCTACTGATTTACTTCCTTCTAGAATTGCGAAAGCTTTGAGTGTTGGTGCAGAAGCTGCGTTTGATGCACGCGATGCAGAATTAGTAGCAAAAATTCATGCCGTTACAAATGGCATGGGTGTTGATACGACACTACTTGCAGTTCCTAGCGATAAAGCCTTTTTTCAAGCTTTAGACTGTACGCGCAAAGGTGGTAAAATTTTGTTTTTTGCAGAATTTCCCGATGAAGTCGAAATTCCACTTAATCCTAATATTCTTTACCGTCGCGAAATTGACTTGATTGGTAGCTACAGTTCTTCGTTTCGGTTGCAAAGTCTTGCTGCGGATATTGTATTTAATTCTCGGATCGACGTTGCTGCATTGATTAGCGATCGCTACCCTTTACATGAATTATCTCTGGCAGTGGAACGCGCGATCGCCCCTACTCAAGAAACTTACAAGATCTTGATTTATCCCTCACCTGAATGCTGAATGCCACACTGATTTTTCACCCAAAGCTCTTCTATTAAGAGTATAGTTGAATTTGTGTGATTATCTCGTTAGGTAATTCAACACCCTGAGGGTAGATTTTTTCATCTAATTAACTTACTTATCTTCATCTAATAATCATGGATTCTTCTATTCCTACGCGTGGGCAAATTGAACGTACTTTATCCCAGCGAATTCAAGCTTTATACCGTCATCAATTAGAGCATCAACCCAGCCGCATCACTTGTCAGATTTTTGATGAAAAAGTCGCGATTATTTTGGAAGACTCAATTACGCAACCTGAGCAACTTCTAGTAAGTACTGGTCAAGAAGAGTTAGCCCAAGAAGTCCGTTCTGAGATTGATGAGGCATTAAAACCCCAAATTAAGTCAATTATAGAGGAGATTGTTGGAGTTAGTGTGATAGATTTGTTGAGTAATGCAAAACTCGATACGGGTCGTACTGCAACTGTAGCTATTTTGGCTGAAACACCCAAGCTCCGAAACATGGTTTGAATAGCTTATCTCTACGCTCTTGATTTTGTTTTTAAATCAGTTATTGTGAATTTATTATTTAACATTAAAACTTTAACTTTTGTATGATTGAATTGTTTGTGCCTAGTCAATAATCACTAAGTATTATAATTGCCAATCATTAACAGACTCTTGATCTTAATAAAGATTAGCTAAGCAAGACAACGACGAATCGTTGCTTCTAACTCTTCAATAATGTAAGGTTTTTTGATATATTCCTTGCATCCTGCTAGCAAAAATCGTTGTTGATCCTCTACTCTTGCCATTGCAGTGACAGCAACAATAGGAATGTCCATTGTTTCTGGATCTTGTTTTAAGCGACAGACAACCTCAATTCCATCTAAATCTGGCAGCATCATATCCAGCAAAATTAAATTTGGTTGATAATTTTGCGCCATAAGTACTGCTGTATGACCGTCGGTTGCAGTGATGTGAGAACATTCAATCAACATCAATAGTTGAGCCAGTAGCTGCAAGTTGTCTTCATTATCGTCCACAGCTAAGACTAAAGGTTGTCTCAGCCTATCTTGCTGAGGACTACTAGAACTTTGCAAATTCATATTCATAGCTTAGAAAAAGTCGCAAAAGCGTATAACCAATTTATGTGACCGCTTGAATGAGGCTTTCCCCAAGTGGTGTAGACGACAGCACTTGTAGTGGACTGGCTCGTAAATCCACCAATTTATTAATTTGTGTTCATCGTTGGCGGAGAACATGCAACATAGCAAAGAAAATCTGACTTTTTCAATTTTACAATACTCTTATCAAGAAATACATCTTTAGATATAAAAAAAACACTACTAGGGTAGGATTGACATTAATTTATAGTTTTATTTCATGCTTTTGCTAGAGACAGGGCTGGAGTTTCTCAACTTACAGAGAACTTATGAAATTAACTATCTGTCTTTAGGGTGTTTGAAGAGGATAAAAGAATCTGATACCTTGTTTAGGCACTCTGTATATTAACACCCCTTAATCTACTGATAAGTTTATGGAGGAAAAAATACCAGCTAGTTTTACTTCTTTAGAAGAGACTTTGTCACAACAAATTCATGCACTATATACTAGTCAGTTGGGGCACTCCCCACAAAAAGTTATTTGCAATTTGTTAGACAAGAGTTTAACAATTGTAGTTGAACATCCAACTACCCCACCCGAACGACTTTTGATTGAAAGTCATAAAAATGATTTAGCAGAAGAAGTCAGCTGGAATTTGTACAAAGCTATTGAGCCATATATGAAAGCAATCATTGAGGCTGTAGTGAGAGTTCCTGTGGTAGATTTAATCGGAACCTCAAGTATTGATTCAGACCGCACTAGTATAGTTGCAGTCTTAGCTGATAAACCTCAGTAATATTAGTAATAACAGAAATAGATAGTCTTCTTCCAAGCTACGCTGTAGCTGCTGTGTGGCATAAATGACTAAACATAACGTCTTCTAGATCGTCCAACATATAAGGTTTGGTGATGTAACCGTCACATCCAGCCCCCATAATCTGATGGTAATCTTCTTCTTTCGCTAATGCTGTTACTGCAACAATGGGAATTAACTGCGTTTGAGGACTTCTTCTCAAGTGATGTACAACTTCTATGCCATTTAAATCAGGTAACAGTATATCCAGTAAAATTAAATCTGGCTGATACCGTTGCGCTAAGGACAAAGCATTTTTACTGTTTTTTGCTGTAATACATGCGAAATTGTTTCCTCTGACTACTTCTGTCAACAAAAATAAGCTATCTTCATCATCATCTACTGCGAGGATAAGCGGCTGATTAATTGCCTGCTTGCTAGTTGCTAAGAGTGCTTCCAACTTTCTACTCCATCCAGGAAGGTCTTCAATCTGTGAGAGAGTCCTCACACGAATATTAAGATCGAGGCATTCCCTAAGCGGCGATTAACGGCGCTTACAGCGGACTGGCTCGTAGATAACTAACCTCATTATGTTATTTTCTGCGCTATGAGTTGAGGAAAAGCGGGATAAGTCAATACGACTTTAGAGTTTTGTCTTCTTAAGCTCAGTTTAAATCGAATTGGTGGCTAGAATGAGAACATTGTAAACTAACTCAACACATCCTACTGAGACATCAAAACTTGTGTAAATCGTATACTTGAACACTTTTTACTAAATTACATAAGTTTTTTTCTTTACATCTTGTTACTGTATTTAACAATTATTTAATATCTTACATTCTACATAGTCTTTTTGCAACCGCACAAGCACATATAAAAAATATGTTATGCGTCAGCCGCGATCGCCAAATCATCAAAGTTGTACTCAATTTTGTAAGCAAAATTACTTATAAGTGTTCAGCAGTCCTTTACAAAATCTTTTTATAATTCAAGCTGTAAAAAGAAGCGATAATTGAAGTAAGAAAAGTAATAATTTCGGGAGCAAAATTTAAAAAACATCCCGCGATTGAATTGATTAAAGAGGTCAGGTAATGGGTATCGCTACAATTAATCCCGCAACAGGGGAAACGCTCGAAACGTTTCAGCCGCTGACCGATGCCGAAATTGCAGCTAAACTGGAACAAGCACAAACAACATTTGAAAAATATCGTTGGTTGTCAATTGCAGAACGATCGCATTTTATGCAAACTGCAGCAGATATTTTAGAAAAACAAAAAGCAAAATACGCTGAATTGATGACCCTAGAAATGGGGAAACCATTACAAAGTGCGATCGCTGAAGTTGAAAAGTGTGCGCTAGTATGTCGCTATTACGCAGAACATGCGGCAGAGTTTCTTGCAGATGTAGGCGTTAAAACTGACGCGAGTCAGAGTTTCATCCGCTATCAACCGCTAGGAATTATCCTAGCAGTGATGCCGTGGAATTTTCCCTTCTGGCAAGTTTTCCGGTTTGCTGCACCAGCGTTGATGGCAGGCAATGTTGGCTTACTCAAACATGCTTCTAACGTACCGCAATGCGCGTTAGCAATTCAAGAAATTATCCAAAGTGCGGGTTTTCCCACAGGAGTCTTTCAAGCTTTGTTGGTAGGTGCTGACAAAGTCCCCGCATTAATTGCCGATGAAAGAATCAAAGCAGCAACTTTGACAGGAAGCGAACCCGCAGGCGCAAGTTTAGCAGCCGCTGCTGGGAAACAGATCAAAAAAACGGTACTTGAATTAGGCGGAAGCGATCCATTCATTGTGTTAGCAAGTGCTGACATTGAGACATCTGCTAAAACAGCAACAACAGCCCGAATGCTAAACAACGGTCAATCGTGTATTGCCGCCAAACGCTTTATTGCTGAAGAAGCGATCGCTAACCAATTTGAGAAACTGCTGATAGAAAACTTCCAAGCATTAAAAGTAGGCGATCCGATGGATCTCAATACAAATATTGGGCCATTAGCAACGCCACAGATTCTGCAAGATTTAGATCAGCAAGTCCAAAATTGTATTGCCAGTGGAGCAAAAGTTCTGGTGGGTGGAAAACCATTATCACGTCCTGGAAACTACTATCCACCAACGATTTTGAGTGAAATTCCTGCAGGTTCAGCAGCGTATAACGAAGAATTTTTTGGTCCTGTAGCACTGTTATTTCGCGTTCCCCATATCGATGCGGCAATTGAACTAGCCAACAGCACACCTTTTGGCTTGGGTGCAAGTGCATGGACTACAGACGAACAACAACGCGATCGCTTAATTTCAGAATTAGAAGCTGGAGCCGTCTTTATTAACAGTTTAGTTAAATCTGATCCGCGTATGCCTTTTGGGGGAATTAAACGCTCTGGTTATGGCAGAGAGTTGGGAATTCAAGGCATACATGAGTTCGTCAATGTTAAAACAGTGTGGGTGAAGTAGAGGTATGGCACTACCATACCTGTTAGGGAGGAAATTTCAATGAATACAGCAGAATTATTAGTGCAATGCCTAGAAAACGAAGGCGTGCGCTACGTTTTTGGCTTGCCAGGAGAAGAGAATTTACATGTATTAGAAGCACTTAAAAATTCTTCTATCCAATTTATCACCACGCGGCACGAACAAGGTGCAGCGTTCATGGCAGACGTATATGGACGCCTAACCGGAAAAGCAGGGGTGTGTCTTTCGACATTAGGTCCTGGTGCAACAAATTTGATGACAGGAGTCGCTGATGCCAACTTAGACGGTGCGCCATTGGTAGCAATTACCGGACAAGTGGGAACGGATCAAATGCATATTGAAGCCCACCAGTATTTAGATTTAGTGGCAATGTTTGCTCCCGTTACAAAGTGGAATACCCAAATTGTTCGTCCTAGTAATACTCCAGAAATTATCAGAAAAGCTTTTAAGCGATCGCAAAGTGAAAAACCTGGTGCAGTTCACATTGATCTACCCGAAAATATTGCTGCAATGCCCGCTACAGGTCATCCTTTAAGAACCGATAAGTTAGAAAGAACTTATGCGGCATTTCACAGCATCACCGAAGCAGCAACCGTGATTTCACAAGCTACTAACCCGATTATTCTTGTCGGTAATGGAGCAATTCGTGCTGATGCAAGCGAAGCAGTAACTGAGTTTGCAACACAGCTTAACATTCCTGTTGCTAATACATTTATGGGAAAAGGCGTAATTCCTTATAAACATTCATTGGCATTATGGTCAGTTGGATTGCAACAACGCGATTATATTAATTGTGGTTTTGATAATACCGATTTAGTGATTGCAATTGGCTATGATTTAATTGAGTATTCCCCGAAAAAATGGAATCCCGATGGCAAAATTCCTATTATTCATATTGGGGAAACTCCTGCAGAAATTGATAGTAGTTACATTCCTACTGTTGAAGTTGTTGGTGATATTTCGGATTCATTATACGAAATTTTAAAACGAGCAGACCGCGACGACAAAGCTACTCCTTATGCTTTGGAATTACGCTCAGATATTCGCACAGACTATGAGCAATATGCTACTGATGATGGATTTCCCATTAAGCCACAAAAACTGATTTATGACTTACGACAGGTGATGGGACCTGAAGATATTGTGATTTCTGATGTTGGAGCGCATAAAATGTGGATTGCTCGACATTATCATTGCGATCGCCCAAATACTTGTCTCATCTCTAATGGGTTTGCCGCAATGGGAATTGCTATTCCTGGGGCAGTAGCGGCGAAACTAGTTTATCCTAACCGGAAAGTTGTTGCTGCTACTGGTGATGGTGGTTTTATGATGAATTGCCAGGAATTAGAAACAGCTTTGCGAGTTGGTACGCCATTCGTTACGTTGATTTTTAATGATGGCGGTTATGGGTTAATTGAGTGGAAGCAACGTAACCAATTTGGCAGATCTTCTTATGTCCATTTTGGTAATCCAGATTTCGTGAAATTAGCTGAAAGTATGGGACTAAAAGGCTATCGTGTAGAAGCGACAACTGATTTCATTCCTATTTTGAAAACAGCTTTAGCTCAGGATGTACCTGCAGTCATTGATTGTCCGGTTGACTATCAGGAAAACTATCGGTTTACACAACGGTCTGGTGATTTGAATTGTATTGTGTAGGAAGTTTGACGGAGGGTGAACAGACTAGTTCAGATGCAGAGAACACAGAGGAATAAAGAGGGTCTTCTGGTATTGGCTATATGTTTTTGCTGTAGTTGACGAGCATTAATTGAGCAAAAGTATTTTTTAATACATTTTCTCGGATAAGTTTGTATCAAAAATAAAGCCGATAAGTAAAAGTGTAGGCAACAAAATTGTGCAATTTGTTGTTTAGAACGGCTTTGTGGATGGTGTGGGCAAATGAGGAATAATGTAGGGTTGCGGTTTAAGATCAAAAGAGTCTTGGAAAGATTAGTTCATAAATGGCAGGTAGTAGGAGTTGTCGCAGGAATAGGGTTACTTTTGTGTAGTTTGAGTGGGATAGCTTGGTCTTCACCTACAGCTACACCCTTACGAACGCATCGCATTATGTCTACTCCGGACAATGTAATCTGGGGAGAATTATTTAAGCCTGACTCTCGTCCGATTGCGCGGGTGCGTTCAGGCGATCGCATCATCATGCAAACGGTGTCGCATGAAGGAATATTACCCGATCAAGGAGATACTGCTGCCTTTTTTAATCAAGGTGGAATTCCGCAAAATACCAAAAGTAAAGTGACTCAAAATAAGATTTTACCAGACCAACTTAAAGTAAAATCTGCAGTCAAGAAAACAGGTCCTGGTCCTCACGTCATTACAGGTCCAATTTATGTAGAAGGTGCGCAACCAGGAGATACTTTAGAAATCAAAACGCTGGCAATTGACTACCGCGTTCCTTACGGTGTCATTTCTAATCGTCACAGTAGAGGCGCACTACCTGGAGAATATCCCCTAAATAATGCTCCCATTTATTCGCGAGTAATCCCTTTAGATATCAAGCGTGAAATAGGGATTTTTCAGCCAGAAAACAACTTGCCTCCAATTCAACTACCTCTAGATCCTTTTATGGGTATTATGGGCGTCGTTCCTGCTGATCGAGAAGAAGCTGTAAACTCTGTACCCCCAGGTAACTACGGTGGCAATATTGACATCAAGTTGCTTGGTCGTGGTTCGAGTTTATATTTGCCAGTTCAAGTACCTGGAGCTTTATTTTATGCAGGAGATCCCCACTGCGCGCAAGCTAACGGTGAAGTTGCTTTAACGGCAATTGAATGTTCTTTAACTCCCACATTTGAGCTTGTTTTACATAAAAATATGAAGTTAAATGCACCAATGGGAGAAACTAAAGATGCTTGGATTGCAGTTGGATTGGATGAAGATTTAAATGAGGCAATGAAGAAATCTGTCCGCGAATATTTAGACATTGCTAATAGTAAGTATGGCATAACAAAGCAAGATGCTTTATTAATTGGTAGTGCAGCAATTGACTTTGAAGTTTCACAAGTTGTTGATATTGTGAAGGGAATTCATGGCGTAGTTCCTAAAGAACTATTTCGCGATGTTAAACCTAAATAGTTAACTAAGATATCTTTTGTCTCCTTGATTCTGTCCATTTCAAGCGAGTGCTGTACTTGAATCATCGTTCATGTCCTCATGTATATTAGAATACGACTTGGTTAAATGGTATCAAGTAAAAGCCTACTCAACAGCAGCAGTATTATCTTGGCTTAAGCGTTATTAATTTCCATCACACCTTTCTTAGTTCATAGACTAGAGGTGTGATTTCTTGTATTGTTTGTTTATTATTTATGCTGTTGTAAGGAGAATAAGATGCCTAATGACACGGAAATAAATATTGTTGAAGCAGCTTCTCCAACAAATGATAGTGCTAAAGAAGTATTAGTCGAAATTCTGCTCAATGGGGGATTTCGGTATCAAATTAAAGTCAAATCGGATAATCCATTACTTCGTAGCTTGATTGCAGCTTTCCTAGCGCGAACCCAAGGAAAACAAGACAGCTTTTTATTTCAAATTCCAATTGAAGAAAATAAATCGAGTCTTTGCTTCACTAGCGATCATCTTGTAGGATTGATCACACAGCCGCCAATTTTACTACGCAGAAAGCAGGAATTAGAAATTGAATAATAATTAATCGGTAAATATAAATGTAACTTAAAGATTGGAAACTAGAGTCATGTTCTTACCCAGTCACCAAATCATACAGTTTCCTTGTCCTCCCGTTTCTCGGTTGAGAAACGTGCGATACATAAATTATGCGCACCGAATTAAATAATCTGTAATCTAGTCCCAATGGTGTGGCAGACTAATAGGCTAAAGATAGCTCGTGCTTATTGCAAATTACTTGATGCAAATTGCCACTTGGAACGTTAACTCAATCCGGACTCGTCAAGAACACGTTGTTGCTTGGTTGCAGCAAAACCCCGTTGATGTACTGTGTTTGCAAGAAACTAAAGTTGTCGATGCAGATTTTCCGCGATCGCCTTTTGAGCAACTTAACTATCACGTTTATGTCTCAGGACAAAAATCTTATAATGGTGTAGCGATTCTCAGTCGTTCCCCTTTAACGGATGTCAGTACAGGTTTTACACCAATTTTAGGTGAGGCGATTGCCACATCACTTTCAGAAATTGATACGCAAAAACGCCTGATTACTGGTGTTATTGCAGGTATTCGCATTATTAACCTCTACGTACCGAATGGTGCAGCGGTAGGCGGTGAAAAATACGAATATAAATTGCGCTGGTTGCAAGTGTTGCGCGAATACTTACAGTCACTTTTAATTGTATCAGCTAACATTTGTATTTGTGGTGACTTCAATATTGCACTCGAAGACTGCGATCTGCACGACCCTGTTAACCTTACAGGAAATATTATGGCATCAGAACTGGAGCGGCAAGCACTGCGCGAAATCTTAGCACTAGGTTTTAGTGACGCTTTTCGTAAGTTTACTTCTGAAGCAGGACACTATAGTTGGTGGGACTATCGTGGTGGAGCTTTTCGGCGTAACTTAGGTTGGAGAATCGACCATCATTATCTCACTGCTGATCTATACAAACAAGCAAAAAGCTGCTTTATTGATATCACGCCACGAAAGTTATCCAAACCGAGCGATCATGCTCCCGTAGTTGTTGAAGTTTAAATTTTAGCTTTTAAATTTGAGATTAAGCTTGCAGGTGGTATCTATTATCCAAAATCTTCAGGGAAAATGCGGCTATGTTTCTAGTCACAGGAGCAACAGGACAAATTGGTCGAAGAGTGGTACGATTGCTGCGACAACAAGAACTACCCGTACGTGCTTTTGTCCGCCTCAATTCTCGCTACGGTGAGTTAGAACACCGAGGTGCAGAAATTTTTATTGGTGACTTGCGCCAAGAAAAAGATATTCAAAAAGCTTGTCAAGGAGTGCAGTACATCATCAGCACTCATGGTTCAGATGGCGATCCTCTGGCGCTTGATTATCGTGCAAATATTGAGTTGATTGATCGTGCCCTAGCACAACAAGGAAGGCATTTTGTGTTTATTTCGGTGTTAGGTGCAGATCGCGGCTACGAAGATGCTCCTACATTTAAAGCAAAACGAGCAGTAGAACAATATCTTCAAAGCAGTGGTCTAAATTATACAATCTTTCGCCCCGCTGGATTGTCTTCAAATCTGCTATCACTTGCAGAACGATTTCGCCAAACAAGAATGTATTTATTAATTGGCGATCCCAAAAACCGCACATCAATTGTTAGTACAGACGATTTAGCCCAAATGGTAGTAAATTCGATTTCAGTTTTTGGAGCAAAAAACCAAGTTTTATCAGTGGGAGGACCAGAAATTTTACAGAGGGAAGACATTCCCCGCATTTTTGGTCGCGTTTTTAATCAAGAGCCTATTATTATTAATTCACCTTTATTAGTTGTTGATGGTTTGCGGACAGTATTAGGATTGTTAAATCCTTCAGTGCAAAAAACTCTGGGTACTTTTCGCACTTTACTTGCTAATGAGTTTTTCTGTACGCATGATGAAATTGCACACTTGGAGTCAGTGTTTAATTTAAAACTAGAAACTTTGGAAAGTTTCTTAAGGCGCTATTTAGCAGTTTAAAATAATCCATTAAATCGATGGCGGATAATGTTGATTCCAACTTAAAATCATCGAAGCTAAGCGCAATTGTCTTAGCTGGTGGGAAAAGTTCGCGCATGGGTAAAGATAAAGCCTTGATCCTCATTCAGGGTGTCCCGTTGTTGCAATTAATCTGTGATATTGCTGGTACTTTATGCAACGCAGTTTATGTGGTGACACCAACACCAGAAAACTATCAGCATTTATCTTTCAAGCATTGCCAATTTGTTCGTGAAGTACCGCTGCCTCAAGAAACTGTAGGTAACTCGTCTTCAACCAAAATAACTTTACCGTTACCGCATGGTCCATTAGTTGGGTTCGCTCAAGGACTCGCTGTCGTGCAAACTGATTGGATTTTGTTACTGGCTTGCGATTTACCAAAATTGCAAGTCGAAGTGTTACAAGACTGGGCAAGAGAACTAGAAACTATTCCTCAAAATGCGATCGCTGCTTTACCTCGTCATGCAAAAGGCTGGGAACCTTTATGCGGCTTCTACCGCCGTAGTTGTTTACCTCTGTTAAATGATTTTATTGCCCAAGGAGGGCGATCGTTTCAAGCTTGGTTAGCGCAACACCCTGTACGCGTTTTACCTTTATCAGCAACGGAAATGCTCTTTAACTGCAATACACCGGATGACTTAGCTTTTGTCATCGATGATAAACAGTCATAGGAGAGAAGCATGAATGAAGTATTTAAGGCGCCTTGGGCGATATCGCTTATTGCTATCACCACGGTAATTTCTGCACTGCTGCTGGGAGTTATTCTAGTTGGGCTGTTGAGTGGTCCTCGTAGTGATATTGCATGGATAGTGGCGATGGTTGTGATTCCTTTGGTGATTCTGTTGACGTCTGTATTCTTCAGTATTCGTGGCTATGCGATCGCCGACGATACACTTTATATTCAGCGCATTGGTTGGAACACAAAAATTGATTTAAGGAACTTAACTGCCGCTGAGGTAAATCCACAAGCAATGCGAAACTCGCTACGTAAGTGGGGAAATGGTGGGTTATTTAGTTACTCTGGAAAGTTCTACAACCGGAAATTGGGCAATTACCAAGCTTATGCGACAGATCCGAGTAAAGCAGTAGTTCTGAAGTTGCGCGATCGCACAATTATTGTTACTCCAGAACATCCAGAAAGATTTGTATCTCAAATTTTAGCGATATCTAGTAAATAGTGTTGTTCTAAACTCTTGTCATTCAGTACATTTTCACTATCAAATTAAAGAATTGAAGAACAAAGGCAAAGTAATACGTATAGAACTAATTTTTCTATACATAATCTTCAATTTACAAATTAATAATTAGCTGTATATAAACCTAAATGAAACCCTCCTCTTTTTGCGAATAATCTATTCAAAATTTTGTAGGGAAAACGCGCTATAAATATGTGTAAAAACCGCTCCAGTTATCGTTTTAAAGTAAAGTTTTATTGAAGGATAATAGATATATGTGAAAGAAAGATTATTTGATTAAATTAAATGAGAATACAATCATCAGTATTAGTACATCTTGGCTTTGGAAAATACGTGCGATCGGATCAAGTAACAGCAGTTATTCCTATTGAAGAAGAACGCGGACCAGGACGACGTACGTTTATACATCTCCAAGGACAAACAGATCCTATTGTTGCTTCTCGTGCTGAAGACTCAATCGTCCGCGACTTAGTGCAAGAACCGCGTGAAGTCACTCAATCACGTCAACAGCAGGAGATTCTACACGATTTACTTATGGATTTAAGTAATGTTAATCCAACAGTACGTAGAATTGCTCGTGACGAGGGTGGACTTGACTTAGAACGCTTAGAACAGCGAATTCGCGAGGTTGTAGAAGAGTAGTCATACTAGGGATGCTATAACTAGCATCCCTGTTTAGTTTAAACTTTAGATTAATTGATTCAGCTAGCTAGGGCTATGAATCACAGATGCCCCGCGATTGAAGTCGGTACTACCTAAACAAAGTGTTAAGAGTCGTGAAGTGTTGAGTTTTGAGTTCTAAATTGTGTTTGTGCAGTGTGCTGGAGGCATTTATTTTAAGTTTTGAATTTTGAATTTTGAATTATGAGTTATGAGAAGACCTTGATGGCATTCTTAACTTAACACTTCACGACTCTCTTAAACTCAACACTCAACACTTCACGACTCATAACTCTAAATTGGTGGATGAGGTTTGTTTAGCTGCGAATTTATGCGCCAAGCACTCAAATTTCCAAGAAATTGTCAATCATTACCCCGATAATGAATAGAGTTTAGTATCAGAGTAAATTATTATGAGTAGTGCCACTGTTCTCCAAAACTACATTAATGGCGAATGGTGTGAGTCTAGTGCTACTACGTATTTGGATGTAACTAATCCTGCAACAGCAGAAATACTGGCTAAGGTTCCCATAGGAATAGCAGCAGACGTAGAACAAGCAGCAAAAGCCGCAGCCACAGCATTTGGCATCTGGCGGCGCACTCCGCCTGGGGAACGAGTGCAGTATTTATTTAAACTTAAAGCACTGTTAGAAGAGAACTTTGAGGACTTAGCAACAACAATTACACAAGAGTGCGGTAAGACTTTAGCAGAATCAAAAGGGGAACTGCAACGGGCAATTGAAAATGTAGAAGTTGCCTGCGGAATTCCAATTTTGATGCAAGGCTACAACTCGGAAGATATCGCTAAAGGGATTGATGAAATTTTAATTCGACAACCTGTAGGAGTTGCAGCAGTTATTGCGCCATTTAACTTTCCAGGGATGATTCCCTTTTGGTTTATGCCGTATGCGATCGCCTGTGGTAACACGTACATTATTAAACCCTCCGAGAAAGTGCCACTAACGATGCAAAAAGTGATGCAGCTTTTGGCACAAACAGGATTACCAAAAGGAGTTGTCAATCTCGTTAATGGCGCTAAAGAAGTGGTCGATGCAATTCTCGATCATCCAGCAATTCGTGCAATTAGCTTTGTCGGTTCGACTCCTGTAGCGCGTTATGTTTATAGTCGGGCGACAGCAAATGGTAAACGCGCTCAATGTCAAGGTGGTGCTAAAAATCCGGTCATTGTACTACCTGATGCTGATATGGCAATGACAACTCGTATTGTTGCTGATAGTGCCTTCGGTTGCGCTGGACAACGTTGTTTAGCAGCTTCCTTAGCGGTGACAGTTGGAGAAGCACGTCAAACATTTACCGCAGCGATCGCCGAGGCGGCGTCTACTCGCGTTGTTGGTTACGGATTGGATCAAGGCGTACAAATGGGACCTGTCATTACAGATGAAAGTCAAGCCAGAATAGAACAATTGATTCAGCAGGGAATCGCTGAGGGTGCAACGCCGCTTGTTGATGGTCGGCAAACAAAAATTACTGACTATCCTAAAGGTTATTTTATTCGACCAACGCTACTTGAGAATATCGAGCCTACCAGTACAATTGCCCAGACTGAAGTTTTTGGTCCTGTATTAGGATTAATTCATCTCGATACAGTTGATGATGCGATCGCTTTTGTAAACAGCGGTCAATACGGTAATATGGCGTGTTTATTTACCTCAAGTGGGGCTGCTGCACGGAAATTTCGCTACGAAGCTGAAGTTGGTAATCTTGGAATTAACATTGGCGTTGCTGCACCGATGGCTTTCTTCCCTTTTAGCGGCTGGAAGGAAAGTTTCTTTGGCGATTTGCACGGACAAGGACATCACGCCGTTGAATTTTTTACCCAAACGAAAGTTGTTGTTGAGCGTTGGTTTCAAGATTGGTCAAGACAATTTTAGCCTTGGCTAAATTGTCGGCATGAGCGAATAAATTCGCGGCTAAACAAACAAAGTCCACCTGCGTGGACTAGCTAACAAGCTATAGTTTTATTCCCTCAACACTTTTAACTCTAGTGTGCGGAGGCACACTTGGTTTAAATAGCCCCGACTTCAGTCGTAGGGCATCCGCTATTTATACAGATTCGCTGAATTTAGCTCTTATAGTTTCAACTCGACGCCGATTGACTCCCAAATCGCCCTCGCCTAACCGCGAAGCTGAACGAACATGAATCACTTTGGCATTTTTGTCAAGCAGAAATTCAACATCATCAACAAATCCAACAACAGGAATTGTAAATTCGCTATAAATGTAATCTTCTGTTTGGGCGATCGCTTTTACGCGTCGAAAAGATTGCAGCACTGTTTTGAGGTGAGCCATTGCCGCTTGATCAGTTGAGTTGTAAGTTAAAGGTAAAATTTGATGTGCTGCATCCTGGCTTTGACTATTGACACAGTTAGGAGTACTAGGACAAGGTGCTAATTGACCAGCATGAACACCAATGTTATCAGGGCGCGTTCCAGCAAATAATTGCGGTTCTCCAGAAAAGGCAATTTTTGTACCTAATGCACAGATAGTGACGAAAAGTAATGCAATGAAGGTAAAAAGAACTCGTTGGAATACAGAACTTGATTTTGTCTCAACTGTTGACATGATTTCAAACCTTATTGCATTTGGCATTAACCAAAGACGATTGTACTGTTCTTTGCTAGTGTAGTCCCCCTGATCTCTACATATAGACAATATGCCTTTAACTCACTTGATCTTTTTAGTAGTTGGTATCGGACTCGTCTGGATAAGTCTAAAATTCAAAGACGATGTCTATCGCCTAGCAACAGCAATATCAGGCGCAATCTTCATTGTGTGGGGGTTTGCCCTAACCCCCTTGCAGTTTCAACTGCCAATAGAAGCACTTGTGCTGATTTTAGTTTTTCCTCTTTGCTTGCGTTGCCTCAGAGAATAAAGATAAAATCGAGAAATCAAGCAGATAACGGTGCATCGGTAGCGCTAACACTCTTTTGTTGTTGTGCTTTAGTAGAAGACCAAGGTGCAGGATTTAAACTAATAGCTTCTGTAGTCCGAGGATGTCGTGTGGGCATTGTCTGCCGAAACATCTGATAGTAGTCCTTGCGCGATTCTTCAAATAAATAGCGTAGTTCCGCAATCGGGTTGTTATGGTGATCGACGCGCAGATCGAGATAAGGATAGACATCTTGATTGACAACATAAATAGCTGCCGATTGACGACCCCGTTTATCACCACCCGCAGCTTCCCCAGCTTCTAAAGCTTGCAGTAACCGTTCAGAAAACTCCATACCTTCTTTTGCCTGATATGCTTCTGCCATTGCCAGCAAGGTTTGTTCGCCGACAAGCATATTACCAGCTACCGAGAAGTAGGGAAACGTAAAATGTCCTGCCCAATCGATGCACTCTTTCCCCGTCCAAGCCGCAGTGTGACCGTTATGATCGACTAAATGTAATTGCCGATGGTCGCGATCTTTGTCGTCTTTAAGCAACAGGTAAATAATATCTTCGACAGAAATTTCGTCAAGAGTCCCTTCGCTAATTGCTCGTTGTTCTAGTAATTGAATACCCCCAATTCCCAACAGCGGGTTGGTTTGTGCTTGAGTTGCGATCGCCCCAATTGTTGCTTTGGCATGAGGCACTAATGCCCCTACTGCTAGATGCTTTGTTGCGACTGCAACCCCTGTCATTTGCGTTGTTGAATCCCAAGCCACAATTGAGAATGTCATGATTCCCTGTATTTACCTAATGAGTCCTGTATAGAAACATTATTTTTCTATATCATTTATGTACTGGTGTGTACTGTCGTGTATTTAACTATTCCCAAGAATCTCGCATTGCTAACATCAGCTGCAATCTGAATTAAATTGTTGCTGAATAAGAGCAGTTATCTCATGTTGTAAGCCAAGGTATTGTTATGTGCGGTATTGGTGGCGTCATGCACCACGATCCGGCTCGTCCCGTGAATCCAGATTTTCTAGTGGCGATGGCGGCAATTCAGTATCATCGCGGTCCAGATGGATTCGGTGTCAAAATTATGAGCGATTGCGGTGTTGGCTTCACCCATGCCCGATTATCAATTATCGACCTCAATCCAGAACGCGGACGTCAGCCGTTTGTTTCCGCCGACGGGCAGTACATGATTGCCCACAATGGCGAGTTTTACGACTACAAGCGCATCCGTGCCGAACTGACTTCGCTGGGTTATCGCTTTCGCAGCAAGAGCGATACGGAACTGACAATGCACTTAACAGATCGCTACGGGTTAGAAGGTGCGTTACCACATCTACGCGGCGAGTTTGCCTTTGCGCTTTACGAACGTTCCAAAGATCGACTGACGCTAGTGCGCGATCGCTTTGGTGTCAAACCTTTGTATTGGACAATGACGCCCGAAGGTCTAGTCTTTGGTTCAGAAATTAAAGTACTACTTGCACATCCAGCAGTCCAGCGCCGCTTTTCCTCTGAAGGACTTTATCATCAACTGATGCAATTGATTGTACCAGGAACATCGGCATTTGAGGGAATTTACGCAGTTGAACCTGGGCAAATGGTCATTGTTGAGCGTCATGATGGACAACTACAGGTTAAAACCAAACAATACTGGGATTTGAACTTCCCGCGTCAATCTGAACGCGGAGCAAGATTAGCAGATGAAGAGTACATCGAAGAACTACGCAGCCGTTTTATTGAAGCTGTCCAATTGCGACTTGAAGCTGATGTTCCTGTAGCGTGTTACTTATCTGGCGGTATCGACTCGTGTACGATTATGGGTATTGCCGCTGCAAGTCAGCAATCACCTGTCAAAGCCTTTACGATTGGATTTGACGATCGCGACTACGACGAAACTGCGATCGCCCGCGAAATGGCGCAAGCAACAGGTGCAGACCAAGATGTCTTGATGGTCGATGGCAATCAGCTTTACGACCACTTTGCCCGTACGCTATGGCACACAGAACGCAGTATTTATAACACTTTTACTGTTGCTAAGTTGTTGATGAGCGAACACGTCAACAAAGCCGGTTACAAAGTGGTTGTTACGGGGGAAGGATCGGATGAACTGTTTGCTGGGTATCCGCAACTGCGACTTGATATGATTTTGCACGGTATGGATGATGCCTCACCGGAAGAACGCGCCGATTTGGAAGATTGGCTGGCAGAAAGTAATCGCCTGTTTAAAGGCAATCTCTTAGCGGAAAAAGCTTTAGACGATCCAGCACTCACAAGCTTAGTGGGCTTTACGCCAAGTTGCCTGCAATCGTGGTTATCCGCATCTGCCTATGTTCCGAGTTTACTTCATCCCGATCGCCGTGCTGCACTGCAAAATTACTCGCCAGGGGAAGCTGTTGCCAATGCCCTTGATGCTGACCAAATTGAGGGACGTCATCCCCTTGACAAAGTGCAATATATATGGATAAAAACTCAGTTTGAGTCACAAGTTCTCGGCTGGGCAGGCGATCGCGTCGATATGGCAAACTCGATGGAAGCACGTCCGCCGTTTCTCGATCATCCCTTAGTCGAATTCGCCGTCACGCTACCGCAAAATATGCGCTTACGGGGACGTAAAGATAAATATATCCTACGCGAAACAATGCGCGAGCTTTTACCAAAAGCACTTTACGAGCGACAAAAGTTTGCGTTCATGGCTCCACCATCGCATACCGATCCGGTTAAACAACGGGCGATGCAGGCGTTATCGGCAACTTATTTATCAAAACAAGCGATCGAAGAAGCAGGGTTACTCGATGTTGCAGGCGTACAAAAGATTCTGCAACGTCACAGCGATGCAAATACACCAGTGTCAGACCGAGTGCAACTCGATGCGATTATTAATCATATGCTCAGCGTGCAAATGCTGCACAAGCATTTTGTCGGCAACGATGTTCCTGTAGTAGCACGCGATCGCGCTCAAGAACGCGGTTGGTATGCTAAAGATCAACTTGTTGTGGTAGCTTAGCAGTTGAAACTGACAAAACCTGCCTTCACAGGTTTCTAATTTTCTTATGAGTCCACGAAGGTGGACTTAGTTTATGTAGCTGCGACTTCAGTCGCCAAGCGCCGGATCGAATTTCCCCAATGCATCAACAAGATGACACGCGACATAGTGCCCATCGCCTACATCGCGAAATTCTGGTTCTATTTGATGACAGCGTTCAATTGCCCAAGGACAGCGCGTGTGGAAACGACAGCCACTCGGAGGATTTGTCGGACTAGGAACATCGCCTTCTAAAACAATTCGCTGGCGCTTTGCTTCTACAGTAGGATCGGGAATCGGAATTGCAGAGAGTAAAGCTTGCGTATACGGATGCAGCGGATTCTCGTATAGCGATACGCGATCGGCAAGTTCGACAATTTTACCAAGATACATCACCGCAATGCGATCCGAGATATGCCGAACAACGCTCAGATCGTGCGCAATAAACAAATAAGTAAGTCCTAATTCGCGTTGGAGTGACTGCACTAAATTAATGACTTGCGCTTGAACCGAGACATCTAATGCGGCGATTGGTTCATCACATACTAAAAAATCAGGGTTAACAGCTAACGCCCGTGCGATCGCAACTCTTTGGCGTTGTCCCCCAGAAAATTCGTGCGGATAACGATAAGTAAACTCTGGACTTAAGCCGACGACTGCTAAAAGGTACTGAACTCGCGCTTGTTTCTCGCGCCCTGCGGCTAAACCAAAAATTTCCAGTGGTTCGCTAATCACATCACCAATCGTCATGCGGGGATTGAGCGATGCATATGGATCTTGGAAAACCATTTGCATCCGTCGGCGCATTTGGCGTAACGGTTCGCCGGATAATGCCGTCAGTTCAGTTTCCTCAAAATAAACCTGTCCTGCACTTGGTTGTTCGATTTGCAGAATCGCGCGTCCTGTCGTACTTTTACCGCATCCAGATTCTCCTACCAAGCCCAAAGTTTCGCCGCGTTTGATATCAAAAGATAGCCCATCGACGGCTTTTACCGCCCCTACTTGTCGTTGGAGTAACCCGCGTAGAATCGGAAAATGTACTTTAAGGTCGCGCACGCGCAATAAAGTGTCGTTTCGCTGTTGCGTTTGAGGTTGCACCATGAATTTTGTTGCTCGACATTAGGCGGTTGCTGATTGAGATGCTTGCAGAATGTCTGCGCCTTCAGGTTTTACCCAACACGCGACTTGGTGGTTCACTCCCACCGGTTCTAGCGGTGGATCTTCACTATGGCATTTGGCGATCGCAAACTCGCAACGCGGCGCGAACGGACATCCTTGCGGATAGTTGACTAAACTGGGGGGTAATCCATCGATTGATTTGAGGTGTTCTTGTCGCTGTTCGTCTAAACGCAGAATACTTTGCAGTAGCCCAATTGTATACGGATGACGTGGATGGTGATACAGTGCGTGTAGTGGCGCTTGTTCCACAATTTGCCCTGCGTACATCACTAAGATGCGATCGGCTAAACCTGCAAGTAGTGATAAATCGTGCGTAATCCAAATAACCGCCATTCCACGTTCTTCTTTTAGTTGCTTGACAATTTCAACAATTTGTGCATGAATTGTCACATCAAGCGCCGTCGTTGGTTCATCGGCAATCAGTAAATCAGGATTACACGCTAGTCCCATCGCAATCATCACGCGTTGGCGCATCCCTCCAGAAAATTGGTGCGGGTAGTTGCGAATACGATCGCGCGCCCCAGGAATTCCAACTTGCTCTAAAAGTTCAACTGCTCTTGCTTTAGCCTCGGATCTTGCCATACCTAAATGCAGTTGAATTGCTTCGGTCATTTGCTTTTCCACCCGCAGCACCGGATTGAGCGATGTCATCGGGTCTTGAAAAATCATCGAGAGACGATTTCCCCGCAGCGATCGCATTTCGCGCACACTCAACTTGAGCAAATCGCGTCCCTGAAACATCACCTCACCACCCACAATTTTGCCAGGAGGCGATGGAATCAACCGCATTGCCGATAACATAGTGATACTTTTACCCGAACCTGACTCGCCAACAATACCCACAGTTTCCTGCGCATTGACATGAAACGAGACATCATTAACCGCATGAACGACACCATTTTGAGTAAAAAAGCGCGTTTTCAGGTTTTGAACATCAAGCAATCGAGCCATAATACTGTTTTGCTTTAAGTTTGGTACGTATGGGTCAGCAGAGGAAGCAGAGGAGAAAATATTTAATTAAGAGCGCTTAAACAAACCTCTGACCTCCGACCTCCGAACCCTGACCTCTTCATCAAGACCGTCGTTGTTGTGGATCGAGGGCTTCGCGTAATCCATCACCGAGGAGATTGAAACCTAAGACTGTAATTGCGATCGCCAAACCAGGAAACGTTGTCACCCAAGGCGCACGGCGAAAGTAATCGCGTCCTGCGGCTAAAATTGCTCCCCATTCGGGTGAGGGGGGTTGCGCGCCTAATCCGAGAAATGACAGCGCGGATGCCGAAAGAACTGCTACCGAGACTCCTACAGTTGCCACAACAATAATTGGTGAAAGAATATTGGGTAAGATGTGACGGAAGATTAGGCGAAAGTGCTTTGCACCCACAGCTTGAGCGGCTTTAAAATATTCCTTATTTTTCTCTACCAGCACAGCACCGTAGGTAACACGCGCATAGAAAGGAATAGAACTAATTCCGACAGCGATCGTTGCATTAGTTAAGCTAGGACCAAGTACTGCTACGGCTGCGAGTGCAATCAGCGTTTCGGTAAAAGAGAACAAAACATCGACGCCCCGCATTAAAACGGCTTCGACCCAACCTCCGGCGTAGCCTGCAACCATCCCCAGCAAAACTCCCGCCGTCATTGAGATAAAAACGGCAACGAGTCCAATCCGTAATGTTAGACGACTACCGTAAACGATGCGGCTAAACAAATCGCGTCCAAAATCATCCGTACCAAACCAATGTTCCGCACTCGGAGGTTGCAGCGTCGAACCAACTCCCATTTCCAGAGGATCAAAAGGTGCGATCGCCGGAGCAAAAATCGCAACGATCGTCGTTACTAGTAGAATAACGCCGCCAATCTTAGCACCAGGGCTGCGAAACAGAACCTGTAGAAACCGCCGAAATTCCCTATTTTTAGATGGAAGTGGCGCAACAGGTGGTGTTGGTGTGGTAATTTGCTGAGTCATCAGTTATATGTAATTCGAGGATCAATCCAGGCGTAAAGTAAATCCAAGACGATAGAAACGATGACAACAACAGTAGCGAAAATCAGAATAAAGCCTTGAATTGTCGGATAGTCGCGCTGAAAAATCGACTGAATTGCCAAACGTCCAATACCATTCCAGGCAAACACATTTTCTACAACAATCGCACCGCCCATCATGTAGGTAAACTGTAGCCCTAACATATTGACGACATTGATCATGCCATTGCGAAACGCATGACGCGACAGCACCAGAGTTTCTGCTAATCCTTTCGCCCTTGCAGTCCGCATATAATCTTGCGACAGCACATCAAGCATTGAAGACCGCGTTAAACGCGATACCGATGCAGCATTAGCCAATCCTAACGTCAGTGCAGGTAAAACGAGATTATTCAAATTTGTCCCTGAAACAGGAAACCATCCTAGCCGCACAGAAAAAATCGAGATCAGCATTAACCCCAGCCAAAAGCTAGGAACTGAAATCCCAACAATTGCACCCGTCATCAACGTCGTATCAATCCAAGTACCGCGCTTATACGCTGCAAAAAAACCCGCCGTCACGCCGACAACCATCGTAATAATCAAGCTAGTTACAGCAAGCAACAACGTATTTGGTAGCCGCACAAGCAATAAATCCAACACGGGCTGATTACCCCGAATCGTAGTCCCGAAATCTCCCTGCAACACCCGCCCCATATACATGATGTACTGTTCATAAATTGGGCGATCGAGTCCCAGATTGCGGCGAATTTGTTCAATTTGTTCCGGCGTTGTCGATTGCGACTGCGCATACATAATTTGTACCGGATCGCCAGGCACAAGATGAATCAACAGCGTCACCGCGATCGTCGTAATCCAAATCGTAAACAAACCACCCAGTAGCCGTTTAATAAAATAACGTGTCATCAGTCCGTACGATAAAACTCCTCAAAATTGCAACTCCCCATCTCTTCTCTTTGCGACCTACTCTACGAGAAGCCGCCCTACGGGCGTCTATGCGCCTTTGTGGTTCGTTTCAAAAACTCCCACCAAAAATGTATCTATTGCAGCCTCACATCATTAAACACAGGTCGATTAAAAGGACCAATCTTAAAGCCTTGCACCTGCGATCGCGTCGCATAAACCCACAATGATCCTGGTGTATACAGTGGAATGTGTACAGCATTCGACAGCAAATATTCCATCACATCATTAACAGCTTCTCGCCGCTGAGTTGCATCAACCGTCGTGCGCGTTCGCTCCAATAATTTATCCAATTCTGGCGATTGATAGCCGCTGTACGCCCCAGGCGAATGCCAAAGTTGATAAAGAATATCCGGATCGAACCATGCCCAATCCATCATGTCAAACGTACTAATCCCAGAAGTTCTTTCATTTTCTTGTTTGACACGAGCATTGAGCGTACCAATGTCCATCGTTTCAATTTTGGCGTTAATCCCGACTTGCGCCAATTGACTTTGAAAAACTTGTACCATGCGTTCGCGGTTGTCACCCGTCGAAGTCATCAAAATCACTTCCATCGGTCGATTCGCACTATAACCCATTTCCGCTAACAGTTGTCTGGCGCGATCGGGATTATGTTCATAGCTATATTGTCCGCAAAACTCTTGATCGTTACCAAAAACACCACGGCTGATGGGACAGCGTTCGCGTTCTACCAACCCTTCATCAAAAGCGACTCGCAATGCAGCATCAATATCGATTGCATAGGCAACGGCTTGACGCGCGCGGATATCATTAAATGGCGGACGAGAAACAGTAAATTCAAAGAAAAAGTTCTGTCCGGTATTTTCTGCAACGTGCAATTCTAAGTTAGAGTTGCCACGTATCGCATCTAAGTCATCGAGTGGTGGGTTAACAATGAGCTGTACTTCTCCAGTTTGTAAACCTGCAAGTCGGGTTTGGGCTTCAGGAATTTGCCGCACCACAAGTCTATCTAAATAAGCTGCACCCTCATTTTGTACTGGACGACCATATCGAACGTAGTCGGGATTTTTATCTAACACAATTTCATCACCGCGCGTCCAACTGACAAGCTGCCAAGGACCGGTACCAACTGCTTGCGAAACACCAAACTGATCGCCCAATTCTTGATTGCTATCGCAAATCATACTTGCGAAAGGATCTGCCATAAAGGAAACAAAAGCGGCAAACGGCGATTGAAACCTAAATCGAACTGTCTGTGGATCGACAACATCCACAGCTTCAATTGGACCCCATGCACCGCGCGTTACGCTAGGATTCTGACTATCAATGGCGCGATCGGCAGTGTATTTTACATCATTCGCGTCAAACGGCGTACCATCGTGACACGTCATTCCTTCATTGAGAACAAATGTAACTTCTGTGCCATCATCGCTTACTTGCCACTCGCGAGCAAGGTTAGGCACAATCTCACCACTGTCATTAAATGCTAGTAGCGTGTCGTAAATCTGGTCAAAAATTTGCCACGATAGCGTTGTTGTTGTGCGATGCGGGTCGAGGGAATCAGCATCTCCATATCGTGCCCAGATTAGTGTTCCACCCTCTGTTGCTGTTGTACCTGGAGATGGACTAGTAGTAGTAGTAGTCTGCTGATTATTACCACAAGCACTGACTAGAATTGCTGTTAATGCTACGCCTAATAGCGATCGCCTTTGGCGCTGCGCTGTTCTCTTTGTCAGTTTAAATTGCCAAAACATTAATTACCTTCGGTCTCAACAGTGCCCTAAATGTTATGAAAGCAAGATATTCATTACTACGAAATAGCTCTGATGATGTTTTGTGAAAAGCTGATTATTCCTCGTGAATTGAGTGTTCGGCATACAGATGTTCAGTCGTAGAAAGTTAAACCAAGACACCTTTAGCTAAATAAAACATTGCTGAAAGTGCTTTCCCCAGCTTGCTTTTAGGCGTAATCTACTCAGAATCATCATAAAAAATGAGAGCTAACAAAGTTTACTCATAAAGTAGAGAATGCTTTTATGACGTCATCTTACATAGCTTATATTAAAGGGCAATTGTGATTTGAAATACAAAAAATTTAGGAAAGTTTAGGTAAACATTCTCACGGCAAGTATCTAAAATAGCGAATTAATGAGTTTTTAAGCCACTAATTAACATCAAACAACTTACAGCCGTAATTGATCTACTAATGGGTAGCAAATTGAATAATCAAAAGCTGTTATTTGGAATACTACTCTAGAAAACTGCAAAAATATCGAGCGATCGCTTAAATCAACTTTAAACTGCTTTATAGTTTGAGCCATTCACAGACTTGATAAATAGCTGAGATAATTCATGCAGCTTCCTTCTTGCCTAAACTTTGACTAAAAACAAAGGAAGATTTCGCTACAAAATAGCGGTAAACAACTTATGCTGACGTACGAGCAATCTGCTCAACAGATAGTACTTGAACATCTACGTATTGGCACAAGCTAGTAAGTTTAGGAATTACCTCACCATGCAGCAGCATTCCCTCCAAGTGAAACGCGATCGCCTCTTGTATCTGTTGTAAAGTCTCCTCTACGGTTTGACCTGTCGCGACACATCCAGGTAAGTCAGGAACGTAGGCACAATATAGTAGTTACCTTCTGCTTTTTCAACACGATTGCGTATTTCATAACTTCAACCTTTTAATGCAGCTTGTCTCAAAAACTATTTAGCAATCCAGAGGATAAATCATGAGATGGCTTTCGAGGTATCGTAACCGTTTCAAGCTTCTTTGAATGATGGTACTGTCAGTGACTTCCTCTGGTACGTGTACTAGTACCCAAGCATCAGCCTCTATGAGCTTGATGACCTCACGTACCTTCAACAGATTCTCCTATCTTGAATATTGTCACCATAGCGATTGCTCGCGTCATAATATTTCTTGCCTAAAATTAGAGTAAAAACTTACCCTGAATGAGCAATAATCAACTCAAAGCAATGGTAATACTTCAAACGGCAGTAATCATGAAAAGCTTACAACACCGACTTTTTAATGCTTTGATGTATGATAAAAAATGGCTCAAGGCAGATTTGAACTGCCGACCTTGGGCTTATGAGTCCCCTGCTCTAACCAACTGAGCTACTGAGCCAAGTATTAGACAACGATTTATAAGTATAGCATACACTATAAGCGATCGCTAGCCTTACTGAAATTAAACAGAAACAGCACAATTCTAGTCAAAGGTGAGTATTCACCAGAGAAAATGTGAGATTTCCTAATTTTTACCTGATTTACATCAGCGACGGAATTCCCTTAAGGCAGTAGCATATTGATTTATATAGCGATCGTGCTTGTGTAATTATTCCCAGTAAGGGTTGAATTATTATAGATGAACCTGTACGGATTTCTCCAATCCCTCGGCATTGCCAACCCTAGCGGAACCGGCTGGCTAGCGGTAATCTTTACCTTTATATTAGCCTGGGTAGTCACCTGGCGATTGACTCCGCCAGTGCGATCGTTTGCGTTACAAGTTGGTTGGGCAGATCAACCCAACGAAAGGCGGCTGAATCGAGAACCTTTGCCTAATGCTGGAGGTTTAGTAATTTACTTCGGAGTGCTTGCCGCACTAGTACTGGCTACTCTCTTACGACCAATTGTGATTGAAGGTGTACTTGCTGAAGTACTCACAATCTTACTGGGAGGGTCAATACTAGTACTTGTAGGTTTTATTGACGATCAATTTGGCTTACCGCCGTGGGTACGTTTATTAACTCAAATTCTGACAGCACTGCTATTGATTAGCAGTGGAATCAAAATAGAAGCACCTTTGGGAACTCCGATTGACTCACTACTTGCGATATGTCTAACTGTGCTGTGGGTAGTTGGAATTACTAATGCTATTAATTTGATGGATGGAATGGATGGCTTAGCAGGAGGGGTAAGTTTTATTACTGCTATGAGCTTACTTGCAGTTTCTGCTCAATTTGAGACACGGGCAGCAGCAACTTTGCTTTTAGCTGCATTAGGAGGAGGCGCACTGGGATTTTTACGCCACAACTTTCATCCTTCACGGATCATTATGGGTGATGCTGGAGCCTATTTTTTTGGATACGTTTTAGCTGCGACAACTATTTTAGGTAATCTAAAAGTAACAACGGTGTTTGCTCTAGTGCCGCCTGTCTTGTTTCTGCTCTTGCCAGTCATCGATACGACTCAAGTATTCGTATTACGGTTGATGGCAGGAAAAAATCCTTTGAGTAATCCTGGAAAAGACCATTTGCACCACCGTTTACTAGCTTGGGGCTTTTCTCAAAGGCATACAGCAATCACGTTATGGACTGTCACAATTGTTTCTAACTGGCTAGCTATGCAGCTACAAGGAATGAGTGCAATGGCAGCATTAGTTACAATTGCGAGTGTTGTTGCTCTATTAAGCTTTACAATTTGGCGCAGAATTAGATCCCTGTGACACATTGCTAGTTAAGCAAGGAGCTAAGTTCAGCGATCCTGTTGCCTTTCATTCTCGCTCATTTGAGTTTTAGCTCACAAGAACGAGTAGTTGGCGTGTAGTTCACTGCATCTGCCGCTGAATACGACAACTTAAAGTGCTGTGCTTTGAAGCTAAGCGAGCTTTTCCTGCCGCAGCCCATTCTTGGAGAAACTCGATTTGCTCTTGCGCTGTCCTTGCCAAAGGAATAATTTGACTAGCGGCTTCTAAAATGTCATCCGTAGTAAAGTCACGGTTTTGACTAAAACCAATATGCATTGCTTCAATGAGCGTTTGCTCAATTTCTGCACCGGAAAAGTCTGGTGTTTCGTAAGCTAATCGTTCGATGTCATAGTTTTTGACGTTGTGAGGACGCAGTCGCAATAGATGAACTGTAAAAATGGCTTTGCGTTCTTCTTGGGTGGGTAATCCAACAAAGAAAATTTCATCAAGACGCCCTTTGCGCAGCATTTCTGGTGGTAACGACTGAATATCATTAGCAGTAGCTACAACAAATACTGGTGATGTTTTTTCTGCTAGCCAGGTGATGAACGTACCAAACACGCGGCTTGTCGTACCAGCGTCACCTTTGCCACCAATACCAGAAAATGCTTTATCAATTTCATCAATCCAAAGAATGCATGGAGATAAAGCTTCAGCAACTTGAATCATTTGTCTCGTACGCGATTCAGATTCACCGACTAAGCCGCCAAACAATCGTCCGACATCTAACCGCAGTAAAGGTAAATGCCAATGATGTGCGATCGCTTTTGCAGTCAGTGACTTGCCTGTTCCTTGAATTCCTACTAACAATAAGCCTCTTGGGTGCGGTAAGCCATAGCTGCGGGCGCGTTCAGTAAATGCCCCACCTCGCCGTAATAACCAGTCTTTAAGATTATCTAATCCACCAATATCAGAGATCTTTTCCGTAGCAGGGTAAAAGTCGAGAATTTGAGTTTGGCGAATTGTTTGCCGTTTTTCCTGTAATACGAGTTCGACATCTTCAGGTTGAATTTGTCCGTGGGTTGCGATCGCCCTCGCCAAAACTCGCCGAATACGCTCCATTGATAGTCCTTGGCACGAACGAACTAATTCATCAAGTACCTTTCCTGTCAGTGATTGCCCTGTTGCTGCTAGTAACCGCTCGATTTCTGCTTTAATTTCTGGTGCTGCAGGTAGAGGAAACTCCAAGACGGTTAAAACTTCACTCAAGTCTTCAGGAATCGCTACTTTTGGCGAAAGAATAACTATATTTTTTGGTTGAGACTTTAACAGCTTTGCTAAATTACGCAATTTACGGCAAACGGACACATCTTCCAAAAATCGGTGGAAGTCGCGCAAAATAAATACTGCTGGTGCTGACACAGGCAGTTTTTCAATTAATTCCAGCGCCTGTAGCGGGTTACGACGACCAAAACCCGTATCATTAGGATTACTTGTGTATCCATCGACAAAGTCCCAAGTATAAATTGCCCGATTTCCTTGACGCTGTGCAACTTCCCGAACTGCTAGTTCTACTCGTTCTTCTTCAAATGTTGGGATGTAAACTAGTGAATAGCGGGCGCGGAGTAGCAGTTCAAATTCATCATGGAAGCTCATGGTAGTATTGGGGGCTAGACGCTATTAAGGACTCGTTTGCATTTTAACTATTAGAGTTGTTTTTGAGCGATTGCAGAGAAGCCCAGCGCTTGTCAATAAGTCCAGCTGAAGCATCGTTATTGTCCGTTTGAATTCCGAGACATTCAGTGTCACACAGTTGCCTTTGCGGAATTTCTAAACACAACTGCTCGTAAAGCCACTGGGTAGGATTGAAGAAACCGCGAGGTGGTAATGTTTCTATCAAGTCTTCCAAAGCTAGTTCTCGCTCAACCAAAGGCGTATCTGTTTGTTGTGCATCGTCTAACCAAATAATTTCTGAGGTATCGACGACCAAACGATGATTATATTGTTGCAAGCAGCGATGGCAAGTTAATGTGATGATTGTTTCGGCAGTTGCTGAAACTTCTAAATAGTTGCCGCAGTGTTTAACTTTTATCCAGCCGCGAACGGGTGTCAGGGTTTCTAAATCTGGTAAAAACTCCTGAACTTGAATTGCCTCAGTTTTCTCCGGCGCTTTAATTAGCTGCGGAATATAAATTGCTTCCATCATAATTTTGCGCCACCCTTTTAAACACAAGTATTTCCGGCACAGGTTAGTATTTCAATAACAGTCTAGCTGTTGCTATCACTTGTTAGCTATCAATTATGTAAGAGGGGCGCAATAACGCCCCTAGACTCTACACTAATTTTATGGCAACTGCCGCACAACTAAATGACGGTGCGGCTCTTTACCTCTACTAAAAGTTTCTAAATCTGAGAAACCTTTCAAAAACGTGTGGACTTGACGGCGTTCTGCTGACGACAGAGACTTGATTTCAACTTCTTGACCTGAAGCACGGACTTGTTCTGCTGCAGAGGAGGCGATCGCTTGCACTTCTGCTTGGCGACGTATGCGATAACCGTCTAGTTCTACAGTATATGATGCTTGTTCGCCTTGTGATTGATGTAAATTGAGTGTCGCATTAGCCAAATACTGAATTGCGTCAAGTACGTTGCCTTCGGAACCAATGAGAGTTTTTATTTGTTCTGAGCTAAGTTTAGTTTCATCAACTGTCAACCAGTAGTTGTCAGGCTCTTGAGCAGCACCATCTTGAATTTGACTTGCTTCTAAGTGTGCTTCTACATTTGTAGACACACTCATAAGTTTGAGCAGCGATTCCAACCAAGTTTGACCCCGCTGCATTCGCGTATCTTCTGTCATACTTATCCTGAAGCTTTTTTCTTAGAACGTCCTGGCTCGAAAGGAAGTGCTTCACGTCCTTTGGCTTCTGACTCTTTCGTCTCTGATGCTGCGACAATCTTTTGGAGATTTTCAGGCAGTGGTTCGCGGGAAACAACAAAAGTTTGCAATGTTTGGAAGATATTAGCAATGAGCATGTACATCAGGACTCCAGCAGGTAACGGGAAAAACAAAAACATCCCCGAAAAAATGACTGGAGTAATTTTGTTAACTGTATCTTGTTGAGGATTACCTGAGGCACCTTGACCAGAAAGAACTTGGCTAAGATATAAACTTAAACCGAAGCCGATCACCATTGCCACGATATCCCAGTGAATTTTGCCATCGGCATCAAACGCGCCAACTCTACCTAAAGCATCAATAAACAGAAAGCCTTTGTCCGCAGCGATTCCTGGAATCGTCCCTTGAATTGTTGCTTCACCTGGTTGCAAGGCTTCAATATTGCCTGCTTCATCTATCTGTATCCGCTCTTGACCTTTGGTGATGCTCCAACGTGGCTTGATACTAGTTTCTGGATGTTCAGCCACTAATTCTTTGAGTGGCTTACCCTCGACTGTTTGAAATTCAAACTTTGTTTTTTCTCCAACAGCTAAGCTATTACCACTAGGTACAATTGCGCTAATGCGATAATGCTCTCCATCGGCAATGTAGATATTTTGAGGTGAAGTCGCAAAGGCTTTTGGTTGAACTCGTTCGATTTGTTCCTGGGGTACAATTTGCAGGTTGACAGTATAGTTGATATCAGAAAACGGCGAACCGCGCAGCGTCGCAAATAAAGCAAACAGTACTGGCATTTGCAACAGTACTGGTAAACATCCAGCTAACGGATTACCAAATTCTTTGTATACTCCGCTCATTTCTTCCTGCAACTTTGCAGGATTATCTTTGTGTCGTTCTTGAATTTCTTTAACCCGCTTTTGCATTAAAGGCTGCGTAATTCGCGTGCGCCGCATATTGCGAATTGAGCCAGCACTAAGAGGGTAGACTGCAAGGCGAATGACGAGTGTTAGCGCCACGATCGCTAATCCATAGCTGGGCACGATCCCATAGAAGAAATCCAGGATCGGCAGCATTACGTTGTTAGAAAGAAACCCGATACCAAAATCCATTGGTGTTAAGTCAACCTGAACTACTCTAATTTGTCTGAATCTAATGTATCCGAACTAAGGGTCAGGCGTTGCGAGCAGAGAACGGAGGATTGATGTTTTTCGTCATTTTACTAACACATCGATGTTCAAAATTCGTTCATATTATGAAATACTACGCTAGCATTTCATAGCAAAACCAGAAGCCTGCCCTCATATCGTTATCAGACTATGATGTTGCACCAACTTTCTTGGCAGCTACTTGCTCGTTGATATAGTCGTAAATCTCGCGAAACTTTGGAACTGCACGTAGTTCCAAGCGACTACCATCTCTAAGTGTAAGAACCATATCTCCCCACATGCCAAGACCACGAGGAACTTTTACAATCTTGACAATTTCTGCGTAGATAATATCAGTGCGATCACGCCCTTGCCATCCTCCTGTTACTGTAATTCTACGATTTGTGACGCGATAGCGTAACCACAAGGCTCTGACAATTGCGCCAACACTCAGTGGTAAACCGATTAGCGTTAATCCAATTAGCAAGTTAATAATAAGGTCTCCAATATGCGGTCCACCTTCAAAAAACACTTCTTCACGAATGCCCATCGATTACCTCAGCTTCTGTCAACAACTGCTCTAATTCTTGCAGAAATTGATCGTAATCGCACTTAGCTTGCACAACTGAAGGTTTTACGATAACCACTAATAGCCATCCAGGCGATATCTGAGGTAACAAACTGCGAAAAGCTGCTCGGATCTGACGCTTGATCCGATTGCGCACTACAGCCCGTTTACTCACCTTTGTACTAATCGAAATACCAATTTTAGTTGCCACCTCCAACTCAAAGTTTTCTGGCTCCACCTTAGAATTATTAACAATCGGTTTCGCTTTTTTGTGTAAGGCTCTCAGTGTGAGATGAGATCCATGACAGCGGATACCTTCTCGAAACACTGCTCGGAAATCGTACCGACTTTGAAGTCTATTTGAGCTATGCACTACGTTTCGTTGATTTTGAATGTCTCAACGCTAAACGGTTAACCGATGACGTCCTTTTCTTCTGCGGGCTTTAATCACGTTTTGTCCATCTGGAGTGCGCATTCTAGCGCGAAAGCCAGATGTTCTTTTTCTTTTGCGGTTAGTTCCTTCTAGAGTGCGTTTCATGAGTTTTCTTCCTTACTCAGCTGTTTCAAAAAATCACAATCTCTTATCATATCACCAAACTTGCAACTGATTGACCTGAATAGCAGCTTCTCAGGAAGATAGACTGACTGCTAGCTCAACTAATACTCAGAATCCACGTTCCTACATAGCGCAGTAGGGGTACATCACCAGGAGTTTGAATCTGGCAATTGAAATAGTACATCCCGCCAAAGGTAGGATTTCTAACATTAGAAAACACTATTTCAGTACGCGTGTTTGCTGGCACAGGTTCGGCAGGAAAAATTTCCACTACGCGGTTTTCTTGATCCCATCTCACTTCTTGTAGGGGTACGCTTTTTCCTCTTACACGTACTTCAATGTTATCTGGATCAAATTTGCCTCGATAGTTTTCTGGATAGGAAACTGTGAATTGAGCAGCAGCTAAATTTAGCCTATTTCCTGGAATGCGCAAGCGGTAGCGATCCCAACCATTAGCTTGCCCACCAAAGTCCAAGCGAAAAGGCAACTGATTTTCGCGTTTTACACCGCTAAATATTGTAAAACCAGGTAAAGACTGGGCGGTAGAAATGACAGGAAACGCAGCAATCAAACAACCACTAACAGCTAAAGCAGAAATTACGCGACGCATAGATACTTTTGTGGCTACCATCGGTCTGTATACCTAAAAAATTACTAGGTGTTTTTACTAAACTTTATCAGAAAGGGGCGAGGAGCTAGGGATGAGAGACGAGGGCACAGAAGAATCTCGTGTGAATCAGGTTTGAGGTTTAATGCTCTAGCACTAACGGCATGGAGAAGCTAGAAATTGTGTGGAGAGGAAGTAGCCCGACACACAAATCGCAATTCAATCCGCTAAATGCCTATTAAGGGGTGAGAGAACCCCTTACTCATCGCTCCTCGCTCCTGTGAGGTTAGACGTGCTGTAGTTGAAAAAAGTGCCATTTTCTTAAGATTTTGTTGAGCATATCTTAGATCAAAGAAGCTAGAGCAGGCTCAGTTTAAGTTACTCTCATCTTAGGTAATGTGCTTGACTTTGTTGATAAATGTGTACCAGTGTATCTATATCTTGGGTTTTCGTTATAAAAGTTGAGACATTTTGCCACACAAGTGCCTATCAGGTAAGCTACATTCATCAAGACATTTCCCAAAATTGTTAAATATGCTTTCTGTATGACGAAAAAAGTCAATGTTACTACGTGTAACATATAGGCTATTTTTTGTAGCTCAATTTATAAAAGAAGCTAAAGATTAGAATTTAACATTTGGGGATCGCAATAAGATGTGCAGAATTAAGTATAAGTAAGTTTTGAAAAGTATTAAATTGCAATTGCCACAATGAAGCCTCCGATAGCAACAAAGCGGATAACACGCTGCTTTGCCTTGTCCATGCAAAACTTAGGAGGAGTAAGGAGCTTTCAATTGGCTGTAGAGGGAGCTAGTAACACACATAGTTTTAAATTGCGTGATTGAGATTATCAAGAAGGAGATTGAATGAAATTAGCAGTTGCAAAAGAAATTGAAGTTGGTGAGCGTCGTGTTGCCTTAATTCCAGATACAGTTGCTCGACTAGTTAAGAAGGGAATCGAAATTTGGGTAGAAGCAGGTGCCGGAGAAAGTTCCTTTTTTACGGATACAGACTACGAAACAGCAGGGGCGAAAATTATAACTGATACAGATGCCTTGTGGCGTGAAGCTGATATCCTGCTCAAAGTAGGGATACCTAGAGAGCGCGAAGATGGGCGTTTGGAAGTAGATTTATTGCGTGAAGGCGCAGTTTTAATTAGCTTCTTAAATCCATTAGGTGAACCTGAGATCGCCCAACGTTTGGCGCAGCGACAGATTACAGCGCTGAGTATGGAAATGATCCCACGCACAACAAGAGCGCAAAGTATGGATGCTTTATCATCACAAGCATCGATTGCAGGGTATAAAGCTGTGTTAATTGCCGCAGCAGCACTACCAAAATACTTTCCTATGTTAACGACTGCGGCAGGAACAATCGCTCCAGCCAAGGTATTTATTATGGGTGCAGGTGTCGCTGGATTACAAGCGATCGCGACTGCAAGACGCCTAGGCGCTGTGGTAGAAGCTTTTGATATTCGCCCTGCAGTCAAAGAAGAAGTTCAAAGCTTGGGAGCAAAGTTTGTTGAGGTACAACTCAACGAAGATACTGTTGCCGACGGCGGATACGCTAAAGAAGTTTCAGAAGCAGCCAAGCAACGCACGCAAGAAGTTGTTGCTGAACACATCAAGCAATCTGACGTAGTCATTACAACAGCACAAGTTCCCGGTAAAAAAGCACCACTTCTCGTCACAGAAGAAATGGTTGCCCAAATGAAACCAGGTTCAGTTGTTGTCGATCTTGCTGCTGAACAAGGTGGCAACTGTGCTTGTACTGAACCAGGTAAAGATGTACAGCGCAATGGCGTGACAATTATTGGTCCAATTAATCTACCTTCATCAATGCCAGTTCACGCGAGTCAACTGTATGCAAAAAACCTTTTTTCACTCATCCAACTGCTAATCAAAGATGGCAATCTGGACGTGAATTTTGCAGATGATATTGTTAATGCTGCTTGCATCACGCACGCGGGTGAAATTCGCAATCAACGCGTGAAAGAAGCTTTAGCAACTTTAAGTAGTGCGACAGCTGGGTAAGAGGTGACAGGTAATCAAGTAATTACCAAAAATGGAGATTTTTCAATGACAGAAGCACTCATAGCGGCTTTGTTTGTATTTGTTTTGGCATCTTTTGCGGGATTTGAGGTAATCAATAAAGTTCCGCCAACATTACATACACCTTTAATGTCTGGTGCAAACGCGATTTCCGGCATTGCGGTGATTGGCGCGATTCTCGTTTCGGGTGCTAATGAGGGACAGGTATCTGTCATTTTAGGCTTAATTGCCGTCGTGCTAGCGACCATTAACGTTGTAGGTGGTTTCCTGGTGACAGATCGGATGTTGCAAATGTTTAAGAAAAAAGAGGTGAAAGCGTGAGTGAATTTCTACCAACAGGAATTCAGTTAACTTATTTAGTAGCTGCTTCGTTATTTATCGTTGGTTTAAAAAAATTAGGTTCGCCTGCTAGCGCACGTCAAGGTAATTTCTTAGCAGCAGTCGGGATGTTGCTTGCTGTAGTCGCAACGCTGCTCGATCGGCAAGTGCTAAGCTATGAAATGATTTTAGTTGGTTTGGCAGTTGGTTCGTTGATTGGTGCGATCGCTGCGCAAAAAGTCGCCATGACAGCCATGCCACAGATGGTAGGCTTGTTAAACGGACTTGGTGGTGCGGCTTCTGCACTCGTTGCAGTAGCAGAGTTTTGGCGATTAATGGGAACTTCGCAAGCTATTCCCCTCGATGCCAATATTTCCATGCTGTTGGATGTGTTTATTGGTGGTGTCACTTTTACTGGCAGTATGATTGCCTTTGCCAAGTTGCAAGGTTTAATCAGCGGTTCTCCAGTGACATTTCCATTACAGCAACCAATTAATGCCTTACTTTTAGTTGGTTTTGTTGTTGGTAGCGGATATTTATTAGTCGCCCCCGAAAATTTACCAATATTCTTGGCAGTAGTGGGTGTTTCCCTACTCCTCGGCGTATTATTTGTCCTACCAATTGGTGGTGGCGATATGCCTGTCGTGATTTCGCTGTTGAACTCGTTATCAGGTTTAGCGGCGAGTGCTGCTGGTTTTGTCGTAATGAATAATATGCTAATTATTGCGGGTGCTTTAGTAGGTGCATCTGGATTGATTTTGACGCAGATCATGTGCAAAGCAATGAACCGCTCTTTGGTAAGCGTGTTGTTTGGCTCGTTTGGCAAAGCAGGTGTCTCAGGCGGTGGTGGTACAGAAGATAAAACTGTACACAGCATTGATCCCGAAGAAGGCGCAATGATGTTGGGTTATGCGCGATCGGTAGTTATTGTTCCTGGATATGGAATGGCAGTAGCGCAAGCACAGCACAGCGTTCGCGAATTAGCAGATCAACTTGAAAAAATGGGCGTTGATGTTAAGTATGCCATTCATCCTGTCGCAGGAAGAATGCCAGGGCATATGAATGTGTTACTTGCAGAAGCGAATGTCCCGTATCCCCAGTTGCATGATATGGAGGATATTAATCCCCAATTTGAGCAAACAGATGTCGCTTTGGTGATCGGGGCAAATGATGTCGTGAACCCAGCAGCCCGTAGTGATGCCGCTAGCCCAATTTATGGAATGCCAATTTTAGAAGTAGATCGCGCCAAGCACACAATTGTGATTAAGCGGGGCATGAGTACTGGTTTTGCTGGTGTGGATAACGATCTGTTCTACAAAGATAAAACTATGATGCTCTTTGGTAGCGCTAAAGATGTCGTAGGCAAGTTGGTTTCTGAGGTGAAGCAGTTATAAAAAGCGCTCTCAATCACAACTGACAAATTTCTAAGCTTGCTTTGAGGAATTAGTGCTCTTAAGGCAAGTTTTTTTATGCTGTGGGCAGGCAAGAGATTGACTTACATCATTTGGTTAGCCTATATACAAATTCATCAAAGTTAAGTCAACTTTAACACTACCTTGATGAGCAGTTAATACGTACTTGCTACTTTCTTGTTGCATTGGATGAAGCTTGACACTATTAGTTGAGCTTCTCAAGGCTAAAAAAATACAAGAGGAGCAAACACATGACTCGCTGGGATTTTAACCGTTTGCTGTTAACTCAGATGCAGCGGCGGCGCTTGCTTATAGGTGTGAGTGGATTGACAAGTTTGGCGATCGCAAGTCAATTTTCGCGGCGAGTTGTTGCCCAACCAAGATTTTCTGATTATCCCTTTAAACTCGGTGTCGCTTCAGGAGAACCATTACCCGATGGTTTTGTGATTTGGACGCGGTTAGCACCTCAACCACTCAACGGTGGGGGAATGCCAAACCAAGATGTTGAAGTGCGCTGGCAAGTGGCACGAGATCCCAAAATGCAGCAAGTTATCCAAAAAGGAACGGTGATCGCCACTCCTGAACTCGCGCATTCAGTTCATGTAGAAGTTCAAGGATTAGAACCAAATCGCTGGTATTGGTATCAATTCAAAGCAGGTAATGACACAAGTCGCATCGGGAGAACACGCACTGCACCCGCACGGGGCGAGCGCTTACAACAACTAACTTTTGCCTTTGCTTCGTGTCAAGACTGGCAAAATGGCTTTTATTCTGCCTACCGCAACATGGCGCAGGAAGAACTCGATTTTGTCGTACATCTTGGCGATTATATTTACGAATACGGACCTGATTTCAGCAAGCCACGTCAACACAATAGCCCTGAAATTGTTAGTCTTGCTGACTACCGCAACCGTCATGCTTTGTACAAAACCGGATTTCATTTACAAGCGGTTCATGCAAAATTTCCTTGGATTGTCACCTGGGACGACCATGAAGTTGATAATAATTATGCCAACTTAATTCCTGAAGACAATCAAACACGGGAGGAATTTATTAAACGCCGTGCAAACGCTTATCAAGCTTACTACGAGCATATGCCATTGCGTTTATCTTCCTTACCCAAGGGTCCAAATCTGCAACTTTACCGGCGTTTGACTTTTGGGGACTTAGCTGAGTTTTTTGTATTGGATACTCGTCAGTATCGCACTAACCAACCGTGTGATGATGGATTAAAACCTCGGTGTGCGGAAGCTTTAGCTGAAGAGGCGACAATGACAGGCAAAGAGCAAGAACGTTGGTTATTTAGAGGATTAGAGCGATCGCAAGCGCGTTGGAATGTTATAGCCCAACAAACAATGATGGCTCAATTTGACTTTGACGCACGTTCAGATAGTGAAACATTTAACGTCGATCAATGGGATGGTTATGTTGCGGCACGCAATCGCCTGTTTAACTTCATCCAACAACGCAAAGAAGTAGCTAACCCTGTTGTCATTACAGGTGATATTCATTCAAGCTGGGTACACGATCTCAAAACCGACTTTAAAAATCCTGCTTCACCTACCATTGGTACAGAATTTGTCGGAACTTCGATTACTTCAGATTTTCCCGCGCAGTTTATTGCCCCAGTGACTGCAGCTTTAGCCAATAATCCACATACAAAGTTCTTTGATGGTGCTTTTCGAGGCTATGTCCGCTGTCAACTTACACCCAAACAATGGCGTAGCGATTATCGAGTTGTTTCGACGATTCTCGATCCGCAAGCTCCAGCAAGTACGCTGGCGTCTTTTATTGTTGAAAATGGACAACCAGGCGCTCAAAGAGCATAAAAATACTCTTTTGTCAATATAAAATTTCAAAGTTTTGAGTTTTGAGTTTAATCCGTCATTCAAAACTCAAAACTCAAAATTCACAACTCCGCGAAGCGGTAAATTACTTCTTGCGTTTATATCTACCCTGGACGCGATTTTCGCGGTTTTCTTTGTCTTGGCGACGGCGATCGCGCCAATCTGCAACTGTTAAGTACAAAACACCTCCGGTTACTGCAATCAGTAAACCAAAGGCGACTAGAACAAGAACATTGAGTGCTGTCGTCGTTTCCACTTGAGCTTTTACAGTCCGTTACGACCCCAAACTACCATTGCAATCGACCATGTGAAGGTAACAAGCAGTGTAACCCAACCGAGTGTCAAGATTTCCATAGCCGTGTATTAAGCATTCTGTAAAACAATCTTAAAATTTATCATACTGCAAGATCGGCACTAGAGGTAACGTTGGAAAAACCTGTGAAGATAAGTTGCGCTTGTGTAGCAGTGATTTCAATCGCTCAGCTGACATCAAATGCAACAAAATCAGGTTGACCGTACATCATTTGGCGATCGACGGCGGAGAGAATTTTATTATTCGCCTTTTCTGAATTGAGACAGCGACAGACAAGTTGGGCGACATCAGCGCGGTGAATTGTCCCAGCAACGCGCGGATCTTCAGTAAGAATGCCATTACCTGTTGCGGGTTCTGATTTCAAACCACCTGGTCGAATGATTGTATAAATGAGTCCGCTGTTAATCAAATGTTGTTCAGCTTTTTCTTTCTCGACTAACACAGACCCTAATGTTGCCAAAGCTTGAGGTGGTAAAGCTTGCGCACTATCACCGCTACCAATTGAAGAAATTAAAATAAATTTTTGCACTCCGGCTTTGACTGCTGCATCGATGAGATTTTTGTTTCCTAAATAGTCAGCGCGATCGCCATCTTTAGGTAAACCACCAATTGTGCTGATAACGGCTGCAATTCCTTCTGACAACATTGCGTTTTCTACATCACTGACACGCAAGGCGTCGCCTAAAACAACCTCAATCCCCATTGCTTCTAAATCCGCACGAGTCGCCTCGCTGCGTAGTAAAGCTTTTACCTTTAGCTGTTGTTGTCTCAAACAATGCGCGATTTCTCGACCGACGCCACGGCTGGCTCCCGCAAGAAAAATGTAGGATGGATTTGTCATGCTTAGTTAATTTTCTCCTTTGTTGGGTAATGGGTAATAGAAAGTTATGAATGTTGAGTGTTGAGTTATGAGTTAAGAAAACTCAAAGTTCAAAATTTTAATGCCTCCGGCACCTTTCTTCGCGAACAATTCAAAACGTGCTAAGGCACCGCTACGCTAACAAAACTTAAAACTATTAACCAATTACCAGTTTTTTAATGATGTTCGTTTTCACTCGCTTACTTATGAGTAGAAAAATTATTTTATGGGTGCTTTGGGCAGCATTTATAATCTATGTGCTGTTTTTTGCACCACCGTTGCATCTACAAGAAACCTTAACACTGTTAATCAATATTCTGACGTTGCAGTGGACAAAGGTGAATCCAGTGATTTTATCGTTGTTTTCGCTGATTGGTGTTTGGATATTCATTTATAGCTGCCTTTTATTCATCGATGGCAGAATGCAGAAGATTCCATTTTGGGCTTTTGCACTCGCGTCACTTGGTACAGGTGTGATTGGCTTAATCCCGTACTTGGCGTTGCGCGAAGCGAATCAAGAATTTACTGGTGCTAAAGATTCGTGGTTACAGTTGCTGGACTCGCGTAGTACTGGTGTCGCTGTGACGATCTTTACCATTGGTTTAGTCGCTTTTGGTTTATTTGCTGGCGATTGGGGAGATTTTGTGCAGCAATTCTTAAGCGATCGCTTTATTCACGGTATGAGTTTAGCGTTTTGTGTGTTTGCTGTCTTGTTTCCTACCGTACTTGGTGACGATATGGCGCGTCGCGGTTATTCTAGCGATTCACAACTTTTTTGGTTGTTTGCGCTTATTCCTTTATTTGGTCCCCTTGCATACCTTTGCTGGCGTCCGCCTTTACCGCCTTTTGGGCGGAGTGTTGAGTTATGAATGTTGAGTTAAGAAAGTTCTTTTAATTCAAAACTCAAAACTTTTTAGTACTTGTGTACTATTGAAATAGAAGTCAGGGAGAACATCACATATGGCAATTGCAGATTTACGCAAAAGCGACATGATGGCGCATCTACTAGATGCTTTAGATGCAGGTAAGGATATTGGTCATTACGGTAGATTAGTCTTTGCGATGGTAGCGCGGCACTTTTTAAGCGAAAAAGAGTTAATCGAATACCTACAAAAAGATCGCGATTTTAGTGAAGAAGACGCGCGATCGCTTTATAAACAAGTACAAGGTAAAGACTATAACCCCCCACGTCGCGAACGAGTATTGGAATGGCAACAACATCAAGATTTTCCGATTTGCCCCAATCCTGACGATCCTGATGCTTGTAATGTTTACAAAGATTTACAGTTTCCTGAGGAAATTTACGATCAAATCTCAGAATATCACGAACAAAAAGGAAGTTAAGTAGCTAGGGTTATTACAAAGAGTGGGTTTCCCGTATTGAACCGTAGATGAAAAGTTATCCGCAGGGAATCGCACTCCCATTGCAGCAAAGCTTGCGACAAATATTAGCAATATTTCGTTATAGTGGACGGGCTATCGAACTTGTGTGGACGACTAGCCGCGTTCTTACAGTAGTTCTAGCAGTATTTACTTTAACAGCAGGTTTACTTCCTGGGGCGATCGCCTATATTGGTAAGTTGATTGTTGATGCCGTAGTAGCAGCCTCGCAATCAGGATTAGAAAGCAATCGCGCTGCATTAGGCTATTTAACACTAGAAGCTATACTAGTCGCCTTACTCGCGGGTAGTCAACGGGGATTGAGTATCTGCCAATCACTATTACGAGTGCTATTAGGGCAACGAGTTAATGTCTTAATTTTAGAAAAGGCTTTAACCTTAGATCTTGCTCATTTTGAAGATTCTGAATTTTACGATAAGATGACGCGGGCGCGGCGCGAAGCCTCAAGTCGTCCTTTATCACTCGTTAGTCGGACGTTTGGTATTGTTCAGGATAGTCTTTCACTCGTTACATACGGTGGTTTACTGCTGCAATTTTCGCTGTGGGCTTTGTTAGCACTCGTTTTAACTGCAATCCCTGCATTCGTTGCTGAAACAAAATTTGCCGGAGAAGCCTTTCGCTTGTTTCGCTGGCGCGCACCAGAAACGCGAGAACAGCACTATCTAGAAACATTAATTGCGCGTGAAGATTTTGCGATGGAGGTGCAGTTATATCAACTTGGATCAATGTTGCTACAACGCTACCACAATATTTTTAATCGCTTATACCGTGAAGATCGCAACTTAACTTTACGCCGAGGTGTGTGGGGTTATGGGTTGGGTTTACTAAGTAGTGCGGCATTTTATGCTGCGTATGCTTGGATTGTTGTAGAAGCGATCGCCGGACGAATTTCTCTTGGTGATATGACAATGTATCTTGTTGTGTTTCGCCAAGGACAAACAACTTTTTCTTCTGCACTCACTTCGCTGGGGGGAATGTACGAAGATCAGTTGTATTTATCTAATCTCTATGAGTTTCTCGAACAAGACATTCCCCAGCCACGCGGTAATGTTACCAAAGGAATCTCACCACAAGATGGTATTCGGTTTGAAAATGTGACATTTACCTATCCAGGAAGCTTGCAACCTGCAGTAAAAAACTTGTCGTTGCATCTTAAACCAGGTGAGAAACTGGCGATCGTAGGTGAAAATGGTTCCGGAAAAACGACTTTAATTAAGTTATTAACGCGCCTTTACTCTCCAGATTCAGGACGAATTCTGCTTGATGGCTTAGATTTACAACAATGGGATATTGAAGTGTTGCATCGGCGGATTGGCGTAATTTTCCAAAATTTTGTCCGTTATCAATTCACTGTTGGTGAGAACATTGGTGTTGGAGATGTTCAACACTTGGTTGAAGAACCACACTGGCATATTGCCGCAGATAAAGGCATGGCACAACCTTTTATCGAGCAAATGGCTGATAAATTTTACACGCAGTTAGGGCGTTGGTTTAAAGGTGGTCAAGAACTCTCTGGCGGACAATGGCAAAAAATTGCACTTTCGCGGGCTTTCATGCGGACACAAGCAGATATTCTTGTTTTGGATGAACCTACTGCAGCAATGGATGCAGAGGCTGAAGTATTAATTTTCCAACGATTTCGCACTCTCAGCAAAGATAAAATGGCAATTTTAATCTCGCATCGCTTTTCCACTGTCCGTATGGCAGATAAGATCGTTGTTCTCTCAGGTGGAGAATTAATTGAACAAGGAACACACGAGGAATTACTTCAAGCTAAAGGACGCTACGCCCGACTTTTCTCGCTACAAGCTGCAGGATATCGGTGAAAGAAGTAGAAGAGTAAGAGGGTAGGCGGGTAGTTGGGTAAGCGGGTAAGAGGGTAGGCGGGTAGTAGAGTAGTAGGGTAAGAGGGTAGTAAAGAACAATAATCATCAAATCTCTCCCACTAGCCACTCGTTCATCCAAAAGTAAAGAATTTCTAAGAAGACTGACATCTTAACTATGTTGGAGTCAAAATCAATGGCAAGTCTTTTGATGTTGCCATGATGGATAATCCTGCGCAAAACTCGAATCAACCAGCAGAAGTGCTAATAACGGCGGCGGAACAGGATCTTATTGAACAAATTCAATCTGAGTTAATATCGTTGACTCGTGTGACTTCTGATGAAACGATGGATTGGCAGCAATTTCCGTTTGGGGCTAACTGGAGTAGTACGTGGGAAGGGGAAATTTACCGTAACCTTTGGTAGCAGTCTGCAAGCATTAGAATAGACAAAGCTTATATTTCAGAGAGGTGAGGAAACAGTAGCTTAAAAGCATGGGATTGAAACAAAGAATTATTTTTATTCCCCTCACTCCTCACCCCTCGCCCCTCACCCCTTCTTCAATTTTGTCTTGGCTAAACAACGACTTGATACGCTACTTGTAGACTTAGAACTTTGTTCCTCTAGACAACAAGCGCAACGTTTGATTCGCGCTGGTGAAGTTTTTGTTAATCAACAAATTATCGATAAGCCTGGTACTGAGGTTGAGACAACACTACCAATTCATATTAAAGCGCGATCGCCTTATGTTTCACGCGGCGGAGAAAAGCTTTTCAAAGCTTTAACTGAATTTGAGATTTCGGTTGCTGGGCGTGTTTGCTTAGATGGTGGAATATCCACTGGCGGTTTTACAGATTGTCTTTTGCAAGCTGGTGCAAAACGCGTTTACGGAATTGATGTTGGCTACGGACAAGTTGACTGGGGTTTACGCAACGATCCGCGTGTCATTTTAAAAGAACGGACTAATTTACGCTATCTGCAACCGGAGCAACTATACAAAGAGGGTGACGCTGCTGCTGATTTTGCGGTAGTTGATGTATCGTTTATTTCTTTAACAAAGATTCTACCTGCTTTGTGGGAGTTACTACAGCTTCCGCGAGAAGCAGTTTTACTCGTCAAACCACAATTTGAAGTAGGGCGATCGCAAGTTGGCAAAAAAGGCGTAGTCCGCGATCCTGAAGCACAAGCTGAGGCAATTTTTCAGGTGTTACAAGCTGCACAACAACTAAATTGGCAATATCGTGGCTTAACCGTTTCTCCATTGCTTGGTCCTGCTGGTAATATCGAATACTTATTGTGGTTAGGAATCGATAGTTACATTGCAACACCTAATTTTTCTCAGATTATTCAGTTTGCCCAAACAGTCCGCGAACAATTCACTAGCAACTAAATCTGCTTTCTTTTTATCTACTAAATACCAATTTATATCTAAGTTTTGTATATAAATCACAATAATGTCATTGCTTAACTGCTTGTTATGAACATTTTTGTCATGAAATTTGAATATCTGGGCAGTGAATTTAAGTCAAGCTTTAGTTACCTCGTAATATTTAAACCACTATAATTTTCAGTAAATTACAGTAATACTTTTGGCACGTTTATAATCTTCACTTATTATTGTGTTTATTCATTAGTGTTAGGTATAAATTGTAAAAGCTTTGAATTGTTAATTAAATATTTTTTCTGAATAAAAATTATTTTTATTACGTTATTAATTGGAAGAGCGATAGAACTACAAGCAATGGAAGTCATCAGAATCTCAGCACTTTATGATAATTACATCTTTTTACTGCATGAACCCATGCAAAATATAGCTGCGGTTGTAGACCCAGCAGAGGCGGAACCAGTACTACAGCAATTAGAGCAACTAAGCGCAAAGCTAGTGACAATCTTTAATACGCATCATCATAATGACCATGTGGGTGGTAATCGCAAGTTGATGCAGCATTTTGGTAATGTCACAGTGTATGGTGGAGAAAAAGATCGCGGGAGAATACCAGGACAGCAAGTTTTCTTAAAAGAAGGAGATCGCGTTTACTTTGGCGATCGCACTGCTGAAGTCATTTTTGTCCCTGGACACACTCGCGCCCACATTGCTTACTACTTTCCACCAGAAACACCAGGGGCGCTTGGAGATTTGTTTTGTGGTGATACATTATTTGCTGGAGGTTGCGGTCGCTTGTTTGAAGGTACTCCAGCCCAAATGATGGATTCTTTGAGTAAATTAAAAGCTTTACCGGATAATACACGAGTGTGGTGTGCCCACGAATATACTTTAAAGAACCTGCAGTTTGCGCTTACAGTGGATGGTGGAAACCCTGAGTTACAAGCTCGTTTTGCTACTGTTAAAGCAGCACGCAATCGTTTTGCAGCTACTATCCCTTCGATGTTAAGTATCGAAAAGCGTACTAATCCTTTTTTGCGTTGGCATCAACCAGAATTACAGTTAGCAGTCCAAAGTAACGATCCATTGCAAACTTTTGCACGGTTGCGCGGCATGAAAGATCAGTTCTAACTTCCAGTAGTTTTTTCTAGAATAAATCACAGCATCAACAAGATTGCTGTAAATTAACTGCACGCAGTATGATAGGTAGTTGCGATCGCTTGCTGCATTTCGTTAGGATTATAAATTCTGACCCTTTTTACAACGTAGTTTCATCCTTCTACTGCAAAGACACCACAGCAATTAAATCACGACAGGAAAATCATGGCAAAACGCGTGCAATTAGTTCTCAATCAGGATATTAGTAAGTTAGGACGATCTGGAGACTTAGTTGAAGTTGCACCAGGCTACGCTCGCAATTATTTGCTGCCCCAAAATTTAGCGGTGCAGGCAACTCCAGGTATTCTCAAGCAAGCTGAACGCAAGCGTGAAAAAGAACGTCAACGTCAAGAAGAATTAAAGCAACAAGCTTTAGCCCAAAAAGCAGCATTAGATAAAGTTGGGCAATTGACTATTGCTAAGCAAGTTGGTGAAAAAGACGCAATCTTTGGTACTGTAACTGCTCCCGAAGTCGCAGCTTTAGTTCAAGAAGCCATTGGGCAAGAGGTAGATCGGCGCGGGATTACTTTACCTGATATTGGTCAAACAGGAACTTACACCGCTGAAATTAAGCTGCATCCAGAGGTAACAGCAGAAGTCCAAATTCAGGTCGTACCAGAGTAATGCCTGTTCGATAAAAAAAAAAAGACAGATGCCCTCCGACTAGAGTCAGGGCTATCTAAACAAAAGATTATTGGCAGTAATTCTACGGAGGTGACTTTGTTTGTGTAGCAGCGAATTTAATCACACTCGCATTCGTACAAGAAGTCTAACAATAGGAAGAGGAAAGAGAGATAATAAATACAGTATCTAATTCTTCTAGCCTTCTTTGTGTTTATCCTCCGCTTTTCTCTATGACTCAACAACTGAGTTTTCAAGATAATATAGGCAGCTTACCTCCACAGAATGTTGATGCAGAAGAAGCCATTTTAGGAGGTATTCTACTCGATCCTGAAGCGATTAGCCGTGTGAGCGATCGCCTCATTAAAGATGCTTTTTACATCAACGCCCATAAAGAAATTTACGAAGCTGCCTTGAAACTCCACAATCAGGGTAAGCCAACAGATCTTTTAAGTGTTTCAGCGTGGTTAGCAGATCGCGATTTACTTGCACGTATTGGCGGGAGAAGTAAATTAACTCAACTTGTAGACCGTACTGTATCAGCAGTCAATATTGACGTGCTAGCAATGCTAGTGATGGATAAATACCTGCGGCGCAAGTTGATCGAATCGGGTAATGAAATTGTACAGCTAGGCTATCAAACTGATGTGGAGTTAGCAACAGTTTTAGATCGTGCTGAGCAAAAAGTTTTCAGTATCACGCAAGAACGCCCGCAACAAGGTCTTGTCTCGATTTCAGATACGCTCGTTGATACTTTTCAAGAACTTGAAAATCGCGATCAGGGGCAAACTCTACCAGGATTATTGTGCGATTTTTACGATCTGGATGCTCTTACAGGTGGTTTCCAGCGTTCTGACTTGGTAATTTTGGCAGGACGTCCAGCAATGGGAAAAACTGCTTTAGCATTAAATATTGCTAAAAATATTGCTGCTCGTTATGAACAATCCGTTGCGGTTTTTAGCTTAGAGATGTCTAAAGAGCAATTGGTGCAACGATTATTAGCTAGTGAAGCAGGAATCGAAAGCCATCGGATGCGGGCAGGACGCATTAGCCAAAACGAGTGGGAACAACTAAGCCGCGCATTTGGAAATTTATCGGAATTACCGATTTATATTGACGACACCGCAAATATGACAGTAATGGAAATGCGATCGCAAGCGCGACGCCTACAAGCTGAGAAGGGTACAGAGTTAGCGCTGATTTTAATTGATTACTTACAGTTGATGGAAGGCAGTAGTAGTGATAACCGCGTTCAAGAATTATCGCGAATTACGCGATCGCTTAAAGGCTTGGCAAGAGAATTAAAGGTTCCCATCATTGCTTTGTCTCAGTTGAGTCGTCAAGTCGAAGCGCGGACTAACAAACGACCTCTACTATCAGATTTACGCGAATCAGGTTCACTAGAGCAAGATTCAGATTTAGTTTTAATGATTTATCGCGATGATTACTACAATAACGATACTCCTGATCGCGGTATTGCCGAAATTATTGCAGCCAAGCACCGCAATGGTCCTACAGGTACGGTAAAGCTATTATTCGACCCGCAATATACGAAGTTTAAGAATTTAGCTAAGCCTCCAAGTTACTGATATTGAAGTTTTTGTGAGTTACAGAGAATTTAAGAATCGAATTAAAGCATCGCGATCGCTTTGAGACATCTTGATAAAGATCTCTTTTGATTGTGCAGCTTCTCCTCCATGCCATAAAATAGCTTCTGCTAATGTCCGCGCCCGACCGTCATGGAGATAGCCAGAATAAGGTAATACAGTTTGAGTCAAGCCTAAACCCCACAAGGGTGGCGTGCGCCATTCTGTTCCGGTTGCAGCAAAGTCAGGTCTGCGATCGGCTAATTCTGATCCCATGTCGTGTAATAACAAATCGCTGTAAGGATAGATTGTTTGATGTGCCAAAGCAGGAATTTCATAGTTTGCAGTACGTAATTGTGCCACATGACACGCAGCACAATTGGCTTGATTAAATAATTTTTCACCCTGCTTGACTATTGGGTCATCGATCATTGTGCGTGCTGGAACAGCCAGCGTTTGCGTGTAAAAGGTTGCTGTTTTTAGTGTACGATCGTCAATATCACTAGAGTCATCTTTTTCAGGAAATAAAGGATTAGTCACACCCATATCATTGACATAGGCAGAAGCAGATTGCTGTAAAAGGTCAGGAATATTTGCTTTATGCCCAAAACGACCTAATACTACTTTTTGGGCAGTTGTATCCCATACCATGTTCGGACGACCAGAAATGCCATCTTTATTGGTATCTTCTGGATCAGCTAAAGCTAAGATGGTTTGATCGGCGATCGCTTCGAGTAAACCGCGACCAAATATGGGTGTAGGAATCCGCAGTGAGGTTAAAACTTCTGGAGGTAAAGGTTGACCATTGGGAAGCGTAATTTGAGCAACAGGCGATCGCAGTTCGTAGGTTGTCCCATCTGCATAGTTATCAAAAGACTTTTGCCACGAAATTTCTACTTCTGCTTCGGGTTGATAACCATACACAGCTTGATCCTGAATTTGCGTACCAATTCCTGGAACAGGTGGTGCATTTCCTAAAGTAACTGATGCTTCAGGATGCGATTCAAAGATGACTTCTTGATCTTCTTGAGGTATAGGGTATCCTGGTGGTAAACTGACTCGGACAAGCATTTGTCCTTTCACAGGCATCCCTCTTCCATCACGGATGTGACAACCTGCACAAGAAGCATTATTAAATAATGGTCCCAATCCTGAATTCACAGGCGCTGGCGGTGTGACAAAAACAGCTTCAAATGCGCGATCGCCTTCTAAATGATCTTGTAACTCAGCTTCACTTAAATTTGGTGCAGGCTGTTCAAAACCACGTGAAGTCCGATTAATGACGGTTGTAGCGCCTCCTGACATTGGCGATCGCGGTAAAGACCAATCTTGACCCCAGAAAATTGATAAAGCAATTCCTGCGGCGATCGCTACAGCAAAAATCACTAGAAATTTTAGTTGTTTTCTGTGAATATGCACTGAGGAGTTCATACTATTACAGCTTAGTTCTGTACTAATGGCAAAACTTCTTGTCTCATAGTTTGTTGAAGACTATCAATTGCAGTTTGTGCGGCTTGAATTTGTGGTACTGCTTGCGGATTAGCCATTGCAGTTTCTAAAGGTGCAGGAATTTTCTCTAACGCTGTCATTGATGACTGAAATTGACTTTTAATTCTGGCGTCTAAGTCAGGGTTAACCTGGGCAATAAAATTACTAATTCCCTTCCCATTGGTATTAGCATCTGAAAAACGACCTAAATAAACGTTTTCTGCACCTTTGACGTTGCTTTTTAAGTCTTCAAGGGTATGAAAGCTAAATCGACTTTCGAGTAATTTAGTGTCTTTTTGCGCTAATGGTTCACCGATCTTCTCATTAGCAACTTCATCCAAGCTGTCGATCATTCCTTGAGTAATTTCTGCTGCTCCAGAAGGTAATGTTGGATAGTTGCTATTACTACTTTCACCCGCAGTAGCAAGTACTTCTCGGTACGCAGGTTGACCTTCAACTCCTGTTGTCCAACTAGCAACTAATTCATTCGCCACGCGGCTAAAGTCTTGACCTAAAGCTTGTAAGTATTCGAGTTCTCGTTGGTTGAAATCACTGATTTGTTTGTTGTTTTCTGTACCAAAGAGTAAAAACTCGATCGCATGAAATCCTTTTTCTGTATCTTGACGCTTTTGAATTGTTTCTACAGTTAAAGGGTCATTACTTTGCAGTACAGCCGTTAAGTCGGTTTCGTTGACTGGCCATGAATCTAAGGCTGCATCGTATCCTAAAGAATCTGCTGGTCCAAAAGTAAAGCTTTCACTCTGTTCCCAAGGCGATCGCGCATCGCGCCAAGCATTCCGTGCTGCTGCAAGCGTTTGCTCATTGGGATTTCGCACAAAAGTGTCAATTGCTTTTGATAGTTGTGCTGCTTTTTGAGCAAATAACTGATTAGTAGGAATCACAACTTGATCGGCAAAGTCGCTGACAATCTGGCGATCGCTAAATTGACTAGTACTCGCTGCTGAAGTCGTATTGGAGGAGGTTGTGTTTGCTATTGTTGAAGTTTGATTTTGACAAGCACTCGCACTCAAGAGTATCCCCGCGAAGACTGCTACCCACGTCCTTTGCTGCAAATGAAAACGCATTGCTCACCTGTTTATTGCAAGTAAAAATCAACTAACACTCATTATTGATCGACTTACTTGCTTTTTGTTTTAAGTAAATCTTGAGATTTTTTAGGATAGAATGAGAAAGTTTTGCAAAATAAACAAGTTACAGCAACAGCGCTAATCTAGAAAATAGCGCGTTCAGAACAATACATACTTAAAATACTTATGAAAGAGCTTGACCAAGAAAAGGCGATTCACTTGCTAAACACCATTATGGAGTTTGAACTTGCCGGTGTAGTGCGTTATACACATTATTCACTCATGGTTACAGGACCAAATCGAATTCCGATCGTGGATTTTTTTAAAGCACAGGCAAACGAATCGCTACTCCACGCCCAACAAGTTGGGGAAATTCTGACTGGCTTAGAAGGACACCCCAGTCTGCGGATTGCACCAATGGAAGAGACTTACAAGCACACAGTGCGAGATATTTTAGAAGAAAGCTTGAATCACGAAAAAAAAGCTTTGGAATTATATAAAACCCTTCTAGAAACAGTGAACGATGCAAGTATCTATTTAGAAGAATTTGCCCGCACTATGATCGGACAAGAAGAATTACACAATATTGAAATTAAAAAGATGTTGCGCGACTTTAGTGGTAGTGCCATCTAAAAAACATTTATGAGTATTAGTGCTGCGATACCAACTTTTGTGATTACCCTCCGCGAAGGCGTTGAAGCGGCTTTAGTCGTAGGAATTGTACTAGCGTGTCTCAAAAAAGCACAGCAAACTCAATTGAATTCTTGGGTTTATGCAGGTGTAGGCGCGGGAATTGGTGCGAGTGCGTTGGTAGGTTTGCTGTTTAGTTGGATTATTCCTGTTATCAGTAACGCAAATCCTGAATATACGCCTGTGATTAAACCCCTCATGGAAGGGATATTTAGCGCGATCGCAATTGTCATGCTGAGTTGGATGCTGATTTGGATGACACAACAGGCGAAGCATCTCAAAGCAGATATTGAAGGGACACTAACTGACACGTTGCAACAAAACCAAGCTGCGGGTTGGGGAGTTTTTAGCTTAATTTTTATCGCAGTTCTCCGTGAGGGCTTTGAAACAGTTATTTTTATTGCTGCTAATTTTCAACAAGGTTTATTTCCTGCTTTAGGTGCAGCATTCGGCTTGGTCGGTGCTGTTTTGATTGGCGTGATGCTATTTAAATGGGGTGTCAAGTTTAATATCCGCCGCTTTTTCCAAGTGATGGGAGTTCTATTACTTTTAATTGTTGCAGGTTTAGTGGTATCTGCATTAAAGCATTTTGATGCTGCTGTTGCTGCCCTTGCAAGTATAAATCCCGCCTCAGAGTCGTTGTGTTTCTATCACGAACAGTTTGTCAGAAATCCTTCTTGTATTTTAGGACCAAGAGTGTGGGATACTTCACAGATTTTGCCTGACAATCGCTTTCCTGGAATTATTCTCAAAGCTTTGTTTGGCTACCGACAAAACCTCTTTTTGGTGCAAGCTGTAGCGTACATCGCATTTTTATTGATGATTGGTAGCGTTTATTTTCGCAGTTTAGGTTGGGGTCAAAAAATGAGTGCTACAGTGCAAAAACCAGCTAGTTCGCAGCAAGATTAGTTTGCAGTAACACTCCCTCAATTTAACGATCAGGGAACAGGAGGTAAACCACGGGACTGGCGGACAGCATTAATACAAATTAAACAGTCACAGCCAAATAACCTAACTGCGGTATCGCTTTCTTCATCGGTGAACTCAAGCATCGGAACTTCGTCAGATTGTTGAGTAGGTTCAACAGTAGTTGAGATCGTCGTAAACCTAGAACCGTTAGATGTCTGGGAAACTCTCTGACAAGTTAAAGGCTGTGTATAAGAAGTCCGTTGACATTCTAATCTCGTCACCTGGGTAACAGGTTCAGTAGCATTAGCGACATTAACACTAAGTAGGAAAGATAATGCAGAACTAAGAATTGTAGGACTTCAGAGGAAAGTCAGTAGAAGTTTGCTCATTGAATTCTACCGTGAGAAGTTTTTGCACGCTTAGAGTATCAATTAACTTCGTTAATTACAGCAAAGTTAACGATTTTTATCAAATGATTGAGAAAACTTAAAAAAGTTCCTCCACAGATCCTGAATTCTCATTGTTTATACGATCTCCGGTTAAATAACCAGACTATCAGTATCGTTACGCTTTTGTTAGTGGTTAGTCACCAGTCACTAGTTACTCTTTACCATTTCTATCATCACTAATCAAGCAGATTAAATATTAGTGTTCAAAAATATCTTTGAATTGTAGTAAGTCAAGCGTGACAATTGTTGGCAAACACTCAAAACAGGCTTGTGCTAACTCTAATCTGTCTTCGCGCTCAAGCATTGTAATGAGTTTCTGTTGTGCAGAAAGTAAATAGCGGACATCGTTGGCTGCATAGCGGAGTTGTTGTTCGCTTAATGAAGCAGCGTTTCCCCAATCAGAACTTTGGGCGCTTTTATCGAGTTCAACTTGCTCCAGTTCTTGGATTAAGTCTTTTAGCCCGTGTCGGTTTGTATAAGTACGGGCTAGTTTACTAGCAATTTTAGTACAAAAAATTGGCGATACCTGAATATCAAGATGATAACTTAAAGTAGCAATATCAAACCGTGCAAAGTGAAAAACTTTTAGAATGCTACTTGCTTCCAATAAAGTTTGTAAGTTTAGAGCAGATTCTTGTCCTTTGGTAATCCGAATTGCGGTTACGCGCCCTTGAGGATCGCACAGTTGCACAAGACACAAGCGATCGCGCCAGGGTAACAAACCCATTGTTTCGGTATCTACGGCGATCGCCTCCGCATTCATATATTCTGCTAAGATTTCATCGCTGATGTCGCGATCGCAAACTTGAAAATCGGTTAATTCCATATTAGGGTTCAGGGGTCAGGGTAGACTCAGAATAATTGATTTTGATATTAGCGGCTGCGAATGAAGATTTGAGTGAAGTAATATTCGCCTTTAGAGTTTCGACTAATACCAATACCAGTTAAGTCATATTGGCCTTCGATATTAACGCGATGTCCTGCACTTTTAATCCAACCCTGGACAGCTTGCACGTCTGGATTACTATAGCCTTGATTAAATGCAACATTTTCAGCTGCTGCACGATATGGTATGCTACGGCGAATGATTTGAACCCGCTGATCGAAACCATCGTGGCTAAAAGGTACTTTACCACTTGCCATTGCTTGACTATGAGCTAGTGCTTGGGCGCTGATTTGGGAATTGAGAGTTAATGGTGGTAAGTTGCGCGATCGCCGATACTCGTTAATTTGCTTGTGGATAGATTGTTCCAAAGTTGCAAAGCTGGAACTTGATGCAGGAGATGATGGTGTGCGTGACATTTCTTGTTCCGGTACAATTCTTTCCGCAATCGATACAGCATCACAACTAATAATTCCACCCCCGACAAGCAAGCTTAAAGCTATGCTTGAAAAATGGTTTTGCATTTTAGCAATTACTGTTTAATAACCTCTAAACAAGCAATTTCTCATGAGTAATTAATATGTCCTCTTAAAAGCTATTACCAATTACCTATTACCCATCACCTCAATCTTGAAGATGCTTCGCAACAGTTTGCACGTCTTTATCACCGCGCCCTGAACAGTTAATCACTATTCGCGGACTACCTTCGAGTTGGGGGCATAAAGTATCGAGATAAGCGATCGCATGAGCAGTTTCAAGTGCAGGTATAATTCCCTCTAGCTGCGCTGTGCGTTTAAATGCTGCTAAAGCTTCTTCATCAGTAACACTGTAATATTCCGCCCGTTGCTGATCTTTTAAGTAGCTATGTTCGGGCCCCACCCCAGGGTAATCTAGCCCTGCACTAATCGAGTGTGCCTCTAAAACTTGACCATCATCGTTTTGTAAGAGATAACTCATCGCCCCGTGTAAGACACCAACACGTCCTTGAGTTAGTGTAGCTGCGTGTTTTTCAGTATTGACGCCTTCCCCTGCTGCTTCAACACCAATCAACCTCACAGATGGTTCATTCACAAACTCATGGAATAAACCCATTGCATTAGAACCACCACCGACACACGCCAGAAGAATATCAGGTAATCCGCCCCACTTTTCTAAACACTGGGCGCGAGTTTCAATTCCAATTACAGCATGAAAGTCACGTACAATCATCGGATACGGGTGCGGTCCTGCAACAGAACCTAAAATGTAGTGAGTATTTTCAACATTCGTCACCCAATCGCGAATTGCTTCGGAGGTTGCATCTTTAAGTGTTCCTGTTCCCGTCGATACAGGGCTGACTTCTGCACCCATTAACCGCATCCGAAACACATTAAGACTTTGACGTTCCATATCCTGAACGCCCATGTAGATGACGCATTTTAATCCAAATCTCGCGCAGACTGTAGCTGTTGCAACACCGTGTTGTCCTGCACCTGTTTCAGCAATGATCCTTTGCTTACCCATGCGTTTCGCTAATAATACTTGCGCCAGGGCATTATTGATTTTGTGTGCGCCGGTATGATTCAAATCCTCGCGCTTTAGATAAATTTGTGCGCCTGTGCCATCTGGACGAGCATAATGCGCTGTGAGGCGTTCTGCGAAATACAACGGTGTAGCCCTTCCTACATAATCCCGTAGCAGTTGTTGTAATTCAGCAATAAATTCTGGATCGTTGCGATACTGCTGATATGCTGCTTCTAATTGACTCAAAGCAGGCATCAACGTTTCAGGAACATATTTACCACCAAAGCGCCCAAAGCGTCCGAGGGTGTCGGGGCGTTGTTCAGCTTGAGATTGTGTAGGTAAAGGAGTAGTAGTCACAGACTGGCTAAAATAACAGAATACAGTTAACTAATTATAAATTAAACTCAGGCTTTCAACTTTCACTATGGCTGCTGCAAATCGTAAATCTTCTGATAGTCCTTTTGTTTACCGCGAGTTTGGCGGCGATAATTCTCCAGCCCTAGAACGCGGAATTCAAGACTTACCGCCTGCGCAACAAAATCTCCGCGTCCAAGCTTCGCGTAAAGGACGTAAGGGTAAAACAGTGACTGTAATTAGTGGTTTTCAATCCACACCAGAGACTTTAACAGCTTTGGTAAAACAACTCAAATCACAGTGCGGTAGTGGCGGAACTGTTAAAGACAACGAAATTGAAATTCAAGGCGATCATAAGCAAAAAATTATTGAAATTCTTACTCAACAAGGTTACAAAGCAAAAATTAGTGGTGGCTAAGCTCTGTGTTAGCATAGATACACATAATTAAGACTTTCTTAAGGAATCAGCTTCTACTGTTATTAATAATTGAGCTGATAAATTGTTGTTAAATCAAAAGAGAAAATGGATATTCTTCGCCTAATATGCGCAATCTTTTTGCCACCTCTTGGTGTATTTTTGCAAGTAGGTTTTGGTAGAGACTTTTGGATCAATGTGCTTTTAACTTTACTTGGCTACATTCCAGGAATTGTTCATGCGGTTTGGATTATTCTTTCTAAATAAGTCGCCTGCACAAACATCAAACAGCACTTAGTAGGAAAAGACACTATAATTAGATTGAAGTTGGGTACTCAGTTTTAGTTTCGTGTCCGAAATCTATGTCTGCTCAATACCTTTCTGTGAAAGAAGCTTCGGAAGTGTTGAATTGCTCTGAGCAATATGTTCGCAAATTGCTCCGCTACGGTGACATCAGCGGAGAAAGGATTAGCAGCCGATGGATTGTTGCTGCGGAATCTGTTGATGAGTATCGATCTAAAGAGGAGGATACAAGCGGATTTGTTCCAGATCATGCAAGGAGATCCTTTAGTAAACCACCCCTAAAAGCATTAAGTTTTTTCTCTGGATGCATGGGTTTAGATTTAGGACTGGAAAAGGAAGGAATCAAAGTAATTCTCGCTTGTGAAATAGATTCAGCAGCCCGAAAAACGATTGAAACGAATCGACCGGATATCGCGCTAATTGGAGATATCAGAGACTACTCAGCTACAGCAATTCGGGAAAAGGCGGGATTAAGTTCTGAAGAAGAGATTGATGTAATTGTTGGTGGTCCCCCGTGCCAAGCTTTCAGCAGTGCAGGTAAGCGACAAGGGTTCAATGATGAACGAGGAAATGTCTTTTTAACTTTCATTGATTTGATCGTCGAACTCAAACCGAGGTTCGCAGTAATCGAAAACGTCCGAGGACTATTATCTGCTCCGTTAAAGCACAGACCACATGAGATGAGAGGAAATAACTACCCATCATTATCTCAGGATGAACAACGGGGAGGTGCACTACTTTTCATCACTCGGAAGCTCAAAGAAGCTGGTTATAGTGTTTCCTTCAACTTGTACAACGCTGCCAATTTTGGTTCGCCACAACAAAGAGAAAGAGTTGTAATTGCTTGCAGCCGTGACGGAGAAAAACTTCCTTATCTCACACCAACTCATTCGGAGAAAGGTTTGTATGGACTTCCTCATTGGCGAACATTGAGAGATGCGCTAGAAGCGCTTCCTAAAGATGGACATCACTTCATCAAGTTTCCTGAGAAACGACTTAAATATTATAAACTTTTGAAACCTGGACAATGTTGGCGAGATTTGCCAGTAGAGTTGCACCAAGAAGCACTTGGGGCTTCTTATCACGCAGGAGGCGGAAAAACAGGTTTTTATCGAAGATTAGCCTGGGATAAGCCTTCTCCAACGCTCGTGACGCATCCTGCAATGCCTGCAACGGATTTGGCACATCCAGAAGAAAATCGACCGCTGAGTATTGAAGAGTACAAGCGAATCCAAGAATTCCCCGATGATTGGGTAATTACAGGAAGTTTACTCGATCAATATCGACAAGTTGGAAATGCTGTGCCCTGTTCTTTAGGAAGAGCGATCGCCAGAATGTTACTAAACCACCTCAAGGGCGAAACACCAACTATTTACCCCGACTTTCCCTACTCGCGGTATCACAAGACTGATGATGTAAGTTGGACTATTGAAACTTTAGGCTCTCTGGAACCATCTGTAAAACAACTTTCCTTGAATTTAGTCTGAAGACTGAGACAAAGATTGCCAAGGATTATTTGCTTCTAGTGCTAAAGCACTTGGATTTGATAATAAAACTTTCTGAACAAAAAGAATAAAGTTTTCTTCGCAGAAGCGATTTGTATTATATTTCGTATTAAAGTATGACCATTTGTATAGTCCTGTTTTTGCATCAACCCTGTGCCATTTTTCAATTGGTTGATTAATCCTGACCCTAGAAGAGGAGCTATTTTCTGAATTACTACGGTTTTTTACTTGTAAAAGGGAGCCATCTATGTGGCAAAAATCGACGTGGCGGATAACTTCTCCCCAACAACAGTACCAACCATAGTCAGCTAGTTGTTCAGCTAGAAATTCTTCAAGAAGTAAGCCTTGAATATTTTCTGCTGACATGGACAATCTATGAGCATACTTAATCTGCTCAAGATGTTTTTCAGTTAATCCTGTTAATCTAGCCTTGATAATTGTATCGACGATTGGATCAGCAACTGTTCTCGGAGGTTGAGAGATTCGTCTTGAGATTCTGTTCTCGAAGCTATAACAATAATTTTGCAACCAAGACTGAGCTAAGAATTCTGGTGTGTCTCCTTTTAGAGTTGGAGAAAGTCCTGGATTTCTATAACAAGCTGTTAAAATTATACGATGCTCTTGGAGAAGCGGCTGATCAACCTGAGAGAAGGCGTTTTGAAAAATTTGGAGAAAGTTTTCTTCAGAATTACAAGCCGTGATAATGTCACTAAAGGTAACAGGCATGAAATTTCCTCTCTGGGCAAGAGAACGCCAACAGATTACAAATGCCCAGGTTTCATATCAAAATAATGCTTCTCATTAAGCCTACTCTTCTAAAGGCTTGTTTTCAAAATACCCCATTTCACACAAAGAGTGCTTCACTAAGTCCATCTCAAAAATAAACTTAGGATCGCCACTGCGCATGGAATCCAAAGCAGTCACTAGTTTAGACACTACCTGCAAAGTAGCATCTAATTTTTTCTCCAACTCTGCAATAGCTACAAGATCTTGTTCACTCATTTGTTTGCGGTTCGCTATCTTACTCCAAAAATCTCCGCGAAAAACTGCCGCATATCTTGCCAAGAACGGCGATCAGCTAACTGATTATATGCTGTCCCTTGAGATTTATCATTACCCGCTTCAGGATTTGTAAAACTGTGGACTGCACCACCATAAGCAATTAGTTGCCAATCAACGTCAGCATTGCCCATCTCCTCAGCAAAGCCTAAAACTTGTTCGGGTGGTACTAAAGGATCTTCAGCACCATGTAGTACAAGTACTTTACCCTTAATATTCTTCGCATCACTGGGATTTGGTGTATCTAAATTACCGTGAAAACTGACAACGCCAGCAACATTTGCCCCACTACGGGCGAGTTCCAACACAGTGCCACCACCAAAACAATATCCAATAGCAGCAATGCGTTGGGCATCCGTTAAAGAATTTTTTTGTAAGACTTGTAATCCTGCTAAAGCGCGATCGCGCATCAACTGACGATCAGATCTGTAAATTTTAGCCTGTGCTGCTGCCTCTTCGGGATTTTTTGGTCTGATTCCTTTGCCATAAATATCTGCTGCAAACGCAACATATCCTAGTTTTGCTAATTGCTGGGCACGTTGTTGAACATAAGGACCAATTCCCGTCCACTCATGAACAATCATGACACCAGGACGCCTACCTTGAATTTCATCATCATAGGCAAGATATCCTTCTAATACTGTGTTGCCTTGCTTGTATTCCACAATTTGTGTTTGAATTGCGGCTTGAGCAACAGTACTAAATGCTAAAGCAAAAATAGGAGCAAGCAGAAATGAGCGTAAGATCTTCATTAGGTTGACAGTGGAATTTAATTTATTCGCTAGCGATGAGTACTTGTGATTCAGGTACAGCTAGCTGTGGTGCGACTAATGCAGTTGAATAGAGAGGCGATCGCTGCTTTTGCGCGATAACTGTTGGTAACACTTGGCGTACTTGTGCCGCAACTGCAACTGTTTTGACATCATACGTCTGAGTTGCCAATTTAGGATACATCCCAATACCAATAATTGGCAATAGTAAGCAAGCTGCAATAAATACCTCGCGTGGCTTCGCATCACCAAGATACTCTTCAATTACAATTCCAGAATTCTCGTTCCCGTAAAATACTTGGCGCAACATCGACAACAAGTAAATTGGAGTTAAAATGACTCCCACCGCAGCTAAGAGAGTGACTACAACCTTAAACATAGGGTTGTAAGCATCGCTTGTGGTAATTCCCAAAAAGATTGTTAATTCGCCAACAAAGCCACTCATACCAGGTAGCGCTAAAGAAGCCATTGCCCCAGCAGTGAATAGTGCGAAAACTTTGGGCATCGCTTGCGCCATACCACCCATTTTCTCCATGATTAGTGTATGAGTACGCTCGTAGGTAACTCCAGATAAGAAGAATAAGCTAGCCGCAATCAAACCATGCGATACCATTTGTAATACTGCACCGCCGATACCGAGTTCGGTAAATGAAGCAATACCGATTAAGACAAAACCCATGTGGGCGATCGAAGAATATGCCAAGCGGCGCTTGAGATTAGTTTGTGCAAACGCGGTTAATGCACCGTAGACAATGTTGACTACACCCAAAATTGCCAGTATGGGAGCAAAAGAAACATGGGCATTGGGCAACATTTCGATATTCATGCGAATTAGCCCGTAGCCTGCCATTTTGAGTAACACTCCTGCCAAAATCATTGAAACGGGTGCAGAAGCTTCACTGTGTGCATCTGGCAGCCAAGTATGTAATGGGAAGATTGGTAACTTGACACCAAAAGCAATAAGTAACGCAGCATAAACCAAAAGTTCAAACGCTCTAGGATACTGCTTAATACCCAAAGTTGCCATGTCAAAGGTAACGACATCGCCATACATTGCCATTGCAAAAGCGGCTACTAAGATAAATATCGATCCTGCAGCAGTGTAGAGAATGAACTTTGTTGCGGCGTAACGGCGATTTTGTCCTCCCCAAATCGAGATCAGCAAGTAAACGGGTACTAATTCAAGTTCCCACATCAGGAAGAACAACAGCATATCCTGGGCTACAAATACGCCAATCTGTGCGCTGTACATCATCAGCATCAACGCGAAAAACAAGCGTGGCTTTTTCGTAACGTTCCACGCTGCCAAGATTGACAAAGTAGTTATAAAACCTGTTAACAACACCAACGGTAACGATAAGCCATCTACCGCAACCGACCAGTTCATGCCTAGCTGGGGTATCCAAGGGTAGCTTTCTGCTAGTTGAAATGTTGAGATTTGTAAATCGTAATTCTGCCAAACGGCGTATACCATCAGAATCAAATCCGCTATCCCTACTCCTAAGGCGTACCAGCGAACTGTTTTACCTTGATTGTCTGGAATCAAAGGAATGGCTAAGGCAGCCACCAACGGTAACAGAATAATGGTTGTTAACCAAGGAATTTGTGTGCTAAGCATGACTGAGGATAAATACCTATTGCCTATGACATATATTCTATTAAGTTACGTGAAGTTTTGAAAAGGTATATTTAGGGCAATTGACATTTTAAGAATAAATACCTAGTGCAGTTTTATATTACAAATCTTAATGAATAAAGGTTAAGAGCAGGAAATAAGGTGGCGATCGCCAACCATATGTAACTTAAAGAACCTCTAAACTCATGACACCAAAACAACCTAACGACTGGTACAGTACAGTAGCCAATGTCTACACTTCAGAACAAAGAACAAACTGGTACAGTACAGCAGCAGATGCTTACAACCGAGTAAGACCGCGCTATCCTCAACATCTGATTAATCGTGCTGTAGAGTGGGCTAAACTGCCTGATGATGCGATTATTTTAGAAATAGGCTGCGGTCCAGGGAATGCAACAGTCGCGTTTGCAGATCTTGGCTTCTCGATGATTTGCCTCGAACCAAACCAAGAAATGTGCAACTTAGCGCAGCAGAACTGCATACAGTATCCAAATGTAGAGATTGTCAAGACTTCGTTTGAAGAGTGGCAGTTAGAGGCGGGGAAATTCAATGCTGTACTTGCTGCAACTTCTTTTCACTGGATTTCACCTGAGATGGGGTATTCAAAAGCCGCTGCTGCGTTGCAAGATAATGGTTCGCTAATTTTGCTGTGGAACGCGATCCCGATTCAACCGCCTTACGATATTTATCAATTGTTGCAGGAGGTGTATCAGACGCACGCGCCGTCGCTTGCGCGATATGAAGCAAGAAGCACTCAGGAAGAAAGCCTCAACGGGTTTGGACAAGCGGTGATTGATTCAGGGCTATTTAAGGATTTGATGTCCGAACAATTGACTTGGGAAGCGATTCATAGTGTTGATGACTATTTGACGCTTTTAGGTACACTGTCACCGTACATCAGGTTAGAACCACAGAGGCGAGAGGCTTTGTTTGTAGGGATAAGGAAAGTTTTGGAAAGAAACGGTATTGAGAGTATTTCAGTTTGTTATCTCTCCGTGCTTCAGGTTGTTCAAAGAATATTATGATGTGAGCCTAGCGAATAAATTCGCGGCTAAATACACAAAGCCCACCTGCGTGGACTATAGCAGAGGTCAGAAGACGCTTAATTTACAATTCACAATTCAAAACTAACCACTCGCTCCTAGTTCCTTCTATAGTTACACGATGCGATTTACAATCGTTAACACATCGCTATCAGTACGCACATAGGGAACTGAGATCGATCTAAAGCCAGTAATTAAAGGTTTATAGTATACCTGCCAATAACTAGGACTGAGTTCATCCGCAGTTGCTTTGAGTGACTGTAGTTCAGCAGCAAGTTCAGCGGCAAGTTGATTAATACGTTCAGCTTGGGCTAAAGCCTGTCTTTTACCAGCAACGACGCGCTGTTCTAGAGAGTCATTTTGTGGTTGCGATGCTAACTCAATTTTTTGAATAAGTTGCGCTTCTAAAGCTGCGATCGCATCGTCAATACCTTTAACTTCTGCAAATAATTGTAAATCTTCTTTAGCACGGCGACGGTAAGCATTTGCAATCTCTTCTGGAGACGCACTTTCTAAATCTATCGGATCAGTTGTCAGTGAAGTACGTTCCTGACGTAGTGCCTCAATTTGAGTTTGAATAGCCGTAATTTCTGCTTGAATGTCATTCATCATACTTACTAGGCTACCTCATTAGAGCTACGCGCACCCTGATTGTCAATTTCCAACGATCGCACTTGTGCTTTCACACCTACTTGCTGCCAAGTTTGAGCGATCGCCTCAATCACAGCCTCAGCTTGTCTGGGGTTTGTCAAAGCAAGTAAAGTAGGACCTGCACCACTAATAACTAAACCATACGCCCCAGCATCCACCGCTGCTTGCTGTACCGCTTCGTATCCCCGAATCAAAGCTTGACGATAAGGTTGATGCAACCGATCCTGCAACGCCGCCCAAAGCCAATCTTTATTTCCTGTCTCCAACCCGCGCAACAATAACCCCAAATGCGCCGTATTAAAAATTGCATCTGCCCGACTCACTTCACTCGGTAACACCCGCCGCGCCTCAGCCGTCGAAAGCTCAAAATCAGGAATCGCCACTACAGGTACAACACTCTCATGCCAAGGTACATCACAAATTTCCCAGCGTTGGCGACTTAGCGTTTCAACACTCGCTGCTAATCGACACCCCCCCAACAACGCCGGAACAACATTATCAGGATGTCCTTCTAAAGCGATCGCCAACTCCATCACCCCAGTTGTATCAAGTGGTTCGCCTGCAAGTAAATTTGCGCCAACTAAACCCCCAACTATTGCCGTTGCAGAACTTCCCAAACCCCGCGCCAAAGGTACATCCAACTCGATGTCTATACGCACAGATGGTGGCATTTGTCCTAAATATTCATATAATTTTACAAACGAACGATATGCTAAATTACTCTCATCAGTACGGACGCGATCGCTTTCTATCCCTGTCACGCAAATCTCTACTTCCGCTTGATACGTAAACTTGAACTGGTTATACAACGTCAACGCTGCACCAATACAATCAAAACCAGGACCTAAGTTAGCAGTTGTAGCGGGAACCGAGACAGAGGCAGAATGAGACATTGTTGATTGTGTTACATTGCACGACGCAAATCATATCAGAATTTATTCATCAATATCGATGCAAAGCTTGACTCTACCCTTGGGGAAGAGTGTTTACTGTGAATCAAATGCAACAGAGGTGATATAAGACTATGAAACTAGGAGCTATTCATCATATTGCCTTGACTGTATCTGATATGAAGCGATCGGAAGCTTTTTATAATCGACTACTCGGATTTATGGGTTATGAACAAGGCGAAAAGACAGAACAATTAATTCTCTGGGCAAGTTCTCACAGTGCGATTACGATTTCAAGAGCGAACTCACAATCAAATCAAAAATGCGATCGCTATTCTCCAGGTTTGCATCATCTAGCATTTAGTGCTGATAGTCGAGAAGATGTAGACAAACTCTACCAAGTACTGATCCAGCAGCAAGTCACAATACTCGATCCACCTGCTGAATATGAGTATCTACCAGGTTACTATGCTGTCTACTTTCTCGATCCCGATGGTATCAAATTGGAGTTAGCACATACACCTACTTGGTCAGTCATGTAAGTTCACTGTTGGTAAGTACTATTTGGTCATTGGTGACTGGTAATGAGTGATTGAAAAACATACTTATTTAGAATTACCCATTATCTATTACCCAGTAAAGGTAAAATGCTAAAAATCGGCGACTTTTCCAAACTCAGCCACGTATCAATTAAAGCATTGCGTCTCTACGACCAAATGGAATTACTTAAACCAGTACATATAGATAAGTTTACTGGCTATCGCTATTACTCAGCCCACCAGTTACCCCGACTTAATCGCATTTTGGCACTCAAAGATTTAGGTTTCTCGCTAGAACAAATTTCCAAACTACTAGATGAAATTTCACCAGCACAAATTCAAGGAACGTTGCAATTGAAGCAAGCTGAACTACAACGATTAGTTGCACAAGAACAAGCAAGATTACAGCGTGTTGCAGCACGACTACAGCAGATTGAACAGGAAGATAAAATATCTGATTATGATGTTGTTCTCAAAACCGTTGCCCCGATCAAAGTTGCTGCAATTCGAGAAATCATACCCAACTTTCATGCTGTAGCAGGGCTTTATGATGAGTTACTAGAGTATTTGCAACGACAAGGAATGAAAGATAGTCGTTACTTTGCAGGCATTTGGCACGACACCGCATATAAAGAAACAGATATTGATTGGGAATTTGCGATCGCAGTAGAACAAGTGTGTAGTAGCGATCGCATCAAAGTCTACGAACTACCCTGTGTCGAAATGGCTTGCGTCGTCCACAATGGCAGTTACAATACCATCAACCGTGCCTACGCAGCGTTACCTGTTTGGATTGAAGCTAATGGCTACAAGATAGCGGGTTCTAATCGTGAAGTGTATATTGTTGGTGGCAATCAACAAGACGACGAATCTTACGTCACAGAAGTGCAATTTCCTGTAGAAATATAGTCATGCTTAGGTTATTGGTTGAGGCAGTGCTTGAAAGCTTCTAGGCGGTGACGACGGATGAGTAAACTCGAAAAGCTGATCGAGTAGTTCTTGAGACCGCCCAAAGTGCGGTTTGATGATGTCCAGTATCTTTTGGAATTGTTTGGGTTTGAAGAAAAACGCTTTAAAGGAAGTCATCACACCTTCCATCATTCAGAGGGTCTGAAAATTACTGTACCGAAAAAGGGCGGCAAAATGGTTAAAGGAGTGTACGTCCAACAAATTGTCAAACTACTGAATCTGGAGAACTAGAGCAATGAAAACGCAGATTAAACCCGAAACATTGCAAGACTACCTCAACCTAAGCTACCCCATTACGCTTTATCCCGAACCCGATGGCGGTTACACCGTCATGCTTGCTGACTTACTAGGATGCATCTCTCAAGGCGATAGTCTCGAAGAAGCAGTTAATAACATTCAAGAAGCCAAAGTTGCCTGGATTGAGACTGCTTGGGAATACGGAGATGAATTTCCCCTACCAACTATATGCTAATTAGCATCTTAGTAAAGAGAATGCTTAGCGAATAAATTCGCTGCTAGACAAACGAAGTTCACCTTTGTGAACTGACTGATAAAATGCTTGTCTTAGTGTGCATAGGCACATTTTGTGTATGTAGTCCCGAAGGAAACTGCTGGGAGGGTATCTGCGGTATAAGCCCTCATTGAGGGACTGTTAACGGAGAACCATTGTGTCGTGGACTCAGTTGCAACAAAAAAGGCACAGCTTGGCGACTCCATTCTTGTAGAGGTGTATAGTCAGCGGCTGCTTCTCCAAAACAGATTTCCAGCATATCAGTGTGAATAATCCCTGGATTGAGGGGAATTGCTGCCATACTATTAGGAAGTTCTTGGGCAAGCGATCGCGTTAATCCCTCAATTGCCCACTTAGAAGCGCAGTAGGGTGCAACTTCTGGCGAAGTCGAGCGTCCCCAACCCGAACTAAAATTAACAGCGAAAAACCCCTATAGCAGGGTTTCCCTGCGGAGGGGGATTTTTCAAGACAATGATGCCTTGATTTTTCTGAATCATTGCTGGCACAAAATGGCGGATGACGTTAGTCACGCCAATAATATTGACATTGATCAAATGATTAAATTCCTCAGCAGGTACTTTCCATAATGGTGCTAGTTGATTAATGACACCTGCATTATTTAGTAATAAATTGGGGGGTTCGTATTGTGCAAGTATGCGTTTTGCCCAGTTTGCAACTTGTTGATCCTCGGCAACATCAACGGCAGTAAAGTCATGAGGTGAACCAAATTGTTGACGTAGTTTTTCTATTGCAGTTTCTGAACGCGCACAACCAATAACAGTATGTCCTGCTTGAATGAATGCTTCAGTCATTGCCAGTCCTAAACCGCGACTGACACCTGTAATTACAATCAGCTTTTTCATAGTTCAATTTTACTGGAAATTTCCGGATAAAATTGATCGGTGAGTTGTTCTTTTACATACTTCATAACTATAGGTTTTTGGGTGAAGTAACCTGAGTGAGTCTCGATTAATGAGCGTCTTTGTAGGGATTCCAAGGCTCTGTGTAACTCACTATAAAAGACAGTGGGGATAATAACTGCCTGTAGTTGTGATAGTGATACTTCTTTTTGCGCGATCGCAAGCCAACACATCACCCGCTTTTCTAGAAGTGAGAGGCGCTCAAAGTGTTGATCTAACAGTTGCTGAATATCTTCACAGATGAGTGTGCCTTGGGAAAGAAACAGAGAGATATTGCCATCCCATAAAGAGGCGATCGCACTACCGATTATATTTAAAACTAAAGGATTTCCCCCATATCGTTCGATTAGTGTTTGGTACTCGGCTTCTGTTACTTTCAGTCCTTTGCGGCGGAGAATTGCCTGTGCTTCTGGTAGCTGCACTCCTTTTAAATGTAAAATTTTGACTGGTAGCTCTTTACCTTCTCTACCAGCAAATCCGCTTGGTTGCTCGCGGCTGGTGAGCAATAAGCAACTTTGATGCCGTTCGTCAGCTACGCGACGTAGCAGATAGTCGTAGTCTTCACAGTTATGTCGGTAGTGTCCTGCAAGTTCGCCGACATGCAAAAGGGATTCGGCATTGTCTAGTACCAGCAAACAACGGTATTGCCGTAAGTAGTGCATTAAATGAGAGATTTGGTCTTCTGCTGTAGTTAATAAAGTGATTTTATGTTGCTCAGACAAAAACAACATAAATTCCGAAAGCAACTTAGAAAGAGGTGGTACGTTCTTTAAAGAACGCCAAATTAAATATTCAAAGTCCGTTTGTAGTATTTCTGCCATTTTTACGGCAAGAGCAGTTTTACCTATACCACCCATACCCAATATGGCAATCAGGCGACAGCGTTCTTTCTGAATCCATTGTCGGAGAGTGGCAAGTTCGTTTCCTCGTCCATAAAAACGCGAGATATCAATAACTTCATCCCGATCTTGCCAGGGAGTGAGGGGAATTTGACAGCGATCGCACGAAGGTATTAGCTAGTGTATCCTCTTGAGTTATTTGAGCGAGCTTATGAGTAGTAGCTTGGCTGGCATATCGCTGGAGTGACGCACGCAGATTGAGTTTCGTTACTTTGCGTCCTAGTGCTTCGGAAAGAAGTTGCCAGAGTTTTTGCCCTACCTGCTTGAGATAATCGGGATCGTGGTTAGTCTCTAGAGCAATTTCAGAGTAGCTTTTTCCTTCCCAAGTACCTTGCAACACTGCTGCTTGCAGGAAAGTGAGTGAGTTGGGTTCAAGCAGTTGAGCGATTAAAGTAATAACTTCATCGGAGGACATCACGATCTCTCCTCGGCAGCAGCCTAATCTACAATCTTACTTTCTTAAGATTAAGCATCAAGTTCATCCTAACTTTTTCTGGTCTTTGCTAACTTTATTAATATTTTTTTTAGAATTCTCGATTAAAATGCTTGACGAAATTTAAATATATGTCAAGCCAGTAAGTAGAACTAGAGCAAATATTAACAATAAAATTTACATCAGAGATATATTTATACCCCAAAAAATTCCTTCAGAAACTCAGTTTATATAAAACATAATCCAATAGCTTCTGAAGCATATAACTAACTATTCCTTACTGTTTTTTTTAAACAATACTATCAAAATAAGTTTATTCATTCAAAGGTTAATGAATTTGATTAATTTCTATGAGCAAACGTGAGAACAAAAGTAAGTATGAAACTTTAGTAGGTTGGGCAGCAATCATAGGTGCTGTCAGCGCTGTTATTGCAGGACTTTGGGTCAGTCCAGACATACGTGAAGAGCTTGGACTTTTTCCCCTAGAAATAGATACTTGTGATGAGAGGTTGGCACAAGAGATGGAAGATCCTCTAATCAAGAGGCAGGACAATGGCTCGCTGTATAATCTAGATGCAAGGCTTCTGAGTCCTAGTTTTGAGGAAGGTTTTTTTCCATGGAAGAAAGAGCGGGTCACACGGGCTATTGTACTAAGACATTTTGCTATTTCAGAAAACAGTGCTCGAACTGGAAAGTGTTATCTTGCTGCTCATAATGGAGGAGGACATTTTACCGATCCTAGTGTGTTTCAGGATATTGGTTATGTGAATTATCCTAGTCGTTTAAACTTTTCTATATGGGTTAAAAATCGACGTGAAACACCTAGAGAAGTTCAGTTAGAGCTATGGGACAACCATGAATTAATCGGCAATAGTGGCAAGCAGAAGGTTACTACAAACTGGAAACCAATTACTGTGTCAGGGGATAGAAAAACTGGCGGCTACGTAAGAGTTGAGATACGCTGGTTTGATTCAAGTAATACATATTTGATGCTTGATGATGCAGACCTTAGTTGGGAATAGATTTGTTGAGGTATTTAAAATTTTAGATAAGAAAGATGAGAGAGCAATAGTACTAGTCTAAAGTTTCGAGTTAGGAAGTGCGATCGCTCAATTGAAAATCATGCCAGTCAGCAGAAGGCGATCGCCGAATAATTCTGGAAAAACTCGAAGATGAAACCCAATAGAAATGCCTGTGCCTTAACAGATATAATATTAAAAGTCTTTGGTTGTGTTGCAGTACTCTCATGAGCCAAATTCTGACTCTGGAAATAAGCGAACAGGTTTTCGTGGCTATTCAGCGGCAGGCAGCAGTGATTGGTATTGCTCCAGAGCGTTTAGCTGCCAGTTTGATAGAGCAGCGGTTTTCTCAAATATCCGAGTTGCCTGTGGGTGAAGCCGATCGGGAGGTAGCACGAGCAAGGTTCGAGCGTCACTTCGGGACACTTAGTCTTGACAATGCAACGACTTTAGATAACGAAAGTATTGATGCCGACTTAGCTAGGGAGTATATAAACACCCATGAGGATGAGTAATGCTCCTCGATACTTCGGGATTGCTTTGTCTGCACTATCAAACTGAACCTCTTCATACACAAGCTATTGCTGCGTACAAGAAAGCTACCAGTCGCTTGACTCACAGCTATGTCATTGCTGAGTATGTTGCACTAGCAAATGCGAGGCGTTTCTCTCGTTCATCGGTTCTTGCCTTTGTGGTCGATCTGTTAGATAGTCCAGATATAGAAACTGTTTGGGTTGACGAGTTTTTACATCGAGCAGCAGTTAAGTTATTGATGATGAGACAAGATAAGACTTATTCTTTGTGTGATGCAGTCAGCTTTGTGTTAATGCGCCAACGTGGAATTACTGAAGCACTAACTACTGACCGACACTTTGAGCAGGAGGGTTTTGTACGTTTGTTGCAGTCAGCTTGCTAAAGACGATCACCTCCAACCAAAGACGCGATCGCTCTTTTTTTTAATTGCTTAATTACTCTCACTTAACTGTCACTGAAAACAGCGATCGCGCTAGTCTAAAGTTTCGAGTGAGGAAGTGCGATCGCTCGTGAAATCGCACAGCATGTTAAAATATTTTTGCTATTCTCCTAAGTAAAGCTGTATGAGATAACTGGATGAAAACTCGGAGTTTTACAGTTGTTGTCTATCGAGAAGATGATATGTATGTTGCCGAGTGTCCTGAAGTCGGTACTGTCGATCAGGGAGAAACAATAGAACAGGCAATTGCTAACCTGCAAGAAGCTACGAGGCTTTATTTAGAGGAGTTTTCCCTACCGGAAACAACACCCAGATATGTGACTACTATAGAAGTCAACTATGCCTAGGTTGCCACGGATTTCAAGCAGAGAGGCAATCAAAGCTTTAGAGCGTCTAGGATTTGTACAGGTTCGGCAAACGGGCAGTCATGTTGTGATTAAGAGTTGTAAATTTCCTGTTGTATTGTCCGGCTAGTTTACACTTTAGTTACTTAAGCAATTGCAGAATCTGGGATAAATGAGGATTTCCAGAGGCGATCGCTACTCTAGCTTGCCACATAACTAGTCGAGAAAGTAGCTATGACCTTTTTTGATAAATTGAATACAGCGATCGCGCGCAATGATAGCTTGCTATTTTTAGGACTCGATCCTAATCCAGAAATGATGCCTCAGCACAAAACTGGAGATATCATTGAAGACTTATGGACGTGGCTACAATTTCTGATTGCCCAAACAGCTAATTTAGTTTGCGCTTATAAACCAACACTTGGTTTCTATGAAGCTTTAGGTAGCCGAGGCTTAGAACTTCTTGAGCAAACTTTAGCAGCGATTCCTAGCGATATTCCCATTATTTTAGATGCTAAACATAGTGACTTAAATACAAGTACAACCTTTGCGCGTACTGTTTTTCAAAACTGGCAAGTTGATGCACTGACAATTAATGGTTACGCAGGGCAAGATCATGCAGCCTCGTTTTTAGTTCATCCTGATAAAGCTGTATTTGTCTTGTGTTGTACTTCTAACCCTGGTGCGATCGCCTTACAACAATATCCTCAACACGAATCACCTTTTTACCTGCATTTAGCGAAAGAAGCAAAAACTTGGGGAACTCCAGAACAACTTGGTTTTGAAGTAGGAACGTCAAGTCCTGAAGTTTTCAGTCAAATTCGGGCGATCGCCCCTGAAAGACTGATTTTAGCACGCAGTATTTGGGCAGAGGGAGGAAATGTTAACCAGCTTTTAACTGCTGGATTGAATGCAAATGGTAATGGTTTATTAATTCCTGTTCCTCAAGATATTTTAAGTCAAGATAATCCAGCAAAAGAAATTTATTCACTTTGCCAAAAAGTCAATCAAATTCGTACAGAAAATGTTAGAGAAGAATCTAACTGTTCTGTTTGGCTGCCTGATGTTTGCTTACTCGACAAACACCCTCATTTTGATTTAATTCTACAACTTTACGACATTGAATGTATTTTGTTTGGTGATTTTGTTCAAGCTTCTGGAGCAACGTTTTCTTACTATATAGACTTACGCAAAATTATTTCTAATCCCCAAGTTTTTCATCAAATTCTTTTAGCGTATGCTGATATTCTTAAGAACCTAAACTTTGAACGAATTGCAGGAATTCCTTACGGTTCTTTACCTACTGCTACAGGTTTATCATTGCATCTCAATAAACCAATGATCTTTCCGCGCAAAGAAGTTAAAGCGCATGGTACGCGGCGACTGATTGAAGGACTGTTTTATCCTGGTGAAACTGTTGTTGTCGTTGATGATATTTTAATTAGTGGCAAAAGTGCAATGGAAGGAGCCGCAAAACTTGAATCAGCAGGATTAAATGTAGAAGATATTGTTGTCTTTATCGATCACGAACAGGGAGTAAAAGATCGATTGCACCAAAATGGTTATCGTGCACATTCTGTATTGACACTTTCAGAAATTACAGAAACCTTATATAAAGCTGGTAGAATTAATGATGAACAACTAAAAGCTTTTGAAGAAAGTTGTTAGTAATCAAATTTATTTTTAGAAGGTGCTTTAATCATTTTGATGCAAACAGCTAAGTGAAGTCACTTATTTAAACTCAGTTAGGATTTGACTTACTAATTGCTGTTGTATCGGATTAAGTTTCTGCCAACTGTTACCCCACAGATTTATCATTGTCTGAGTTGTAGGATTAGAGACGGTAACAACAGATTTGTACTTTTTCATATACATTCTTTATGAATTTCAGTAAATCTTTTGTAATTACTAATTCCAGATCAAAGCTACTACAAAGGATTTGACGACCTACTCAATAAAGCATAGATATGTTTACCCAATTGATCTGTACGGTTTCGGGCATAAATACCAAGTTGAATAAAATTGATTGCAGCCTAATCACGTTCAGTTTTTTAGCAAACGAGCAAACTCTTTTTTAACTGTTTGATAGCACTCGCAAGAAGTTGACTCTAACGCTTCTCGATCGAGAATAATGATTTTACCTCGACTATAACGGATTGTTCCTGCTTTGCTGAGATGACTAGCAGCTTCTGTAACACCAGAACGGCGTGTGCCAAGCATATGAGAGAGAAATTCTTGAGTCAAAGGAAGCTCGTTTGATTGTACGCGGTCTTGAACTATGAGTAACCAACGAGCAAATCGAGCCTCGATTGTATGCAGACGGTTACAAGCTGCTGTATGTGCGGTATGGGTAAACAATGCTTGTGTATAGCGCAGTAATAAACGATGCAGCGTACTACATTGATCAAACTCAGATTTCAGATGTTTTGCACTCATCCTGATGGCAGTTCCAGGAATTTGAACGATCGCCTGTAGCGTATTAGTGTCCCCTCCCCAACATACCGTAAGACCTGCCATACCTTCCCTACCCACTATACCGACTTCGACTATCTCACCACTTTCCATAATAGTGACTAAAGAAATCAATGCCCGATTAGGAAAATACACGTACTCAATTGATTCTTCCGCATTCCAAAGAATTTGACTGTGTGATAGGCTAACTGTTTCCATGTACGGAAGCAGGCGTTGATAATCTTCAGTTGGTAAGGCTGCAAGCAGCTGATTTTCTATTTGTAGCTCAGGTGAATGATAAACTGACATTAGCAAATCCTTGAATGTGATTCTGGTTTATATAAACCTGGCAGCACAAGAAGAGTTAAGCACTGACTCCTCATGAATGTTAGTTAGCCACTGCTAACAAAAAATCACACACTGAATTGCTAAAAACAGTATTAGAAGCCTGACAGGAGAAAATGATGAAAATGAGTTCAAAGTAGTCTGGCTTGTAGATACAACCGCGATCGCCTATTTCGTTTTACCTAGCTATGAAATCGCAACCAATGTTTCCATAGCAAAATTGATCGAACTCACAAAATTTTCATTGATCATTAGCTATAATTATAGCGCTACTCAAGCAAGCGAGTTTTAACGTCATCTGACTTCATGGTTCATTGTAGTTGCAACTAATGTTCTAACACCCTGTGGCGAATTTAGAGTTAAAGCTGTTTGCGCGATCGCTTCAGATTCAGATCTTTTTAACTTAGTAATAGTGTGTTTAATTATTGGTATCGCTTGCGAATTAAGGCTGAGTTCATCTAGTCCTAGCCCTACTAAGATTGGCGTAGCAATAGAATCGGCTGCTAATTCTCCACACAAACCTACCCAAATTCCTGCTTGATGTGCAGCTTTTACAGTTTGCGCAATTGTGCGTAACACTGAGGGATGTAAAGCATCCGCAAGCATGGCGACATCAGGATTAGTGCGATCTGCTGCCATAACATACTGACTTAAGTCATTCGTACCGATACTAAAAAAATCTACCTCGGTTGCTAATTGATCGGCGATCGCAACTGCCGACGGAATCTCCACCATAATTCCTACTTGCATTGTTGCATCAAAAGGAATATTTGCTTGTTGCATTTCTGTTTGGACTTCCATAAAAATTGCCTTCGCAGCTTGCACTTCTTGCACAGTTGCAATCATGGGAAACATAAGTTTAATTTGATGTTTGTGGCTGGCGCGAAGAATTGCGCGTAACTGCGTTTTAAAAATATCTTGATTGTCTAAACAAAAACGAATACCGCGTTTGCCTAAAAAAGGATTAGATTCTGGTTGCAATTTCACATAAGGTAGTGGTTTGTCACCGCCAACGTCTAAAGTGCGAATGATGAAAGGGCGGCGCTCTAAAACTTGGGCGATCGCTTGATAAACTGTAAATTGTTCCTCTTCAGTAGGCGCAGTCGTGCGATTGAGATAAAGAAACTCGGTACGGAGTAATCCGACGCCATCAGCACCATTTTTGATTGCTGTTTTCGCATCAGCAACACTACCAATATTAGCCATGATACTAATGCACTTTCCATCACGAGTCATTGCAGGTTGATGTGCAATCATTGGCGCTTGTTGTTGCAATATCACATGACGCTTAGCTTGTAGCGTTGTTATGGTTTTTGTATCCGGTTCTAGCCAAACTTTACCACTTGTCCCATCAATTGCCAAAAGTGTATCGTTTGTCAGATTTAAAATTGTGGCAGGAACACCAACGACTGCTGGAATATTAAGCGTACGTGCCAAGATTGCCGTGTGTGAAGTTGCACTACCACGGGTTGTACAGATACCTAGTACTTTTGTTGTGTCTAGTTGCGCAGTATCTGAAGGAGTTAAATCGGTAGTGACTACGATACTAGGTTGCGTCAGTTCGATTGTCGATGATGTCATTCCACGCAGCGATCGCAATACTCTTTGTTCAACATCAATGAGATCGCTGGCACGTTCTTGCAAATAAGCATCATCTAGAATGTAAAAATTGTTTGCTAACTCATCAATTGTACTTTTCCAAGCAAATTCTGCATTTTGGTGATGGGTAAAAATTCGTTGGTGTACGGGTTCAAGTAATGCGGGATCTTGTAAAACAAGTAATTGTGCACTAAAAATCTCCGCCTCGTCGCCAAGTTGTGTTGTTTGCAAAGCTTGAAGATCCTGCGTTGCAGTTTGAATTGCCCTTTGTAACCGTTGCCATTCGATTGCTGTATCCTCAACGATGTATTCTTCTACTCGTACAGTTATCGGACGATATTGAAATATAGGGGCGATCGCCACTCCCGAAGAAGCAGGAATTCCAATCAATTCTCCAGCGAAATCACTCGTATCAATTTCTACAGGTACTATATCGCTGTCGCCTTCACCAAAGTTATTTGCAACTAAGTTTTGCAATGCAGCTAAAGCTGCTTCTGCATCATTTCCAGATGCAGTAATGGCAATTTTGTGTCCTTGACGAACTCCTAATGTAGTAACTTGATTGATACTATCAGCCCTGACAAAGTTTGTATCTCTTGTAATATTTCTTACTTGAATCTGCGCTTGAAACTTGGCTGCTGTTGTCACAAACTTTGCTGCGGGACGTGCGTGCAATCCTAGTCTATTAGAAACTGTTGTTTGAACTTGGGCTGTATGGGAGGTATCTTGTGATTGTTGGGTAGTAACGACAGCGATTCCTAGTTGTGTGGCTTTGGCTGTTAATGCCCCTTGTGCGTCTGCAATGACTTGTGCAATAGAATTTCCTGATGCAGCTGAAATTGTTGCAGCGATCGCACCTTCAACAAATGGTGCTTCACATAAATGAATTTTCTCGCGCTGTTCCTCAGATAAAAACTCTAGCGCCATTTCCGCACTTAACAAAGCACTTCCCAGATCCATCAAAACAACGACACCATCTGCGCTATAAACTGACTCAATTGCCTGATAAACTTGCATGGTATCTGTTCCCAAGGGATTAACTGGATCGTCAATACCTGCGGCGACAGCTAAAGAAACGTCATCACCAACCATCTGCGCGGCAAGTTCTCGTACACCTGCTGCTAGCTGTTTACTGTGAGAGACAAGAACAATTCCTACCACTGCAACACCATGATGAGAAGCTTGTACTTAAATATTGCCAGCGCGATCAATAGGAACTTGTGCTAGCAATTTAATTAGATCAATGCTACAGCAACTTAGTTCAGGCTCAAGCAACCAAAACACATTTAACTATTTTGTACAATAGCAGGGGTCATGGGTCAGGGTTAACAGTTAGTTAGAGCAATAATTCTGAGCTTCTACAATGTTCTCACTATAATTGACCGTTGCTATAAGTGTTACAGCTTTGGTTTTTCTTTTGAAGATGACGATATTTTTAGAAACAGAAAGATTGATTTTGCGGCAATTCACGAAAGATGATGCAGATAATTTGTTTGAACTTAATAGCGATCCCGAAGTCACCCGTTTGACACCTGATGTCGGTCAGCCCAATTACACAGAAATTCAAACAAAAACGCTACCACAATATCTAGCTTACTACGAACTATACGATGGTTACGGTTGCTGGGCAGCCGTTGAAAAGTCAAGCCAAGCATTCATTGGTTGGTTCTACTTACGTCCAGCAATTCATGCAGCTTACTTCAATCCTCAACTCGCCGGTCACGATGACATTGAATTGGGATATCGATTGTGCAAAGCTGTTTGGGGAAAAGGTTATGCTACAGAAGGGGCTAAAGCACTGATTTGGAAAGGCTTTCGTGAGTTAGGAATGCACCGTGTTTTTACGGTTGCTTTGACGGTGAACGCGCCTTCGATTCGAGTTATGGAAAAAATAGGATTAAAAAGAGAAAAAAGATTTTTAGATGAATTGGGTAACGATTTAGTCATCCACGCGCTAAATAAAGATGAGTTTGAATCCTTAAGCTTAATCTAAACTTGCCACGCCAGCTGTGCGATCGCGATACCATCCAAATGTAGTTAGCTTTACATTGAGCCAAGATTATGGAGTCAGATTCACTACCAACGGAGATCATTCTGACGCACCCACGTCAATCTTTGGGTAGCGTGAAATTAGATTGGACACCCCAACCAGGAAACTATCTCGATCTTGAGGGTAAAACTTACGCTGTATTAGAGCGTCGCCACCGCTACCATTTAAAATCGGGACGGTATCGATTGCATAAGGTGGCAATCTACGTACAGTCAGCGCCACGTCCGAGTGAAAAAAGCCTTGTTGCTGGGCGTTGGGTAATTGGAGATGCTAGCTGCCGTTACAATGCCCATTCAGAATTGATTCGTTGTGCCGTGAATCCTGAAGGACCATGCGATCGCTGTCGTTATTATGAAATTGCTGAAGCTTAAGAACTCAATTATAGTGCTGTAGTCTGTAACTTTTCTCCTACTGTTAAACGACTACCATTAGCAAAATCCCATCCTGATTGCGGACGTTTACCCGCAAGTTGTACCTGTTGTAATAATAATAATCCCTCGCCTGTTTGCACAATTGGTCCCGTTCCCTTGGCAATGCTGACGACTTCACCTGGAATTGCAGAAGTTGACAAAGAAGATAAAGTATGCTCTTTTAAAAAACTGAATTCTGGTAGCAATGACGAATAGGCAGCGCCAAGGGGAAGTGTGGCAATCACTTTTAAAGACTCTTCACGAAAATTGGTGACGCAGTTCGGGACAAATCCCCGTACTTGGTTATGTAATGCGATCGCTGGTTTTGACCAATCTAAAATATAATCGTCTTTTTTAATCAATGGCGCATAAGTTGCTTGCGTGTCGTCTTGCGCAATTGGTTGAATTTCTTGATGTTCCCACTTCAACAGCGTTTCTATCAGCAAATCTGCGCCCATTTCCCCCAGTCGTTGCGCTACGTTTTGAGCATTATCAAGGAGATTAACTGGTGTGTAGGCTTTGAGTAGCATTGCACCTGTATCCATGCCTGCATCCATCAGCATTGTTGTAATTCCAGTTTCCGTTTCGCCGTGATAGATACACCACTGAATCGGCGCTGCGCCTCGATATTTTGGTAAGATTGAGCCATGCACGTTAATACAGCCCAAACGAGGCATATTTAAAATTTCTTGGGAAAGAATTTGCCCATAAGCAACGACGACAAAAACATCTGCCTGAGATTGTCGCAATTGATTTAAAGCTTCTGCATCTTTTTTAACCCTTTGCGGTTGCCATACAGCGATATCATGCTGCAAAGCTAAAGTTTTGATTGGTGAAGGATTTAACTGATTCCCACGTCCGCGACGTTTGTCGGGTTGAGTGACAACGGCAGCAACTTCTATTGCTGGGTGTTGTAGCAGTCTTTTTAAAGTAGGTACTGCGAAATCAGGAGTTCCAAAAAATACGACTTTCATTAAAAGCGACGGTTGTCACGGGCAGGATGCTTGTGCCACTTTATCTGAATTTTGATGTTTCTAACTCAAGCCGTAGAAAAATTTAATGAAAATGGTCTTCTCAGTTGACTACTTATCTTGTTATACCTGAAATAGCACACTGCCAAAATGCCTACTTTAGGCGCTGCTTACCTCGCCACCGCCCTACCTAAAACTGTATAAATGCTACAACGCTATTTCTCAGGATGGTTTCGCCCACAGCCATGCCTCAAGTTGCTCATGGCTATGTTACTCATGCCGTCAACTGGAGTTACACTAATTCAGTCTGCTTCGGCTCAATCTCTTGAAGCGATCGCTTCAAGGTCATTAAAATCTATTCCTTTAGAACAACAAACTGGCGATCAGCCTTCAGTATCAATCGATCCCCTAAATAGCCCTTATCCAGTTCCTTGGAATTGGGTGATGAAAACTTACGAGGATGTCAGCGCCCGCGAAGGTTCGGGAGTGCGGTATTACCGCAGCCATTCACTACTATCTCCTGATGGCGAATATGCTGCTTACAGTCGCATTCAAATGCAAGTACAGCCAGAACTTTATCGTAGCCAAGTCAGCAGTGTGATGTTTTTAGAAAACTTGCGTACTGGACAGCTACAAGAAGTCAAAGCCTCGTCTCCGTTGGCGCTTCATTTGATGACGCAAGGAAAAGCCGCGACGCCAGGAGTTATCTCGATTTTATCTCCCATTGGTTGGTCAAAGTCAAGCGATCGCTTACTTGCACGTCAATTTGAAGGCTTCTTTAGTACTTCTGATGTTTCTGATTATGCTGTCGTTTGGCATCGATATCAAAACCGTACAACAACACTTGCTCCTGCACAAGTCTTCAACAACCATGCCATGTCAATTTTATTGGGTTGGAGTCAAACTGATCCCAGTCAAGTTGTCTTTCGGGTTGGTGAGTTAGGTGATGAGCAATGGCAAATGTGGACAGTGGCAGAGAATGGGCAAACATCACTTGCAACAAGTGTAGAGCAACCTGTTGTTTTTGGTCTACGACAAATGCAACTTTGGGCGGGAGAACAAATTGCTTCTCGATAGTATGGTAGGGAAAGCAGAGAAGTTATGAGTTATGAGTGCTGAGTAGTGAAGTGTTGAGTTTAAGAGAGTTATTCTAATTCAAAATTCAAAACTAATCACTCTTTCACTAGCCACTACTCTTTAGGATTCAATTCAAAACTCAAAACTCCTTTAAAAGCGCGATTGACCAAGATAGCGTCCAGCAAGCTGCATAACATCAGCAATGTCTACTTCACCATCGCCATTTGCATCCAAAAAAGTGTCTAGTACAGTATTTTGACTCGTTTGAGGATCGTTTGAGGCATTTTGCGCGCGGCTGCCACTTTGCAACAAATTCAACACAATTGGCACTAAGATAGGCAACATCTGCACAATCATGTTTGGATTTAAACCTGTCCGTTGCGCGGCAAGTTGTGCTAGCTGTTGAACCTGGTTCTGAGAAAAGAGCCCAGAAACTGCTTGCGGACTTGGTGAGGCACCACTATATTGATTTACATATGCTTGTGTTTGGTCGTAACCTTCTCTAGAACGCTTTTGCTGTAGCCCTGAACGCACATAATTGCCTACTACAGACATGAGCGTTTGCATTGTGGAAGGATTAGTATTGTAGCTACTGCTGAGCTGCTGTACTGTGTTTAGAATGTTAGCTAGCTGTCCAGAACTTGCTTGTTGTGAAGGATTATTGATTGCACCAAGAATTTGATCGAAAAGTTTCATGGGTTTTCTCAAGTTATGGGCAACATCAATTTTCCCTATTTCATCAAGTTAGTGACCTCTAGCTAACAGTAGAAAAATTTGAAGACATAAGAATCGGGAGTTAGAGGACGCGATCGCGCCAGCTTTCAACTTAGGAATTTATAGTTATTTACTAATTCCCAAACCATAAACTCTTTCTCCTCTCCTTTCTTCTGAATACCAAGCTAATAGCTAACAGCCAATAGCTTATATTTACGACTCTGCTTGGATAGGAGACTTAGATTTTATCCGAATCAAACGGTCAATACAGGCTTGACCGTAAGCGATCGCTTCATCAATAGTTTGAAAACAGAAGGGTTCGCTATAATGATTTCCTTCAGGATCGGTGTAGTCTATAACAATACCATTCAGCTCTTGTTTTGCAAGTAGAATCCATTGTTTGTAATAATTTTTCATGCCTTACCTCTGTTTACTTGTAGCGGTGGACGAGGTGGGTCGAGATGTTCGCAAATATACACAACTATATTGTCAGTGATATTTACTGGGAGAACCCTAGGATACTTGGCTTGAAGCTGACGTCCAAAGGTACTCCTTCCATTGCCTACGAAGTTAGCTGACGGGCTAAGACTGGAAGGTGTCTCTCTCATCAACTGAGATTTGCCCCAAAAGTTGGTTCCTCCGTTCTTCAACCGCTTACGGAAGAAGATTAGGCTGCCCACTAAGTTGCTGATAAGTAATACTTGCATATTTGATTCCCAAGCTAATAACTCATCAGTTATGGGTAATATAGCGGAATGTTTTCTACTACGCAATCCTCCTTAATAGATATCGACGATCTAGGAGATGGAAGCCTAAATCATTAAGCTCATAGTGATATCTGTGTAAGACTTTTACGTAATATTACGTTTTGCTAAAATCTGAAAATACAGCGATCGCAATGTGTAGCGTTTCTATTTGAGTTGCGAACATCCATTTGCTGTATTCCTGCTGGCGCATTCAAGTTAATAGCAAGCAGATTAAGATCGAAAGCATCTCCTTGTCATTCCTCTGAAATGCCTTTTCCACGCATTGTCATCCTGCTTGTCGCCCTAATTGTTGTTTTAGGGCTATTACTGTGGTTATTTGCTAGCTTGTCACAGTTGTTGTGGCAACTGTCTTACACTTCACCGCTACTTGCGGATGTGTTGCTATTTTTGATTATTGCTTTGGTAGTATTGCTGATCGGCGTAGTCATTTACTACATTGCAATCGTACAAAGAGGCGAACGGCGATCGCGGCGACGGGCACAACGCCAAATTCGGATTCCTGAAGAACGTACTGATGCAGCCGAAGAAAATCTGCGTGCCATACAACAACAACTAACACAAATTCAAGACGAAGTGGCACGTCAAGCATTGTTAGAGCGATCGCGGGAAATTGAAGCAAGTTTATCACGTGGTGCATTGCAAGTCGTTGTCTTTGGAACAGGATCAGCAGGCAAAACTTCGCTTGTCAATGCTATTTTTGGGCGGATTGTCGGACAAGTTGCTGCACCAATGGGGACAACACAAGAAGGACAAACTTACAGCTTGCGACTCAAAGGCATGGAACGCAAGATTTTGATTACCGATACGCCAGGAATTTTAGAAGCAGGAGTTGCCGGAACTGAACGCGAACGCTTAGCGCGACAATTAGCTACAGAAGCCGATTTATTACTGTTTGTTGTTGATAATGATTTGCGGCGTTCCGAATACGAACCTTTACAGACTTTAGCAGAAATTGGTAAGCGATCGCTTTTGGTTTTGAATAAAACTGATTTGTATACCGACGAAGACCGCGAGACTATCCTCGCACAACTGCGCGAACGAGTAAAAAACTTTATTGCACCTACCGATATTGTGGCGATCGCTGCCAATCCTCAACCTGTGACATCAGAAAATGGTGAGGTATTGCACCCTGAACCTAATATTATGCCGTTACTCCGTCGCATGGCTGCTGTGTTACGTGCGGAAGGTGAAGAATTAGTAGCAGACAACATCTTACTGCAATCGCAGCGCTTAGGAGAAGAAGCCCGTCAAATTATTGATGCACAACGCCGCCGCCAAGCCGACAAGGTAGTAGAACGCTTTCAATGGATCAGTGCAGGTGTTGTTTCTGTGACTCCATTGCCAGGTGTTGACTTACTCGCCACAGCAGCTGTCAATGCGCAAATGGTAGTAGAAATCGGCAGAATCTACGGATGTGAATTGAATTTAGAACGCGGTAAAGAGTTAGCACTTTCCTTGGCAAAAACTTTAGCAAGTTTGGGTATTGTCAAAGGTGCAATTCAAATTCTGTCTACGGCGTTGCAATTTCATGTTGCGACTTTTGTTGTTGGTAAAGCAATTCAAGGTGTCACTGCTGCGTATCTCACGCGGATTGCTGGTAAAAGCTTTATTGAGTATTTTCGCCACGATCAAGACTGGGGTGATGGTGGGATTACTGAGGTTGTACAACGTCAGTTTCAACTCAACCGCCGTGATGAATTTATTAAGGTTTTTGCGCAAGAAGCGATCGCGCGTGTGATTAAACCGCTTAAAGTTGATTCGTGAAAAGTATTGCCGATGCTTAGTAATTGGTAATAGGTAATTGCTTTGTCTAGCCACTAATCACTAGTCACTAGTGACTCAACCAGTACTTCAGATAAACTCTGGATCATCAAATAAACGGATGTTGCGCCAGGATCTTGACGATTGATACTGCGATCGCCTAAGTAGCTAGCCCGCCCTTTTTTTGCCACCATTGGGATAGTTGCTTTCATGCCTTGTTCTGCTGCAACTGTAGCTTGTTGTATAGCTTCTGTGGTAGTTTTTCCTTCCCTAATAATTTGGGTAAAAGTTGTAACTGCAGGAGACAGTGCATCAATCATTGTTTTATCACTAAGTTGAGCTTTGCCTCGTTGCAAGACACCATCTAACCCTGCTTGCAGTAAACTCACCATATCTTCGTTAGACAATTCTTGTTTTCCTATAACTGCGGTACTAGCACGTAAAAAGAAGCTGCCATACAATGGACCACTAGCACCACCGACACTAGAGATGAGTGTCATACTTACACTTTTCAAAATACTGCTGATATCTTGCGCTGCAAAATTTGATAACTGATTTGCGACTTTTTGAAAACCACGATCCATATTGATCCCGTGGTCAGCATCACCGATCGCTGCATCTAATTGTGTTAGGTATTCTTTATTTTGGGCGATCGCACTGGCGAATTGCTGCAACCATTGTAGAATTTGCTCTTTTGTCACCATGATTAAATTCCCCATCGCCAGCTTGCTGTTTTCACGGGTGCATCCCAGAGTCGAATCATTTCATCATCTAACTTCAGCAGTGTAATTGAACAACCTTGCATATCCAGCGAAGTGATATGAGAACCGATTAAGTTACGCACAATTTGCCATCCTTGCTGCTCGCAAAGCTCAGCAAGTTTGCGATAGATAATATATAATTCAGCCAATGGCGTACCACCCATACCATTAACAAAAGCGAGAAGGCGATCGCCCTTTTCCCATTCAGGATCAGTTAATTGTACGTCAACAAATCCCCCTTTATTTTCATCCCACTCTCGTACTGTGCGACTATAAGCTACATCTTCAAAAATTGACGTTGCGAGTATTTCAGTAATCTCATCCGCAGACTTAATCGACATTCTTTCGCAGCCTGGTTCGCCGTGGATTCCGATTCCCATTTCAATTTCGTTAGCACCTAATTCAAAGGTAGGCGTTCCTTTTGCTGGTACAGTACACGAAGTTAAGGCAACTCCCATACTGCGTCCATGAAGATTGACTCGGCGACACAAATCGGCAATTTGCTGTAGATCGTATCCTTGTTCGGCTGCGGCACCGCAAATTTTCTCAGCTAATATTGTTGTTCCTACACCTCGCCGTCCCTGGGTGTACAAACTATCCTTAACAGCAACATCATCGTCAATTAAAATACTCAATACTCGCAGATCTTCAGCATGAGCTAACTCAGTTGCCATTTCAAAGTTCATCACATCGCCACTATAGTTTTTGACGATATAAAGAATTCCACCACCACCATCAACTTGTTTTGCTGCTGCTAGCATTTGATCGGGAGTTGGAGAAGTAAAAACTTCACCAGGACAAGCTGCATCAAGCATTCCCAAGCCAACAAACCCTGCGTGCATTGGTTCGTGTCCGCTACCACCACCCGAAACAATCGCAACTTTCCCTGGTACAGGTGCAACAGCACGGTAGACAAACGTTGGCTCAAATTGTACCTTTAAAAGATCAGGATGAGCCTTTGCCATACCTATCAAACTCTCACGAACAAAATCTTCCGGTCGATTAATCAACTTTTTCATCGCGGTGACTCCTGGTAATACTATTAAAACGTGTAAACGTAACTTCAAGTCACATCAAAAGTTTTGAATCCTAAAGAGTAGTGGCTAGTGATTAGTTTTGAATTTTGAATTTTGAATTAGAAGAATTTTCTTAACTCATAACTCTCTTAAACTCAAACCTCTCTTATGGAAGTTGTTCTTTCAATTGACTAAGACTGTTGGGATTGAGAGTAATTTTCACTTCTAGTTGTTGCTGATTGTCTCGTAGCGTGAGAATGTGGTTTTCTCCTACACGACGGTATAGCCAGTGAGGATTTTTAACTTCAATAGTTTCATAGCTTATTCCCCGTAGGGCTACACGGATGACGAGTTGTTTTTGTGACTGTGGGAAAATATATAACTGCTGTTGGCGAGTATCGAGGACTAACTGATGCGGTGTGGTGTTACGGACTTGCGGTGAGTCGGGTTTTTGCCAATAAAGCGTAATACCACGAATTTCTGGGCTTTTGATTTCAAAAACTTCATCAAAGCGTTGTAATTCCCAGTCAAGTTCGTCAACCTCCCCTGTTTGGGGAATCATGCGCTGCGCCAGCATGACTTGTTTATTTGCTAAGCTTGACCACCATTGACTAATAACCGCAAAATTGTTGAGATTTTCTGGTTTGGAGTTACCTTGCTGCCAAAGTATTTTACCTTCCATAGAATTTATCGTAGGCTTCTATTTAGCAGAATACTTTATGTATGATTTTTTAGACACTTCAGGGCAAGCAAGATGCCTACCCCACAAATAATGTTTAATTGAATGAGTTCACTTACCGCAGTCGTAGTCAATTACTGCGAATTACCGAATAGCTAATGGCTAAAAGCTAACTGCTAACAGCTAAACATGGACTTACCAATTGTTTATCATCCTGACTACGTAGCACCTTTACCTACAGGTCATCGCTTTCCGATGCCTAAGTTTAGCCAACTCTATGAACTACTCATAGCAGATGGAGTAGCACATCCCTTACAATTTTATGCTCCAGAGTATCCGTTAGATCAATGGATAACATTGGTTCACACTCCAGAGTATGTTCAAGCATACTGTACAGGTACACTCGATGCTAAAGCCCAACGACGTATTGGTTTACCTTGGAGTTCTGCGCTAGTCAATCGCACTTGTATTGCTGTTGGTGGGACAATTCTGACTGCTAAATTAGCCCTCGGTCATGGTTTAGCTTGTAACACTGCGGGAGGAACACATCATGCTTTTCCAAGTTATGGTTCTGGTTTTTGTATTTTCAACGATTTGGCGATCGCAGCCCGCGTTTTACAAAAGTTGCAACTTGTTGAAAAAGTACTGATTGTAGACTTGGATGTACATCAGGGAGACGGCACTGCATATATCTTTCAGGATGATGCCAGTGTTTTTACGTTTTCGATGCACTGTGAGGTTAATTTTCCTGGAACTAAACAAAAAAGTGATTTAGATGTTCCCTTACCAGCGGGAATGGAAGATGATGCCTATTTGCAAACTTTAGCAAGCTACTTACCTGATTTACTTGCACAAGTGAAGCCAGATTTAGTGTTGTACGATGCTGGTGTCGATCCGCACGCAGGCGATCGCTTGGGTAAATTAGCTTTAACTGATGCTGGGATCTATCGCCGCGAAATGCAAGTTTTAAGTACCTGTGTTAGTAGTGGTTATCCGGTAGCTTGTGTGATTGGTGGCGGTTATGCAGATGATTTTAAAAGTTTAGTTTATCGTCACTCTTTACTGCATCGAGCTGCTAGTGAAGTTTATCGTCATTACAGGTGATGCAACCAAGCCTTGTGATTTATATAATTTAATTATGCCCTTCGATAGATGTTCGCCGTTAAATAGTGCATAAAGACACAGCTTTTAAAACACGATAGATGAGATGCTAAACTCTTGACGGATGCGTAGTGAAAATCACAGATTTACACTGTAAAAACATAAAAATCTATCCAAATTCGAGGGAACACCGTGCTGCTATCAAAAGGTTTTGAAGTCGAAATGTACACTGGTACGCCCCAGGGTGATGTTATCGGTCTTTCAGACAAAATTGTAGCTGGTTTGGATGGATTTGTTCGCGAGCCAGATAGTCGCAACGTAGAATATACGACTCCACCTTTGTGGAAATATGAGGATTTACTGTGTGCCTTGCTGCGTCCGCGATTACAGTTACGCGAATTTCTTCAAAAATTAGGTAACTATACTCTGATACCTGGAAGTACGCTGGCTTTAGGTGGAAGCGATCGCTTTTTTCGCTCTGATCCGAGTAATCCTTATCATGACTATATTGAACAAACCTATGGTACTAAAGTAGTCACTGCAAGCGTTCACATCAATATCGGTATTAAAGATCCGGAAACATTATTACGTGCGTGTCGTTTGGTACGAGTAGAAGCGCCACTATATCTAGCTTTAAGTGCCGCATCTCCTTTTCTGGATGGCAAAGCGACAGGCTATCATTCAACACGCTGGGGATTATTTCCCCAAACTCCTACTCACGTACCTTTATTTGAAAGTCACGCGCATCATATTCGTTGGGTAGAAGAACAGTTAGCAGCAGGTACGATGCAAAACGTACGTCACTTGTGGGTATCAGTACGACCAAATGGCGATCGCCGCCCGTATGACCTAAATCGCTTAGAATTACGCATTTGCGATCTTGTAAGTGACCCAATTAGTTTACTTGCGATCGCTACTTTACTCGAAGCACGGCTTTTACAACTTATTGCCGATCCCAGCCTCGATCCCCTGGAAAATAGTACTTTACCTGCAACAAACCTTCCAGAAGAACTTTTGGCAATTACGACAGCTAATGAAACTGCCGCAGCACACTACGGTTTAAATGCTCAGTTGACGCATTGGCAAGATGGCAGAAGCATCTTAGCACGAGATTGGATTGCTGAAATTTATCAAGATGTTTGGGCGATCGCTAAACAAAGTGGCTTTAACTGTTTTCTTTCACCAGTCCAAAAAATTCTCCGCGAAGGTAACGAAGCACAGCAGTGGTTGCAACTTCATTCTTGCGGTTTTGATATTCGGCAAATAGTAACTCAAGCAAGCTTAGCAATGCGCGAACGCGAACGCGAACTAGAATCTGAATTATGTTCTCCTGTAGCTGCCTAGTCGAGGGATAGCGAAAAAAAAGCATGAAAGTTTAAAATACGAGGAGAATTTAAAATATTTAATCAATGTTATTAGGCATTCTATTATTTAAAAAACCTATAGTTTAGCTATAGACGTGTACTGACTGGAACCTACACGATTATGATGTTCTAAGTCGGATCAAGAACAAATGCCTCAGATTGTCTTAGTTCACCCCCAAATTCCCCCAAATACTGGCAATATTGCTCGTACTTGTGCGGCAACAGGTACTGAGCTTCATTTAGTAGGACCACTGGGATTTGAGATTAGCGATCGCTATGTGAAGCGAGCTGGTTTAGATTATTGGCCCTACGTAAATCTGCAATACCATGAAACACTTTATACTTTTCAAACTCACTATAAACAACGCGGTGGGCGTACGATTGGGTTTAGTGTGAGGGGAAATACCAATTACGCTGCGTTCCAGTTTCAAGCTGATGATTGGCTACTCTTTGGTAGCGAAACAACAGGTTTGTCACCTGAAATGATATCTGAATGTACCGCTACAGTTTATATTCCCATGCCACACCCAAAGGTTCGTAGCTTAAATCTCTCTGTAAGTGTTGCTATAGGTTTATTTGAAGCTCGGCGTCAATTAGGACTTCTGGTCTGAGTTTGTTTTTAAAGATGCGCCGCTCAGCTTGTATTTTCCTACATTTTAAGTATTTTTGCTTGAATTAATATTTAATGACTTACGCTTATAGTCATATAAAAAGTTGAGGTCATCAGCATCAATTTATACGTTAATTAAAGAAATGAAGTACAAGCAGCTTTACCTTAGCTCAACAATGTCATATGCTCATTATTCATAAGAAATTTTTATAGTAAAAAAGAGCTTTTCGCAGAAGAAAGCGATAGATTTTATTCATTCTAAATAGACTAAATATGTTAAGTCTTTCAGGATCAAACCTGATTAAAGCGAGTACAATCAACAAGCTGAGTTATTGTGCTTGCCTAAAAGTTCTTCTAATTGCGGTTAGAAGGCAGATCAAACATAGTGCTTAGTAATCGCTAAGCGCACAAGACACAAGAACAATCAAATGAAGTATCAGTGGTCGGATGGGCAAAATAGCAGCATTAATGGGTATGAGCACAGCTAGATTTAATTTTGTAAAAAAAATTAATTACATCACAATTGCGATCGCGCGCATTAATAATAGTGGCAACTGCTACTTGTTACAGTCTGATGGTCATAGCAATCAACAAGCGAAAAAGCCGAAAAAATCACTAGTTGCAATTGTTACGAGTTGATGTAAACTTGTCTAAATCAAAAATGCCTAGTAATCTTGCTTAAGTATGTCTACTGGGTGCGAGGTGAATCTATCAAAAGTAGTAGCCTAATTCATTAACTAGTAATAAACTCGATGAATCGAGATCAGGTAAGCCCTATTGCTCATAGGAGGTCATTTTTGAAAAGAGCATGGATGAAAAAGGTTAAGGCTGTTCCTACTAGTGCAAAAAGTAAAGCAGTTTTGGAGGAACAATTGCAGCCCGTTCAGCCCAAGGTCAAACGGCGAGTGCGCACTTCGGTCGCGATGATGGCGATCGCGATTTCAATGGGAGGACCCAACCTTTTACTGACTCGACACGATCGCGCGCCGGCAGCTGAAATACCACAAGGTGAAGAACCAACAGCTAGTAAGGTGTCGGTGGCAACAACCACCCCAACACAGACAAAGTCAGTAGTCATAGAAGCTATACCAGCGCCAGTGGATACTGCTGTTCCTATGCCGATTGCACCTGCTCCTGAGTTACCAGTAAAGAGTAATGTGTCTCAGCCAGTGAGTCCTCCTGCTGCGAAAAGCACAGTGCAAGTAAAAACGCCTGCCACAACTCCGATTCAAGTTGAACAGCGGCAACAAAATTTAGTGATGGATGCAAGTCCAAGCACAAACACAAAACCCAAATCAATAGCACCAAGCCAAGTAGAAATCACTACCGTAAATCATCACCAAGCCAATACAGCTACACAAGCTGTAAAGCGTCAAGATCGCTTGGTACAGAGATTAAAATCAGCGAATAAAGTAAATCAGTCGATTGCACTTCAGCAGGACTCATCTACACAGCCAGTCAGCAATACTGGTCGCAATCAACTGCAAAATACAGCATCAGCAACAACGAAAGATAGCAATACTGTTAGTGCTAGACAAAAGTTATTAGTTAATCGCTTAAAGCAACAATCGAACCACTCAATAAATAGTGCGGCGGAGTTGCGGTCTGAGGAGTTCAGTTCGTCTACAAACAGTCTAGTAACTCCACAGATTGTGGGACCTGCTAGACAAGATGCAAATAACAGCAATATCCAGCTTAATCAACCAACACCAGTCCCTAGCCAGTCTAACTATGAAGTGCCAAGTCAAAATCAGGCAAGTAGACCTAGTGATGTGGTATCACCAGAAAAAAAGGCAACTGTAGACTCGCAGCCAGTAGGCGGGAATCAAAGTTTTATTGTCAATACTCAAGTTCCACAAATTGGATCGCCATCTATTTTTAATACTCCACAGTCTATACGCAGCTTAGACCCGCTCAATATTGCGCCTACTACTAGAACTCAAACAGCAATTGAACCCAGCAGCAATAGTATCGTTGTTGAGATCAAGAAATCTGTAGGAACAACACCTGAGGAAGTCATTCCGCAAGTAAATGTAAACAGTGCGAGTGCGCAAAAACAAGAGACACAAATTGACTCTACTCAAAATTCAGCTAGTGCAACATTGCCAAAACCAGCAGAATTTGGAGTTACTAACGAGCTACAGAATGTCACACCAAGTTCTACACAGGATACAGTAGCTCAAGATACAGAAACTGCAAGACTACAAGCTCTTGCTCAGCGGTTACGAACTCAAACAGCAGAAAACCAAAATGTCGTTGCCCCTGAGAACTTAAACACGCCAGACACAGTTTATGTGATTTCTCAAGCCATCGAGGACACAGCTACAGTCAGTGTCCAAGCGGCGTTATCAACAGCATACCAAGTCAAACAAGGAGATACATTAACTGCGATCGCTCGTGAATATGACATTCCACTACATGAATTGATCGCTGCTAACCAAATCTCTAATCCCGATCGGCTCCAGATTAACCAAAACATTACTATTCCGACGTCGGCATACAACGGTGCTGTTGCTCAAAATATAAGTGTCAGCGATCGTCCTCTACAGCAAATCGCAGTTGTGCCAGTAGTATCTGCGACAATCACCAACAACGGCGAAGGGCAAGCGCCCGCATTAGCTCATAACAATCTAACAACGCAGCCTGCACCCCAAGTTGTGAACAACTCAACTGGTATGGGTGGTAGTTTATCTAATGAAGAGCCACTTGATCCACCGAGTTTTTACGTTCGAGGATTGCAAGCAGAAATTGAACAGTTGCGACAAAAATACACTACTCAACTTGCTAGTTCTTCAGGTGCTGTTACTGAGCAGCAAACTAAAGCAACAGAAATTGTAAGTGTTGTTGCGCCTTTGGCGAAAACTAAACCAGTAGCTTCTGTAGCTAATAGTCCTAGCCGCCCCCGCGCAATTACAGCTGAACCCGTTAATCCAGAATTTCGCGTTGCTCAGGCAAGTAATTCTAACTCCAAGACAATTAGAGCTAGACTAGCAACTGCACCTACTGATGTCGATCCGACTGAAGCGCTACACTCGCTACGAGGACGACAGGTATCTCCAGAACTACCACCGTTAGGTGCAGCAGATATGTATTTGCCTAGAACTGGCATGTCAGCACCTTTCAACGGTTATATTTGGCCAGCAAAAGGCGTTCTCTCTTCTGGCTATGGCTGGCGTTGGGGAAGAATGCACCGAGGCATTGATGTTGCAGCACCTGTCGGGACTCCTATTTTTGCTGCCGCTTCTGGTGTTGTTGTCAGGGCAGGCTGGAACTCTGGAGGTTATGGAAATTTAGTCGATATTAGACACCCGAATGGTTCTCTTACTCGCTATGCTCACAATAACCGAATCTTAGTGCGTGCAGGGCAAGAAGTAGAACAAGGACAACATATTGCAGAGATGGGTAGCACTGGTTTTAGTACAGGTCCTCACTTGCATTTTGAAGTCCATCCTTCAGGTAAAGGAGCAGTTAATCCTATTGCTTTGTTACCTCGGCGTTAGCGGTCAATTAAGGGAAAGAATATTTGATCTCTTTCCCTTTATGTGTTTACTAACCGACTACCTAACACTCTACTTTCAACATTTCTATCGTTACCTGCCCTACGGTTTCTGACCCATCTTTGACCCACACAAAATACAAAATTTCAGTGGGCGAACACAGGTATGTTAGAATGCTTTAGGGTCAATGAATCTGACTACTTATAAGTAGTAGCGGGATGTAGCGCAGCTTGGTAGCGCACTTCGTTCGGGACGAAGGGGCCGCTGGTTCGAATCCAGTCATCCCGATTTGTGTATATTTTTCTATTAATGTCCGTTTTACATTTGTTTAAGTGAAATTAAAACAGCTTTCATATTATTAAACGGTTGTAATTATACTTGCAGTTTCCCCTAACACTAGCCAAAAAGCGATCGCGCACCAGAAACCATAGCTCTTGATAGATCTCCTGAACGTCATGAGCAATGTGCTGCTTAATAATGCGCATTCGCCAGAGATAGACTTTGTTTATCTAGTAGCATTATTTTGCCTTCGCATGCACTGCTTGCAACTCATTTGCTGTTTCTTGATTGTTTCGGATAGCGCGAAACATACCAAATCGGCAAAGTCCTGTGCCAAATGCTAACCGCATCAGAAGTAGAGTTGGGACTTCTCGTAAAGACTTGAGCAATCCTGGTAAACCAAACCGTACCAAGCCTTCAGGTCGAGCCACGCCTTGCCAAATAGAATCAATCCAGGATGGTAGAGTTGGTTCTGTCCAATCAGCAGTGATGACTTCTCCTTCAACAAACCCTGTTTCTGCCAAAAGCTCAGCAAATCCTTCAATACTGGAAAATTCAGGATGAGACCATTGATCTAGCAGTTGTCGCATGACAGGCTTTTCCCAAAAATTGAGCGGCTTTTGACGCGCATCTCGCTGATTCCAATCAGCAACTACTAGCACGCCACCAGGCTTTAACACTCGCATCAACTCTTTGGCAAAGATTGCTTTATCAGGCATATGGGGACCTGCTTCAATTGACCAAACTACATCAAAACTAGCATCAGGAAACGACATCGCCATAGCATCGTCTACCTGAAACCGGACATTTAGTTCTTTGGGAGTCAGCTGCTGGGCACGAAGCACTTGCTGGGGGCTAATCGTAATTCCGGTGACAGCAAACCGATAATCTTGTGCCAAAATGCGGCTGCTTCCCCCAATACCACAGCCAACATCCAGGACAGTTGTGCCAGGGGGAAACTTGTCTAACTCACCCCAGCGCACCATTTCATGTACAAAGTCAGATTTAGCAGTTAGAAAATCTTTGCGTCGTGGTGGCGAACCATAGTGTCCTAAGTGAATGTGTTCGCCCCAATAAAACTCTAAAATTCCGTCTTCAGTCCATTGGTCGTAAGAGTTGGCAACCGAGTCAGACGATTGATAACGACGAGCAGTAAATAGATAGAGGGTGATCGCAGCTATCAGCAAGATAAACAGAATTCCTAGGGCAAAAAATAAACTCATGAAGAAGTTGGATGCAACGGTTTAATCGGGGTATTTTAACGACCTGCTAGCTATGCAGGTGTATGCAACTACAGTCCTCATACTATTGTTACACTCCTATTGATTGCGAGAAATATTACGCTCACTTATCTGTTGCAAATACGTCAGCGTGCTTTCCGCCTCCTCAATATTGAGTAGACTAATCGCAAATCCTGCATGAACAATTGCGTAATCATCAACTTTTGCAGTAGGAATATAGGCAAGACTCATTTCTTTAATGACTCCTCCAAAGCTGACTCTTCCAGTTTGAAGTAGTGGGTTTTCATGATGATTGATACTGATGATTTTTCCTGGAACTGCTAAGCACATAATTGATCGCTCCTGACTAGATGACATGCAATGCTGCCACAATTTGTCCTAATGCAATACCACCATCATGAGGTGGAACTTGTTGATGCCAATAAGGGTGAAAACTTTCTTGAGTTAAGCGTTGAATGGTGCGTTCAATTAAGTACTTATTTTGGAAACAGCCACCCGTCAGCACCACTTGTTCTGCACCAATTTGCTGGGCTACAACAACCATCATTTCCACTAATGTATTGTGAAACTTTGCTGAAATGTATCCCTGCGATAACTCACAACTTAGGTCTGCTAAAACACCTTGCACTGTTGGCATCCAATCAATAATCAAAGGTGAATTTGCTATTGTTGTTATTTCAAAGCTGTAGCAGTCATCAGTGTTCAATTCGGCGATCGCAAACTCTAACTCCATTGCCGCCTGTCCTTCAAACTGAGTATACTGACGTAGCCCAATTATGGCGGCGATCGCATCAAATAATCGCCCTGCACTCGAAGTTATCGCAGTGTTAATATTTCTTTGCAGCATTGTCCACAAAATCCTCAACTCCTGAGCATTAAAAGCTTGTACAGGTGCTAAGTCATTCATTGTAAACAGTGCATCTCCCGCAATTTCGTAAAGCAAGCCAATTGCTACTCGTCTTGGTTCTTTAATTGCTTTTTCCCCACCAGGAAGTCGAAAAGTGCGCAAGTGGGCAACTCGTTGAAATGGTGTTTCTGGATCGCTTGTTAGCGATCGCAAAGGTTGAATTTGCAGAAATTCACCTCCCCAAATTGTGCCATCTAGTCCATAACCAGTACCATCCCAAGCAATACCTAAGATAGAATTCTCATTTCTAAGTAAGTCATTTTCTGCCATATATGAGAGAACATGAGCGTAATGATGTTGCACTGGTATAGTTGGTAAGCCAGAATTTTGAGCGAATTGTGTCGAAACATAATCGGGATGAGCATCACAAGCTATAGTTAGTGGTTGCAATTGATAGAGTTGTTGAAAGTCAGCGAGCGCTTGATTGAATGCTTTGAGTGCTGCTACTGTTGCTAAATCGCCAATGTGTTGACTCACAAAAACTTGCTGAGAAAGCGAAAATGCGATCGTATTTTTAAAATGTGCTCCTACTGCTAGGAGTTTAGATTGCGGTTGTTGAATTGTGGGTGACAGGTTAATGGCAATCGGTAAGGGTGCATAACCACGGGCGCGACGTAACAATAATTCCCGTTCCATGATGACACGCACCACAGAATCGTCTATCGGTCGAGTAATTGGTCGGTTATGAATGAGGAAAACTGTAGCAATATTACTTAAATACTGGATTGCTTCGCGCTCATCTGTACAAATAGGTTCATCAGTGAGATTTCCACTAGTCGCCACGACTGGAAAACCAAGTTGCGACATGAGTAAGTGATGTAATGGTGTATATGGCAACATCACCCCTAAATAAGGATTGTCGGGAGCAACCGCAGGAGCGATCGCCATGCCAGACTTAAATTTGCGTCGCAGCAGTACAATGGGAGCTTGGGGTGAAAGTAGCAGTTGAGTTTCTAAATTTGAAACTTCGCAGTGCGCCTTAATGAGTTGCAGTGATGGATACATTAAAGCAAAGGGTTTTGCTCGTTGCTTGCAGTAGCGCAGTTTAGTAACTGCTTGTTGGTGACGTGCATCGACTACTAAATGAAATCCACCAAGACCTTTAATAGCAACAATCTTGCCCTTACGAATTTCTTCAACTGCTTGCTGGAGTGCTTGATAATGAGATGTGAGAACATGACCATCTTGATTCCACAACTCTAAATGAGGACCGCATTCAGCACAAGCGTTTAGTTGGGCGTGAAAACGGCGATTTAATGGATGATGATACTCAGCTTGACAGCGATCGCACATCTCAAACTTTTGCATTGTCGTGTTGGCGCGATCGTAAGGCAAGGCAGTGATAATGCTGAAGCGAGGACCGCAGTGAGTGCAGTTCGTAAAAGGATAAAGATAACGGCGATCGCACTTATCAAAAATTTCGCGCAGACAATCGGCGCAGGTAGCAATATCGGGTAAAATCAGCGCTGTGTTCTCACCGCCAGTACTAGCACGAATTTCAAATTGCTTGTAGCCTACAGGAGCGAGAAATGAAGTTTCCAAACTTTGGATCGACGCATGAGGTGGCAATTCTTTGTAAATCTGGAGTAAAAAAGCCTGCAACTGTGTTTGACTTCCCTCAACTTCGATTGCAACCCCTCCAGCAAAATTATTCACCCATCCTACAAGTCCTAATTCTGTTGCTAAGCGGTAGATGAAAGGACGGAAGCCTACCCCCTGTACGGCTCCTTGAATAGTTATATGCAAACGTTTTAAGATTGGCATCTTGTCCTAGTTACGTTGTAGACAGAATAATTTCTGCTTTGACGACAGAGGGATCTTCTGTGCGATGAATTTGGAAACCCAGTTTTTCACAGACACGTTGCATTACTCGATTATCGCGAAGAATTTCTGCATGGATGCGCTTAAGATGTTCGTGACGACCTACTTGTAGTAGCCGTTCCAATAACTCTGTACCTAAGCCTTGGCACTGAAAGCGATCGCTCACTAAGAGGGCAAATTCTGCTTCATTCGTACTATGCAACTTGCTCAACCTACCTAATGCTAGAATTTCACTGGCTTTTGTCTGCGGATTTTGATATTCAGCCACCAGTGCCATTTCGCGATCGTAATCAATAAAGCATATGCGGATTAAGCGTTCGTGGGCAACTCGTTGACTGAGTTTCACTAAATGAAAGTAACGAAAATAGATACTTTGCTCTGATAATGTCTGATGGAACTGGATCATCAACGGTTCATCTTCAGGACGAATGGGGCGGATAGTTACTGAAGTACGATCTTTCATTGTCCAATCAGTGACATACTGAGTTGGATAAGGACGAATAGCGAGTTTAGGTAATTCATCTGCAGTGATGTTTGGTTCGTGTAAAATGATTCGAGCATCAAGCGCAATCAGTCCATGAGGAGAAGCAAGCAACGGGTTGATGTCAATTTCTTTAATCCAACGTTGTTCAACGACTAACTGACTAAAGCGCACCATAAGCTGTTCTAGGGCGTTCATATCGATAGGCTGACGACCCCGCAAGCCTAAAAGTGCTTTATAAATGCGAGTTTGTTCCATCATGCGCCGCGCTAAAGTGGTGTTGAGGGGAGGTAAAGCGATCGCCCGATCTTGAAAGACTTCTACTAGTTGCCCTCCTGAACCAAACAACAAGACTGGACCAAAGTGCAAATCGAGACTGCTACCGATAATTAATTCATAACCATCTGTACTCACCATTGGTTGCACGGTAACGCCCAAGAAATGCTCAACACCAACTTTGTCGCTGACTGATGTAGCAATAGCTTGATATGCTCGTTGCACAGCTGCTGCATTGGGCAAATTCAACTGTACGCCGCCGACATCAGTTTTATGAGTAATTGTTTCAGAGAAAAGTTTGAGAACAACTGGATAACCGATTCCTTCAGCACAGTTAATTGCTTCCGCTTCACTTTTAGCAACACAAGTTGCAACAATCGGAATGCCATAAGCTGCTAGAATCTGTTTAGATTCAACTTCTGTAAGAATCATGCGTGCCTGATGGATTTTGGCAATTGTTGTTTCTACTAAAGTACGAGCCGTAGCACCATCAACGGCATGAGTACTGAGTACCGGTGTTTCATATATGCCACGCAAGTTGTAGCTATACTGCCACATATAATTAAATACGCGGGCAGCGGTATCTGGATAAGGATAAGTTGGAATACTGGCGCGATTAAGAATCATTTCGCCTGTTGCGACTTCAGTTCCTCCCATCCAACTTGCGAGAATAGGTTTGCGTGCAGAGGCGGTGTGCGTCGCGATATATGACTTCAACCGTTCAGCTGTTAGCGTGGGATCGGTCATAGCTTGCGGTGTCAGAATCACGAGTATACCATCACTGCTCGGATCTGTCGCAACAATTTCTAAAGCTTGCAGATAACGTTCTGGTTCAGCATCACCGAGAATATCAATTGGATTGCCATGACTCCAGTGAGGCGGTAGCAGTTGATTTAGGGCAGCGATCGCACTTGCGGATAATTCTGCGAGTTCGCCGCCGGTTGTCATCAGTGCATCGGTGGCAAGAACTCCTGGACCTCCTGCATTCGTGATAATTGTCAATCGCGATCCTTTGGGACGCGGTTGTTTTGCCAGCACTTCTGCCATATCAAATAAGTCGGATATACTATTAACTCGCAAAACTCCACAGCGACGAAAAGCAGCATCAATGACTTCATCACTATCTGTTAATGCCCCCGTATGCGAAGTTGCAGCCTTAGCTGCGGCTTCAGTTCGACCTGCTTTGAGGACAATAATAGGCTTAGTCAATGCAACCTCACGCGCAGCAGATAAAAACGAACGCGCATCGCCGATTGATTCCATATAAATCACAATGCTATGAGTGTGCGGATCGTCACCGAGGTAGTAAATCAGATCGCCCCAACTGACATCAAGCATTGAGCCAATCGAAATAAAGGCACTAAAACCGACATTTTCTCGCAAACTCCAATCAAGAATAGCAGTGCAGAGCGCACCACTTTGGCTAATAAAGCCGACATTACCAGGACGCGCCATGACGCTTGCGAAAGTCGCATTGATGCCGTTGCGGGGGTGCATGACACCCAAGCAATTAGGTCCAATTAAACGCATTTTGCCACGACGTAACTGCTGTTTGATTTGCTGCTCTAACTCAGCACCGACTGTACCAATTTCTCTAAAACCAGCAGAAACGATAATTGCACCTTCAACGCCTGCATCCACACATTCAGCAATGATATCTGGTACCGTTGACGCGGGTGTGGCAATAATCGCCAGATCGATAGATTCTGGGATATCCTTAACTGTGGCATATGTCTTGATTCCTAATACGCTATGTCGTTTAGGATTTACAGGAAATACAGTACCACCAAAAGGATGGCTGATCAGGTTCCATAAAATAGTCCGTCCTACACTATTAGCCTGATCGCTAGCACCTATGACAGCTACAGTCTGCGGAGCAAAAATTGCATTCAAAGGTTGGCGCTCAAGGCGAAGAATATCATAAGCTGGATCGTTTGACTTGAAAACTTGCATTACCGATTCCTCTATACTTTTGTTCGAGATAGGTATACCAGTCTTCCATGCCTTGACCTGTCTTTGCTGAAACTGCAAAAATCGTGGCGTGTGGTGCAATGCGTTCAATATTGGCGATCGCCTGTTCGCGGTTAAATTCTACCGCTTGGGCAAGATCGATTTTGTTAACAATTGCCACTTGCGCAGTTTTGAATAGTGTTGGATACTTGAGCGGTTTATCTTCTCCTTCGGTGACAGATAGCAAGACAATACGCACATCTTCACCCAAGTCATACGCCGCAGGGCAAACTAAATTTCCTACGTTTTCAATGATTAATAAATCCAAAGCATCTAGATTGAGTTTTTTGCTTGCTCGTGCTATCATGTCTGCTTCTAGATGACAGATGTTACCTGTTGTAATTTGGACTGCGGGTACGCCATGCGATCGCAAGCGTTTGGCATCGTTATCTGTTTCTAAATCGCCTACAATAGCTCCGATGCGGAATTGACTACATTGCAGCATCCTTTCAATCAGTGCCGTTTTTCCTGAACCAGGTGAGGAAAGGATATTTAATACCAATACACCTTTAGACTTGAAGTAGGCGCGATTCTGCTGAGCTAATTGGGTATTTTTATGCAGAATTTCTTGCACAACATTAATTTGCTTTAAGTCACCATTTACGCTTGATTCGCGATCGCCACAACCACAGGTTTGGCACATATCAAGACACCTCCAAAGAAGCGATTTCTAATTCTTGACCACGGACTACATCAATGCTGATTTGGTCACATTGGTAGCACTCATAAACCAAATTGGCTGGTTGAAAATCTAGATCGCAGTTGGAACAGTGACAAACAACAGGAATGTAATCAATTTCTAAGTGCGCATCAGCAGCGATCGTTCCTTGGACAACGACATCAAACGCAAACTCTAACGCTTCTGGGACGACTCCCGATAACTCACCAATGCGCAGCTTGAGTGCATGAATTTGACTTCCTCCTGCTAAGCGTGTTTGCTGGAGGGCAATATCCAAAGCATTTTGCATAATTGCTACTTCATGCATAGGTGACTCCCTGCTGAAGAATCAAAAACTCAATTTGCTTTAAAGCTTGCGCCATACCATGTTGAGCAACAGTTGAAAGGCGATCGCCTAAATTAAAATTAATTGCTGGTATTTTGACTAACCAAGAAGAGGGACAATAGCCATAAAGCAGCTGTGCGATCGCCAGTAACATTTGTGGTTCGCAGCAGTGACCCGTTATCATCCGAGATGGTGCAGGTTCGAGAAGCTGCACTTGAATTTGGAGTGTGTCTGTCGAGTAGGCGTCGCTAAAAATAGCGAGATCGGCAGTTGCCAGCATTTCTACTAGTTCAGGAGTCAGTTGGTGAGTCGCGATCGCTCGTACATTTGGTAATTTCCATGCAGCAACTGCATCAGCTACCGCTTGTCCAACTCCATCATCGTTGCGTAGGCGATTGCCATAACCAATAAATATGACATTTTTGACTATAGGGTGGGAATTCATGCTAACCAGATAAGCTTTACTTTGAAGCTAAAGTGAAATTTTGAGGAACTTGTGAGGAGATTCCACAACGCTTGGCAAATTCGCACACTATAGACATCCTGCGTGAATGCTGGTCGAATGAATTCGCCAGCTAAATAAACAAAGTCCACGGAGGTGGACTTACTGCTAAAAGGCTTTTGAGTACACGAAGGCACACTTTGCTTGGATAGCCCTGAAGGGGCATCTGTGATTCATGCAAGAGGTCTTATAAACCATATCCACTGCCGTGGACTACTAACCTCAACTGACTAATTTCGCCAAACTTCATTAATAACGTTGCCATTGGCTGCCAGTAATTGAGTATGTAATGGCATTTGACCTGCTGTATGAGTAGAACAACTTAAGCACGGATCAAAAGCACGAATTCCAGCTTCAACGCAGTTTAACATCCCTTCAGGAATCTCTGAACCGTGAATAAAATGATGGGCAATTTGAGCGACTGTACGATTCATTGCCAAATTATTTTGACCCGTAGCAATGATTAAATTCACTTTTTGAATTAATCCATTTTCATCAACTTTATAGTGATGAAACAAAGTGCCGCGTGGCGGACAACCTGGTAGATAAATATCTACAGGTACTACTGTATGGACTGGCTGTACTCGATCTAACAACTTGGGGATAATTCCTTTTTCTGTAGGGATTTGGGGCTGAAGATCAGTTGCTTCAATGTAACAGCGCTGTAGCACAGGTTCAGCACTTGCCAAGGGATTGCGTAAAGCACTCACATTTCCGGTAACAGCACAATCACCAAAAGAAACAAGAGTTTGAGATTGCGATCGCGCCTTCCACTAACACCACATCAACCCCCTGGGGATATTCTTTTGAATCGACAAAGGGACTATAAACTAAATCAACTTGTTCGGCTAACTCGAACAGCCATTCGTCTAAGTCGAGGAAAGACATATGACAGCCAGAACAACCACCTAGCCAAACTGTTGCCAATTGCAAACGAGGCATTTTTTTACTTCTCCTTTGTCTGCACTAAATGCTGTCGTAAAACCATTGCTTGTGTTCTCGTGCTGTCATGAGGAATTCTAACTTTACGCGATCGCGTTTCATTTCCCCAACACTTGAGCCTCGATCAAACAGCGCCCCTGTTGGGCAAGCATTTACACATTTGCCGCAAGAAGTACACGTTTGTGACGTTCCCCAAGGCTGATTTAAATCGGTAATGACGTGAGAGTTTGTCCCTCTACCTGCCATATCCCAGGTATGCGCCCCTTCAATTTCATCGCAGACACGGACACAACGAGTGCAAAGAACACAGCGATTGCGATCAATGCCAAAGCGATCGTGAGATCCATCAACATGGCGATCGGGAAACTGATACTCTAAGCGCACATGATCCATTCCCATTTCAATTGCTAAATCTTGCAGTTCGCAGTTACCATTAGCAACACAAACCGAACAAATATGATTACCTTCTGCAAACAGCATTTCTACAATCATGCGGCGATACTTTTGCAGGCGTTCGGTATTTGTGGAAACTTCCACACCTTCAGCTACTTTTGTCACGCAAGCAGGTTGTAGTTTATGACTTCCAGCAATTTCAACTAAGCAAAGCCGACAAGCACCAACTGCTGAAACTCCCTCTAAATAGCACAATGTAGGAATGTGAATCCCAGCATCCTGCGCTGCTTCTAGTACAGTTTGCTCTTCGCCAGCACTGACTAATTGTTCATTGATTATTAATGTTTTTACTGACATTGTTTTCTATAATATTTTTGATTTTCAAAGATGATGGCAAACATAACTTTGAAAAAGCCAAACCACCCATTAATTATTCCTGTTGTCAATACTCCGGCAATTGTTGCGCCTACAATTCCATGAATTAGGGCATCTGTTCCAGAGAGATATAAATTTTTAATTGGAGTTTTAGGACTAATCCATTCTTGTGTAAACCTTTTTGGAATCGCAGGTATACCATAAAGAGAGCCGCGATCGCTGGCAATAAAATACTCTACACTTAGTGGTGTAGCTAGCTCGTAGTATTCTATTAATTCTTTGAAACCAGGATAGTATTCTTCTATAAAACCAATGATTTTTTGGGCAATTTTCTCCTTGAGTTTATAATAATCTGAGCTTCGTTTTTTCCAAGGCTGACTCTGCCACTTTTCAAAGTAATTATAGTCTGCATAAACAATGATTTCACAAGTGTGGCGCACTGTTGTGTGGTTTTTCAGTGATGGAAAAGATAGCATACAGCTATTGATAACTTTGTCTGGTGCAGCTACCTGTTCTTGAAGAGCTTGATCGTGGTTGTAACTATTAAAAATCCAATAATTTGCTGTTCCTAAATTCAAAGTTTCAGGGGATTCTTTCAATCCCACAAATAGGAATAACATACTGTAACCCTTGGGAAATGCTTTAATTTGATGACAGTATGTAGTTGCATATTCTTCAGAAAGCAGCTTAGTGTAAGTATTAAATGCCCCCGCATCAGAAATAATTATAGGTGCGTGATATATCTCTGGTTCAGCCGTAGAATCGTGAGTTTTTCTAGCTTTGACTCCGATGGCGACACCGTTTTTCACAATAATTTCTGTCACCTGGCGCTGGGTAAGTATTCTTCCGCCAACTTTTGTAATAGTAGGTAGAATACACTCAACAATTGCTTGCGATCCTCCTACAGGATACCAACTACCCTTGCCATAACTAGTCATTGCTACGGCATGAATACCAAAGGAGATTTGCGAGGGTGGTAAGCCATAAGCTCCCCATTGTGAAGTGAGCAAAGCCTTCAATTGAGGGTTGTGAAAATTCCGCTCTACGTATTCCTTAGCTGTTAAATGCGCAGTTTTTCCTAGCTGACGCAAGAAAGGTTTAATAATTTTCTTGAGCCATTGAGGTGCAAAATTTGCAATTAAATTTATTCGATACCAAATAGTAACTTTTTTTAAGTCAGAAAAGTATCGCCGGAGACTTGCCTTTTCATGAGGAAACATTCTCACAAGATCAGAGAGATTTCCTTGCGGATTGGAAGATATGTTGAAGGTGAAATCTGGATAGACAAGTGTATCAGATGGATTGGGTAACTTTTGCCATTGCAGTTTGCCATCAGTGATGTAGTCAAATATGATTCTTCCAATGTCACCTTTTGCCATTTCCGTCACAGCTTGGACACCGATATCCCACTGAAAGCCTTTGTGCTTGAATTCTTGAGTGAAGCCACCAACAATAAAATGTTGTTCTAGAATCAGCACTTTTTTATGGTTGAACTTGGCAAGGATGGCAGCAGTTGTTAACCCACCAATGCCAGAACCAATGACTATGACGTCAAATTGATTGGAATTAAACATTTTGAGTACCTAGCTAGCCATGTATTGCTGCTCCGTGCTTCCTCTTGAGTTATAAGCAAAGAGTTTGAGGAATTTGTGACGGTGGCAAAGAATTTAATGAATAATGCTAGACAACATAGTTCTATACCCCAGGGCAAAAAATCGTAATAATGTGGCAGCGATCGCAAGCCACAACCAAGATCAGCGGTCTTTAGGCTTAGTAATACTACTCATATTATCTAGATAGCTGTGGTCGTCGCTTGTTAAATAGCCATGTTAAGACTGCACCAAAGCCAACCAAATTTGCCACAGACAAAATCAATCCTCCAAGCCCTGGAACTAAACCGATTAAACCTAAGATCAGCAAGCCCATCAGGAATTTTTCTACTGGAGTATGTTCTGACTTCGCCCGCGTTTTTTCACCAATCCACAGCGCCACACCCAGCGTTCCTAATAGCACAACAATAGCAACGCTCAAACCAACCAAGGGCAACAGTGGAATACCAATCAAGCTGATTGCTAAAAGAATGACGAGTAAAATAACGGCGACTATACCTCCTAACCCCCATAATGCACATTGAACTGGGTACTCGCGAACCGTTTCTGCTAGGTTTAGTAAGAAATTAGGTCGCCAACGCAGGATGAAAATGCCCACGACTGCACTCAGCAATACTGTCAGCAGATGCGCAGCAACACTCGATAAGTAGTGAAACCAGAAGCCATCGATGCCCCTCCTCCTGGAACCACGCATTCCCCAACGCCCCTGTTCAGTGAAGATTTGCGATGATCCTCCAATCGTAGCTCCTTCTGCTCTGACAATATCGCCGCCTACGGCATAAGCATCTCCATCGACACGGGCATTTTCTGCCAAAATGACATCGCCCCCAATTGCGATCGCTGTTTGGGTAACTCTTGCACCCTCCTCAATCGTGACATCTCCACCAATTGCATGGGCGTTTTCAATAACCTGATTGGCAGGAACGATGACATCACCCCCAACCCGAATAAGATTTCTGTCATTGATATTAATATCGGTTTGTGCTGAAACAGTTGCTGAGATGAGAATGGCGATTAAAGCGGATACCACCATCCAAACCAGTCGATTAAGGGGTTTTCGTTGCATTGAGGTGTCCTCTATGTTGTCACAGCTTCTACAATTTTTAAAATTAAAAGCAAGTGCTCGGTATAAACAATCAAAGGAATGATTTGAGTTAGGCATAATATAATGACTTCAATTGCTGCACATCAGGACTAGCTGACCACTGACAGCGGAAGTTTCTAGTAATTTGTGAGCATCAGCTGCTTTTTCTAGCGGTAGGCGATCGGCGATAATCGGTTGAATTTGCTTGCGTGCAAGTAAGTCTAAAAGTGTGGTTAAATCTTCTCGAAACCACTCTGAATGCCGCTTTTTACTATCAGCAATGTTGTAAAAAATTGCTTGGTGACTATCTGGTAACAACTGCAACAACGATAACAAAAGTAAACTTGCAGCTAGCTTCACTTTTCGATTGTGCTTGGTAGCTAAAGCTGAAGAAAAACCGTAATTAATCAATCGTCCTTTGTTGCGTAGTGCTTTGTATGAACTAAACAAGTGACTGCCACCAATCGCATCGAAAACAACGTCTACGCCATCACCTGTCAAGTTATAAATTTGTTTAACAAAATCTTCTTGTTTGTAATCAATTGGAACTCCCCCTAAACTCGCAACGAGTTCATGTTTTGGTTTTGAGGCTGTTCCATACATCTCCAAGTTTGCCAGCTTACCTAATTTTAATAGTGCTGTACCGACTCCTCCTGCTGCACCGTGAATGAGAATGCGTTCTTTGGGTTTAACTTTAGCAATGCGATGTAATAGTTGATAAGCACTCACATATTGCAGTACCAAGCAAACCGCTTCAACAGCATCAACTGCGTCTGGTATGAGTACTAGTTCTGTTGCGGGCAAACACAAAAACTCACTGTAACCACCGACAATTGTTAGCGCAACAATTCGCTGTCTTAGTTCAAGAGTAGATACTGCCACGCCTAGCTTGTCTACAACACCAGCGATCGCATAACCAGGAGAAAACGGTGTTTGCGGTACACCTGGATACAACCCCTCGCGAATAAGAATATCAGTAAAAGCAACTGTCGTCGCTAGAATTCGCACCCGAACTTCATCATCTTCAGGTTCTGGTAATTCAGCTTCACTTAGTTGTAAAACTTCTGAACCACCATGACGGGTAATCAAAATTTTTTTGTAACTCATATACAGTGGTTTGTAGTTGTCAATCGACTGATTCTTAGTTTTGACGAACTCTTTTACACTTCATGCTCATCCTAAGTAAGAAAATTGAAGATTTTGTGAGGAGAATCAAAAAGATGAATGACAGTTGGAAACCAACTGAAGTCGAGGCTACCCAAATAAAGTATTAGTTCATACTCTCTAACATTTTTTTGCAGTAATTACACGGAAAAAGTTGTGTTTGGCTATGAATTTATTTACCCAGCATTCATGCAGAAAGTTTATTGAGTTGTGCTATTAATTAACGCTAAATACTCGTCGCGGAAATAACGTAAAGTACTGAAAACAGGATTTGGTGCAGACTGACCAAGACCGCATAAACTGGTATACTTCACCATGTCACACAGTTCTTCTAAGAGTTCCAAATCAGCTAGTGATGCTTCGCCTTGACGAATTTTAGTTAACAGACGATGTAACTGTACAGTACCAACGCGACAGGGAATGCACTTACCGCAAGACTTATCCATGCAAAATTCCATGAAAAAGCGGGCAACATCCACCATATTGGTATTTTGATCCATCACAATCATACCGCCGGAACCCATAATTGAACCTAACTGAGTCAGCGATTCGTAGTCTACAGGAGTGTCAACAGCTAATGCTGGGATTACACCCTCCTGAAGGTCCACCTGTTTGCACAGCTTTAGCAGAACCGCTATCCGGTACGCCACCACCCATGTCTTCAACTATTTGTCGCAATGTTGTTCCCATAGGGACTTCAATTAAACCAGTATTGCGGATTTTTCCTGCTAGAGCGAAGACTTTAGTTCCTTTGCTTTTTTCTGTACCAATACTGGCAAACCAGTCAGCACCGTTACGAATAATCGGTGTAATATTAGCGAAGGTTTCTACATTATTAAGTAAAGTAGGATATCCCCACAAACCAGATTCAGCTGGATAAGGTGGACGAGGATGAGGAGTACCGCGTTGACCTTCAATTGATGCCATTAATGCAGTTTCTTCACCGCAGACACAAGCACCTGCACCAATGCGGATATCGATTTTAAAATCAAAAGGAGACTCGAAAATTTGACTACCTAGTAAACCTAAGCGTTGAGCTTGGCGGATTGCAAGTTGCAAACGAGCGATCGCAGTAGGATATTCAGCCCGTATATAAATATACCCTTGATTAGCTCCTACAGCATAAGCTGCGATCGCCACTCCTTCTAACACTCGATGCGGATCGCTTTCTAAAATGCTGCGATCCATAAATGCACCAGGATCGCCTTCATCAGCATTACAGATAACATACTTGCGTTCTCCTTTTGCTTTGGCAACCGTTGCCCATTTTAAACCAGTAGGATAGCCAGCGCCGCCGCGTCCTCTTAAACCACTTTTGGCGATCGCATCTACCACCTCATCAGGTTGCATTTCGTGCAGGACGTGATACAGTGCTTGATAACCATGAGCAGCAATATAAGATGCAATTCGTTCTGGATCAATCTTGCCGCTATTTTCGAGTACAATTGGCATTTGTTGGGTAAAAAAAGGCTGAGCCAGATTGCCACGTTGTACTGTTGTTTCTCCGCCATTGAGGGCAGTAATAATTGACGGTGCATCTTGAAGAGTTACTTTCTCATAAAGCATCTTCTCTGGTTCGATTTGTACGAGTGGTCCTTGACAGCACAAGCGCAGACAACCAACACCACAGACCTGCACTTGATCTTCTAAACCTATTTCCTTGACTGCTTTCTCAAGGCATTGCTTGACGGCTAAGGAGTCAGCAGATAGACAACCTGCAGGCACACAACAATGAATTTGTATAGGTTTTCTCGCCGCGCATTCTTGCTGTGCAATCTCTAATAGTTGAGTCAAATCCATCTTTTAGCTATCTCCTGGCAACGAGTTATTCAAGTTCCACTTTGAAGCTAGAGAGGAAGTTTGAGAAACTTGTGAACTTATAGCTAGTTAGACAAGATCTATTTACTATTTTCGAGCCATTCTTTGAGGCGATCGCACACCGACTCTGGGGTTTGATGTCCGCATACAGTACCGTTAAAAACTACAGTAGGAGCAATACCACATGCACCTAAACAACGGGCTGTCAGTAACGAAAGTCTGATGTTGTCTCACCAGCATGAATATTGGTATATTTCTCAACTGTTGCTAGTATTTGCGCTGCACCTTTGACATAACAAGCTGTGCCAGTACAAACTGTACAGGTGTGAACTCCTTGAGGGGCTAAGGAGAATAAGTGATAAAAAGTTGCTACACCATAAACACGGCTAGGTGGCAGTTTCAAGCTACGGGCTATATAAAGTAAAAGGTCATCTAAATAACCAAACAATTCCTGCGCTTTGTGCAGAATTTCAATCAGAGCATCTTGCTGATATTGATAACGTTTAATTGTAACATCTAGCACCTTAAAACGCGTGTCACCACTGGGGTGTGTTGGTGTTAGCTGCGTTTTTCTTCGTACTTTTGCAGAAGAAGGAGAATGCATAATTTTGTCTTTGTTTAAACTAGCGATCTTCTCTAAATGTGGATGTAACTTTTGTACATCAAGTAAAGCATTTCTTATCTTGTTTTTTCTACAACAAATCTTCAAAAATATTATTGATTTTTTAGTCGCTAACTACTCAATTTTGCTATTCACATTAAACTGATTTACTATAAGTCTAGTGTATCACTCCTTAATCACCTATAGCATTGATATTAACAGTCACGCACCTTTGATTTATTCGCAATATTTACCACTTCTGCAAGTGTCTTTAGTTCATTTGAAACTAGTAAATTACAATTTTAAAAACTTATAAATAGTTTGAAATATTTAATATTGTATCTAAAATAGGTATCTAGTTCGCTTATGGTGTCAATTAATATTACTGCTTTTTAACTTCATTCATTACTTTAAATAAATACTTACTAAAGCTAGAGATTTTAGGATTAAAATAAGAATGTAAATATATAGTAATAGTTACCAATACAATCTGTTTGATTGTCCAAAGGAAGGAGTGCGTTATGGCTACTACAGTTAAATACGATATTGCTGCCATTAAAGAAGAAGTTCGTCAACTCGTCGAAAAAGGACTTATTGATCGTCAACAGCCAATTTATGCTTTGTGCAAATATATTCCTGGGCGTGGCTGGGTTTGTGTAGAACTTGAACTAGAAGAAAATGATTTTTTGCTCAGAGATCGCATTATAGATCTACTGAGCAAGGAGAAATGGCAAGAAGATTAAGGTTGCTATCAAACGCTAATTAATGTTGTGCGTATACTTTCTTTATTTCGTATGTCACAATAGCTTGCGTTTCTTTGTTCTGGCTGGTGAAGCAATGTAGATAGTTTTCTAATAACCTTTTTTGGATATAAACTATAATATTCTTCACTCGGTACGGGCATTTCCTGCCAGCAAGTGCGGCAAAAAAAATAAACTTCATGATTGTGAATATGCCGTAAAAGTTGATCGGAACAGCAAGGACAATTATTCATAGCTTGTTAAAGATTGTAAAATCAATGATTGATTGAAGTTAAGTAGGCGTAATTATTGCTCGCACGTTTTATGCTAGTTCGTGGTTAATAGTTGATTATTGAGCCATTAACTGTTAACAATTAACCATTAATAGCCCTTAAGTCACATTTATCTTCACCTACTCATTTAATTAGTATGTTGATCTGATGTTATTTATGAGAATAGTGTAAAGATGTGAGAAAGTTGTGAGCATGGCAAAAGAATCAAGTCGAAGTTGATGGTTGATAGTGCCATTGACTATTAACCAACATAAAATGTGCGCTTTTTAGTATCTGAACTGTTGTCAGAAAAAGTGAGATAGCGCTGAAACCACTGACTCGCCAACCGTGCTACTTCTTCGAGTGTTCCTGGTTCTTCAAATAAGTGGCTTGCACCAGAGACAATCTTTAATTGTTTTTCCGCATAAAGTTGGGCAAATGCATCCTGATTCATTCCAATCACTGGAAAGTCATCTCCGCCAACACTCTTAATTGTCGGCGCTTGGACACAAAACAGTACTGAACCAGCTAAATCAGGTCGTCCGCCACGAGAAACGATCGCCTTGACAACATTTGGACGTTTGGTTGCAGCTAATAAGGCAGCAGCACTGCCTGTACTGGCACCAAAGTAACCGATGTCTCTTCTTCTGGGGTTAGCAAGTCAAGCAATAAAGTTGCGAATCTTGCCTGTTGCAACACATCAGCGCATTGTTGTTATCGCAATGGTGCTGTGTACTCACGAGTTAACTGTTCTAGTAAGTGATGTACTTCTTCATCAGTTGTTTGCGAGAAATCCTCATACCAAAGCCCTATAGAATAAAACGGTTCTGGAGTGGCTACACTTACTACCTTGTCTACCTCAGCTTTCAATTCATCGCAGGCTGCTCGCGATGCAACAGGAATTGCAACAATAATTGACTGGGGTTGTTGTTGCTTGATGACGGCAACAGCAGCGCGCATTGTTGCCCCAGTTGCTAATCCATCATCGACTAGAATGACAATTTTATTTGTGGCAGATGGCAAAGGGCGATCGCCCCGATAAGCGCGATCGCGGCGCTGTAATTCCCGCAGTTCTCTAGCAGCAACTTCGTCAATCGTTTTGCTAGAAATGCCCAACCAACTTACCACATCATAGTTCAACACCCGTACGCCATTTGAACCAATTGCACCCATTGCTAGTTCTTTGTGACCTGGTACACCCAGCTTGCGAACTAAGCAAATATCTAAAGGAGCATTCAATGCTTTTGCTACTTCATAAGCAACAGGCACTCCGCCACGAGGAAGCCCCAACACTAAAACATCAGAGCGATCGCTGTAGTTTTTGAGTCGAAGTGCAAGTCGTTGTCCTGCTGCAGTGCGATTTCGGAATCGTGTCGTCATTGTCATTGTTCTCACCTCCTTTTAGGCGTGCCCGTACGGCAACTTCCCCTTCTAGAAAATACTCAGACACGCACTTACCTGGTGATATTTGGAGTTGTTAAGCTGCCTTCGCTAATCCAGGATTTGCTGTTCCTACAACCCTGCCATCAGGCTAGATTTTGCCAGTCAATTGCCTCCAAGCAGAATCAAGCGCTGCCTTACTACGACTGCCTGCCCGACTGATGCTTTGCTGTAAGTGGTGCCATTGCTGGTGTAAGAACTCAGTCGCTTCCTTTAGTGCGTGGCGATCGCGTTCGTGAGATGCCAATTCATCGCTGACTGTCTTAATCTTGACGCGCACAGCTTCAGGGCGATCGTGCGGCGAAATCAAATTGTGGAGGCGATCGCTCATAATCTGAACCAACTTTCTCACCTGCTGCGACTTCTCGCTCAGTAAACCTTGCAAGCCTTCAGATTCGCTCTTGAGTGTGTCTTGGACGTCGGTGCGGACGATTGCCTTGCGAGCAGTAATTTGCACATCTTCGGGATATAGTACTGCTCTGCTACCCAAAGGAAGCGTAATTTCTCCACCTAGAATGTAAGCGACAATCTCTCCAGTCTGCCAATCAAAGAGAAAATCTTCTATCCATCCTAATGTTTCTCCCTGAGTTGATTGTACGGCAAGCTGATGGAGACGACGCAAATTCGTAGGCGCATTCACTGTAAGATGACCATAAGTGGCGATCGCCTCGGTTCCTACACTGGAAACTTGTTCTAGGGATAGATATTCCCTACCATTTGATAAATAAGCGATCTGTCCAGTTTCATCTAGCCATACTTCTTCTACCTGAATTAAAGGCGCAGTCATAGAACTATCAAACGCCATTAACCCAATAATTTGACTGCGACGCACAATATTTAGCATAATCTTTCTCCTAGGAAGTAGGAAGACAGCTTTTAGTCGCTATTGTTAACCAACATTAACCTTGACAAATTTCTGCTTTTCTCCTTCAGATTTTGGCAAAGTTAGCATGAGAACGCCATTTTTATACTCAGCTTGTACTTTGTCAGTTTGAATGTGAGTAGGCAAAGGAATCACTCGCTCGAATTTACCGTAGTGAAATTCAGAACGCACTATGCCTTTTTCTTCAGTCTTAGTTTCTGACTTGCGCTCACCCTTGAGAGAAACAGTATCTTCAGTAACTTGCACATCCAAATCTTTAGCTTCCATTCCTGGAATTTCTAGTTTCAAGTGAACTGCATCCGCCGTTTCTGCCATTTCAGCCGAAGGTATAAGAGTCATGCCAGATGTACCGCCATCACCGCCGCCAGGCATCAGGCGCTCAAACAAGCGATTCACCTCGCGTTGCAAACTTTCAATTTCCTGGGAAGGTTCCCAACGTTGCAGATCTCGAAAAGGTTTCCAAAGAGTAATAGCCATACGTGTTTCTCCTGATATGAATTTTTAAAACGGTTTTTAATGAGTTTTTAGTTGTGGTGACGCTCGCTTGCGAAGCAGAAACGAACTCTATTTTGAGCTTAGAAAGCGAGTATGAGGAAAATGTGAGGTTATCCTTGAGTCGATATGCTAAACCTCACTGAGCATCACAAGTTCCTCAACTTTTGAGCCTAATTTCAGGGTAGAGCAGCACAGTTTGAGTGGACTAGTGCTAACTCGCTGGCATTTAGGAATTGTCCAATGCGGAACATGAATCACAACTTTGCCACGGTAGATGGTAACGAAGCTGTTGCTCAAGTTGCTTATCGCTTGAACGAAGTCATTGCGATATACCCAATTACTCCCTCCACACCAATGGGCGAATGGGCAGATGCTTGGACAGCAGAGGAAAAGACAAACTTATGGGGTACAGTTCCCGCTGTCATTGAGATGCAGGATGAAGGAGGAGTTGCGGGAGTTCTACATGGTGCTTTACAAACAGGTTCGCTGACAACGACGTTTACAGCATCGCAGGGATTATTGTTGATGCTCCCTAATATGTCTAGCCCTCTTCTGTCATTTTCCGGATATAATGAATAGAAGGAAGAAAAAATAAAACTCTACAAGGTAAGTAGAGCAATGGATGTAGAATTACAAATCCTGAAACATCTGCCAAGGGATGCCCAGCCAACAGTTGCAGTCATAGATGAATATTGTTCAGAGTATAGAGACATATTTAAAGAAGTAAGAAATTATGAGTGTTTCAAATATTTACACTTGGGAATAATATCACAAATAAAAAGAAAATCATTACCAGAGATAGCGAAAGTTACAAGTATAAACTCAGCCCAGTCATTACATCATTTTCTAGCCAATTCAGACTGGTCAGTCTCGGAATTAAAAAATAGAAGATTAAAGAAAATAAACAGAGCATTAAATGGTCAGAGAATTAAAGTAGTAATAGATGAAACCGGAGATAGGAAGAAAGGGAAAAAGACTGATTATGTAGCCAGACAATATTTAGGAAGTGTAGGAAAGATAGATAATGGAATAGTAACAGTCAATGCATATGGAGTTTATGCTAATCTAACATTTCCATTAAGTTTCAAAGTATTTAAACCGAAGGGGACGCTAAAATCAGGGGATAAATATAAAACAAAAATAGAGTTAGCGACAGAAATTATTACAGAATTACAGCCTATTGCAAGTTTATGAGGTACAGTAAGAGGAGTACACAAATGAAGTCTAATGAAACCGTACTCGCTCGACTTGCGAGAAAAAATAGTTAAGGCATACACACAAGGTGACACCTCAATCAG
>NZ_JADEWN010000099.1 GCF_015207655.1 Gloeocapsopsis crepidinum LEGE 06123 | reverse complement strand
TTCGACTCACTTGATGCTGTTACAGATGTCCTTTGCCAAGGCTTGCAGGAGTTAATGCTAGCTCCTGCAAAGCTGTCTTCCATGACCTACTTCCCTCATCTGAGAATTGTTCTTTAGAACGCGGTTTCGTATGAGTACCCAGGTGAAAATAAACGTCACTTAAAAACTAGTAATTAGTGGTAATTAGCTTTCGTTCAAATAAATTCTAACTTCTAAGTGCTTTTCTATTCTCTATTCCCTACTATGACTTAAGTCCATTCACATTCGTATTCTGTGGAAGAAAATAGCCTCTGAATCCTTGCCAGATTGATTTAGTCTGCTGCAATACGGTTGTTGAATGCATGGCGATCGGCGCTTTCTGCCTCAACCTTATTCACTAATCAGAACCAGTTGTAGTTGCTGCACGTCGAAACAGAATAGCAAGCGACCATGTTGATCCTGGAAACGTCACTGCCCAAAGCGCCGCGATCCAGATCAGAGGATGGAAGTACATTTGCAGCGCAATGAAAGGCACTAACAAGCCATTTGCAGTTAAGAACACCCGCACAACTCTTTCTAGCCCCTTACCCACGAACACCATTGCGGCAAAGAGAGTAGCCACGCTCATGAAGCTGTATCCCAGAATATCTACGGCATACAAGAAGGAGTCAAACGGCACAAACAAAAACACCTCGATACCTTCACTTTGACCGCGTGCAAGTCGAGGCATTACAAGCGTGAGTTGAACAAAATAAACTATGCTAATCAAGACCGTGTAAGCAGTAGCAAATGCAACGGCTGTATGGCTCCAAATTCTTCTTTCCGGCAACGCGAGTTGGTGAATACTAACAGTAAGTACAAGAAAGGAAGAACCCAACAGCAGTGATGGTGTAAGCAGTAAGACTAGCCCAAGTGGCGTACTAGAACTCTCTGGTCCTCCCTGAGACCCCAGTAATCCTAACCATTCGGCAAGCTGCCCTACGATGTACGCGATGCTGAAAACCGTGGCGAGAACCGCAGACCAGAATCCGACCGTCTTAGTTGATGGCGAAATCTGTGTGACCATATTGTATCTCCCTAACAAGGGATCTTGTTGCCAGCTTGCTTAACTACAATTATACGGAACATTTCTGTGTAATATCTTACTAAAGCAAGATATATAAGCGTTAAAGCCTTTTACTGTCAAAATATACAAAAAGTTTCTTGTTTGCCCCCTATTTCTACTTTTGGCTTTGCAGGAGAAAATTACTTTAGTAGTCTCACAGATAACCTGGCAATAGCCTAAACTTAGGAAACAACAGCTAGAATGGCTGCCTACTAGAATGTAAAGCTGCTTAGCACTTATCAGTGACCTCATCCTTAATTAACTGCTACATTGGCTTTTAAGTCTCAACAGCCAAGATAACAATGACGGAAGCAACTGCTGTTCGCCCCAATAGCAAAATTAGTGCAACTCCACAAATCCTGTATCGGGTAGCAATGCCGCAACCTGAATCACATTTATTTGAAGTTAGCTTAAACCTGACAGATTGGAAATCACCTGTACTCGATCTCAAGCTACCTGTTTGGACACCTGGTTCTTATTTAGTCCGAGAATATGCCAAGCACATCCAGAATTTTACAGCAACAGCAAGAGAAAAACCGTTGTTATGGCACAAGCTGAGTAAAAATCACTGGCGAGTCACAACTACTGATTTAGAAGAGACAATTACAATAAAATATCGGGTGTTTGCTCACGAGTTATCAGTACGTACAAATCATCTAGATACAACTCACGCTTACTTTAATGGTGCTGCGCTATTTTTTAGAGTTCCTGAGTGGGAAAAACAGGCAATTAGCGTGACAATAGTTCCGCCCAAACCTGAATGGCGGGTGACAACTCCTCTACCAACATTAGATGAACCTAACACTTTCATCGCTGCTGACTACGATACTTTAGTTGATAGTCCTTTTGAGATTGGCTGTCACGAGTTACATCATTTTGAAGTTTTAGGGAAATTTCACGAACTCGCAATTTGGGGTAAGGGAAACGTTGATGCTATCAAAATGATTCCTGACATTCAAAAGATTGTTCAGGTAGAAGCCGAGATGTTTGGTGGTTTACCCTATGAAAAATATCTTTTTTTATTGCATCTATCGTCTCAGGGCAATGGTGGTTTAGAACACAAATATAGTTGTTCCTTAAATTATCCACGACTGGGATTTCGCGCAAAAGAGAAGTACGATCACTTTATGCAGTTAGTTGCACATGAGTTTTTTCACTTGTGGAACGTTAAACGAATTCGTCCTAAAGCGTTAGAAGTATTTGACTACGATCGCGAGAATTACACCCCATCACTATGGTTTTGCGAAGGAACTACAAGTTACTACGACATAATTATCCCTTTAAGGGCAGGTATTTATGATGTTAAGTCGTTCTTCAATAATTTAAGTAAGGATATTACACGCTTGCTGACAACCCCAGGACGATTGGTACAACCACTTTCTGAGTCAAGTTGGGATGCTTGGATTAAGTTGTATCGTCCTGATTCCAACAGTGGAAATTCACAAATTTCTTACTACCTCAAAGGCGAATTAGTGTCGTTCATGCTTGATATACTAATTCGCGATCGCCACAATAACAAGCGATCGCTTGATGATGTCATGCGACAAATGTGGCAACAATTTGGTAAATCAGAAGTTGGTTTTACCCCAGAACAGTTGCAACAAGTCATCGAATCAGTGGCAGAAATCGAGTTGACTGATTTCTTTAATAAATATATTGACGATGTTGAGGAGTTACCCTTTAATCGGTATCTTGAACCCTTTGGTTTACAAATATCAGCAGATATGGAAGATAACGCAGCGCCTTATTTAGGAATCAAGGCGCAAGCAGAAAATGGAAAAGAAGTTATTAAGTTTGTTGAAGCAGATACACCAGCAGCTATTGCAGGAATCAATGCGGGGGACGAGTTACTGGCGATTAATGGCGTAAGAGTACAAGCAACTCATTTAAGCGATCGCCTTAAAGATTATCAGCTATATGACAAGATTCAAGTATCAGTCTTTCATCAAGACGAATTACGCACTTATGATGTTACACTTGCCGATCCTCGTCCTAACAAATATCAAATTGTGCCTGTAGATCGTCCTTCTGCTACTCAACAGCAAAATTTTCAAGCATGGTTAGCAGTGCCGTTAGAAGCAGCTTTTGATTAGTAGCTAGTTGATAATCACTGTTGTAATCTAGCATAACAAGGCTAGTATACTCGCTATGTTATTAGTTCGATTCTCTAGATGAAAATAGTAAGTTTGCTCTCCTTCTAATTAGGGATCATACCTGGTAAAGATTACAAAGAAGTAGAGTCTAACTTAAAATACAGTTCAACCGATGTAGCTTTTGTTAGTTAAAGTTTTGAAAGCTACATTTTTTATCTCTACTTTGAATCAAATATTTGGATTGTGACTGATGATGTCAGCAGTAAGCATAATAGAAAATTTTAATTTAGCCCAAGATGTAGAAACAATAGTTCGGATACTAGATAAACAAGTCGTAAGCATCATTCAACTACTTGCACTTTTTGTAATTTCTATAGGAATTATTAAAGCTTTACTGATTTTTGTTCAACAAGCTTTATTTCAATCTCATTCTGGTACTGCTTTTCAAAAAAGCCGCTTAGAAATGGGCTATTCTTTTTCGTTGGGGCTAAGCTTTCTTGTTGGTGCTAGTATCCTAAAGACAATTATTGCGCCTACTTGGGACGACATTGGTAAACTCGGTGCAATCATCTTAATTCGGACAGTTCTAAATTATCTCCTGCTACAAGCAATTGCTAAGCAATCAATAACAAACAATACCATGACTGGTACGAGTCAGCCCAAAGAGATAATGGTAAGTGCTAAGTAGTTGCTCCCCTTATATATTTCCGCTGCTTAAATCTCGCTTTTAACCTTGACTGTCAAAAGGAGTCTCCTGTCAAGTAAGATTGCATTGGTCTAGAATTAATATCTGGGCAATTGTTTTGAAGCCACGTTCATGAAAAAAGTCGTAGTTGGTCTATCTGGTGGCGTTGATAGTTCCACAGCTGCTGCCATTTTACAACAACAAGATTATGAAGTTGTAGGTCTTACCCTTTGGCTAATGAAGGGTAAAGGTCAGTGCTGTTCTGAAGGTATGATTGATGCGGCTTATATTTGCGAACAGTTGGGGATTGAGCATCACGTTGTCGATATTCGCGAAGTTTTTCAAACTAATATCATCGATTATCTGGTTGCGGGCTACAGTGCAGGAATAACACCGTTGCCGTGTTCGCAGTGCAACAGAACTGTAAAGTTTGGTCCAATGCTAGATTATGCCAGCGAACATTTAGGTATAGATAAAATTGCTACAGGTCACTATGCCAGAATTACTTATGATACAGCGATAAATCGCTATCAATTACGTCGTGCGATAGATCGCAACAAAGATCAAACTTATTTTTTATACGATTTATCACAAGATTTACTTGCAGGAACAGTGTTTCCTTTAGGTGAAACAACAAAGACAGAAACACGGCAAATTGCCGCTCAATTTGATCTAAAAACTGCTAATAAGCCAGAAAGTCAAGATTTATGCTTAGTCGAAGCTAACGGTTCGATGCGACAGTTTCTTGATAAATACATCACACCTAAACAAGGCGAAATTGTTGATGCTGCGGGAAAAGTGTTAGGACAGCACGAAGGAGTGCATCACTATACAATTGGACAGCGTAAAGGCTTAGGCATTGCGGCGGCTGAACCTTTGTATGTCATTGGCTTAGATGCTGCAATGAATCGAGTGATTGTTGGCGATCGCACCAGCGCTACGCAATCAGAATGCACAGTACAACGAGTTAACTGGGTTTCAATTGCAGAACCTACTGCACCAATTCGGGCGGAAGTTCAAGTACGCTATCGTTCGCACCCAGTTCCTGTCACAGTTATTCCCCTAGAGAATTCTCGCGTCAAGCTAGTGTTTGATGAACCGCAATTTAGTATCACCCCTGGTCAAGCTGCAGTTTGGTATGATAGCGATACAGTGTTAGGCGGCGGCGTGATTGAACGCAATAACTAACAGCAAACATTTTTTTAAAGAGGTAATTAAGCCTCTTTTTTTATGGCATTTTTAGTTAATTTTGCCTGTGAAGCTTATTCATTTGACCCAATGGCTTTCAAATACTAACTTGCTAGTGATTGATACGCCATTCAATTAGTTTGTTCTCTGCATAACTGTTCGCGTTGATATTTTTCAATCGCAGCTTCGCGTAACCAATCCGAAGGGGAATCTAGCGATCGCACGTAAGCATCTAATTCAAGTGGTAATTTTACTCCAACTGCTTTTTTAGCTACTTTTCCACTGTAGTTTGACTTGAAATACGTTTCTGGATTACCACCTTTTCTTGCCATAAATACTTGTAATACTCCGGTTAACCGGATAAGATAATAACAGAAAGAGAAAGTCAAAGGCGTTTTTAGGCTTTATGCCTTTGACTCAACCCCAAATATTCTAGTAAACGCGAAACTTGAGGTTTAGATGCATTTTATCGAAGACATGAGTGCGATCGCAACTGCACTGCATAGCAATTCTACATTGCCAACATTCCTACCACAAGGACTCACAAAAGTAGAACGAGTAGGGATGACAAGAAACGCATCGCGCACTCCTTATGTCGTGTATTGGGTTGGAGAACGCCGTTGTTGTACATTTTTTAAGCGACAGTTGTTTTTTAAGTTACTGAAAGTGTTAGTAGCGATCGCGCACACTACAATTAACACAGTCAAATGTGTAGAAACCACAGAATGGGGAGGCTTAAAAATTAAAGCCGCGACTGCAGCATGGATACTCGCCAGGGCACAGGTAAATAAGTTTTTCTACAGTTACCATCAAGTAATATTTGAGCAAGTCACACTCAGTCTTCAGTCAGAACACGCCATGATATCAGATCGTAGCGGCAGAAATTATATGATTACTTCCCATAACAATCACGATACCTGTTCGTGCCCAGATTTGTATGATTCATGTTCGCATCGCATCGCTGCCACGCTTGCACTGTTACCGTTAGGCTTTACTACAGTGACTGCGTACCTGGCATCTAAAAACAAAAACAAGACAAGCGTGTTAGAAGGCAACTGTATTAATCGCACTACAGCGATCGCTGCCAGGTAAGATAATTACGGCAGTAGGAGATAGCTATACTAAGCTTTACTTTAGCGCTTAAGCCTACGACTCGACTTAGAAGCCATCTTAGTGTGATACTCTTGACAAAATTTGTTTCTCTGTTCAGGGGGAGTTACTGAATATTCACCATAAAATTGGCTAAATTGCCAAAATGCTTTGATTGCAACAAATAAATGAGACTTGATTGTAATTTTACTCCAGTCTTCGGTATTAAGTTGTAAGGCTAACCAAATCATGATGTACTCCTATCGCACTTTACACTTTAGGTTGACAGTTCGCTTAAACTACCTCTATCCCTCTATAAGGGCTGGTTTGTGAATTGAGACACCAACCATTACAAGCGAAATTCCTATAGCATCTTTCAAAGTGGGAATTTGACCAAGTACAATCGCGCCAACAAGAGTTGCAGTTGCAGGGAGTAATGCAAGCATTAGTGCGAAGGTATTTCGTGGAATGCGAGACATAGCAAGCTGGTCGCAAACGTAAGGAATTACCGAGGAACAGATTCCAACCCCAACCCCCGCCAGAATGAGTGTCGGATGAGGTAGTGCGGCTACTGCTTGACTAAATCCAATTGGCATTACAACAATGAATGCAGCAGCCATCGCAGCACCAAGGCGACCAACACCTTCTCCTGCGCCCTGACGTGCTGTTCGATGTCCAAGAACGATGTAGGACATGAATAATAAACCGTTGATTATGGCATAGGTAAGTCCTATTGGGTCGCTAAACCAATGAATACCTGTCAGAATAAAAGCTCCAATTGCTGCTAGTAACAGTGCTATATAGTTATGCACCGACCTTAATCCAAATAGAGCGATAGCAATTGTGCCGACAAATTCGATAGCAGCTACTAAACTGAGTGGTAGGCGATCTATGGCGAGATAGAATGTGCTATTCATCAAAGCAAGACAAGCACCAAGTAGCCAAAGCAGAATCAGGACTTCTCGGTTTGCTGAACGAAAAGTTTTCCAAGGTCTAGTCAATATTGCAAAGATCATTGCTGCGCTAGCAATCCGAAACCAAGCAACGCCAAGCACACCAACGTACTGAAACAGAAGCACTGCAAAGGATGGACCAAGATAGTGAAAAATTGCACTTATAACAAACCAAATATGAGGTGGTGCAGCCGCAGTATACGATAAAACAACTCTTAATGTTTTCATGCAGCTTATTTTATCAGGGCTTTTTTCGAGTTAACATATCTATGTCAAGTTGATATTGACTTATTGCCTAATAAAAAAAGAAAATAAAGGCAAAATGCCTTCGGATGAAAAAAGTAAAATTAGATACTACAGACGTGAAACTGCTCCATTTACTAGAAGTAGATGCAAGAGCGTCGATTGCAGATCTGGCGAGAGCACTTAATATGTCTGCTCCAAGCGTTTCTGATCGCCTACGTCGCTTAGAAGAGTCTGGAGTACTTCAAGGTTTCACAATTAAGATAGAGCCGAAAATCCTTGGTTATTCTTTGGCATTCTATATTCGGATTCGACCACTACCTGGACAACTCTCAAAAATAGTTTCCCTCATCATCGAAATAGAAGAGGTCGTTGAATGCGATCGCATCACAGGTGATGATTGCTTCATTGCCAAAGCATATGTAAAGTCTGCTGATGATCTAGAGCGCATTATCGATCAACTGATACCTTACGCTCAAACAAACACATCTATGATTCAGTCATCCCCAGTCAAACGACGACTACCTAGATTAGATGAGTATATATCTTGAAAGGCTTGCAATAGAGAACTATTATTCTACACCACTTTTTTCACTACTACTTCTCTATTGGGCGACATCTTGCTACTATATGCTTGCAGCGCAAATCTAAATAAAATCTAAAAAAGATGAGTTATCGAGACGGCATCGCTCCCCACGGAATGCAGTTGATCAATCGTGTCGCTACACCTGAACAAAAGCAAGAATTTTTAGATAAAGCTGATTCTTTACCGCGAGTCCAACTTGATCGGCGAGCCGTTTCTGACTTAGAAATGATCGCAATTGGTGGCTTTAGCCCACTAAGTGGATTTATGGAACATGAAGACTACGAACGGGTAGTCGCCCAAATGCGATTAGCAAACGGTTTACCGTGGTCAATTCCAATTACGCTATCAGTAGATGAAGCGATCGCCGAACCGCTCAAAGAAGGCGGCTTGATTCGTTTAGACGATACTAATGGTCGATTTATTGGTGTCTTACAACTTACACAAAAATATCATTACGACAAAGCGAAAGAAGCTGTCAATGTTTATCGTACTGATGACATTAAGCACCCTGGTGTAAAGGTTGTCTACAATCAAGGCTCAGTCAATCTTGCTGGTCCAGTTTGGTTATTACAGCGCGATCCTCATTCACTATTTCCTAAATACCAAATCGATCCAGCCGCATCGCGACAAATGTTTAAAGAAAAAGGCTGGAAAACAGTTGTCGGCTTTCAAACTCGTAATCCTATCCACCGCGCCCACGAGTATATTCAAAAGTGCGCACTTGAAACTGTTGATGGATTGTTTTTGCATCCTTTAGTAGGTGCAACAAAAGAAGATGATATTCCAGCAGATGTGCGGATGAACTGCTATGAAATTTTGCTGGAACACTATTATCCCCAAGATCGCGTGATTTTAGCAATTAACCCCGCAGCAATGCGGTATGCTGGACCCCGCGAAGCAATTTTCCACGCGCTGGTTCGTAAGAACTATGGTTGTACTCACTTTATTGTTGGACGCGATCATGCAGGTGTTGGCGATTACTACGGTACATACGACGCACAATACATCTTTGATGAATTTGAGTCAGCAGAGTTAGGCATCACACCAATGATGTTTGAACACGCTTTCTTTTGCCAGCGGACTCAGCAAATGGCAACAACAAAAACAAGCCCAAGCAAACCAGAAGAACGGGTTCACCTTTCGGGAACCAAAGTACGAGAAATGCTCCGTCGTGGAGAGTTACCACCACCAGAATTCTCACGCCCTGAAGTTGCAGCAGAATTGGCGAAAGCAATGCGTATACCAGTAGAAGCAAATTAGAAATCAGGAATTGGGGATCGGGAGTCAGGGAAATTATGAGTGTTGAGTTAAAGAGGAGTATTCAGCCAATCCTACGAAGGTTGTGTATTCTTCAATTCAAAACTCAAAACTCAAAACTAGTCACTAGCCCCTCGCTCCTCGCTCCTCTCTGTTAGGCTAAGAGCTGATGGCTAATGGCTAATAGCTAAAATATGAAGCGGCGGGAATTTTTAAAAGCGGCTGGCGGAATTGTTACAGCCTTGGGCATAAGTGAACTTGATTTATTCAGGTTGAGCGATCGCTACGGCTCAGCTTTAGCTCAATCTACACCACGGAAACTGGCATTGTTAATAGGCATTAATGAATACTCGTCTGCGCGATTGAACGGTTGCCTGACTGATGTGGAACTGCAAAGAGAACTGCTGATTCATCGCTTTGGTTTTCAAGCAGCAGATATTGTTACATTGAGCAATCAACAAGCTACTCGACAACAAATTGAAGCGGCATTCTTGCAACATTTGACTGAACAAGCCCAGCCAGGTGATACTGTTGTCTTTCACTACAGTGGGTATGGACGTTGCATTGAGTTGAGTGACGAGCAGTTCTCTTTGCAGCAAAATACAGAAACAATCCAACCAGCACCAAATTCAGACCTGGCAATTAGTAGTTTAGTTCCGATAGATGGTGAGATCGTCTCATCCGAGGTACCAATTGTTAATGACTTACTAGAAGAAACACTGTGGTTACTGCTGCGATCGCTACGAACAGAGAACGTCACAACAATTCTCGATACTAGTTTCCATACTCGCAATACATTAGCAGCGGTTCCAAATAACTTAAGATTTCGTTCCTACCCACAAATTGGACAAGGGGAAATTAATCCACTTGAGTTAGAACTTCAGCAGCAACTTATACATCAGATTGCACCTCATAAACTCTTAGGATCACCTCATGCAGTCAATTTACCAGGGCTGTTTATGACTGCATCGCGTACGGATCAACCGGCTACCGAGGCACAATGGAGTGGTTTTAGTGCAGGAGTCTTTACTTATGCTTTAACTCAGTCATTGTGGGAAGCAACTCCAGCAACAACTATTCACGTTAGCTTAAGTAAAGCAAGTGGAGTCGTCGAGCAAATTGTAGGACAGCAACAGCCACAACTATGTGGTCAAAAAAGCCAAGTACAGGCTACCATGCCTCACTTTATACCTGATAACAATGTCAGTGCAGATGGTGTAGTGACAAGTGTAGAGGACGACGGCAAAACGTCACAATTATGGTTGGCAGGATTACAACCAACGCTTTTGCAATACTACAGTGCAAACTCTCGCTTTAAGGTTGTTACTTCCCTAATAGGTGAAACAGACTCAACCTCTCAAGCGCAATTACAAATGCGATCGCGTACAGGTTTAACAGCAAAAGCCTTACTGATAAATGAAACTGAAAATACGTTGCAACCTGGTCAATTAGTCCAAGAAGCAATTCGAGTTGTGCCGCGTAACATTAATCTAAATATAGCTTTAGATCCTGGACTCGAACGAATTGAACGCGTAGATGCTACTAGCGCATTCTCTACGATCTCGATTGTGACATTAGTTAACGCAGGAGAGCAACCAGCAGATTATTTGTTTGGTCGATTACAAGAAACAACACCAGAAGCCCAATCAACAACTGCTAGCCGTTATGGCTTATTTACACTGGCTCAGGAATTAATTCCCAATACTGCTGGGGAAGCAGGAGAAGCCGTTAAAGTAGCAGTGCAGCGATTGATCCCTAAACTACAAACACTCTTAGCAGCGAAGTTGTGGCGGTTGACAAGTAATGAAAGTTCTCAATTAGATGTTAGAGCTACTTTAGAAGTTGTCAGTGCCCAAAAGCAAGTTATTATTCAGCGCGAAACGCACCATTCTCAACAAGCTAAACAGGAAACAGCAATTGGTACTCCGCCAACTACTGTTACAGGTTCTGGCATTCCAACATTGCCGATTGGTAGCCGGATTAAGTATAAAATTTCGAATTACGGCGATCGCCCCGTCTACTTATTGCTCGTCGGCTTAGATAGCAGCAAAAATGCGATCGTCCTATTTCCAGGAAAGGTTATCGCAGCTAGTGATAGTATCGAGACAACACCTGGATCGCAAGATATAGCAATTGCTCCAGGAGCAACTTTAGCTGTACCCCAAACCGAGATTGATTTTGAATGGATACTTCACGGACCTCCTGCTGTCTGCGAGACTCAAATCATCTTTAGTAGAAGTAAATTTACTCAGACTCTTGCCGCTTTAGATGCTTCGCGAGAAGATCTGCGCACTGAAGAGTATATTAGTGTTTTGTCAAATCCTCTAGAAATTACTCAAGCGCTGTTGCGTGACTTACAAAACGCCAGTGCGATCGCGCCAGAAACAATTGGTGCAGCTACCGATACTTATGCTCTAGATGTTAATACCTGGGCAAGCTTCAACTTCATTTATCAGGTAGTTTAAAAATAGAACACAATAAGGGACGAGTGAAAGAGTGACTAGTGACTAGTGGCTAGTTTTGAATTTTGAGTCTTAAATGTAGAGGAAAAGAGTGATGAGTGGTTAGCATACAAGTATTCTCCCCTGCTCCACGCCAGTTTGCTCAACGAGGTAAATCCACGCATGCAACTGGTTCCTCTGTTCCTACTCTAATCACCCCTGACCTCTGACCCCCAACCTCTTATAATGGCTGAGCCGATCATTGAACTCAAAGGCGTGAGCAAAGCATTTGGTAACAATATCGTTTTAGATGAAGCAGATCTAACGCTTTATCAAGGAGAAGCCCTGGCAATTATTGGTCCTTCGGGAACAGGGAAATCAACAATATTGCGTATTATTGCTGGATTATTAGCACCAGATGCAGGAGAAATTTATATCCAAGGACAGATGCGTCAAGGTCTAATTGAAGATGCTGCAGACCCGATCAGTATTGGTATGGTGTTTCAGCAAGCAGCATTGTTTGATTCATTAACTGTTGAAGAAAATGTTGGTTTTTTGCTCTATCAGCACTCTCATCTGTCGCGATCGCGGATTCGTGAATTAGTGAATCAAAAATTAGAGATGGTCGGCTTAACTGGAGTTGGCGATCGCTATCCAAGCGAACTGTCTGGTGGAATGCGCAAGCGTGTCAGTTTTGCCCGCGCAGTTATGTCTAATCCCGATAATATCAAAGACTCTCCAGCAATTTTACTGTACGATGAACCTACTGCTGGACTTGATCCAATCGCATCTACAGTCATTGAAGATCTCATTCGATACTTACAATGTAGTGCAGGGGATTGTAATACTTACGCCATTGTGACTCACCAAGATAGTACAATCCGCCGTACTGCCGATCGCGTTGTCTTTCTGTACCAAGGAAAAGTTCAGTGGGAAGGCACAGTAAACGATATTGACTCTTCAGATAATCCCTTGATTCAACAGTTCTTCAGTGGTAGTGTAAAAGGACCAATTCATGTGATTGGTTAAGCACTATTGTTTGTGTATTAACATTCAAATAAAACGGTATAACTAACCACTAGTCACTTTCATTCACCTTTTGTAATTGCACCTTGAGTGTTTTCGACATTATCTGCATTTTAGAATGATTTGAGAATCCACATTTCTCATAGAAAGCTTCGGCAGAGCTATCCCGCACTGTTAATAAATACATCGTCCTGACACCCTGAGTTACAAGGTCTTGATAAAGCATATCCATTATTTTTGTGCCAATACCACTTCGCTGCTTAGCGGATTGAACACACATTTCTTTTAGAAAAAAATGTTTATCTTTATACCATGTTTCAGCAAAGCCAATAGCAAAGCCAAAAACTTGATTTTCTGCAATGGCAATAATACCGTAAGAGCCTGGCGTATCGTAGCAATCCTTCAATCGACTTAAAGCTGACTTTTGACTCCATGTTTCATTCCAAGGCGGATTGCTGAAAACAGCAATGAATAAGTCAGCACACTCTTTTAGGTGACAATATTCGATAGGTTGCAGTTTCATTTGCAATGACATAGCTGATATTTTTTAGCTATTCAGACAACTTTATCCTGATCTACAAACAAACTTCAAGCATCTCCCTAACTCAAAACTGGAGCGGCATAATGTTCGCACTCACCGGAGGCAGAAACCTTTTGCAACTCAGCTGACTAAACTGATACGTTCCAGTGCGGTTGTTAGACTGCATACTGACGTTTGAAGTGCTCATGTAATTTTTGTGTCGCGGACTCGCCAAATGACTCTTTGGCTAGAGCAAAACTAAGAAAGTCTTTTGAACGCCACTTGCTTTGTGGAACCTCTTCCATATAGTAAAAGTAATCCCAGAGAATTGCCTCCCAACTTGTGCAACGGAGCAGTTTGCTGCCAAGACTTCCAGTTGGTTCCGATGGACAGGTTCCTGGAGGCAGCCCCTCTAACTCGTAGCGATCTGCGATGCGAATGCACGGTTCGCAGTCTAAGAGAATGCCGTGCATATCAGCTAGAAAACCATAGGAGGTTTGTTGTGTGATAACGCCACCGAGAGCGTGCAGCAATGAAAGAAAGCCTTCGCTTCGGTTGGCTGGATAGCTCATATCTTGCACCTGGAAATTTGAATGTCAATTCCTTGACTAAATGCCAAATCTCTCAGGCGTTCAATGTCTAGTAAAAGAAGTAACAGCACCAATTGTGGAAATATAGTTTGGAGTGCGATTTG
>NZ_JADEWN010000098.1 GCF_015207655.1 Gloeocapsopsis crepidinum LEGE 06123 | reverse complement strand
GTTCGCCGTGTTTCACTGCCGCCAGCCTTTGCGGCGCAGGTCGTAACTGTAGGGGGCGGGCATGGGCACTTCCTCAACTCTCCTCTGCCCCTATAATAACGTCCTAATCTGATTGTGTAAGGCTATAATCTAAAAAATGTCCAGCGATAACTCTTATAGAATCGCCAGATTAGGGGGAGATAATTATTCCCCTTATAAGCATTAATCGTCTCACATTCATTCAAAATTGCTGGACTCCTCCAGCTGGAGTCAATACTTGATTGACTCTAGGAACTACTTCTGGGTCTGTTGGCTCATCCACAAAGACTTGTAAAATATTAGCGAGAACGCCGATTAGTTTTTCAGTGGTGTCTTGATGCTGTTGTTGCAGTCGCTGTAATTCCTCCTTTCCCTTGTGATGAATTTTTCGTACTTGTTTGAGAAACATCTCGACTAAATTATCTCTGGTTTGCACCCCAGCCGAGTAAATCAAACATAAGAGCAGTGTGATTCGCTTAGGCAGTGTAAAATCTTTTATTTCCCTAGCATCTAAAGCTTTAGCTTCTGCTGCAAAATGGTGAATTTTAGCAGCCGTAATATTGGCTAGTATCGGTTTAATGTCTCCTAATGTTTCCAGCCAGCTTAGATGAGCGATTAGATCGCTCTTGATGATTGCGAGTCGGACGTTTGGGGAGCTGCTTGAGGTGATTATAGGGGCTACGACGTTCTACCTGGTGACTGTCTAAAAGCTCCTCCAATCGCTGAATACGATCTGGTTGAAGCTGCATAATTACCTGAGCAAAAAGCTTTTGATTGACTAGATATCTGACACGACGTACCAATCGATTTAGGGTATTAAATCCAGGCAATTCGTAGCGTGGTTAATTAATTCAGCAATTGCCACGTTGATTAAATCAGCTGGATTATCCATGACTGATGCTGATTCATATACGGATTTCGCTGCTAAATGCCGTGCCTGCTTATCAAAAGCAGCTACTTTAAGATATTCGCGAATGCTGCCGCGATGCCGATACATTGTTTTGGAGTTGTCATATCCAAAAGCGATTTCTTCTGGAAGTTTGAGACAACTACGAATATGATTAATTATCTTGATTGGAATCTCAGATGGCTTGGGGAAATAGCCAAGCCGTTGAAACGTTTTTAACAAAACTATCAAGTTGAAAAAGTGAGTTTGCCCTTGTGTAGATGCATAGCCAAAAGTAATTTCAGCTTTTGTAGGAGTATAAATTTCTGCAAATTCTTTGGTGGTAAAGTGGCGCTTAAATCTGGGATAAGCGGTGCGTTCTATAGATGACACTCTAGACTAGGGGGACTAAATTGCAGGAAAGATATGTAGTCAAGCAAAATTAATTACATAGTCTCTGCCGAATTCGCGCAGCACTTTTTCAACATAAGTCACTAAACTTACCCAACTATCATAGACATCTATGTTTATCCATTCATATTTCATAAAACGCCAAAGTATTTCAATAAGATTTAGTTGTGGGGAATAGGCAGGTAGCCAGAAAATTTCTAAGTGCTTATCTTGCCACTCATCGATTTTTGCTCTAATCTTCTGGCTGCAATGGAATGAGGCTTTATCCATAACTACCACGGTTTTCTTTTGAATGGTTTGGCAGAACTTATCAAGACAAGCAATGACGACCTCGCTTGTGATCTTACCTTCAAATATATAAGCTTCTAATTCGTTATCTTGATTGAGTATTCCTAAAACATTTAACCGCTCTCGATTGACAGCTTTTTAATTCAACTGTTTTTCCTTTTTCTTGCCATGCATAAGGAACATAAGGTAATAAACAAAAACCTGTCTCATCTAAGTACCTTAAATCAATCTCACCACTGTCATGTAACCTTCTCAGTTCTTTTAGCTGTTGCTGCTTTTGGACATATGCAATTCGGTCTGGTTCTCCACAACATCTCTTTTTTAATCGTCTCCAACTCATAAACATAGCTTTTAAAACTCGCTTAACTGTGTCTATACTGACCGTAATTCCCCATTGTTTTTTGATTTGTGTTTGCACCTGCCTAAGATTTTTTGGTGTTTGTTTAGCCCAGTGTTTAATTTGCTCTTTTTGGTCGGGAGTAAAAGTTTGTTTTCTGCCACGTCCTGGTTGATTATATAATCCCACTAATTTGTTGTTCAACCACGCACTTATCCAGTTGTAGATCGTTTTTCGACTGACTTGAAAAATTTTTACTAGTTGTTCAATCGTAAAACCTTCATCACTTAACAGGATGCAATGTGCTCTTTGCCTGACTTGATAATGCTTACTTCCTTTTTGAATCCTCCTGAGCATTTTTTCTGTTTCTGGACTCAGATTTTTAACCAATTGCTGCATTAACTTTCACTTGACTCTCACCAATCCTGATTCTAACTCTTCTTCTATTTTGTGTAATTAATTTTGCATATGTACTTATAAACGGCTGCGAGCGCATCTGCAGACCACGCAAGACCTTTTTCGATGATTTGCGGGCTTTAACCCAGTATCTGTATTTCGACAATTGGGATCATCTGCTCACCTTCATGCTCCAGGGACTTGAGCTAGAGATCCCTCCCAATAGCAGTTGAATTTCCAAAATGAGAATTGCTGGACTACTGTATGGTCTCTCAAATGTCATTACCATACTGGGATTCCCAGTGCTTGAACAGCTTCTTGCCAAAATGAGAATTGCTGTCAAAACCCAGCCGATCAAACCAAAAAAGCCGGGGCATGACCCCAGCTTTTTGGTGACCGTGTTTCGTGCCCGCGGGTCGTTGGCGCCGGCGAAGAAGTCATTGGCCCAGACCTATGAGCCACGCGGCTGTTGAATGGAGACAACGCAGACCTTGACATAGCTACCGCGTTGGTCGCCGAGCCAGGGGAGCACCGGCAGACCGTGACCCGTCTGGGATCAGCTGCCCATCAGCGCCTGGGCGAGCCCGATGAAGAGCGGTATTCCCAAGGCAATTGCAACCGGCGTGCCGATGGCTGTGGACGCGCCTATGTAGGCGGAGGGATTAGCCGACGGGATACCGGCTCGTAAAGTGGGCGGCCCTGAGATGTCTGAACTGGAGGCGGCAATGATGGCCAGGAGCGCAACGCCGCCAGGGCTGAACCCCGTGGCGTAGTGGGCAATCATGCCGAGACCGAAGGCGATAAACCCATGCAGCAGCGGCGCCACCAAAGCATATACGGCGTACCACTGGGCCACCTTGCGCAGCTCGCCAATCCTTGACCAGGCCTCCATACCCATTACCAGCATCAGTATCGAAAGCAGGCCGCGAAAGAGGGGTTCGTAGAAGCTTTCAAAGACACTTTCCGGCCGAGTTAGCAGGCCTAGAGCGAGGCCGAGTAGCAGTGCCGATAGGGCAGAGCCCTCGAGGCTTTCTTTCACGATGGGCCATATTTTGACCCGCTCGCGCGGCTTGCTGGGATACCCGCTTGCGGTAATGCGCTGCTGGCTGCGATACTCCTGCCTGCTGGTGGGATACTCCGGCTTGCTGGGATACTCGCCTGCGGTACTGAAAGACGCGCCTGCGGTACTGAAAGACGCGCCTGCGGTACTGAAAGATGCGTCTGCGGTACTGAAAGATGCGTCTGCGGTACTGAAAGATGCGTCTGCGGTACTGAAAGATGCGTCTGCGGTACGGCGCTGCTGGCTGAGATGCTCCCGCTTGCTGAGATAAATGCTGGCCACGACGATCGCAGTCACGAGCGCTGGGATGTCCATGAAGGGATAGAGTGCGCCGGCCCAGGGCTCGTATTCGATGCCTTGCGCTTCCAGTACCGTTATGCCGGCGGCGAGGGTAGAGCCACTCACGGCACCGAACAAGCCCGCGGTCGCAATGGCATCCACGGTTTTGACTTTCGGCATCTTGGCTAACGTGTAGCGCCCGATGAACACGATAAGGATACCCATTACCACGGCGAACAGCGCGGGCAACAGCATCTCCGCTATATTGGAATTGCGGATCGCAATGCCGCCGCTCAAGCCGACTTTTATGAGCAGCATGAAGACGATGAACTTATAGATCGCATCTGGAATTTGTAGTTTGCTACCGAGGGCGGCAATGACTATACCACCAATCAGAAAGGCGAGTGTCGGGGACTGCAACTGCGCCCCGAATTTCGTCAAGAAATCGGACAAGAAATCCACTTTGTAATTCCTCCTTGATCAGAGACTTAAGTGATTAAAGTTAAAAACATTCAGGTTAAACGCCATCGTACTCACCCCCAAAGCCGCAAACCAGATGCAGACTGAGGGAAACACGACCAACCAGAGATGAAGATAGAGCCGGTTGCGGAAGCCCCTGCGGTGTACAGAAAGTTCCGACGAGTCATGCGAGAGAAATTTGCCATGAATACCCCCTTCCGCCACCTCAAATGAGGTGTGGTGATTGTGATAAGTGAGCTTTGAAAAGTTGAAGAAAGCAGGGGTGCAGCGCTTCATCCCTACAGCACAGGTGTTACGCGAATACACGTCTACAGGATGTTCAGAGGTGGCCGCTCTCCGAACGGGGCTGGAAGGTGTCGCTGTCCCGCAGCACATCCCATATATCAAGATCTATTAAGATCCGAATCTATATATATATAAATCTATGTGCTTAAGTTTATCTTAAAATCCGCACAAATTTGCGATCGCTCTACATGGAAATGTCAAATTCAAATCATAAGTTTTCCTTTTATTCTCAGAAAACTCGTATATCTCTGGTCAATGTAAATTGCGATCGCAGAATTTTCTCTATACGTTGTTATTAAGAAGGGCTTTCTATGACTGCACTTCCCAAATTGCGTTGGATGGCGCTGCCAATCGCAGTTGGCTTGGGCGTCATTAATATTGTCTCCAGAGCCGGCGGCTGCTGTACCCGATGCCTCTATAGAACCCATTTGACATCTTTTACTGCGATGAAGTAAGGTGATTGCAAAAGCCTGATTCAGCCACCATGCCGTACACGAGCAGCCTAACAGACCAGGAGTGGGAAATCCTTGAACCCTTACTGCCTCAGTTCCTGCCAGCTAAGAAGCAGACAAGACCGTCCAACTGGAGCAAGCGAGAAATTCTCGATGGCATCTTCTATCAGCTCAAGAATGGTTGCAATTGGCAAGACTTGCCCTGCATATCTGCCCCCTTACTCGACGGTCTACTGGCATTACAAGCAGTGGCGCAGTGAAGGTGTGATTGAGAAACTGATGAACGTCTTACATGGACAAGTGCGTGAGCAGGTGAAAAAAAAGCTAAGTGGACAACTTTGATCATCATCGATTCGCAAGCAGTGAAGAATAGCTGCAATGCCAGTGTCGAAACCAAAGGATTCTGCCATTACAAATGCATCAATGGGATTAAACGACATCTCGCGGTCGATAGCTTGGGATTACCATTTTTCACGCACTGCACTCCTGCCAACGTGAGCGATGATCGGGGATTGATTGAACTGTTGAGCAACAATCTCGACTACTTTCAAGCCAAGCCCGTCAACATTCCCAAGATTACCATCCTGCTTGACCACGGCTATCACCCAGATACTATCTGCACCGCTCTGCAACAACGCTACCCGCAAGTAACGTTAGTTAAAAGATAAAACCTACCACTTATTGAGTACATCCTTGATTAATAGTTCCTTAGTTCAAACCTGAGTTATAACCGGCAGCGGTAGAGCCAGGAACAAACCTAAAAATCCAAAGAAGCTAGCAAAAATTAACTGAGATGCCAAGGCGACTGCTGGTAGCAAGGATCCCTGTTTTTGCACATAGCTGTGATGCGTGGCTAACTACCTCTTGCGATACTTGACCTCGCGCGTACCGAACATATCCAGGTCGAACGGGCACCGGTCGTCGCCGATCTCGCGCTCGACCAGCGCGTTCAACTTAGTCAGCATCCGATCCACAAGTTGCGGATCGTAGTTCGGATGGTTCTGGTTGCCGATGTTGTCCAGCTCGCCCGGATCGTTGACCAAATCGTACAACCCAACATCGCTCGTCGCATACAATTCATCCAGCGTTGCGGGATTGCCAAATTCTTGGGGGCTGAACCAACGCACCAGCTTGTACTGCCCATCCACCACAGTGCGGAAAAAGTTGCGCTTGCTCCAATCCGGCGCGCCGAACTGTTGCCCGGCTTCCTTCATACTCTCCATCAGCTCATCTTTGGGCGCGCGTGGCCCGCTGCCCATGTTGGTCAGTTCCTTGAGCGCGCCCGTAGCAGTCCACTCCGGATCGAGCATGTTCAGCCCATCCCAGCAGAACAATCCACCGTCGCCGGGGGCGCGAACACTACCGCGTGGGCCGTCCTCCGAAGCATCGAACATCACGGATCGCATGCTGCGCCCCTTGAGGTGGGGGTAGCGCTCCTTAATCCCGTCTGCACCCAAGCCCGCGAACTCCAGCAGGGTCGGCGCGAGATCGAGGAACGTGGATACCGCCACCGTGCGCTTTCCTTGTGCGCCGCCCGGCACCACTGCCGTCAGATAACTAATCGCCGCCTCGTCAAAGGCGATCGCGCCCTTTTGCGCCATGCGATGCGCGCCGTTCATTTCGCCATGATCGCTTATCAACAGCACCACGGTGTTATCCCACAAGTTTCGGCGATCCAGCACATCCAAAATTTTGCCGAACTCCGAATCCACTAGCCGCATGCAATTGATCAGGTAGTTCCGCCGTTCCAGCCATAAGTCTTCTCGGTTGTCGGGCACCCGCCCGTAGTTCTGGTCGATGACCTGCTTATAGTTGCGCACGCCAGGCGGTTGGAGCGCGTAATCGTCAGCGAAGTTGGGCGGTAGCGTCACATCCCACTGCTGCTCGAACCAGCCTAGCCGCTGCTTGGTAGTTTGTAAACCATTCATCGCGCCGTTTGGTTCCGGCTGCTCGATTGGATCGGATTGGAAGAACATGACATCGTGCGGATTCACCATGCTGCTGATCAGCAGCCAGGGTTGATCGAGCGACGGAGCCTTGGTTTCGAGCCAATCTACCGTTTCAAAAGCCACCGTGCCGTCGAGTTGTGCGCCCTGGAGCGGTGCGCCGAACATATCGCCCCATTGCTGGTAATCGGCGAAGCCGTAGCGTTCAAGTGTGTCTTCGCTTTGTTCCACCTCACTCAGGTGCCACTTGCCCTTGAACGCGGTGTAGTAGCCCTGTTGACGCAGCATGTGCCCAATGGTTGGAATTTCGCTCGTCAGTTCTCCGATCCAGGCGAAGTTGGTGTTGTCCCACAAGCCGGTGTGCTTGGCATGCACGCCCGTCCACATGGTGGAGCGCGACGGCGTACAGATCGGCACGGTGCAATAGTTACGCTCAAAGCGCGTACCCTGTGCTTCCAGCCGTTTCATCGCCGGGAACTGTACTACGTCAGGCACCGCCATCGTGGCATCCCATTGATCCATGCACAAGATCAGAATGTTCGGGCGGTTGGTGGCGCAATTGTTGGTGTTCGTGGTCATTGGCTTCTCCTTAACTAGCGTTTTATTGAGGGTGGGGCTACATCGGCACGTTGTGCACCTTAGTTGTCGCGGCTGAGCAACTTGGCGATCCCCAGCAAGAGGATCAGGCCTAGCAGGTTGGCAAGCGTAAGCATCACCAGCACATTGGGATTGCTAAAGTTCTGCGTGGCGACGATCAAACCGGCAGCAGTATTGCGCTGTGCGGTAGCCAACCCGCCAACATCTTGCAGGTGGTCCTGGCCGCTGCCCATCCCGTAACCGATCCCGAACGCTGCAACGACGAAAGCGATCGCAACGAAGAGCGCGCCTGTGCCGATGATGTCGAGCATGTTGGGGAAGTAGCCGATCAACGTGGCAGCAAGCACGACGTACAACGCATAGTTACCCAACTTGGCGATCCACGGTTGTACAGTTCTGGTGAGATCGCGCAGCCATTTCGCGACGATCATGCCAAGGACGATCGGTAGGATCATTTGCAGCAGCAGGGACCGCGCAATCGCCCAGGCGTCCACACTGATGCCCGACAACAACAGCGGCAGCACGATCGGCACATAGATCACGGTGATCGCCATCAGCACCAGCATGGTTGCTGCTCCAAGCGCCAAATCATGACCTGACGTTTGGGTCAACTTGATCAAAAACGGCGCGCCGGCACAAAGGCCGAACAGCAGCAGGCCCGCTTTGAGCACCGGCTCAAACGACGCAACGTTCAGCAGCGCGATCATGACGAGCGGTGCTAGAATAAAATTGGCAAGCAACATCTTAAGCACAAACCGCTAATCCCTCCAATACTGCACGATCGTCGTTGGCTTTTGAGTCAACCCAACGTTCAGCATCGTGGCGAACACATAAATGGGAACCGCAATATTGGTCAAGTATTGGAAAAATGCGAACATGTGTGTTCCCCAGTATGACGACCTCGCAAATACGATTTGATCGCGACGAAGAGCGGAACCGCGCTGTCGTACGTGTTGGTGTCGGACGCATTCTGCGCAGTTCCGGTTGTTGTTTACCTGCGCCTGCGAGCGTAAAGATTACGGTTTGCGTAGCCCGTGCTGCCCCATCCGCCGATGTCGATCAGCAGGGCGAGCAGCAGCCAGAGCCAGCCTAGTGAACCAATGCCAATAACCGGTGTCCAAAGCAGCACATACATCAGCGTGGTAAACGGCAGAAAGATGATGCCCAAGATCGGTCATAACAAGAAGCCGCCAAAGGCAGCAGTGAACAAGACCGGACGCGCCAGCCAAATCAGGAATATTCCTAAGCGTGGGAATAAACCGGCAAAGATGGCGAATAAACAGCCCATAGCGTTTTCCTATTCCTAACGGTCTTCGATTGTTCCTGTAGACATTCGCAAGATGCAGCGGAAGCCGATGTGACAGGCTGAGGTATCGATTGCTTCACCTTGGCGCGCCGCCGGACGGTAGCGCAAACAATAGTTGGGTGCGCATAGATGTGAGCCGCCTTTGAGTACCTTGCATGGAATGTGTGAACTGGGTTGACCGAACGCATAACTCTGCGCCGACGACATGACGCGCGGGTTGCGTGGAATGCAGCACGCTTTTGCCACTTCCTCAGGGTGGCGCAGCGTGAAGAAATCACTGGTCCATTCCCACACGTTGCCGACCATGTCGTACAACCCGTAGCCGTTGCACGGGAATGTGCCAACCGGCGATGTGCCTTCGTAGCCGTCGGTTCGCAAGTTCTGCCACGGAAACTCGCCCTGCCACGTGTTCGCCAGCATACGGCCCTGCGGCGCGAACTCGTCGCCCCACACAAACGCGGCACCCTCTAAACCACCACGCGCGGCAAACTCCCATTCGGCTTCGGTCGGCAGTGCCTTGCCCGCCCACCGCGCATACGCTTCGGCATCCTCAGACGCGATATGCACGACGGGGTGACAGTCACGTCCATGAAGCGTGCTGCCTGCTCCTTCCGGGTGATTCCAGCACGCGCCCAGAACATATGCCCACCAGTTCTGGTAGCGACGGAGGCTGACGCGCTGTTGTGGACAGCAAAACACTAGCGAGCCGGGCACGAGCAGCGCCGGATCAACGTCGGGGTAGTCATCGGGGTTGGGCGTACGCTCGGCCACGGTGTGGTAGCCGGTGACCTTCACGAAGCGGAGAAATTCGGCGTTGGTAACGGGATGCTCGTCCATCCAGAAGCCATCGACGGTGACGCGATGTGCTGGGCGTTCTTCGGGATAAAAGTCATTCGATCCCATCAAGAACGTGCCACCGGGAACCCACACCATGTGCTTTGGCGGCGATCCCTGGGACACGTTGTACGTCAGTGCTGTCGCTGGCTGCTCCATCATCCCCATGCCTCTCGTGTACTTCGGGCTGCACTCCATCACCGTTTCGGCAGATACGTGGCGCACACTTGTTTAAACGATCGCAAGCCACGCAGTCCGGTTGGCGGCGCACGGCGTGCCATATGCCGATGATGCTGATAGGAACTCAGGTTACACTAAGTTTGGGACAAGTACAAGGACACGTAGTAAGCTGAAAATAACTACAAATCCAGTCAACCTGTCCTAGGTCTAATAAAGACAGCTTTATTTATGTCTCATACTGTGAGCGAAATCGCGGGACTGCCTTAGCAGGAGCGAATTGTCTCTCAGCCCTCGCCGCAGTTGCCTGGAAAAACTCGGCGCACTAGCCAGCATATCAATAAAAATGTACCCTTAAATCTTTAAGTTATTTAAATTTTAAGCGCTGTCGATGGTTGGCAGACATGTCTAAGGTAATTATTGTTTTCTCACTCGCTCCATCCTTTATATAAATCAAGTTTTGAGTCGATAACTGATTCAAATGTCATCAACAATCAACTTTCTCTCAGTCTATAGCGTAGTATCATTAGTAGTTCATCTCTTAGGGATCGCTAATGCTGCTCATGCGGTCATGAATGTCCGTTCCTCTGGAGGTGCGATCGCCTGGGGAATTTCTTTGATTACCTTTCCTTGGGTAGCAATTCCCTTGTATTGGATTTTCGGTAGGAGTAGATTTCGAGGATATAGCGAAGCAATACGGAGAGCTTATTTAGAACATCAAGATTTAGCCCATCATGCCTACGACGAAATACTTGAATTTAAAGCTATATTACCCAATGAGTTAGCTACCGTAGAAAAGCTTGCTATTAAACTTAGTGACTCATCTTTTACGTCTAATAACGCTATTGAACTGTTAATTAACGGTCAGCAAACTTATAATCAAATGTTGGAGGCGATCGCCCAAGCCAAGCATTATATTCTGCTACAATCTTATCTTATTCACGATGATGGAATTGGCAATAAGTTCAAAGATGCATTAATTGCCAAGGCTAATGAGGGCGTAAGAATCTATCTGCTTTACGATGCTCTAGGCTCTTATAATCTCAACCGTTCTTATATTAAATCTCTGCGTCGAAACAGGATAGCCGTTAGTAGTTTTCGTAGTACTAAAGGCAAAGGCAACCGTTTTCAACTAAACTTTCGCAACCATCGTAAGATACTTGTAGTTGATGGACAAACGGGTTTTGTAGGTGGATTAAATATTGGCGATGAGTATTTAGGAAAAGATCCTCATTTTGGCTCTTGGCGAGATACTCACTTAAAACTTCAAGGTCCTACTGTTAAATACTTGCAAAGAACATTTCTGAGAGATTGGTATTGGGCAACTAAAGAATTTCCCGAGGTGTCGTGGGAATTAACAGAAAATCATAGCGACAACCAAACTGCATTTGTGCTGGCGACAGGACCTGCCGATCAACTGGCAGTTTGTTCTTTGTTTTTTCTCAATTTAATCAATTCAGCGCAAGACAGGTTATGGATCGCTAGTCCTTACTTTGTTCCTGATGATTCTACTCTCAATGCCCTAAAGCTAGCTACCGTACGGGGTGTTGATGTGCGAATTATACTGCCCAATCGTCCAGATAATTTACTCGTTTATCTATGTTCTTTTTCTTATTATGCTGAATTACAGGAGGTAGGGATTAAATTATATCGTTACCGCTCTGGGTTTATGCACCAAAAAATCATTTTGTGCGATCGCACCCTTGCCGGTGTCGGTACGGTTAATCTTGATAATCGCTCCTTCTTTTTAAATTTTGAAGTGATGACCTTTGCGATTAGATCCGAGCGTGAGCGAGGTGCAATTGCCCCCGATCTTGTTGAAAGTGTTAAGAAAATGCTGCTAGATGATTTGAATGCTTCGCGTCTAATTAACTTTTCTAAATATCAGCAAAAGCCTTTGTGGTTTAGGCTATCTGTTAGAGTATCTCGTTTGTTAGCACCAATCCTCTAGCTAATTGTTTTAATCAAATTTCTCCCCTAAAATACCTAAATTGCATTTTCAAATAACTATAGTTTATCTGCGACTCTAACATTTTTTGTATAGTATTGTAAAAATACAATTTAGAGATAAACAAAAATATAATTAATAATGAGAATGGTAATTATCGGAGCGACTGGAGAGGTAGGATCTAATTTAGTCCACCTCCTCGAACACGAACCCCACGAAGTAATATTAGTATTGCGATCGCCTCATAAACCTAGTGACTGCCGTTCTCTCCTTGAAGTAACTTTTAAGAAATATATTATTTCATCGGGTATGTTGGATATGCTGCCCGGTGTAAATAACAGAGCGCGATGGCGTATAAACCGCAGAGTTAATGTGGTAATTTGTAAATGTTACGCATCAACGCTGCAAGCGTTTGCGACTCGGTAAGGTGTATCCAGATGGGATTCGTCCGAACGGAAGTAGCGTTCCTGATCGGTGAGAATGAACAGAATGCTGTAAGGTTTCCCCTCCGGTGCTTTGGTCGATTCCAATGCTGTTAAGTCACTTTCATCATTGGTCATACTCATTTCCTGGTGTGAATACAGCTCTGGATCATGCAACGGGTTTTACTATTTACTTAATTACGTTAATAATACTATTATTGACCACCTAAATTATACCCCTTGAGCGAGTTCTGCCCCAGCAGCTTATAGATGTCTCCTTCCTCCACACCACCTACAAGTACCACTACAGAACTAGCAAATCAGCGCAATCGTGCGGCGGCTGAACGCACCTTACTAGCATGGATCGAACCCTGTTTAACGCTGCTGGGGCTTGGCATTACCGTTGACCGCATCTTTGCTGCCCTGTTGAAAGTTTTTCCTGATGCCGTCCCCCGCCTGAGCGAGCAAGTGTCCCGTGTAATAGGATTGAGCATCATGGCACTAGGATTAGGCTTGTTGGCACTGGCGATTTGGCAGTATAAAATTTCGACGCGATCGCTTCAACGTGAAGACTATATTTTAATGTCGAGCCGTCCCGTGATACTCACCGCAACTACGGCAGTTGTGTTGTTTGGGATGATTTCAGCCATTATTGTGTTGGTGCGATCGCTCTGACTTAGTGCTGTTAATCCCAAGCTTTGAGCAAAATGCCAACAAATGCCAGTAGACCGATGCCAAATAGTACACTTGCCACAATTAAGCTAATGGATCGTTCCGGAACGTAAGTATAGTGTTCTTTTTGAATATGACGAAGCTCTTGGCGATGTTGCACAGCCACCGCCAACGTCGCCCCAGTTCCCAAGGCAATGAAAGATAGACCCAAAAACCACGAAAGCCGTATCGGGTTATCAATATTTACAGCACTATTCAGCGCTGCGACAATTTGGTCAATGCCAAATCCAAAACTAATTAAGGCAAGATTAGTCCGTATCCACGCCATCAGCGTTCGTTCTGCTGCGGCTCGGTTGCGTTTTTTTGCCAGTTCTGTGTTGGAGTTAGAGGATTGACCACTCGATTGAGGAACTTGCATGGTGGTGATTTACTGAAAAACTGGTTAACCTTCTATTAAATAAAATTTGGCAATCCCTTCTCTAGGTCATGTAATAAATTCCTTTAGCAACCCACTCTTTCTTACTTAAGCGGACGAGTTGAATAGGTTACTGTCCGACTTAGTTCAACAGTTTTACCCCTTTATTGTATCAGTTTCAAGTGGCGGCACTTCCAACCAGAAATCATCCTGCTATGCGTCCGTTGGTATCTTCGATATCCGCTTTCATACCGGTTGGAAGAAATGATGACCGAGAGAGGGTTAAGTGTTGACCATTCAACAGTATATCGATGCGTACAGGCTTATGCTCCAGAACTTGAAAAACGCACTCGTTCACATCTGCACTTCACTAATGATTCATGGCGAGTGGATGAAACTTATATTAAGATCAAAGGCAAGTGGAAATATTTGTATCGAGCAGTTGATTCTGCTGGCAACACGATTGATTTTGTGCTGAGTGACTCACTGAGTACCTGAGTGTGAATTTCACAACTGCTTTGTTTGCAGTTTTATCTTTAGAGGATGTCTGAAAAGTCAAAGACTATACCAATCGTCTCAACATAAGACGAATCATCGCAACTTGAATCATCGCCTCAGAAGTGGCAGGTAAAACCTCATAATCTTTGCTCAGTCTCCGACACC
>NZ_JADEWN010000097.1 GCF_015207655.1 Gloeocapsopsis crepidinum LEGE 06123 | reverse complement strand
AGATTTAAATGAAATCGAGCATTATTGGTTTCCGATTAAAAATCGAGTGCGAAAATCTCAAGGGACAATAGAAGACTTTCGTGAACAAGTAGATACATCTGTTCGTTTAGCGTCCTAACCTATACTTTTCTTGCTATAATACCAATGTTTTTCTATGTAATATATCTTATCTCTTCTTGCGCGCGTAAGAAAGAAAAGAAAAAAAACAATAGAGAGAAGCACTTATTTTTGACAATCCCAGTGCTTTTCGAGTTGCCATCCCGACAACGCCGTCGTCAACTAACCCATTCTGAAGCTGGAATAGCTTCACCACGGCAAATGTGGCTTTACCAAAATCCCCATCACAAACAATATTCATCCCATGTTTCTTCGGTGCGGTTTGCAGCGTAAGGACATCCCCCCTTCATCTCCAAATCGCAGTGATGCGATCTGAGGGCTGCGAGCGCCAGGAAGGGCGATTGTCGGCTTAGATGGATCGCCTCTGCAATGCCAAAGCCGCTTACTAGCGTCTGCATTAGCGCCCGCTGCGTGGCTTGCCCAAATACACCATCTTCTGCCAGTTGATCGCTGCGATTGTTGCAGTTGTAGAGCTGTTGAAATGCCAGCGTGGATAGATGCCTCATGTCCTTACAGCCACTACCTTCAAAATAGAAGTGCATCAGGTCAAAGCTACCAATCCAATCGAACCCGTTTCTCTCTAAATACAACTTCCACCCCATTGCATCCTCAACATCAAGCGCCAGCGCCGTGTTGTGATTACTGCTTACCTGGCACGGCTGCCACGCGAACCCCGCAGCGCCGCTGTTGATATTGGGCATAAAGAATCGCTTGCTGTGCCAAGGTGCGATAAGCACTGTTGATCTTCATCTTCACCCCGCGCAGCACGATCGCCTTTTTCAAAAAGCTTAAGGGAGAGCGATCTGCTCTCCCACCCAACAGTGAATTGACCGTAGTTGATGAAATGACCGATCAGGAGGTAAAGACAGTCATTCTGGGACTACAAGAGCGACACAATAGCGCCACAGATCTACTAGAGGCTGTAGTCATTGAAATGCGATCAGAGGGACAGAGTGATAGTTAGACCAGATAGCGCAGCCTTCCCCTATCTGGATGGAGAGAGAATGACTTATCCATTGCAGAAGTAGGATTAACCAAGCGGGAGCTATTCGCAGCAATGGCACTACAGGGATTACTAGCTAATCCAGAGCATAGGGAAGTAGACCGCAACAATCACGCTATGGCTGAAGATGCTGTGAGAATGGCAAATGCTCTAGTTTGGGCATTGGAGCAGCGATCAGCATCAGGGAGTAGGGGCGATCGCCCTCCGATTTATCTACTGCTTGAGTGCTTCAAGGATGAATTATAGGATGTTACAGAAAGAGCAATCGCGTAGCGATCTTGTATCAACCTTAAACTTGTATAGCAATGATCAGTATGGTTAGGACATGATAGAGGCTTATACTCCTTGCTCCAACTAAATCTGCCTTCTGCCTTCTCCTTCTGCTTTATAAATTTTCTCTCCTTAAGCTAGGTTAGGGAGAATTACCAGAAATAAGAATCAGAAAGTATTCTCTGAATATAATTGCTTATAAGTTAAAAATTATCTTAAGATTAGCGTAAGAATTACGCTTGTTTTAAGACGACTAGCTGACTATCAAAATTTAGGAGGACTATCTATGGCGCTCGTACCAATGCGGCTGCTGTTGGATCACGCGGCTGAAAACGGTTACGGCATTCCAGCTTTCAACGTGAACAACATGGAGCAGATCCAGGCAATTATGCAGGCTGCTAAAGAAACAGATAGCCCCGTGATCTTACAAGCTTCTCGTGGCGCACGTAAATATGCTGGTGAGAACTTCTTGCGTCACTTGATTCTAGCAGCAGTAGAAACTTATCCTTACATTCCCATTGCCATGCACCAAGATCATGGTAATGAGCCAGCAACTTGCTACTCTGCAATGAAAAATGGCTTTACCAGCGTTATGATGGACGGTTCGCTGGAAGCAGATGCTAAAACTCCGGCAAGCTACGAGTATAACGTCAATGTTACCCGTGAAGTCGTGAAAGTCGCTCACGCGATCGGTGTCAGCGTTGAAGGCGAACTCGGTTGTTTGGGTTCCTTAGAAACTGGTATGGGCGAAGCAGAGGATGGTCATGGTTTCGAGGGTAAACTCGACCACTCTCAACTGTTAACTGATCCTGACCAAGCTGTTGATTTTGTTGAGCAAACTCAAGTTGATGCATTGGCTGTAGCGATCGGTACTAGCCACGGGGCTTACAAGTTTACTCGTAAACCTACTGGGGAGATTTTAGCAATCAGCCGCATTGAAGAAATTCACCGTCGCCTACCAAATACTCACTTGGTAATGCATGGTTCTTCTTCAGTACCTGAAGATTTGCTAGAACTGATTAATAAGTACGGCGGTGCTATTCCTGAAACCTACGGTGTACCTGTAGAAGAAATTCAAAAAGGTATTAAGAGTGGTGTGCGTAAGGTAAATATCGACACCGACAACCGTTTAGCAATTACCGCAGCAGTGCGCGAAGCTTTGGCAGCAGATCCTAAGGAGTTTGACCCCCGTCACTTCCTCAAGCCTTCGATTAAGTATATGCAGAAGGTTTGTGCAGACCGCTATCAACAGTTTGAGGCTGCTGGTCAAGGTAGCAAGATCAAGCAAATTTCTCAGGATGAGTTTGCAGCCAAGTATGCTAAAGGTGAATTGAATGCTGTAACTAAGAAGGCAGTTTCTGTGTAAGAGATTTCATTGAGTTTGGGGCGGGTAGTCGTAGGGCTACCCGTTTTTTTTACGTAGACGCGCAGCGGCGAGAACACAGAAAGAGGAGTAGAGAAGTTTGGTTTTTTACATAACGATAAGTTCGGCTTTCATTCCAGCTTGAAAGTGTCCTGGAATGTTGCATTCGATGAGGTATCTTCCAGGTTCGAGATGGGTGAGGAGTGTTGCCGTTGCACCACTGGGTAGGTCTTCAGCTTCGATTTCATCAATTTTCTCTCCGACTTTTTTGCGATCGAGTCGGTTGTCTTTTATGGGCATTTGAGCGAGTGGTAAATCAGTTTTGATGATTTCCATTTCGTGAGGAAGTTGACCTTGGTTGTAAGCAATGAATTCAACTTCGCCAGCAGATACAGTGCTGGGCGACAATTCAATTGCCATCTCAGTTTCGATAACTTTGACTTGGGTTACTGTTTGGGCAGCGATCGCATCTTGATCAACACCAATAATCAAAACAAGTAAAAATGTCCCAATCAGCAAGATTCTTCTCAGCATTTTCAACTTTGCACCTTCAGAAATACACTCGATGATTATCTAAATTCTAGAATCGAATGCGATCGCATAAGAGCGCTGCGGTACGGGTTAAGGCTGCCCCTTTTGCCTCTACAAAAACACACTATGTTGCAGTGATGGCATTTGTCTGCGGACTTGTTCTAAACGTGTTGGATTAATTTCGGCGATCGCGACTCCTGGTGAATTGCCTGCGTCGGATAAGATAACTCCCCAAGGATCGACGATCATCGCGTGACCGTGAGATTGACGTAAGGCATAGTGCTGTCCTGTTTGAGCAGGAGCGATAATGTAGCAGGTATTCTCGATGGCTCGTGCTTGGAGTAGTACTTGCCAGTGGTCTTTGCCAGTGTATGCAGTAAAGGCAGCGGGAACAAAGAGAATATCCGCACCTTTGAGTGCCATGTGGCGGTAAAGTTCGGGAAATCGTACGTCATAGCACACTGAGAGTCCGAGATTACCAAGATCTTTAGAAGAGTAAACTGGCGGGAGTTGATTTCCGGCCATGACTGTACTTGATTCGCGGTAAGTATTGCCGTCAGGTAAGTTGACATCAAATAAGTGGACTTTGTGATAGCGCGAGAGTTCTTGACCGCTAGGATCGATCAGTAGGGCAGTGTTGTAAACTTTTGTGCTATCTACAGGTACCGGAAACCCGCCCCCAAGGATGGTGACTTGGAAGCGTTGCGCCATTGTTTTGAGGAACTTTTCACTTTTTTGGGCGATCGCACTTGCTTGGGCAATCTTACCTGCTTCTTCTCCCAAGTAAGAAAAGTTTTCTGGCAAGCTTACTAACTTGGCACCTTGACGCACGGCAAGTTCAATTAATTCTTCTGCTTGAACTAAATTTTTCTCTAGGTTTGGCAGGCTTGTCATCTGGATTGCGGCGGCAAGATAAGGCTTCATGGATCGGTAAACTAATAAAAGTTGAGTAGAAGATAATAGAGGAGCAGAAAAGCAGAAGAGCAGAGGAGAAATTATTTGTCATCCCCACTTTAGTGAAATAGTATTACATCACATTTGGCATTTTACCTTTAATCCTTCTAGTGATTTTTAAAATTTAGTGCTTGTTAAAGCTAGTTTTTGACAATTGCACCAAAATCTGCCAAAACGCGAGCATGATTGCGTAATAGTCCCAATAAATTCAAACGATTTCGCCTAATCTCTGGATCGGAATCCATAACTAAAACACTATCTGCTCCATCAAAAAAACTACTGACTTTTGGAGCAATTTCTGCTAATGCTGTTATCAATTGTTGATAATCACGCGAAGCACGGGCAGCAATTGTTTTTGGTTCGAGTTGTACCAAGGCATCATAAAATGCTTGTTCGGATGATTTTTGAAATAGTGCTTGATTTATCAATTGTGGATGTAGTTCTGTCGTATTTAAATCTCCTTGTGCTGCTAAGCGAGTTGAACGATTCACAGTATCGTAGACTTTTTCTAGCTCGCCATTATTACGAATTGATTGTAAAAAGAAAGCGCGATCGCGTACGTCTAATAAATCTTGCAGTGCTCGTATTTTATAATCAGAATCATTGTCTCCTACAACGGCATTCACTAAATCATAATCAATCATTTCTTCTTGTAATTGACTGCGCAGGCGTTGTAGAAAGAATTCTTGTAATTGGTGTAGTAGGTTTAACTGCGTTGGATGTGCAGCAACAAAATCTGTCGCTACTTGCTCTAAGAGTCGCTGTAAATTAATTTGTAAATTGGCACTCCAGGTAATATTAATTATTGCATTAGCGGCACGTCTTAAAGCAAAAGGATCAGATGAACCTGTCGGGATCATTCCTAATCCAAAAATACTGACTAAAGTGTCGAGTCGGTCAGCCAAACCGACGACTTGACCTGTAATTGTCCTTGGTAGGCGATCGCTAGCACTTCTTGGTAAGTAATGTTCAAAAATTGCAGTGGCTACAGCTTCAGGTTCGCCACTTGCTAAAGCATACTTTTGCCCCATGACTCCCTGAAGTTCGGGAAACTCATACACTATTTGTGTTACTAAGTCAGCTTTGCATAATAATGCAGCACGTTGAATCAAGTTACTGTTATCTTTTGGTAGCTGTAATTGTGCACAAATCAGTTCGGCAACTTTGCTGACTCGCGCAACTTTATCGCGAACTGAACCCAATTCTTCTTGAAAAGTCACAGTTTCTAGTTGTGGCAAATAGCTTTCTAACGGTCTTGATAAATCAGTTTTATAGAAAAATTGACCATCAGCTAATCGAGCGCGAATAACTCGTGCATTACCCGCTGCAATAATATCTGATTTTGCTGGATCTCCATTAGAAATTGTAATGAAATATGGTAAAAGCTCTTCAAAATTATTACTTTTAAATACAGGAAAATATCGCTGCTGAGTTACCATAACTGTTGTAATGACTTCCGCAGGCAAGTTTAAGAATTCTTCATCAAAATTACCAACAACGGCACTAGGAAATTCTACTAAATTTGTGACTTCTGTCAGCAAATCTGGATAAATTGGCGTACTGCCATTGACTTTTTGGGCAGCAGCTTGTATCTGTTCTTGAATTTTATTTTGTCGCTGCTGTGGGTTGACTTCAACAAAAGCTCGCTGTAATATATCTACATAGTTATTAGGGTGGGTAACTATTACCTTTCCTGGAGATAAAACGCGATGTCCGAGACTAAAGCGATCGCTCTTAAGCGTCTTTGAACCATTCTCTAACTCCACAGACAATACAGCATCATCAAGTAAAGTTATTAGCCAGACAAGCGGTCGTGCAAACCGCAGATCGCCGTCACCCCATCGCATCAAGCGTTTCCCTTCTAGCCCTGTAATCCACTGCGGTACTAGTTCTGTCAGTAGTTCAGCAGTAGGTCTTCCAGGAAAACTTTGCTGTATAAAGACAAAATCTCCTTTATCCGTAGCGCGAATTTCTAATGCTTCAAGGGCAACCCCCTGCTTTCTGGCAAATCCCGTTGCAGCCTTCGTTGGTTGTCCGTCTTTAAACGCTGCCTGTGCTGGTGGACCTTTAATTTCTTCTTCACGATCCGGTTGTTTATCAGGTAATCCCTGAATGACAATAGCCAACCGCCGAGGAGTCCCATAAACGTCAATTGAACTTGCCGATAAACTATGTTCCTGCAAACTTTGAGGAATCCGCAATCGCCATTGGTGAATCGCACCTGCAACAAAATCTGCAGGTAATTCCTCTGTGCCAACTTCCAATAAAAAACTAGGCATAAAAAATAAACTACATACATTCCAGTTTCAACAGTTTATCGCGCCACTGAATTCCACAAAACTCCTCTTCCTCTTTCCTCTGTACCGAAGTTCGGTTCGTTAAACACATTCATTTCATAGTAAAATGTCAAGATCTGTGCCCGTTCCCACAAACGGATATTAGATAATAAAAACTTGACGATCACCCTATTCAATCCCCAGCAAGATCAACAAACAGCAACTATGCGAACTCACTATTGCGGCGAACTGCGTTCCTCAAGTATTGGAGAAACTGTCACCCTGAATGGCTGGGTAGACCGTCGCCGCGATCACGGAGGCGTGATATTTTTAGATTTACGCGATCGCACGGGAATTGTGCAAATTGTTAGCGATCCGCAACGTACACCAGGATCGTACGCATACGCCGACGCACTCCGAAACGAATACGTTGTTCAAATTACCGGAAGAGTCACCCAGCGTCCACCCGAATCGCTCAACCCGCGCCTACCTACAGGTGAAATCGAGATTTACGCCGACGAAATTCAACTTCTCAATGCTGTCCACAAACAATTACCCTTTCAAGTTGCCACGGCTGATACAGAGACAGTTCGCGAAGACTTACGGCTGAAGTACCGCTATTTAGACATCCGCACTAGTCGCATGAGTCGTAATTTGCAGTTGCGTCACCAAGTCGTCAAAGCAATCCGGCGTTACTTAGAAGATGAATATAACTTTATTGAAGTTGAAACGCCAATTCTGACGCGTTCTACACCCGAAGGCGCAAGAGATTACCTTGTTCCCAGCCGCGTCAATCCAAGTGAGTGGTTTGCATTGCCGCAGTCACCGCAGTTATTTAAACAATTGCTGATGGTGTCGGGTTGCGATCGCTACTATCAAATCGCCCGCTGTTTTCGCGATGAAGACTTGCGTGCCGACAGACAACCAGAGTTTACGCAATTAGACATGGAAATGAGTTTCATGTCGCAAGCCGAAATTCTCGAACTGAACGAAGGTTTAGTTTGTCATATCTTCAAAGCCGTTAAAGGCATCGAACTACCACGTCCTTTCCCGCGTCTAACGTGGGTAGAGGCAATAGAACGTTACGGTAGCGATAAACCTGATACGCGCTTTGGTTTGGAACTTGTTAATGTTTCTGATTTAGTTAAAAATTCAGGGTTCAAAGTCTTTGGGAGTGCGATCGCGGCAGGTGGTACTGTCAAAGTGCTACCAATTCCTCACGGTAACAATATCATTTCCAATGTCCGAATTAAACCTGGCGGCGATCTATTCAAAGAAGCTGCGGAAGCTGGTGCTAAAGGCTTAGCTTACATTCGCGTGCGCGATGACGGTGAAATTGACACAATTGGCGCAATTAAAGACAATCTCACTGCTGAACAAAAGCAAGAATTATTGCAGCGTACAGGTGCAACAGCAGGGCACTTGTTACTTTTTGGTGCTGGTGATACTGCAACCGTTAATAAAACTTTAGATCGATTGCGACAAGTCATTGGACGCGAATTAGGGCTAATTGACCCTGATAAAATTAACTTACTGTGGGTAACAGATTTTCCAATGTTTGAGTGGAACGCTGAAGAAAAGCGTTTAGAAGCACTCCATCACCCATTTACCGCACCGCATCCTGATGATTTACACGATCTTAAAACCGCCCGCGCCCAAGCGTATGATTTGGTATTAAATGGTGTCGAAGTTGGTGGTGGAAGTTTGCGGATTTATCAACGCGAAATTCAAGAACAAGTTTTTGCTGCGATTGGGCTTTCGCAAGCGCAAGCACAAAATAAATTTGGCTTTCTTTTAGAAGCGTTTGAGTATGGGACACCACCACATGGCGGAATTGCTTACGGTTTAGATCGTTTAGTAATGTTGCTTGCTGGCGAAGAGTCGATTCGTGATGTGATAGCGTTTCCAAAGACACAACAGGCGCGGTGTTTGTTAACCGATGCACCTTCGAGTGTAGACGATAAGCAATTGAAAGAATTGCAGGTTGTCTCAACGTATAAGCCTAAAGCTTAGTTCGAGTCGTTAGCAATTGAACAAAAGCTAACAGCTAATTGCCAATTGCTAATTGCTACTAGTATACCGTTACTGATTTTCAGTGTTGGAACGACCGACAATATAGTTTGTCGCTTCTACATTTGGAGTTAGTGGCTCAATTCTACCTAGACGAACTAAAGCTTGATGAATCCATGCAGCTGCGCTAGCGCGACTTAGCGGTTCAGTAGGATTCAAAACACGCACATTCGGATAATTAACAACAATGTTAGCTTCAGTTGCTTGCGCCACCTCTTCTACTGCATTTGAAGGAATTTGTGCAGCGTCAGTGTAGTAATTGCTGACAATTTCAGATGGTGGGCGGCTAACTGCAGCTTGAGTCTCAGATGATGTTGTAGTTTCAGGAGGAGTAGCTTGTGCAGGTGCGACTTGACTCACTGCACTAAATACAGGTTGCATCAAAGATGCGATCGCAAATGGAATTGAGCCTCTTCTGGCGCGGCGAGTCGCTGGCGTTGTTTGCCCTGGAGTTGTTTGTGGTGCTGCAGTTGCTGTTTGTGCGGGTACTAAATTCAATCCCCGCATTAGAATAACTAATGCTTCTGCTCGTTCAATTTCCTCTTCAGGTAAAAAATTGTTATTCTCTGTGGCTTGCATAAAGCCTTGTTCGTAAGCTTCTTCAATTGCTGGATTTGCCCAATAACCTTGGGGAACATCATTAAACGTACTCGCACTAGGAATCTCTCTTACTTGTTCGGTACTAAAAGCCTTGCGTACGAGTGCTGCAAATTCATCGCGTTGCACAGCTTGTTCAGGTCTAAATGTACCATCGGGATATCCCGCAATGATGTTTCGTGCTGTTAAAGATTCAATGAAAGGTTGCGCCCAATAATTTTGCGGTACATCAGGAAATGTTGTTTGTGCTGTTGCTGGGGCAATTCTAACTATCGGAGCAACTACAGTTAATCCTAAAGTTAATAAAGCTAGATCTCTTGCTGAAAATGAGCTATACATTCTGGAAAATGCCCTCCTACTCATAGAATTTCTTAATCTAAAAATAACTTTATTGTTATAAAGTCTGCTCTCTCTCTCGATAGAAAGATTTTTATCTTCTTTAAAATATGCTTCAAAAAGAAGTAAAGTTTTTATTTTTATAAGTGTTGTTAAGTTTTTAGTGAGCTTTTGTTAGTTTCATCATTACCTGAAAATCTGCCTTTACATAGATATTTACTCTGTAACTAAAGACTGAATATAAGTTTTTGGAGAAGTTACCCTCTAAGGAAATGATGAGTTTTGTTTGATATTTATGAGTGAATGCCTTGTTTTGACAATGTATTGAATTTAATATATACCTCCTTAAGATAGGAATTTGCATCTACTCTATTTACAACCAAAGAAAGATGGATTAACACGATAACTTTCTAGGCTAGTTATATATGAAATCGTCAGGAGGTTGCATTATGGTTCTTTACAAACTAGAAGACTTTGATTCTGATTACCGCAATAGTTTTGATGACAACGATATTAAAGGATTCGATGTCTATACAGACGTCAATAATGAAAATGTTGGTACTGTCAAAAATATATTGGTAGACGAAGCAGGACACTTTCGTTACTTTGTTGTCGATACAGGCTTTTGGATTTTCGGCAAGGAAGTATTACTACCCGTTGGTCGTGCGCGGATTGACCAAAGTGCAAGAAGAATAGTTGCATCAGGCTTGACTAAAGAACAGGTAGAAGCACTACCAGAATTTAGTGACGATCTACGTGTAGATTACGACTATGAAGAGCGCGTACGAGGAGTTTATCGCCCTCAGGCTGTAGAATCAACTGCACCGTTAGATGCACCTACAGCTACTACAGCAGGTGCTGTTGCTCCTAGAATGGATAGTACGGAATACAACAGAGATACCTACGACTACCAGTACGATGCTGATTTATATGATATGAATCGTCAAGATCAGCAATCGCTCAAACTTTATGAAGAGCGGTTAGTTGCAAACAAGACTCGCAGAAAAGCAGGGGAAGTATCGGTTGGTAAAAAGGTTGAAACAGAAACCGCTCAAGTTTCCATTCCAGTAGAGAAAGAAAAAGTTGTCGTTGAACGCACTACTCCTACTAACACTAAAGCTGTAGCTTCCCCTGGAACAGATGCTTTCCGAGAAGGTGAAGTTGCACGCGTAGAGTTGCATGAAGAAGCAGCGGATGTTCAAAAAGAAGCTTTTGTGCGTGAAGAAGTAAAAGTGAAGAAAGTGACTGAACAAGATACTGTCAATGCACAAGAGACAATTCGTAAAGAAGAGTTGGATCTAGGTAAATCAGGTAACTTAGACGTTGACAATAGAAGATAGATCGCCTTAGAAGTGTCAGTCCATTTAATTCCTTGAAGCAATAAAAGTAATAAGTCCTTGGTCGAAACCAAGGGCTTTTATTCTATGCTAATTTTCAATAGCTCGGTAAAAGTTTAACTGTAGTAACTCGGTTCGTTGCCAGGTTTCCACTTAATATTGCATCCAATACTAGGTTTTTGATCAGAATTAACAGATTTTCCAGCTAGTAGTGCATCAATTGCTGCCCGTAAATCTTTACCAGTCACTGGTATTCCGTTACTTGGTCGGCTATCATCTAACTGACCGCGATAGACTAACTTTTGATCAGCATCAAATAAAAAGAAATCTGGCGTACAAGCTGCAGTATACGTTTTGGCAACTTCTTGGCTTTCATCAAAGCAGACAGGAAATAGGAACCCAGCTTCTTCAGCCATTGCTTTTAATTGTTCCGGTGCATCATGTGGATATTTATTGATATCGTTAGAGCTAATCGCAATGATTCCTACATTGCTACTAGCATAGTCTTTGCCTAAGCTGGCAAGTTCTGATTTGACATGCTTGACAAACGGACAGTGCTGACAGATAAACATTACCAGCAGAGGCTTTTCAGCGAAACTTGATAGCGAAATTGTCTGTCCAGTCACGACATCGGATAACTCAAAGTTTGGTGCTTGAGTTCCCAACGGTAACATTGTTGAAGCAGTTTTTACCATAATACAGTTACTCCTAGACGTTTTAGCTCTTAAACGGATTTATTGATAAGGGGTTTTGGTTATTTATATCGTAAGGTAAACGCCTCAAGTGCGAATTGTATCAATAACCAAGTGGATGTTGAAAAACACCAATGATTTGGTGCAGGTGTTTTGCGATCGCCAGTAATTTCATCTCGCACCACCTTTGACCGACAATTTGCATTCCGATCGGTAATCCATCTTCAGTTTGTCCAATTGGGATGACAACAACCGGATGACCTGTAAAGCTGAATGGTATTGTATATGCACCTGATGCCATGAGATAGGGAACATTTTTCCCATCAATGTCAATAGCAGTACCTGTCGCACGATGTGTGAATGCGGGTGTCATCGCCACTGGGCATAGTAATGCATCCCACGGTTCGAGTTCGCGATCCATTTGCGCAATTAAGCGATCGCGTGCGGCTAAAGCGGCAAAATAGTTTTTGAGATTTGCGTTGAAAAACGCTGAAAAGCCAATTTTAGCAACGTTACTACGCTGACGTAATCGGCGATCGCCTTGTGTTGCTTCGCGCCACAGCAAAGAAGACGAGTCGCGCACGAAATCAAGATTAAACGGTTGCTGGTGAGGTGAAATATAAGCAGAAAGCGCAAAGTATACTTGCCAAGCCAAGGCAAAATCAAACTTTGGAATCCACTTTTCTACAGCGATCTTAGTATCGGTTAATTTCTCGGCAACGGACTGGAGTGCAGATTTAATTGATTGGGCAACTGGATACAAATCGATTTCGTCTGTCCACGCCAGGCGGAGATTTTGTATATTCGGTGTATCGAGTGGAATCGGTGGGATTTCTGGTTGACGCGGATCAGCCCCAGCAATCAATGAAAAGCACAACCGCAGATCTGCAATCGAACGCGCAATTGGACCTACTACTAGCATTTGGCGAATGCATCGCGGTGTTCCTGGAACTTCGGGGATGTGACCTGCGGTAGGTACTCGGCGATCCGTTGGTTTGAGTCCAAAGACACCGCAAAAATGCGACGGTTGACGAATTGAACCGGCAATATCACTTCCTAGATCGAGCGGTGAAAGTCCTGCTGCGATCGCCGCCGCAGTTCCGCCAGAACTTCCGCCAGGAGTGTAGTTCACATTCCAAGGATTATTCGCACGAGGGAACAAATCGTTTGTACTTTGATAATCGCCTGCAAGTTTTGCAGGGTTCGTTTTACCGATAACGATCGCGCCAGCCGCACATAGTCGCGCGACAGCGGTTGCATCGTGTTGTGGAACGTAGTTTTTCAATCGTTTATAGCCAGCGGTGGTAGGAAGTCCAGCCGTTTCTAAGCAGTCTTTGATTGTGATGGGTACGCCATGCAAAACACCCCAGTCTTCACCGCGTGCGAGGGCTTGATCCGCAAGTTTGGCGCGATCGCGGGCGCGTTCATCCAGAGTACAAATCGCGTTGAGTTGACTGTTATGCTTGACAATTTGATTTATATATGCATCAAACACTTCAACTGCTGAAACTGTTCGCTGACGGATCGCGTGCGCCAGCTGATGCGCAGGTGTAAAAACAAGATCGCTCATAGACAGTTACCCTTGACCAGGCACTCGTGTTGCACGAGAGTTGAGTTTACCGATAGAAACACCAAGCTTGTCTTGTGCCGCCTGAACTGCATTTGCAGTGTTGAAACGTGCAGAAGCTTTTAGCGTGCATACCAAAGTAGAAAGCGCTGTATCCAGTTGAGCGGTTAAAACATGGTCGCCAAGTGCTGATATGATGCAGAGTATTAAGCTTTCTGCTCACTTTAAAAATATCCCCCAAATACGGTGCGTTTTTAAATTATTACCTCTATTACTAAGCTTGCTTTACTTGGCTAACTGATCTGCTGTAGATTGCACTTTATTCATAATGTTCGGGTGCAGATAGGAGTCTATAGTCCTAAAAATGTCATTCGTTCGCTAGATATTTTCGTTGTGTTGGTAAGTGTTAATTTGATTGGTGCTCAATAAGTAGAAGGCGCTACTTCCTTTAATGGAAGTGCGAAATATGGAAGAACATGAGTAACCTAAATACTCCTGAAAAACAGATCGTCAATCAAGAGCGACGCGAGGTTCTCGAACAGCTAGAAGAATGGATGGAAACGCCAATGCTGGTGTTAGCCTTAGTTTGGCTATTGCTATTTATTATCGAGTTGACTTGGAGTTTGAGTCCTCTACTCGAAGTCCTTAGCACCGTTATTTGGATAGTTTTTATTCTAGAATTCCTACTCAAATTCACTCTAGCGCCTCGCAAATTCACTTATCTCAAGAATAATTGGGTAACGGCGATCGCCCTTGTATTACCAGCTTTGCGTATTTTCCGAATTACTCGTGTTTTAAGAATCTTAGGTACCGCACGCGCCAGCCGTGGCGTTCAGTTATTCCGCGTGCTGACACGGACTAATCGAGGTATGCGATCGCTTCGTGCGAGCTTAGGTCGTCGTGGCTTTGGCTATGTTGTAGGATTAACACTCATTATTAACCTAGTCGGAGCAGCTGGGATGTATGCATTTGAACGCAATACTTCAGAAGGAAGTCTAAACGACTACGGTACGGCACTCTGGTGGACGGCGATGTTGATGACTACCCTGGGATCGGAGTACTGGCCGCAAACTCCAGAAGGACGGGTGCTTTGCTTCATTTTAGCGTTGTACGCTTTTACTGTATTCGGCTATTTGACAGCCACAATCGCTACATTCTTTTTAGGTCGCGATGCAGAAAATGACGAAGCAGAGATCGCAGGCGAGAAATCTATCAAAGCTCTCCATGCCGAAATTACAGCATTACGTGCTGATATTCAATTGTTGTCCCGCTCGAATATTGAGAGGGAGTAAATTAATCAGTCCGAACGCCCCGCTGCAGTGTTGATTAGTGGTGACTTTATTGATAAGCCAGGTGAAAATCAAACTCAAGAGATCGACAAAGTAATTGAATTGGTTAGCCCTTTACCAAAAGCTGGCATCCCTACTTATGCTGTACTTGGCAATCATGACTATAGGCTAGCAATGGGGGGAAAGAATCAGCAGTTAGCCGCGCAATTACATCAGGGTTTAGAAGCTGCGGGCGTGCAAGTGCTAAAGAATGAAGCAGTTTCGCTTACCCTACCCGATCAACAGCGATCGCCAGCAAAAACAGAGGAAAACCTTTATTTAGTTGGTATTGGTCCTCACCTTCCCAATGAAGATAAACCAATCGTTGCAATTTCGCAAGTACCAGAAAAAGCTCCCAGGTTAGTGATGATGCATAATCCTGATTCGTTTGCAGCTTTACTGCCTCAGACTGCACCTTTAGCCGTAGCAGGACATACCCACGGCGGACAAATTCGTCTCCTGTTTACGCCGGAATGGTCTTGGCTGGCGTTAACTAGCAAAGATGAAGTTACTGTCGATGGTTGGATTAGCGGGAAATCGGCTTTATGTAAATCGTGGTATTGGTTTTAGTCATATTCCGATTCGGTTGAACTGTCCACCAGAGGTGACGTTGTTTACCTTGCGATCGTCCTCTTAAGCTATATTTTCTAGGTCATTGCAGTAATATCCTACCAACAGCAGCGCCTAATGTAACAGGCAATTCTACAACGACAATTTCTGCTTGGTAAATAAAGTGAAATAGTCTTCAATTAACTGAATCGTCTTTTCCCACTGAAGTTAGCTGAGGACTACTCGCTTCATTTCGCTGCCAGTTGTTCAGCACATCCTTGACTAAAAGCTCCTTCACCCAAACCTGAGTGACAACTAACAATGGTAGAGCCAATAGCAAACCTAAGAAACCAAAGAAACTGGCAAAAATGACTTGGGATGCTAAGGTGATTGCTGGTAGCAAAGAAACCTGTTTCTGCATCACTATAGGTGTAAGCACGTTGCTCTCAATTTGTTGAATTGCAACGAATAGTATCAGTACAGCTAATGCTTTCCAGGGAGCGTCCAGCAGAGCCAGTGCCATTGGTGGAATGACACTCAAAGTGGGTCCAAGATTAGGAATAAATGTTAATAGCCCTGCCAAAATCGCAGTACCTCACATCTTGCACCTATCAGGAAAACCACTAATACATGAATAAGTAGTGTAAGAAAGTGACAGCAGAAGCGGAAATTCGCTTTTGTGGCAGAGAGTAATTCAGAAAACTTGATTTGTAGAGAAATT
>NZ_JADEWN010000096.1 GCF_015207655.1 Gloeocapsopsis crepidinum LEGE 06123 | reverse complement strand
CTGATTGAGGTGTCACCTTGTGTGTATGCCTTAACTATTTTTTCTCGCAAGTCGAGCGAGTACGGTTTCATTAGACTTCATTTGTGTACTCCTCTTACTGTACCTCATAAACTTGCAATAGGCTGTAATATTTTCTCCTATACACCTGCAACTGCCTATTCATATCAATTGGATAAATTAATTTTCAAGTTAGAGTAGTTAAGAAACTTCTTTATATCTAAACTTTCCTAAATACTTATTTTGTTTAACTTGCTTTACACATTAGTTCATAAACAAGGCTAATTAACATATGCATATAAGTTCATGTATGCATTACTCTTTCGTTAATACTGAAGAGCGCCAACTATTGAGTTGAGTAAAATTGTCATTTTTTGTTATTAGGGTACTGTAATTAAGTATTCAAAGAACAAATAGATAGTATTAACTAGGACATTAACTAACCTTAATCTTATATAGGTATTGTAGTTAGCTGTGACAATGTGAGTTTACAATGCCGAGCTACGGTATAAGCTTTTGCAAAAACTATTAAAAGTTTGAGCTTAGTACGCACCGTGCAAGCTTATCAATGGCTATTGTAGCTATTCTGACAAGAAGAGGAGATTCATGTCTAAGCTTACTCGCAGACAGCTACTTGTGTTCTTTGGAGCCAGTGCTGGTACTGCTGTATTAGCACCTGTCTTAGGAGAGAGATTATTAGGTAATGGGTTTACTCATGCCCAGACTACTGTACCTTTGAGCTTTACTCCTGTACGTCTGCCGCATCCTTTACCGATATATCAAAACCAAGTAAGTTATTTACCAATAGGAATTGGCAAAGGAAATCTATTACAGCCAGCATCAGATGTTAGATTAACAACTTACACTGTTCTTGATGATGTTATTGTACCGCCAGAGTACGAGCGGTATGTTATTGTGCGCTGGGGCGATCGCGTTTTCCCTAACAAAAACGATTATTTCGGCTTCAACTGCGACTATACTTCGTTTGTTCCTATTCAGGGCAACCTCAACGATGGCTATCTTTGGGTCAACCACGAATACGTCAGCTACCCAATCAGTACTTTTGCACCAGGTACACCAGAAGATGTCACCGATACATCACAGTTTCCTGAGGCTTTTCCTACTGTCATTGGATTCAAAGCTTCAGAAAAAAACCGCGCACTTTTAGGAGAATTCCTCTACAACGTAGGGGGTTCTATTGTGCGGATTGCAAAAGATAACAACGGACGTTATCAGGTAGTTAGCGATCCTAACAATCGTCGCATTCATGGTCTTTCCGGCTTAGCAATCAATAGCCAACGTAGCGACCAGTACAAAAATGTCACATCTTGGGGTAACTCCAGCCACCAAAAAGGAGATAACAACTATCTGATTGGGACTGGACCTGCCGCTAAAGAGGTGTTTAATCTGAGTGTTGATGGCTTAGGTAATAAGATTATTGGGACTGCTTATAATTGTTCTGGCGGTACTACCCCTTGGAATACAATTCTGTCTGCTGAGGAAAACTTCCAAGGAAGTTCAACCTTCTTTGTTGGTGTCACCGAAGCCGTTAACTCCGATGGAACTCAAGTTGGTTATATCGAAGAAACTACAGGTGCTGAATTTGGTTTAGTTGGTGAAAAATACGGTTGGATGGTAGAAATCGATCCATACAATCCTAATTTTCGTCCCCGCAAGCACACTGCCCTCGGTCGCTTCCGTCATGAAAACATTGCCTTCCGCGCAGAAATTGGCAAAAAGCTAATTGGCTACATGGGTGACGATCGCCGTGGCGGTCACACCTGGAAGTTTGTCAGCAAAGGAACTGTTGTACAGCCAGTTGACGGTAATAACAGAAAAGACAACAGTGTTTTATTTGAAGAAGGAACTTTGTACGTTGCCAAATACAATCCTCCTTCTGATCCTAATCAAGCTGAGGGAACAGGTGAATGGATTCCACTTGTGTTAAGTACTGCTACCAATCCTATTTCACCATCTGTTCTAGCTTCTGTTGAACTTGCAGCTTTGGGTACAGCTTCGAGAGACGGTCTGATAAAGCTACCTAGCCGGATGAGTACTGGTCAAGAGGTAGACGGTGGTAGTGTTGATGTTACTATCGCTAATGAAGATACTGTACTTCCACTTTACAAAGGCAAAAAGTTATCCGATTTCTACACCAGTCAAGGTGCAGTCCTTGTTGATGCTTTCCCTGCGGCTAACGTAGTAGGTGGAACCCCAACAGCACGTCCTGAAGATATAGAAGTTAATCCTCGCAATCCACGAGAAATCTTCATTGCTTACACTGATGGCGCTGCAGGAAGTGATGGCTATCCTGATTCGCGGATTTTTATAGTTTCTAAGTATAGTGAAGCTATAACCGCTGCACAGCCTTCAGGAGCGCTCTTCAAAATTATAGAAGATAGCGAAGACAGTACTGGCACGACCTTCCGTTGGGAGCGATTTGTCAAAGGTGGAGAAGCAGCTTCAGAACCTGGAGATGGCTTTGCTAACGTAGATAACTTAGCATTCGATCCCCAAGGCAATATTTGGGGCGTGACAGATATGTCCACCTCAGCACACAATGGTTTTAATGTTGGTGCTGCCGCTGAGCCGTTGTATATCGAACATACGGTTGTAGGTTCTGAATCGCCTAGTGTCATCGATTCCAACCAGAATGTAGAAACTTCAAACCTTATTGGTGTATTCGGTAACAATTGGTTATTCTTCATTCCTACAAGTGGTTCTGATGCTGGAGAAATCGTACCATTTGCTTATGGTCCACCGCGCTGCGAGATGACAGGACCAACGTTTGTTGGCAACGATACCTTGATTATTGCCGTGCAGCATCCTAGTGAAGATTGTCCTTATACTCCGCAAGCGACTCTTAGTCGAGATATTGAGATGCTCAACTTAGATGGTACGCTCTTTAAGCAAAAACGTACTGTACCGCGTGGTAGCAATTGGCCTAGTAACATTGAAGGTAAACGTCAGGGACCACCTCGTCCATCAGTCATCGGTATTCGCCGCAAGGATGGTAAGAGTACATTTATTTAAGTTGTTGTGGTAGTTTTCAACTTAGTTAAAGTGGTGGTTATTTCGTTTGAAATAGCCACTTTCTTTTATGGCAAAATGCCTGTCCGACAAAATTTTCTGAATAATGTTTTTACTCAGTTCCTAGCATCTGTAGATTGTGCAGACTGGCATATAAACCGCCTTGCTGTAGTAATTCCTTATGAGTGCCTGATTCAACAAGTTGACCGCGTTTGAGAACAAAAATACGATTGACATTACGGATAGTTGATAGGCGGTGCGCAATGATAATTGCTGTGCGATCTACAAGTAACTGATCCAAGGCATCTTGAATTAAAGCTTCTGTGCCAACGTCTAAACTTGCAGTTGCTTCGTCTAATACAAGAATATGAGGATCGCGAATTGCTGCACGGGCAAAAGCGAGAAGTTGTTTTTGACCACTTGAAAGATTGGTGCCGCGTTCTCGAAGTTGAGTATCGTAACTTTGGGGTAATTGTTCAATAAATTGATCGATATTCGTTTGCTGTGCAGCCGTGGTAATTTCTTCAAAGGAGTAGGAATCACCTAATGTAATGTTACTTTTGACATCTCCTGCGAACAAAAAGCCTTCTTGCAGAATCACTGCCATGCGACTTCTTAGTTCTGCCTGTGGTAGATCGCGAACATCAATACCATCAACCAAAATCCGCCCGCGACTTGGTTCATACAAGCGGCACAATAGTCTGATGATAGAGCTTTTACCTGCACCAGTCGGACCGACTAAAGCAACTTTTTCACCAGGATGAATGACAAAGTTTAAATCTTTGATCACGTAATCATCATCTTTGTAAGCAAACCAAACGTGTTCAAAGCGAATTTCTCCAATTGAGGAATGAGGGGGACGATCGCGATAGTTATGTGCTGAGTGTTGACTTTTAATATGTTCTGGGTCGCGAATTTCAATTGGTTCATCAAGAATATCGCTGACACGTTCTACAGCGGTGAAGCCTGCTTGAATCGCCGTAAATTTTTCGGCAAATTGTCTTAGGGGGTCAAATAGACGTTGCGCAAAGAGAATAAATGCAGATAGCGTACCAAAAGTCAACTGTTCGCGTAGGACAAAAAAGCCACCTAACCACAGGACAGCAGCGATCGCAACTAATGCAACCCACTCTAATGTTGCAGACACAGCTGAGTCGTGAAAGATGGTTTTATCAACTTCACGCACATATTGTCGGTTGGTCGTACGAAATAGTTGCGCATTGAATTTCTCTCGTCGAAATAATTGCACCACATTGATACCAGTAATATTCTCTTGCAATGTGGAATTTAGCACCGAAAGTTCTTCTCTGGCTTTGTAGTTTGCTTTGCGGTACTGTTGCTGAAAATAAATAATTACTCCTGTCACGGGAAACAGCATCAACGTCAGCATTAAAGCAAGTTGCCACTGCAAAGTGAACATGGTAATTAAAATTACCAGCATTGAGAAAACATCGCTGATAATTCCAATCGCACCAGTGGTAAAAACATCACCTAGGGCTTCGACATCGCTTGTCAAGCGGGTAATCAGCTTACCTACAGAGGTACGGTCGAAAAACCGCACTGCAAGCGAAGTAACGTGTTCAAATAAGTCGTTGCGGATATCAGCAGTAATTTGTTGTCCAACTTTTTGGACTAAGTATCCTTGAACGCTAGTGAAGATCAGCCGGACAATGATTGCGATTAGTAACAGAACTTCTAGTAGTACTAATCCTTCCGATAAAGGACGATTCCGCAAAAACTCATACACATTTGGTTCTTGACGAATCAGAGAAATTGCTTGTCCAATAATCAAAGGTTGCACTGCGCCAGCGATCGCTACGGGAACAAGCAGCAACATAGATAGTATTAACAACCGCCCATGACGACGTCCATAAGGAACTAACCGTAAGAATAATCGCCAGTCGTTTTCGCGGCGACGATGTGTCACTGGCTGCGAAAGTGGCGCTGAACTAGTCATGCTAAAACCTAATAAACTAATCTTTGAAGCACAAGGCACGCTTATCGAGTTTAGCGCTAGCACATGCTAAGTCACCATGCCTGAGAGGGAAACCCTACAATTACAAAAGTACTAAACACTCATCATTGTTAGTCAAGTTCCTAATTGAACTTCACTCTTTTGCTACTATTTCACTAATACTTAGGTGCAAGCCTAAAATACAGGGAAAACAAGCAAATTATTTCTTTTTTGAATGAAGAGTGAGTAAAAGCTTCTAAAATCTTAATATTTCTCTCATTTAGTTTTTCATACTTAAAAATAATTTTAATCTAAGCTTAACCGTATCTTTCGCTACATTTAGTCGGTGTTGAGTAAACTGCTACCGTCGATAGTTGACATAAAGAGAGCAGAACCCTTGTCTTTTTCACGCCGTCGTTTTTTAACCTTAGCAGGAACCACTACTGCTGGAACTGTTCTTGCATCTCCTTTACAGATGCTTTACGCCCGTGTTGCTAATGGTCAGACTATTCTTGCTGAAGGATATGGTCCCTTAATTTCAGACCCCAATGGTCTACTCGATCTTCCTCGTGGGTTTCAATACCGTGCCTTTTCGCGAGTTGGTGACAGAATGAGTGATGGCAGACTCGTGCCGGATCGCCATGATGGTATGGCTGCCTTCCCTGGACCTCAAAACACGACAATTCTAGTGCGGAATCATGAGCATAGTCCTGGTGACTCTACTGGTGTTGAAGCTCCTGACAACCTTAAATACGATCCTACTAATAAAGGAGGAACGACAACTTTAATTGTCGGAGCAAATCGCAAGTTAATTCGAGATTATGCTTCCTTAGCTGGGACATATCGCAACTGTGCAGGTGGAGTAACTCCGTGGAATTCTTGGATTAGCTGTGAAGAAAATACCTCAACTCCAGAAACAAATCGACCAGGAAATGCCAACAATGTGACGAAACGTCACGGCTATAACTTTGAGGTTCCCTCTCTTGCACAGGGAATAGTTAATCCAGAACCCCTAGTTGCTATGGGTCGCTTTAACCACGAAGCTATTGCCATCGATCCTCGAACCGGAATTGTTTATGAAACCGAAGATAGAGGAGATGGTTTGTTCTACCGCTTTATTCCTACACAGCCTGGTAACTTGACAAGTGGAGTTCTCGAAGCTCTGCGAATTCAGGGACGACCTCAAGCCATTACTAGAGTAGGGTTTCCTGTAGGTCAAAAGTTTGCAGTCGATTGGGTTCGGATTGAAGACCCAGATCCTGCTGCTGATACCGTTAGAGTCGAGGGCTTTAGCAAAGGTGCTGCTCAGTTCAGTCGAGGGGAAGGTGCTTGGTTCGGCAACAATGAAGTGTACTTTACCTGCACTAATGGTGGTATTGCCGGAGTTGGTCAGGTCTGGCGCTATATACCTGGTGCTACTCGTCAAGATGGAGGCACTATTGAACTGTTTGTCGAATCACCCAGCCAAGAAGTTCTAGATTTTCCAGACAACATTGTCGTTTCTCCTTTTAGCGATCTGTTCCTTTGCGAAGATGGCGCAGGTGAGCAATTTGTGAGAGGAGTGACTTCTCAAGGGCAAATTTACTCGTTTGCGCGGAATGCTTTGAATACTTCCGAGTTCGCTGGAGCTTGTTTTTCACCGAATGGTCAAACAATGTTCCTTAACATTTATAGACCTGGAATTACCTTTGCCATTTGGGGACCTTGGAATAGGCGCAAGAGTTAAAGATACCTTCCAACTCCCTTCGGGGCTACTCAAGCAAAGCGTACCTTCGTACAACAGGACAATACTTTCTAATAACAAGTCCATACACTATCTGAACTTCGTTTAGCTAGCAGCATTATTCGCGATCGCATTTTAAAATCTAGTCTGTGATTCTGAGCAAAGTGAAGTTTTCAGGACCGCAGACTTATCATTTTTTCTCAAGGCTCGAATTTAGGTAAAAAGTCTATTTTTTTACTGCTACCCAACCACCACCCCAAAGTCCGGTATAAAACCTAACGATATTGCCAAAACCTGCTTGTTGTAATAGTTCTATTGCGCGTGATTCAGCAACAGGATAAACACCTTTGTTAATAGTTTCTATACCCTCATCTATTTGTTCTGGGAGTATTCCCATTTCTTGCCAGAATAGTTTGATGATGGCAGTTATTTGCTCGAATTCACGCGAACTTTTCTCACCAAATATATCTACTAAAATAAATGGGGCAGATGATTGCAACCGTTGGGCAATACTTTGAAGTAAAGCGATTTTACTACCGTCATCTGGGAGAAAATGCATCACTAAAATACACGTTGCGGCGTCATAAAGTGGAGTATCGGGTAAATCGTGGGTGTAGCCTTGAACTAGCTTGACGCGATTTGATAATTTGTTTTGTTCTATTTTTTGTTGGGCGATCGCCAACATGTTACTTGATGGATCGACGCCTAGTAATTGCCATTGTGGGTTACTTTTACTAAACTTCAGCAACTCCATTCCCGTACCAGCACCGACAATTAACAAATTTGCCGTTTCAGGTAAATGCGATTTTAAAAATGACAATGCCATTGTATGCATTACTTCATATCCAGGAAGTGCCTTACGCGCGCGATCGTCATATTCTGTGCTAGCAACTGGATCAGCATCAAAATCAATAGTTTGCTTTTCCATATCGATTTATGAATCAAACTTTAGACGCATGGGGGTATTCTAGCTTGATGCAAAATTTATGTATAAAGACAACATGTCAAACATTGTTTATCTAATACTAAACTGCGGCTAAAATATGAGAACGAATCTTTTCTATGACTTCACTCAAATTATCAGTATTTAACCGATAACTTAATGGATGAGCAATTAATCGTGCGGTGCTTTCGTAAAGTATTTCAATCTCAATTAAGCCATTCTCGCGCAAAGTCCGCCCAGTAGAAACTAAATCAACGATCGCCTCGGACATTCCGGTAATTGGTCCTAATTCGACTGAACCGTATAAGGGCACAATTTCGACAGGTAAATCGATACTATCAAAGTATTCACGCGCACAATGGACGAACTTAGACGCAACTCGACTGTTGGTTGGTAATTCTACCGCCGAACGATATGGACTCGATGCTTTCACTGCTACTGACATCCGACAGCGACCGTATCCTAAATCGATTAAATGTGCAACTTGGGGTTTCTTTTCTCGTATTACGTCGTAACCTGCAATTCCCAACTGGGCTTGACCATATTCTACGTATACAGGAACATCATGCGTTCGCACGAGTAATGCTTGTGCTTTTCCTGTCGGATCTTGAATTTGCAGTTGCCGATTAGCAGAATCCAAAAAGGCACTAAAATCTAATCCTACAGATTGCAATAAGCTAATGCTATCTTTCAAAAGAGCGCCTTTCGGCAATGCCACAGTAAGCATAAGAATCAAAATGAGGAGTTACTAAAACTAACACAAATTCTATACCCTCACCCCTCACTCCTCACTCCTCACCCCTCATTATGCGAATTCTTTTGGTTGACGACGAAGTTGAACTGACTGATCCTTTGAGTCGCGTTCTTAGCCGCGAAGGTTACAGCGTTGACGCTGCTTATGATGGCGCAACTGGTAGTGAATTAGCGGCACAAAAAAGCTATGACCTCTTAATTTTAGACTGGATGCTGCCGTTTAGAACTGGTTTAGAAATTTGTCAGGAGGTGCGACGTAAAGGACAGACAACACCTGTACTTTTTCTCACGGCTAAAGATACTGTAGACGATCGCGTTCAAGGTTTAGATGCAGGTGCAGATGATTATCTCGTTAAACCGTTTGAATTACGCGAGTTACTTGCAAGAGTTCGGGCTTTGTTGCGGCGATCGGGTAGTGAGGTGACAACATCGACATCTCAAAAGCTGCAAGTTGCTGATTTGGAACTTGATTGCGAAAATCAGCTAGCGTATCGTCAAGAACGAATGATTGAATTATCAGAAAAAGAAAGTCAACTACTCGAATACTTTATGCGTAATACTGGGCATTTACTAACGCATACACAAATTCAACAACATTTATGGGGTGATGGCGAACCACCGAGTAGTAATGTCCTTGCGGCTTTAATTCGCTTGCTACGTCGTAAAGTTGAAGCCCCAGGAGAAACGCCGCTGATTCACACCGTTTATGGCAAAGGTTATCGCTTTGGTGAAAATAACTGAATCCAGTTTAACGTGATTGGATTTCTACTTTTTTTTGCTCTATTAATTCTATACTCTACTATGTTTAGAGATTTGCCACTCATATTTATTTTGTAGTATTCATCAACAATCTTTCCTCCCAAAGCTTCAGGAATTTTTCGACTGGCAATATTTGCTTTGTCAACTGGATAACGTAGATATTTATAGTCTAAGTTTTTGTCAGCCCAGTTCTTAATAGCTGTAACTGCCTCTAATCCATATTTATTACCATGTGCTGTTTTTTTGAGCCAAATTCCTAATTCTGGATTTTTCCGGTCTATACGATGAAAACCAGCACAACCTAAAAACTCTTGACACTCTCTTTTCAAAATAACAAATGTCAAACCCCAACTATCTACCATTTCGCCGATGGAGTCACTAATAAAGGCTTCTGTTTCTGAAATATCTTGAGCTGGGCATGGATACATATAAGTAGTAATCTCTTCCGTAAACTCTGAGAAAATTACCTCTTTGTAGATCATTGATATTGGTTTTAATATCAGCCGCTCTGTAGATATTTCTATTCCAAGTAAATTCATTAGAGATCAGATATTTATTGTAATAATTGATTGATTAAAGTTTGCATTTTCTCACGTAAGGATTGTGCTTCTTGATAAGCACGCGATCGCATTCTCATATTACCATCTGCTTTCAACTCAGTTTTATACACAGGTTGAATGAAGTAACATAAGCGCGATCGCATTGCCCAAACTCCCATTGAAGGAAAAAGAGCAAACAAGGGAATTAAAGGGGAAATAGGTAAAAAAGGAAGATAAAGTTTCTTGGCTAAAGCTTTGAAATGAATTGCCCAAGGATGTAGATATTCATTACCAAGACAAACAACGGGAAGAATCGGGATATTGTAGCGATCGCTCAATTGAATAAAACTTGAATCAAACGTTTCTAATTGATGTTTTTTAGACCATCCTTTCATTGGTCCGCGTAAGCCTTCAGGTGCGTATAATAAAACTGTTTCTTGTGCTAATGCCGCTTCAAAATCATCGCGTTTTGCCCTAACTCCACCTAAAACTTGCGCCCATCCAGAGGGTAGCCACCACCTCATCCAAGGGTGATCGAATAATGCGACACCTGCGAGTGGTTGTACAGTCCAATTGCGTGTTTCTGATAAGAGATAACCGAGTACAAGAAAATCCCACGGAAAACACATTCCCGCATGATTCATTGCGACAAGTAACGGCGCTTTTTTCGGCAAGTTTTCTAATTGTTTTAGCTCAGCCCGAAAGTAAAATTTAACGATAGGACTAAGAATCTCATCGCGGAATGCTTGCTGATAGTACGGATCGAATGTATAACTTTGAATTCTAGGAAAACGACAACCCAAACGTAACCAGCGGATAAACAAAGCTAGATAAAACCCGCAGGGGATGAGAAATAGAATGTACTCTAGCCAATTCCAACCATCAGGATCAGCATGATAATGTTGCCAGTGGCGGTTGAATAAAATTAACCACCCTGGTGGATACCACAAACAGAACCAGTCAAACCAGGTAAAGTTATAGCAATTCATTATTTTGCCTAGAACTAGATTGATCCTAAACAAGATGCTATGGAAATTGCTAAATCGCTATTCTATTTTGTGGTTGCTGGACTATGCGAGATTGGTGGCGGATACTTAATATGGCTATGGTTGCGGCAAGAAAAAAGTTTTTGGCTTGGTTTGCTGGGTGCGATACTATTGTTTCTTTATGGAATTGTTCCCACTCTCCAACCGGCAAATTTTGGTAGAGTTTATGCAGCTTATAGCGGTGTATTTCTCTTTTTGTCGTTGTTTTGGGGTTGGCAAGTTGACCGCAATCCTCCAGACAAGTTTGATATTTTAGGTGCAGTAATTGCCATCGCAGGTGTTTTTGTGATTATGTATTCACCAAGAACCTAACTCATAGACTGAATTAGCTTTTCAACTCTTTGCTTGACTTGTTCGCGTACTTCACGGAATTTATCTACCGATTCGCCTTCAGGATCATCGAGTTGCCAATCTTGGAAAACTGGGCGGAGTACCCATGCTTCGGGTAAGTTGACACCACACCCACATAATGAAATCACAGCATCGTAATCTTGCGGATCGAAATCATTTAAAGGCTTGGATGTTTGATTGCTAATATCAATGCCAACTTCCGACATGACTTCTACAGTTATCGGATCTACTGCACTTGCTTCTAAGCCAGAACTTGTAACAGCTATTTTACCTTCTCCGATTGTACGCGCAAATCCTTCTGCCATTTGGGAACGGCGCGAGTTTTTCTTGCACACAAACATCACTTTTTTCATAGTTTTACTGGTTGTTCGTTTTAACTTCTAAAGCACTATTGGCGATTTGGATAACTTCTTTTGCCGCTTTTTCTTTACGTTCGCTGTAGCGATCAGTGAGATAATCAACTTTGTCGCGGAGTAGCAGTGTGAATTTATAAAGTTCCTCCATTACATCAAAAACGCGATCGCGATACGGCGAATCTTTCATTGTTCCGTCGTCGTTAAACTCTTGATACGCTTTCGCAACCGAAGACTGATTTGGAATTGTAAACATCCGCATCCAACGCCCTAAGATTCGCAGTGTATTGACTGCATTAAATGACTGCGAACCACCACTCACTTGCATTACAGCTAGCGTTCTACCCTGTGTTGGTCTAACTGCACCTAAACTTAGAGGAATCCAATCAATTTGATTTTTCATAATGCCGGTGATATTACCGTGCATTTCAGGACTCGACCAAACTTGTCCTTCTGACCATAAACTTAATTCTCGAAGTTCTTGTACCTTGTGATGAGTATCCGGTACGCTGCTATGAACAGGTAACTCACGCGGATCGAAAAACCGCACTTCTGCACCAAATTCCTCAATGATTCTTGCAGCTTCTTCTGCTAACAGACGACTGTAAGAACGTTCGCGTAAAGAACCGTACAAAAACAAAATGCGTGGTTTGTGATTAAATGTCATCTCTTCAGACTTATTACTTGTAAGCACTAACACAACGAGGATCTCTCAAAGTGGCTTTTTCTGGTTCTCTAGGAAACCATGCTGCGGTTCGCTTACACACTTCAACCAACATCAACATCACAGGTACTTCGATTAAAACACCGACTACTGTAGCAAGGGCTGCACCTGAATTTAAACCAAAAAGGGTGACTGCTGTGGCGATCGCAACTTCAAAGTGATTACTCGCACCAATTAGCGCCGCTGGTGCAGCATCTTCGTATGACAATTTCATTTTCAGTGCGGCAACATACGTAATTAAGAAAATGAAGTTTGTCTGAATAAATAATGGAACTGCAATGAGTAAAATGTGCAGTGGATTGCTAACAATGAGATCGCCTTTGAAGGAAAATAGCAATACCAAAGTGACAAGTAACGCAGTAATTGCAATCGGACTCAAATATTTGAGAAACCTACGCTCAAACCACTCTCTACCTTTATGTTTAAAAATCCAGTAACGGCTGTACATTCCTGCAATCAAAGGTAAGCCTACGTAAATCAATACCGATAAAACAATTGTTTGCCAAGGTACAGTTAAATCATTTGCTGCAAGTAACCATCGCCCCAAAGGTGCATACAAAAACAGCATTGCCAGCGAGTTTACCGCTACCATGACTAAGGTATGTCCCTGATTGCTGTAAGATAAGTATCCCCACATCAACACCATGGCTGTACATGGGGCAATTCCGAGTAGAATTGTGCCAGCAATGTAAGAATTTGCTAAGCCAACTTCGACGCCGCGAATCAGTTCCGTACCTGTGAGGAAGTTACGAAATAACCACCCTAAGAAAAACTGGGCAAACGCTACCATTGTGAACGGTTTAATTAACCAATTCACCACTAAAGTTAGAATGACAGGTTTTGGGGCACGGATCGCATTTTTTGCTTGAGTAAAGTCAATCTTTACCATGATCGGATACATCATAAAAAAGAGACATATCGCGATCGGAATTGACACTTGATAGATACTCATTGCATCTAACGTAACCGCAACCCCAGGAAATAACCTACCGAGTAAAATTCCTGCAAAAATACACAAGAACACCCAAACAGTAAGGTATTTTTCAAAAAAACTGAGATGACTACCAGCTTTAACTGCTACTCGATTTGCTTGAGGATTCTTTGTACTCATTGTTTGAACGAACCACGAAGGGCGCAAAGGACACGAAGGAAGAAAATAGAAAGATCTCAACTGAAAATAATATTTATGACCGATTACCTATTACCCATTACCCTTCCTTACCTAATACTTGAATCTGATAACTAAAACTTTGCTTGTCTGCGTAATAATTCGCTAATTGTGATGTTGAGTTCTGCTTCTCCCTCAAACACTGTTCCAACTTTTCCGGTGTAGAAATGTCTCTCATTTAAGTCATACGCTTCTTCAGGTAAGGGGACATAACCTACTGAACTTACTAGCGTTGGGGCTTGCTTGTTGTAGAAATTCACAAAATCTTTGACAGCAGGTTTCTTCTGTGCGTACTGGGCATTAACATAAATGAATAAAGGACGCGACAGCGGTTGATATTCGTTGTTTTCTACTGTTTTGCGCGAGGGTACCACTGCACCTGCGCCGTTATCGACTGCTAAAGCTTTTAATTTGTTTTGATTTTCTTCTAAGTAGGAAAAACCAAAATAACCTAAAGCATCAGGATCTTTGCTGATTCCTTCAACTAAAACATTATCGTCTTCACTTGCTATATAGTCGTTGCGGCTAGCTCTTGTTTCACCTACTACTGCCTCAGTAAAGTAATCAAATGTACCCGATTGTCTGCCTGCACCATACAATTTAAATGGGCGATCGGGCCATGAAGATCGTACTTGATTCCAACGAGTAATCTTACCTTCTGCTGCTGGTTCCCACATTCTTTTTAACTCAGCAACAGTAATGTCTTGCGCCCAATTGTTCTGGGGATGAACGGCGATTGTTAGTGCGTCAAAGGCAACAGGAAGCTCAATGTATCTGACAGAATTTTTATTACAAGCTTCCATTTCTGCGGTTAAGATGGGACGCGAAGCGCCAGCAACATCAATTTCGCCAGCACAAAACTTTTCAAAGCCGCCGCTTGTTCCTGAAAAATCAACTGAGATTTGTGCTTGACTATCTTGAGTCGATTGAAATTCTTTCGCTACAGCTTGGGTAATCGGATAAACCGTACTCGATCCATCAACTCTAACTGATGTATCTGCGGTGTTGGTTGCTGCGGTTAGCTGTGGTGACTGCTGTGTTTGGGTTTCCGTTTGCGTTGAGGTGTTGGGTGTCGTTGTGCAAGCTGTTAAAGCCAACGTCCCTAGTGCGATCGCTTTGGGTGCTGCGCGTAGCGCAATCGCCAATTCTTTAAGTGTGACGTTCATTGACCTCACCTAGATGGCAGGTGTTGATAGTATATCTCTATCATTTCAAAAAAAATTGATTTGTCAAGTAAAAAGATTCTATAAGTGTAAACAATCAAGCTTGAGATTTACAAAACTAATCTGAACACGAACGGCTGGACATAATAGCACTGAAACGCCGGAATTCGGCTAAATATTGCTCTAACATAACGAATTGCGGTAGATTCAAGCTGTAGTAGATCCAGCGTCCTTCTTGACGCGATCGCACCAAACCCGCTTCTTTCAAAGTTTTGAGGTGAAAAGAAAGTTTCGACTGCGTAATACCTAAAACATCACATAGTTCGCAAACACACAATTCGCGATCTCGTAATAGTTCAATAACGTTAATCCGGATTGCATCGGATAAAGCATGAAAACCTAAAAAAACCGAATCTGGAGATGTAACTTGCATCAAATTTAATTGAAACGTAATGGAACGATGTTTAAATAGTAGGCGTTTACCAAAATATTAGAGATGCTTCTGAAAGGCAAGGGAAGTTTTAATGTAGCTGTAGCCCATGTTTTCATAGAAAATGTGTGCCTGCTGACGTATGATGTTTGAGCGGAGATACACACTTTCGCATCCTTGCTGACTTGCCTACTGTTCTATTTGTAACAACAATTGCCGACCAATACCACTTTCACGATATTTTTCATCAACAACCAAACCACCAATTTCGGCATGTAAGTTTGTTTGTAAAAGTAAACATAGGTGCGCGTGAATCCAACCGACTACACCAAAATTAAGAATTTTCGCTACATAAACAACATGATTCGCTGACTGCATTTGCACTAGACGATGTAATACGGCATTCGCAGTTGTAGGATAACCTAGCTGATGAGATAGCTTCGCCAACGCATTTGCATCGTGGGCGATCGCCCGTCTAATTACGTAATTGCTGTTACTCAACGTTGCATTATTTGCAATATGTTATTTAACCTTTAAATCATAACTAAGCCCTAACGAATAGAATTCGTGGCTACACTAACGAAGTCTGCCTCCGCAGACTAATTATATTTAGGTTTACGGAGATGGGGCAACTATCTAAGGACGCTCAAAAGAACTAATGATGAAGCGTAATATTATTAAAATCATTCAACTGAGTTTGATTGTCTTACTCGTTGCTGTCGGAATCTGGTTTGTCAATCGAGTGGGAATTGAACAAGTTAGGGCAAATGTCGATCAGCTTGGTGTTTGGGCACCCTTGGCAGTCGTATTATTACGGTTGGTGAGTGTTGTTATTCCGGCAATACCAAGCACAGCTTACTCAATTTTATCAGGAGTGCTGTTTGGTTTTGTTCAGGGAATTGTCGTGATTGCGATCGCTGATTTCGTTGCGTGCAACCTCAACTTTTACATTGCTAAACGCTATGGACGCAATCTTGTGCAAAAGTTCGTTGGACAAAGGTTTATGGGTAGAGTTGATTCACTTAGCCAAAAGTATTTAGAACGTAATATTTTTCTAGTAACGGGATTTTTAATGACAGGGCTATTTGACTTTGTTGCTTATGCTGTCGGACTCACGCAAATGAAATGGCGTAGTTTTATGTTAGCGCTGATTCTTGGTATCGCGATTTCCACGCCGCCAATCGTCGCGCTTGGTGCAGGTGTTTTTGAAGGCGGTAGAATTTTGCTTATCGTAGCAATGTTGGGAATTTTTGCGCTAGCAATGCTAACAGGATGGTTAAGTCGGAAGAGAGGGGTGAGGGGTGAGGGG
>NZ_JADEWN010000095.1 GCF_015207655.1 Gloeocapsopsis crepidinum LEGE 06123 | reverse complement strand
GGCGAGGAGTGAGGGGTGAGGGGTGAGGGGTGAATTAAAAGAAGTGTCTCAACTCAACACTCAACATTCATAACTCTCTTAGTCTCCCCGCCTACCCTACTACCCGCTATGAAACAACTTACTAAATTTCTCATTCTAAAAGCTTAAAAGAAGCCGAAACCGGATTTTCTTGTAGCACGACATTTGATTTGATATTTTCAAGATTAAATACTTATGGATCTAAGCGTGAATATCCCTCCTCTAGACTTAGTGCGGCAGTATACAACGATAGAAGCAGAAGTAAGTGATGCTGTCTTAAAAGTTTTGGCTTCTGGTGGTTATATCGGTGGTCCTTCAGTAAAGGGCTTTGAACAGCAATTTGCGGCTTATACAGATGTTGCAGAATGTGTGGCGTGTAATTCAGGTACTGATGCGTTGTTTTTGGCACTCAAAGCTTTAAACATTGGTTCAGGCGATGAAGTGATTACCTCACCGTTTACTTTTTTCGCAACAACTGAAGTGATTACAGCAGTTGGTGCAACGCCAGTTTTTGTGGATATTGACGCTGCGACGTTTAATCTTGATGTTGAAAAAGTAAAGGCTGCAATTACGAGTAGAACTAAAGGAATTATGCCTGTTCACTTGTTCGGACAGCCTGTAGATATGACTGCGGTAATGGAAATTGCGTGCTTGCGCAATTTAGCAGTGATTGAAGACTGCGCCCAATCTACAGGGGCGATGTGGGCGGGGCAAAAAGTAGGTAGTATCGGACACATTGGTTGTTTTAGTTTTTACCCAACAAAGAATTTAGGTGCGTGTGGTGATGGTGGGGCGATTACGACAAATGACTCTGCGATCGCAGCGAGAATCCGCATGTTACGCGAGCATGGTAGTCAAACACGCTACATCCATGAAGAAATTGGTGTCAATAGTCGATTAGACGCAATCCAAGCCACTATTTTACAAATTAAACTCCGCTATCTTGACCAGTGGAACGAACAACGTCGAGCGATCGCCCAGCGTTATCACGAATTCCTCACCCACATTCCCACAGTTACGATTCCGCAAGAACTTGAAGGCGGTGTTGGCGTATGGAACCAATACACAATTCGGATAGCGAAGAATGACAGCAGCTATCGCGATCGCGTCCGCCAGATGCTGCAAGAACGCGGTGTCAGTTCAATGGTGTATTACCCGCTTGCTTTACATTTACAACCTGTCTATGAAAATCTCGGTTATCAACCAGGAAGCTTGCCAATTTCAGAACAAGCTAGCCATGAAGTCATATCTCTGCCAATGTTTCCAGAAATGACAATCGAGCAGCAAGATCAGGTAATTTATACCTTGAAAGATTGTCTCTCAAACTAGAGGCCAGGGATCGGGAGTCAGGAAGTTTAAGAAAGTTATGAGTGTTGAGTTTAAGAGAGTGTTGAGTGTTGAGTCGTGAAGTGTTGAGTTAAGACACTTCTTTTAATTCAAACCTCAAAACTTAAAATTCATAACTCAAAATTCATAACTCATAACTCATAACTAGTCACTAGCCACTAATCACTTAGCTCTAACTTTATGCTAATGTTTCAGTCCGGCGAGTAGCTAAAGCATCAACTAAACTACGCACAGCAGCAATCATCGCGACTTCACTGTTAAGTTGATTGATTGCAGAACCGACACCAACACCCGCAGCCCCAGCAGCGATCGCCAGCGGTGCAGTTACGCTAGAAATTCCAGAAGCACACAGTACTGGAACTGATACGGCACGAGAAATTTCGTAAGCGGCTGCCAAAGTAGGTGCAGCTTTTTCAATCAGTCCTAGAGTTCCTGGATGCACTGGTTGAGTGCTAGTTCCACCTTCAGTTTGAATAATGTCAGCCCCAGCTTCGACGAGTTCTTCGGCTAGTTGTACTTGCTGATCGAGTTCCAGACTATGAGGAACAGTTACTGATAATGTGATATTCGGTAGAAGCGATCGCGTAGCTTGTGTTAACTCCAGTACTTCTGCTGCTTCAAAACGCCGTCCTTGGGCATAGAAACTATCAAAGTTACCAATTTCGATTAAATCAGCCCCAGCTTCTACTGCAACAACAAACTTTTCTGGTTCAACTGCAGATACACAAACTGGTAAATTTGTCAAGCCACGTGCTAGCTTTATTAGTTCAGCATCAGCAGCAATATCAACAAAAGTCGCACCACCGCGATCGGCAGCAATTACGGTAGCAGCAACTCGCTGAGAGTCAAAGTTATTTAAGCCACTGATAATTTTGAGGACGCATCTTTGTTCAAAGGCACGTTGCATTTCAGGATGCATTGTCATGATTTATCCGACACAGCTACAAAAAAGTTACGCTATATTGTGACATTCCTCAGCAGTTAGAAGCTAGGGGCAATAGTGAAAAATTACGGGTAGCCAAGATACCTTGATACCTTACCATCATATTATTTTTAGAGAGTAAAATTTGGGCGAGTCAGCTGACAGTAAAACAAGGAGCAAACGTAAGATTCACAAAACGATCTGCTCGCGTGTCAATTCATATGTACGATTTGGCGATCGGTCTTATTAATAACGATCGTTCTGAACCAACCTTACTAGATTTGGGAATTGCGATAAGCCTACGGCATGGCTTTGCTTACCGCAGCAGGAGGAATCAGTGGCTATGCCAAAGTCAAACCAAAAATTTCTTCTAGCTAAGCTGGTACAGCACTTGCTGTCGCGCTCATGCCACCAATTTGTGTTATTGGGTTAGGTTTGTCTCAAGCAGATTGGTCACTTAGCTTAGTGCAACCCTCTTGTACCTGACCAATTTACTAGGAATTACCATCTCCTGTATGCTAGTCTTTTTAACCACAGGTTGTATCTCACTACATCATGGGCGTAAAGCTCTCAGGCGGACAATAATTTTTACAAGTTTACTTCTGATTCCCTTAGGTGGGAGCTTTATACGATTGGTGCGGCAAGCCGAATTAGCAGCCCTTATACAGCAAGTGCTGGGGAACCGCACAGTTACCTTCTTTGCGAGTGGAATTAATTAGCAGTGATGTCAACTGGGTAACTCAACCTCCTACAGCCCGCTTGAATGTCCTACTCGCAGGAACTTTAATGCCAAACCAAGTTCGGCTTTTATGAAGATTTTGTCGCCAAAGAAACAGGTCAACGCTTCACCTTAATTTTTGTAGTTAGTCAAATTGAAGAAATCAGGGGAGGAAATGATGAACAATCTCCGACGGCGACTGAGTAATTCTTTTATAATTCGCTTTCTTCTATTATTTGCCTTTGGTTGGGCACTTTTACAGCTTCTAGTTTATTTTGAAACAGTGATTGTCATTTTCACGTTTGCAGCGATTTTAGCTGCTTTATTAAACTATCCTGTTCGCTGGTTACGACGTTTTTTACCCCGCACATTTGCCGTTATTTTAGTTTTCTTGGTAAGTCTCTTAATAGTTATTGCTTTAGTAATTACCCTCGGTTTTGCAATACTATCTCAAGGACAACAATTAATTAATAGAATTCTTGAAATTAGTAACTCTGTTGGCTTTTCGTTAGAACAATTAGAGGCTTTCCTACAAACTCGCAATCTCCAACTGAATCTAGATGCTATTGGAGAGCAAATCAGAAATTTTGCCTTATCAGGCATTAGTTATATTCTCAACCTTTTAGGAACTTCACTAACCAATTTTATCAATTTTGTTTTAATTGCAGTTGTCACTCTTTTTATGTTGCTAAACGGAAAAAATGTTTGGCATTTTGTGTTGAAAACTGTACCTGAAAAGTCACGCAAGCACTTTGCTGATACAGTTGAGGAAAAACTTTTAGGTTTTTTTAGAGGGCAATTAATTTTAATGTTATTTCTATCAACCTCTACTTTCTTAGTTTTTATATTGCTTCAAGTTCCTTCCCCTTTAGTTTTATCCTTAATAATTGGAGTTATTGATGCAGTTCCAGGAATCGGTGCGACTTTAGGAATTGGTACTGTTTTTTTTATTTTGTTAACTCAAGATGTTTTACTTGCTTTTAAAGTCTTAGCAGTCTCAATTATACTTCAGCAAATCCAAGACAACTTAATTTCGCCGCGAGTCATGCAAAACTCAGTCGATGTTAATCCTGTGGTTACATTTTTTGCTTTATTAGTCGGAGCAAGAATTGCTGGGCTGCTAGGTATTTTTCTAGCTGTTCCAGTTGCTGGTTTGATTGTCAGTTTGTTAGAAATAGATGAATTGAAAGGAGAATAGAGAGTCGCAGCTAACTTATGGCAGTTTGTAATAGGTCATTAATGATATTTTTTAATGACGCTCAAGTAGATCTAATGGCAGATTATAAACTCTTAAGTGTGAGAGTAAAAATATAGCTATGACAGTCAAGTATTAGCTTTACGCTACGCTTACCTAAATTAAATGCTTCATGCAGCTCAATTTATTTTTACCAACTATATTGAAATACTTCCATCTAAAGACAGGTAGCGGCTTCTCTCTGGGGAGAGTTGTGCGCGTATGTGCATTGCCCAAAAATTAAAAAGGCGGATAACAAATTATTACTTATATTTGAGCAACTACATAGTGAGTACCAGCGATGGTCAGCCGAAGACGCGGCTTATCCTGATTGAGGTTAGCGAGAAATCTTGGTTTTCTAGATTCAACTAACGAAATCGCTCCCGTCAACCTCCAGAAATTGCAACCTAAACAACTGACGCAGAAATCCTAAGATGCCAAAGTGGATTAGCCGCACAATTCATACATTAAGCGGGACAACGTTTAGGCTCATTCTCGTAATGGCTGGATTACTCATGCTGTGGGGAATACTGGCACCACTCAGTACAATTGTTTGGTGGCTTAACCAAACTGCCGAGAGTTTAGGTTTGGCAGAAGAAGAAAAGCCGGATGTGCTACGTAAAGCTTCTATCACTTCTTCCACCTCAGCCATCAATTGCTATATTGTTTTTCTGCCTGGTGTTGGGAACTTTTCACCCGATCAGATTACGCCTGGTGAAAAGTATTTTATCTATCAGCTTGCACAACGCCATTCTCAGTGTGTTGTTGTACGAGATGTGTTTCCTTACTCGGTATTTAACCAAGACCTCGGTAGTCAAGAATTATTAACTCCGTTGTGGGAAGCATCAAAAGAAAGCGATGGAATACTGCGTAATGTTTTAGTTCAAGTTCGTAATTTGTGGCGGTTTGCAATTTCTGCTGACGATCGCTATGGTCCAATTTATAACTTAAGCATTGCTCATACGATCGTAGACCGCATGAATGCGGCATATCCCATCGCTCAATCTGACAGACCGATTAACTTGATTTTGATTAGTACGAGTGGTGGAACTCAAGTTGCCTTGGGTGCGACGGCTCACCTAAATGAATGGCTCAATGCCCGCTTAACGGTGGTGTCGATCGGTGGCACATTTGAGGGCAGAGCCGGATTTAACGACGCAGAACACGTTTATCATCTGCAAGGCGATCGCGACTGGGTTGCCGATCTTAGTCGAGTGGTCTTTCCTGCCCGCTGGAGTTGGACGGTGGGTTCTCCAGTGAATCAAGCCCGACGGCAAGGGCGCTACACTGTTTGCATTATTGGTTCTTACGAACACAGTGGAGCCGAAGGATATTTTGGCAACGAGATTTCACCTAATGGCATGCCTTATGTCAAGCAAACTATTGAGCAAGTCGATCAACTACCGATCTGGTCAATTGACCAACCCCTAACTTCCCAATGCCCTGTTCAAAAAACGTCTGAACAGTAAAGAGCAAGTATTCATGCTCAAATGAAAAGTGGTGTTATCGACAAATTAAATAACTTACGACTTGTTTCCTTTTAACTTAAACTGCAACCCAGCCCGTCTGGCGCATGATGAAATAAAATCAGGTTAACAACGCTAAGGGCGTTAGCGAAGCTCGTGCATTAGGAGGCTTGCGCTTTAAAGTCTAATGGTTGCGAATCCAGTGGTTTGAGTTCAATTCATCTCGGCTAGATAACGCTACTAGCTAAGCATTTTTTACCCAAAATCGTATGACAGTCCTAAAAGTGTCATTCAGCCCACTACTAGTTTAGGTGACGCAGATGTAGACTTCAAATTGTGTGAGGAGTAATACGAACAAAAAAGCTCTTGGGGTCGAAACACGGCAAGACTCCCGAGAGCTTTTTTCACAACATAGCCTTAACAACGCAATTACTTGTTGATCGCAAGTTGTTGTCTATCAATTACTGAAAGAGATGATGAGCAACTAGGCGGCAAACTACTGGGGCAGCGGCATATCGGTTGCATCAGTTGAATATCCTTCAGAAGTACCATGACCAACTGCCAAGCGATCGCCTTGTACCATACCTTTTCCTGAACGATAAACAAGCTCAACTGCTTGTCGTAAGGCTTCCACGCGATCTGTCGTGACATTTTGGGGAGGTATGAGATTAAATATACCCAAGCGTTCTAGTCGGAGCTTAATCTTGTCAGTCGCACCAACAATAAAGACTTGGCGCCCTTGATCAACCGCATCTTTAATGGCATTTTCGATTGCCAATGAAGCTGTTACACCTAATATTGGTACATCACTTAAATCTAGAATGAGAACATCGTGGTCTTGCATTGCAGTATGTTCGCGGGCGATCGCTTTCGACAATCCAAAAATCATCGGTCCACTTAGGTAAAATAGCAGTACGCGATTATTAGCTTGCTCAAGTAACTGCTTTTCCTCTTGATTGAGCACAACGTCATCATCCGTATCACTAATAACTTTGACATCTTTCTCGCGGTATTGTGAAAGACGTTCAATTGTCAGGATATTTGCAATAAATACCCCAACTCCCACTGCTACGATTAAGTCAACAAATACAGTGAGGAACAGCACCCCATACATGATCAGCGTTCCTTTCAAAGAAACCTGATGCGCGCGCTTGAGGAAACTCCAGTCTAGAATATCAATTCCCACCTTCAGCGCAATTCCTGCAAGTACTGCCATCGGAATTGGCTGTGTTAAACTTGCCGCGCCTAATAAGACAACGAGTAAAATGATGGCGCGAGTTAGTCCTGATAGTGCTGTTCTCGCACCAGTTTGAATATTAACCACCGTACCCATCGTTGCGCCTGCGCCAGGTAATCCCCCAAATATTCCCGAAACGATATTGCCAATACCTTGACCAATAAGTTCTTTATCAGAGTTGTGTTGCGTCCGCGTAATGCTGTCTGCAATGACGGCGGTAAGTAGGGTATCAATACAACCGAGCATTCCCAACACAATACCATCGATCGCCATCGTGGTAATTTGTCCGGCACTGAAGACAGGCATTTGCAACTGTGGCAATCCAGTTGGAATCTCACCTATTCTGCGAATCTCGACTCCTTGAAAGAAGAACAAAGAAACCAGCGTACCTACAATTAATGCAACTAGTTGCGGCGGGACAATGCGCTTGAATTTGGATGGCATGAAAAATAGAATTGCCAAACTCAGCGCGCCTAGAATCGCTTCAGTAGGATTAATATTTGCCAACAACTGCGGTATGCTTTGTAACGTACCTAGAACACCGCCTTTAGGAGCCGGTTGTCCCAAAAAGGGAGCAATCTGTAAGATAATTAAAATGACTCCAATCCCAGACATAAAGCCAGAAATCACGCTATAGGGCATTAACGTGATGTATTTCCCTAGCTTGAATATGCCAAAGAGGATTTGAAACAATCCCGCCAGCATGACGACAGTAAACGCCATTGCCAAGCCATTTTCTGGATCTCTCGCGACCAGAGTTGCGATAATCCCAGTCATGACTACGGTCATTGGTCCGGTTGGCTCAGAAATCAGCGTGGGTGTACCGCCAAATAGTGCCGCAAAAAAGCCAACTAAAACAGCACCGTAAAGACCTGATACCGCACCTGCGCCTGAGGCAACGCCGAATGCCAATGCCAGAGGCAATGACACAATTGCAGCAGTGACTCCACCGAATAAATCACCGCGTAGGTTGCGAAAATGGATACGATTGGTTAATTGCATTCTTAGGCTATGTATTGATGGGTCAAACTGTAGATAAATAAGCAGAATCAAGCAAGAAATACACCAAGCTTCTTGCGCTATTTACGCATGATTAAATGTATAAATAGTTAACTCGGATAAGCTAATGAATCACAAGCAAAAATTGCTTTGGTAAAAGTAGTGAGTATGCTCCTTAAGGAATAAAAGAATATGCTCAAGCGTACATTAAAGAATAGATTACAGCTTTTACTGCAGATTTAGTTCAGTCTAAGCCACAGAATATTAAAGAAATATTAAATGTTATTAATAGAGAAATCTCTATCGATTTTGGTTGTAGTGATAAAAAAGTCTAGGTATGGCTGTAAATCAATGCAAACCATTGAATAGAATCGATGAATAATTAATTTATGGAAATTTAGCATACTATAGGCTTTCTGAACTATGAAACTTGCAACTAGGTAATGATGCAATGTGAATTCCAAGTGCGATCGCGCTTGAACAGCCAGATTTCTCCTATGCTGGTATAGTCAGAGTTGATAGCTGTAAGAACCGATGACAAATCCGCGTGTATTGTGCCTGGGGGAAATTTTATTCGATTGCCTTGCCGATCAAATTGGGCGATCGCTCCAACAAGTCGAATCGTGGACACCATACCCTGGAGGCGCACCGGCGAATGTCGCGTGTAGTTTAGTCAAGTTGGGGACATCCTCTGGATTTGTCGGTTGTGTAGGCGAAGACGAACCAGGAAATGCACTTGTGCAGCTATTGCAAGATGTAGGTGTGGATACGACAGGAATACAACGTCACTCTAGCGCACCGACGCGACAAGTTTATGTAGTACGTTCAGAATCAGGCGATCGCACGTTTGCAGGCTTTGGCGAGTTCAAAACAGAGGAATTTGCAGATACGTACCTGCAAGCCAATAAGTTACCTGTTCAGCTATTTGAAAACGCAGATTTCCTTGTGCTAGGAACTTTGGAGTTAGCTTATCCTGAAAGTCGTGCTAGTATGTTTCGTGCTTTAGACTTGGCAGAAGAGTACAATGTCAAAGTTATCTTAGATGTGAATTGGCGTCCGGTATTTTGGCATAGTGAAGAGACTGCACTACAAATTATTCCCAAACTCTACGATCGCATTGATTTTCTTAAGCTGTCTGAAGAAGAGGCCGAATTGTTGTTTAATACTCTCGATCCAGGAGCAATTAACTATCGGCTGGAATCAATTGAAGGCGTATTAATCACCGCAGGTGAAAATGGCTGTGCTTATTGTTTAGGAGAAAATGAAGGTAAAGTACCAAGTTTCCCTGTCAAAGTTGTCGATACGACAGGTGCTGGAGATAGTTTCCTTGCAGCATTTGTTCACCAGCTAACTCAACAAGGTATCAGTAGCTTGCAAGATCCAGATGTTGCCAAATATGTTGTGAAGTATGCCAATGCAGCAGGGGCGCTGACAACAACAAAACCAGGTGCGATCGCCTCGCAACCTACTGCCACCGAAGTAGAAGCATTTCTTGCAACTAACTCAACTGACTCCGAAAGCGGTTGATACTAACCGTTAGTAAAACTACGACAAAAGTGAAGAGCGCAAGTACGTGGGGGAATAGAATATCAATGCCTACTCCTTTAAGCAGAATTCCGCGTGAGATGGCGACAAAATGGCGTAGGGGATTAAGTAGTGAAAGGTATTGGAAAAAAACAGGCATACTTTCAATGGGTGCGATCGCCCCAGAAAGTTGAATTAGTGGTAAATTGATAAAGAATGAAGTTAAGACTACCTGTTGCTGGTTTTTTGCCAAAGTTGCTAACATCAAACCAACACCAATCCCTACAAATAGATAAAGTCCCCCAAGCGCTAGAAATAACAATAAGCTCCCTTGTAGCGGTACTCTAAAAACGATACGAGCTACACTGAGTGCTAATAGTATATCTCCCATCAAAAGTACAAACAATGGGGCAATTTTGGCTAACAGAATTTCCCAAGCATCTGCGGGAGTCATCAACAATTGTTCTAACGTTCCAGAGTCTTTTTCGCGTACCAATGTAGTAGAAGAAACAAGAGTACTCGTGAGTGTAATTACAGTTCCCAACACTCCAGGAACTAAAAACCAACTACTCAATAACCCAGGATTATAAAAGAAAACACTTTGTGCTTGTACCAGAGGTGGTGTAGGATTTTCATCTAAACTACGGCTGTATTGGTTAATTATCTGTGCAGCATAACCGCTAGCAATTCCTGCTGTGTTTGCATCAACTCCATCAATAAAAATTTGCACTTCAGCCGTTTTATTTTGGGCTAAGTTTCGATTAAATTCTGGAGGAATCACTAACCCAGCAGTAATTTGTCCAAGACGTACTTGCTGAGCAATCTCCTCTTGACTGAGACTATAATTGTGAGGAATAAAAATTTGGTTTTCTGTTAAGGCAGCAACTAACTCGCGGCTTTCATAAGTATTAGCATAGTCTACAATTCCTAGTTTTAGGTTTTGCACATCCGCATTCAGTGCAAAGCCAAAGATCAAAAGTTGTATTGTTGGTGGAAAAAGTAGTAAAAAAAGTAGTTGCTTATTTCTTAATATCTGATTAACTTCTTTAATGCATAATGCCCAAAAGCGACTTTCTAAAAAACGAGTATAAAAAATCATTTCTTATCTACCTTTAATTTATTTACTTAACTCATTTTTATTTCACCTTCATAACAATACTAAAACATTTACTAAAATGTTTGTGTACTTCTTTTCGTGGCTTTTTTATGGTTTACTTTAGAAAAATATGATAATATTTATCAAGTTATTTCTTTAAATAAAATCATTTTTTTGCCATTTCTTATTTTTCAAAAAATACCTTTTATGTTTGCTCAACAAGAGGTATTAAATCGTCCGTGAATGTCTACCAAACAATAATTAAATCAATCGTCTCGTTTTGAGGTTAGAGCATTTCCAATGGGGGGCGATCGCTCTGACTATGTATCCCAGCCCTGACCCAGGAGCGCAAAATGAGTTGGAGCGTAAGTTGATTTGTAAAAGGTTGAACTAACTATTTTACGTGCATAATAGTGCGTTTAAAGAAGATGTTAACTGCTGATTTTGAATGTCTTAGCGATCGAGCGGACTTTGCACTCCACGACCACCTCGATTTAAAACATGTGTGTAAATCATTGTTGTCTTCACATCTTTGTGCCCTAAAAGTTCCTGCACAGTGCGAATGTCGTACCCATTTTGAAGGAGGTGCGTAGCGAAGCTATAGCGAAAGGTGTGGCACGTCACTTGTTTTTCGACCCTAGCCAGTTTTACAGCATCCCGCACTGCCCGTTGTACTCTTTTAACTCGTAACTGCAAACCTTCACTTCACTCAACCGTAGCCCACTTCCATACAGGAGTTGAACCACAAGCTTATATGCGCCGTATAATTGAGAAATGATACGTTGTACCTCATCCGGAGTTAATACCGTAGGCAAGTAGCGCGATCGCTTTGCCCGCACCGCACCAATACCCACTAACTCTTGTTGCAAGACAACTCGGTAAAGAAAACAATGGCATTAAGTGCTTGGTTCTGAGTGGTTGCCGCGACTTGTTCGTTTACCGCCAAATGCGTTAAGAATTGCGTTACCTCTGCTGTACCCATCTCGTTAGGATGGCGCTTGTTGTGAAACAGAATAAAGCGGCGAATCCAGTAAACATAGGTTTTCTCAGTGCTATAGGAGTAATGCTTGACTCAAATTGCATCGCGTACTTGGTCGAGCAGCTTTCGGCAACGAGGCTCCATAAGATAGTTCTATGCTTTTGTATAAAATATATGTAAATAATACAAATGTCTTACTGACATGAATTGAGCAAATACACGGAACTTTGCTGTAGATCCAACCTAATTGAGGGAAATACACGGCAGTCTTGCTGTAGATCCATCTTACATGGATAGATCTATAGCAAGCGATTCATTCATCCCTCCCAAACTGGAAGATCTATAGATAAACTCTGTACAATAAATTGTTAGACGGCAAGAGCCTCTTGGTATTAGAGCTACCAAAAATCCATATGAGTACAGACACTCAAACTGAGTACGTTGCCGCTTTGACTAATTTACACCGTGGACTTGACCGCAAAGGGCCAGGTGACTCTGACTTCTCGCGCAATATTCTGAGCAATCTTTCTACTTTGCCCCTCAAGCCGCGAATTGCCGATCTAGGATGTGGAAGCGGTGCTAGTGCATTGCTGCTTGCACAACACTATCAAAGCACCGTCATGGCAGTAGATTCCTCGTCTGTTTTTATCGACGAACTCAAAGCTCGCGCAAAACAGGTTGGTCTTGAGCATCTAATCATTCCGATTCATGGTGACATGGCTAAACTCGATTGGTCAGTGGGTTCGGTTGACCTGCTTTGGTCTGAGGGAGCTGCTTATAATCTTGGGTTTGAGCAAGCCCTTAAAATCTGGCGACCGCTTCTTGCCAACAGCGGCATTGCCGTCATATCGGAGATGAGTTGGTTTACTGATAATGCGCCAGAGCCTGCGATCGCGTGTTGGCAAAACGCCTATCCAATGATGGGTACCGAGGCTGAGAATATCGATCGGGCTAATAGGTCTGGCTTTAGCGTACTTTCTACGCATCGGCTGCCGAGTCAGGCTTGGTGGGTCAATTATTATGAACCACTCCGTGAGCGGATGCAGCAGATCGAAATTACCCCAAGTACTCAATCAGTTATTCATGAAACTGAAGAAGAGATGCGACTGTTTGAAAAATTCAGCGACTCCTATGGTTATACGTTCTATGTTCTGCAAGCAGCTTAGAAAAAAGCCATCTATCAATTCAAATGCAGCGGACGGTCGAAATCCGTCGGTGCTGAGTTTAAGTTCCACTGCTGCCGCTGCGTTTTGCCGTTAGGCTGCTTCAGGTTACTAGAAAGTACTTGGAGGCGCTATTAGGTGAGGTGATTGATCCCTAACTGCTCACGTATCGTCACGATTTGACTCTCGTTGTGTCGTCTTCCGTGCCAAGCTGAGAAATGCTCTGATTACTGGTGAGGAATCATGCTGCCGCCAAGTAAGATAAAGTCCGGTTTTAGGTATCTGCTCTTGTAAGGGTCTGTAAATGACTCCGCTTCTGTGGAAATTTTGCAAGCAGGCGGGAACGAAAGCGATGCCCAGTCCTGCTGCAACCAAGCCGATGATAGTTTGCATCTGAACTGCCTCTTGAGCGACTTTCGGACGAAATCCAGCTTGTTGACAAATGTTAATAATCTGCTCGTAAAAGATGGGTCCCATTTTGGCAGGAAATAAAATAAATAATTCATCTGCCAAACTGGAGAGAGACACTTGAGTCTGGGTAGAGAGCGGATGAGTTTCTGGCAATGCCAAGACTAATGTTTCTTGCAAAATGCATTCCACGCTCAAACCTGGCTCGATGATGGCAGAACGAACAATGCCAACATCAACCTGTTTGTGATATAGGGCTTGAATTTGCTCTTGCGTCGTCAGTTCGTGCAATCGCAGTTCTACAGCAGGAAACTGTGCTCGAAAGACACTTAAAACATCTGGTAGTACGGTATACGTTGCAGAGCCGACAAAGCCGATCGCCAACCGTCCAACCTCACCCCGCCCGATCTGTTGTGTCACTGCGATCGCCTGTTCGAGTTGCGCTAACACTCCATAGGAGCGCTCTAAAAACACTTTGCCTGCTTCAGTCAGATGCACTTGCCGCTTCGTTCGTTCAAACAGCTTGACTCCTAGTTCATCTTCCAAACCACGAATCTGCTGACTGAGCGGGGGTTGGGAAATGCGCAACCGCTGGGCTGCTCGACTAAAGTGTAGTTCCTCAGCTACCGCGATGAAGTAGTGCAGGTGTCGTAATTCCATCACACTTATATGTCTAACCTATTAATCTTAGTCAAATATATATTGGGCAGTCGCATGGCTGTCTCCTATCGTAAGAAATATGAGGCGCGTCTCATCGTTTTTGGATTGGAGAAAACAAATGAACTCAGACAAAAATCGTGTCACTCCTAAAGTTTGGTTAATTACAGGATGTTCAACAGGGTTCGGACGTGCCCTAGCAGAAGCTGTGTTAAAGCAGGGCGACTACCTGCTGGCTACTGCTCGCAAACCAGAGCAACTTCGCGCTTTAACTAAGCACTATCCAGAGACCGCAAAGGCTGTACGTCTGGATGTAACAGTGTCCCAAGACATACAAGCAGCCGTTGATACAGCGATCGCCACGTTTGGTCGAATTGATGTGCTGGTCAACAATGCTGGCTATGGACTAATTGGCGCACTTGAAGAAGTCAATGATACCGATATTCGCCGACAGTTTGAAACCAACTTCTTTGGGGCACTTCGTCTGATCCGAACTGTCTTGCCTTTAATGCGTCAGCAAGGCAGCGGTCACATCGTGAATATGTCATCTACAGCAGGATTAGTGGGGTTTGGCGGGAGCAGTATCTACTGTGGCGCTAAATTCGCCCTGGAAGGCACGTCTGAAGCCCTGGCTAAAGAGGTGAAATCCTTTGGAATTAAAGTCACGTTAATTGAACCTGGGGCATTTCGCACAGACTTCAACGGACGCTCTCTGGCGGCAGCCGAACAATCCATTGATGCCTATGTTCCGGTGAGTGGTGCTTCATTGCAGTGGTTCAAAGAGATGGATGGTAAGCAACTTGGCAATCCACGATCAGCGGCGCAAGCCATCATTCAAGCTGTGGAAAGTCCTCATCCACCGATGCGGCTGGCATTAGGCACGGATGCCATGAGCCTGATTCAGGAAAAACTGGAATGGGTCAAAACCGATTTGGATGCTTGGCAGCAGGTGACTGTCAGTACGGATTATTAAAGATAGGAACAGTGAGGTAATAGTTGGGTTGCCAATTTGAGAAGTAAGTTGCAAATAATGTTGACTGTAAGCATAATACACATCTCAAAAAACTTTTCCGCATGGCTTATCTGCATATCCTCCAAAGAGTAAGATTCAAGAAATCATTAAGAGAGATATACATCATGCCATACGTCAATGTTCAAATTACGACAGGAGCTACGAGAGAACAAAAGTCTGAGTTGGTAAAGGAATTTACAGAATCACTTGTCCGCATCCTCGGTAAAAAGCCAGAACACACCCACATTGTTATTCAAGAGATAGCTGATGAAAACTGGGGTTTCTCGGGAATGCTCACAGATGAATGGAAAAAGAAAGCTCGCTAACGATTAGTCATTAAACGGTGCATACACTCACTAAAATTCAGAATTTAAGTCAGGAGAAAGTTAAGTGATTCGACTCGACGATCGTGTAGCGATTATTACTGGAAGCGGTCGAGGTTTGGGGGCAGCCTATGCTCACCTGCTTGCGGAAAGAGGAGCGCGTGTCGTTGTGCATGATGCAGGTGTCAACAAAGATGGAACCGGATTTGATCCGAACGTGGCGGCTGATGCTGCAAGCAGGATTCGAGAAGCAGGTGGAGTTGCATTCCCGAGCAACGTCATCCTTGATAGTAGAGATAACTGCCAAAGTCTAGTGGAAACTACGCTCTCGAAGTTTGGTCGCCTCGACATCTTGATCCACAATGCGGGATGGGTTGCTTATCAGTTAGTGCAAGAACTAACACCTGATTTTCTAGAACGCGCCATCAACATCAACATAGAAGCACCAACGTGGTTGTCTCAAGCTGCCTTGCCGATTATGAAACAGCAAAACTACGGACGGATTGTGCTTACGACTTCGGATAGAGCTATTTATCAGCAATATGCACTCAGTGGTCTCGCCTCTTATGCTATAGGAAAAATGGCACAGATCGGTTTGATGAATGTACTCGCGGTTGAAGGCAAAGAGCATGGCATTCTCGTTAATGCGATTTCGCCAGTAGCCAAAACGCGGATGTGGAACGTACAAGATCAGCCAGAGGATTTGCGACCCGATCAAGTAGCTCCCGGAGTGTTATATCTCGCTTCTCCAGAATGCCGAGGGTCTGGATTTATCTTAAGGGCAAGCAATGGTCAATTCACAGCCGTGCGCTGGATCGAGCGAGACAACGTGGACTATCCGTTAAACCTTGCCGCTGTTGAAAGTTCTACTGCGGAGGATTTAGCTACTCGCTGGCAGGAGATTGCTGTGGATATTGCGTTTTAAGGACTGGGCTTGTGCTTCGAGATGGTCTGTAGGGAAATTGAGGTTATTGGTGGGGGCATAGTTGAAAGGATATGGGTAGGGGCGATCGCCTCTCTCCCTAATACCTTCTGTGAATGAGAGCAATTACTCGATCTAGCATCATTCATGGTCGGGTATACCCGCAGTCTAAGAGGAGGTCTGAAAAGTAAAAAAGCTCTCGTTACAATAACCTGTCAATAGCAAAAAATGACAGAGAACGAGAGTCATGGGTCAATCATATCGTACCGATCTCACAGATGAACAATGGGAATTACTG
>NZ_JADEWN010000094.1 GCF_015207655.1 Gloeocapsopsis crepidinum LEGE 06123 | reverse complement strand
CCCCAACTACTGCATTCAGGGTTGATCTTCTCATTGCCACTGCACTCGATTTAATTAATCCCGTGCATTTGAAAAACTGGTTTACTCACTGTTGCTACTGTGCCTCATAAAACTGCAATAGGCTGTATGATTACTAGCCAGTACGAATACTATCTTTCTCCTGAAGACTATCTAGAAGCTGAGAAGACAAGTCAAGTCAAACACGAGTATATTGACGGACAAGTTTATGCAATGACAGAAGCAAGTGACGCTCATGTCACAATTACGATGAATGTGTCTATGCTGCTACGCAATCATCTTCGAGGTAGCGGATATCGTGTCTACATGGCAGAGATGAAAGCACGGATCGAAGCTATCAATCGCTACTACTATCCTGATGTTATAGTAACTTATGATATTCGAGATAAGGAAACTGACTATTTTAAGTCGTATCCTTGCTTAATTGTAGAAGTACTTTCAGAAAGTACTGAGGCATCTGACCGAGGTAAAAAATTTAATGACTACCGTCACTTAGAGTCACTTCAAGAATATGACTTGATTTCTCAAGACACAATAAATTTCGAGTGTTTTCGTCGTAATGAAAAAGGGCGTTGGGAACTTTACTCTTATGAACAAGGGCAGGAAATACCCTTAGCCAGCATTGATTTTTACTGTCCTATCGCAGCAATTTATGAAGATGTAAGTATACAAGTAGAATTTGTGCCACACTTTTATGTGTGTTGTTAGTTAATAGTCGATTGTTGATTGATTGGATTTAATTTCTGTTAGTTTTTCCTTACTAGACTGCTTTCTGGCGCGAATTACCTACATAATTATTCAGAAATCGAATTGATTATTTTAACAGGCAGCTTGATAAACAAGCGTAAGATTTTCTGCCAAGCCCTTACTAATTCTCGCAAGTACCAGCGGAAAATATGACGAGAATACCATTCGGCTTGTTGTTGATTAATTTTCCCTTTTTTTGAGTTGATATTGAATACTCCACTCAACTCGCTTGAGAGGTTTCTGTTTACTTTGATGTTGTTCTAAATATTGAACATCTGGTGCGATCGCATCTGCGACTTTTAGTTGTGAATTGAACCAATAATCAACTAAAATCCCTAAAATCTTTCTGCGGTAGTCAGCACATTGAATGTTATCTTCATTTCAAATATAAAGGTTAGGTGCTCCTAAAAAGATATAGTGAACTAACTTAGTTAACTTGTCACCTACAGATATCTTTCTAGCAATGCTTTCGTCTTGATTCTCTCTCAATTAGGAAGACTGGTCCAGATCTACCTGCACCGAGAAACTTCTGGTTTGTCGTTTGTGCATCTACCATGCAAAAAATTTCTCTATAGGCGTATACCCTATAAGCAATCTAGAAGTGCGATCGCTTAAGTTATTGGTATAAATATAAACAGAACTGCTGTTATTTTATTGAATTCCTACAGAGTACACGTCTTCTGGACTTACCAGCATCTAACCTGAGAATAATCTGCTGTATGCTACTGAAGGATCATCATCTGATTTTAATTCCCTTAATAACTGTTCTAGGCGATAAGTTTGATCGAGGCGATTTTGAGATTTGAAGATACTTAAAGCTTTTTCTAGGGATACTAAAGCCTCATCACGTCTCCCTTGTTGCCAAAGTGCTTGTCCTAAATGTGTTAAAGCTTCACCATACTCAGGATTAATTTCTAGTGCTTTTTGATACTCAGCAATTGCTTCTTGCCATCTACCCTGACGTGCCCGAACCATACCGAGTGCATTGTAAGCTAAGGCATAGCGCGAATTATGTTCGATTGCTTGTTGATAAGCCGCGATCGCAGCTTCGGCTTTTTCTTGACGAAATAGGACGTTTCCTAACTTGTAATGTGCTACGGCGTACTTTGGATATCTTTTAATTAACTTGCGTAGAACTTCTTCGGCTTCTGTGAAATTTTCCTGACTGTATAAAGCATCAGCTGCTTGAATGAATCGAGTGCGTTCTTCGTCTCTGTTTTCTCCCATCTGTGCTAATTGAAATTGCTGATGAGGAAATGCTGTCTGAGGTGAGATTGTGTTGTGACTTGTCACATATGCTTTAGCTAGCACCATAGGAGATGTGCTAATAAGTGTTACACAGCCTAGTGCCAAATAACCCAAAGGTTGAACTGCTCTGAATTTAAGTTTACTTTTCAGGTTCATGAGTTCAAATACCTGAATCATTATTTATCATAGTTTGCTTCTAATTATTGATATTTAGTAACGTCTCTGCCTTAAGCGATCGCAATCTTTACCAAAGTTTACAAAAAACTACTAGATAAAGTTGTTACTTAGTACATATGACTAGGCAGCAAGTCTTTTACTACACATACAGTTAAAATTACCAATTTTTATTAATTAGATTTTATCAGAAAGTTACCTTTTTAGGATAAAAATTTGCCGTTTTTGGATAGACTGAATGTTTCAAAAACTATTAAGATCGTTCAGCAGTTAATTCGACTAATTTAACCTTACGCTTACAACAAAAATTATGTCGTAAAAATTTGCAAATAGATATTATGTTCAGCCTCTAGTTATCAGTATTCAAGTATAAAAATAAATAGCATTATGCGTTTCTCAGTTAGTAAAAAACACCCACTTCTACGGTTATTACGCTACGCCAAAGGCTACAGAACTCAAATATGGAGTGCGATCGCCTGTACAATCCTCAACACGCTTTGTGACTTAGCACCATCGTACTTAATTGGTGTAGCAGTGGATGTTGTGGTGGAACGGGAAAACTCTTTGATTTCGCGCCTGGGTGTCACCAGCATTGTAGGGCAGCTTGGGGTGCTATCTCTATTGACACTGTTAATTTGGAGCTTGGAATCACTTTTTGAATTTTTATACGATCGTCAGTGGCGCAACCTAGCCCAAACAATCCAGCATGAATTACGCCTTGATGCTTATACGCATTTGCAAGAACTCGAACTGAATTTCTTTGAAGAACGTTCTACAGGAATACTTCTATCAATTTTGAATGATGATATCAATCAATTAGAACAGTTTCTCAATTCGGGAGCAGCAGAAGTCATCCATTTTATCACGACAGTTCTCGCTGTCGGTGGCTCGTTTGCAATTATCGCTCCGAGTGTGGCTCCGTTTGCGATTATACCGATTCCTTTTATCTTCTGGGGTTCATTAGCATTTCAAAATCGACTTGCACCGCGCTACGCTGATATGCGTGAAAAAGCAGGTTTGATTAGTAGTCGTTTAACTAATAACCTCTCAGGGATTGCAACGATTAAAAGCTTTACCGCTGAACCTTATGAGCGATCGCGTGTTATGGACGAAAGTGAAGCCTATCGTCGCAGTAACCAAAAAGCGATCGCACTTAGTGCTGCTTTTTTTCCGTTAATTCGCTTGATAGTTGTTCTGGGTTTCATTGCCACGCTGTTTTTTGGTGGTGTTGCCGTGGTGAATGGTAACATCACAGTGGGAACCTATGGCTTTTTGGTGTTTATTGTCCAACTACTGCTATGGCCTTTTGCGTCTTTAAGCCAACTAATGGACGAGTATCAACGCGCAATGGCTTCAATCCGACGCGTGATGCGGTTATTGGATACTCCAACTGCGATTCCTACAGGTAGTCATCCGTTACCATTAAAAGCAGTAAAAGGTGAAGTACGGCTTGATAATATTACTTTTGCCTACAAAGATCGCAATCACGTTCTCAAAAACTTATCATTGCACATTCCGGCTGGGGCAAATATCGGCATTGTTGGTGCAACAGGTTCTGGTAAAAGTACGCTGGTAAAACTACTATTGCGTTTTTATGAAATCCAAGCGGGACAAATCCTTGTTGATGGCATCGATATTCGGGAGTTACGACTTCTAGATCTGCGGCGTTGCATTGGTTGGGTAAGTCAGGATGTGTTTCTATTTCACGGTACAGTTGCCGAAAATATTGTCTACGGTAACTTTGACGCTAGTCATGATGATATTATTCACGCTGCCAAGTTAGCAGAGGCACATGAATTTATTGTGCAACTACCGCAAGGATACGATACTATCGTTGGCGAACGCGGTCAAAAACTTTCGGGCGGACAACGGCAGCGCCTCGCGATCGCGCGGGCGATTCTCAAAGATCCACCAATTCTCATTTTAGATGAAGCGACATCTGCAGTGGACAATGAAACTGAAGCAGCGATTCAAAAATCTTTATTCGTGATTACGCAAAATCGGACAACAATTGCGATCGCACATCGTCTTTCAACAATTCGGCACAGCGATCGTATTTATGTCATGGATAAAGGTGAAGTTGTCGAACAGGGTAAACACGAGGAACTGTTAGCACTTAATGGCATCTATGCTAGTTTGTGGCGCGTGCAGTCTGGGGTTTAAAAGGTCAAAACATTTCGCCTCAAGGAAGTGATAGGGCATACTGTTAGTTTTAGCTGTGCGAATTGCGACTATGGACATACTCTGCCAACACCTGATTAATTAACCCTTGAACCCCTTGTTCACCCGCCTTTGCTTCAAAATATTCCACAATAAAGGCATCCAAGAGCAAACTTAGGTGCCGTTGATCTCGTTCAATATTTGGATCGTTTGTTGATCTCAACTCAATTACCTGTTCTGTACTGTCTTCCAAAACGCGAATCAACGACCCCTGAAATCCTCGATACCTCCCAGGTTTAGCATTGCTGAAGTCATATTCCTCCAACATATTCTCTACCTCAGTTTCATCTTGTTCAAATTTGTGATTCATAGATTCGTCGTTCATTTTTTGTCGCCAATCTAGAACTAATCATTCGTATTCTATCGACTCGTTGGATGTATGTGGCGACTAGCAAGCGTCTGTTACTCGACATACCAATAATCTTAAACCGATCTTCTTGGTCAGAGTGAGCTTCATCGTAATCTTCAAGATAGTGGGGATCGTAAAAAATAGTTGCCGCTTCATCAAAGGAGATTCCATGCTTTTTGATATTCAACTGAGCTTTTTGATCGTCCCATTCAAATCGTAATGAATCCATCTAGTCAGATTAAAAAACAAAAATCACTTGCAGATGCCATTTATCATCTTGGCGGATCAACTGAATTTGTCGAATAAATTCGCGAAAATAAAAGCGGCGTTCAGCTTCGGATAAATCTAACCAAAATTGAGGAATTGAAACAGCTTGCGCAACAGATCGCAAATTGACTGGTGGTAAAGTTGCAAGTTGTGTTTGTAATTCGGATATTTCGGTGCGGAGTTTGTAATCTCTTAGTTGTGCGGTTTCAGGATCTAAAATTTCAGTAGCGATTAAATTGGGTAACTGAGCAAGTATTTGTTGTTTGGATGCGATCGCCCGATTTAAAGACTCCTTAACTGCATCTAACTGCGGAAAATTCATTCCTGCAACTGCACGCGGTAATTCTTGACACACTGTAGCAATTGTTTGCTCTAAAACCTGAGCATAAGCGATCGCGCGACATTTTGGACGTTTTGGGCAAAGTGTAGGACGCAAGTAAAGATACTCACTCTTTTTTTGATGAGTCGTGACGCGCACTACGGTCATTGGTGAGTGACATTCTTGACAAACAACTAAACCAGCAAGACTTCGCGGCGCACTTGCGGTGCGTGGTGGTAAACGCCGATTGCGTCGTAATAGTCGATCGACTTGTGCAGCTTCTTCTCTAGAGATGATAGGAATGTGGGTATTTGCAACAACATCACCATTTTGATATGTAGTATCACCGCGATAGACAGGATTTGTTAACCAACGTCGCCCAGTAGTAACAGAAATTTTCTTGTTGTATTTTTGTGCTAAATGGCGTACTGCACCGCGTAAGGAACCGTATAGCAAGAAGTATTCAAAAAAATCTTTGACGACGGGAGAAGCACTGCGATCTAGTGCATATTTGTCTTTACCACGACGATAACCGTAAGGGGCTTTTCCTGGTGGGGGTTGGGCGTTGATACGATTGCGGGCGTGCCCTTGGCGAATGCGGCGGCTACGTTGTTCGCGTTGCATCGCTTGTAGAAGTTGGATTAAGTCGGTTTGGATATCGGTAGTGTGGGATTGTTCGGTAGTGATGATTTTGATGTCTAGTGCTTGGAGTTGAGTGATGCGATCGCTGACTTCTTGTACTGAATCGCCAAGTTCTTGAATTTTGCGGATCAGGAGATATGCGCCTTCGGTTTGACAGTCTTTAATAAGTTGCTGGAGTTGCGTGCGTTTGCCAAGATCTTGGTAGATGCAGTCAGTTTCCCAACCCCAAATTGTGGGATCGGGTGGTGTTTCTAAAAGAGGATCGCTGTAGATGTAGGCGATGATTTTCATGTATAAGCGATTAGCAATTAGCTGTTAGCAAGTTGCTGCGAAAGTTCAATGATGTTGTTGTCGGGATCTTTGGTGAAGAGTGCTGATCTACCGGAGGCGCTGGTTTGAATGGGATAGTGGTGGGCTGTTAGCCGTTGTTTTGCGGCGTCTAAGTCGTCTACAGCAAAGGAAATATGGGGATTACGTCCCCATTTTTCTGGATTTTGAATTTGTGGGGGAACGGTGGGCGCGACAATTAGGTGGAGTTGAAAGTCACCGATTTGATACCAGACGCCTGGAAAATTGAGGTTTCGCGCTGCTGATTTAGACAAGCCCAAGACATTGCTATAAAAATCTTCGGCACGTTGCAAGTCGGTGATAAGAAGTGCTGCATGGAGACATTGAGTGATTTGCATAGTGGCTAGTGGTTAGTGGTTAGTGGAACAGGCATCTTGCCTGGAAGCCCAAAAAGAAATCAATATTTAGATTTTGAATCACTTGTACTCTTTTTTACTTCTTGCATTTTTTATTTGTTGCAAACTAATACAAGCGATTGCGCACAGCGCAACGCCAAATGCGATCGCACTTAAGAGGGTGCTATGGATACTTCAGAGTTAATTGCAAAATATATTGCAGGAGAACGAGATTTTAAAGGCATTAATTTGCTTGGTGCTAGCTTAGCAAAAGTTAATCTCAGTGGTGCTTCGTTGCGTGAAGCATCGCTAAGTGAGGCTGATCTGAGTCAAGCAGACTTAGTTGGTACTAATTTTAGAGAGGCTTCCTTGAGTAAAGCAAACTTAAGCAAAGCCAATTTGAGTGGCGCTAACCTCAATGGGGCAAATTTATTTGCAGCAAATCTTCAAGGCGCTAACCTTAGTGGTGCAGAATTGAAAATGGCTGATCTGAAAATGGCAGACTTGAGTGGTGCTGATTTACAAGGATCAAGTATTTGGGGCGCAACGCTAACTGGAGCAAAATTGCAAGGTACAATCATGCCAGATGGTACGGTTCATGAGTGATTAGTGGTTAGTGGCTAGTGATGAGAATATCAGCTTGGTGCCGATCAATTACCGCGTTCCCAGTTACCCATTACCTATTACCAAGCGTTACGAAATTTGAGACAATCAAGAAACAGTAGCTAACGTACACCGATACTGGAAAGTAAGTAAAAAATTCATTCGTCGTGTAATTCACCCTTGCTGATAGCTACAATTTTCATTGCGTCTCATCAGGAATTATAAGATGCCGGACAATTTTAAAAGCCACGTTGTTACCCAAGGCGTACAGCGATCGCCTAATCGTGCAATGCTGCGTGCAGTAGGGTTTGGAGATAATGATTTCCTTAAAGCGATCGTCGGAATTGCTAATAGTTATAGCACGATCACTCCCTGCAATATGGGAATTAATCAACTCGCACAACGCGCTGAAGCTGGAGTACGCGCCGCTGGAGCAATGCCGCAAATATTCGGTACAATCACCATCAGCGATGGTATCTCGATGGGAACTGAGGGAATGAAATATTCCTTGGTGTCGCGTGAAGTGATTGCGGATTCGATTGAAACCGCCTGTACTGGACAAAGTATGGATGGTGTCCTCGCAATCGGTGGTTGTGATAAAAATATGCCAGGGGCAATGATTGCGATCGCCCGCATGAATATTCCGGCAATCTTTGTGTATGGTGGTACGATTAAGCCTGGTCATCACAATGGACGCGATTTAACGGTCGTCAGTGCATTTGAAGCTGTCGGACAATATAGCGCAGGCAAAATTCCGTACGACGAACTATTAGAAGTTGAACGCAAAGCGTGTCCTGGTGCGGGTTCCTGCGGGGGAATGTATACTGCTAATACAATGTCTTCTGCGTTTGAAGCAATGGGAATGAGTTTACCCTACTCTTCCACAATGGCAGCGGAAGATGCAGAAAAAGCCGATAGTACCGAAAAATCTGCATTTGTCTTAGTAGAAGCCATTCGCAACCAGTTATTACCCCGACAAATTCTCACGCGCCTCGCTTTTGAAAATGCCATATCAGTCATTATGGCAGTAGGTGGTTCGACAAATGCCGTGTTACATTTACTCGCGATCGCCCACACAGCAGGAGTAGAGTTAACACTAGATGACTTTGAAACAATTCGCGCCCGCGTTCCGGTGTTGTGTGATTTAAAACCCAGCGGGCAATTTGTAGCGACAGATTTGCATCGCGCGGGTGGGATTCCGCAAGTGATGAAAATGCTACTTGTCCATGATTTACTGCATGGCGACGCACTCACAATAACAGGGAAAACTGTTGCTGAAGTTTTAGCCGATGTTCCCGCCGAACCACGTTCGGATCAATTTGTCATTCACCCGTGGGATAAACCTATCTATCAGCAAGGACACTTAGCAATTTTACGTGGCAATTTAGCCACAGAAGGTGCAGTTGCGAAAATCACAGGAGTGAAAAAACCTGTTATTACAGGTCCAGCACGAGTCTTTGAATCAGAAGAAGCTTGCTTAGACGCAATTTTAGCAGGTAAAATCGTTGCTGGTGATGTGATTGTGATTCGCTACGAAGGTCCTAAAGGTGGTCCTGGAATGCGCGAAATGCTAGCGCCTACGAGTGCAATTATCGGTGCTGGGTTGGGTGACTCGGTAGGATTAATTACCGATGGACGGTTTTCCGGTGGTACTTATGGTATGGTAGTCGGTCACGTTGCCCCAGAAGCAGCTGTCGGAGGTGCGATCGCATTAGTGCAAGAAGGTGACACAATTACGATTGATGCACCACAACGCTTATTACAACTGCACGTATCTGATGAAGAATTGCGATCGCGTCGGGCAAATTGGCAACCTCGTCCACCGCGTTACACCAAAGGTGTTTTAGCAAAATATGCCAAATTAGTATCATCTAGCAGCGTTGGTGCTGTCACTGATTTGGGATTAGATTAAGCACTCATGAGTCATTATCGCCTTCCTCCTGGTCAAACAGGTTTACCTCTAATCGGAGAATCACTGTCGTTTCGCTTCGATCCGCATTTTGTCGAAAAGCGCTATCAACAGTATGGTCCTATTTTTAGAACGCAGATTATTGGTAGACCTACTGTATTTATGATTGGTTCAGAGGCTGTAGAATTTGTCCTTGCTAGCCATATGGATCATTTCTCTTGGCGGGAGGGGTGGCCTGATAATTTTAAGTTACTATTAGGAGAATCACTATTTGTTCAAGATGGTGAAGAACACCGCAGAAATCGCCGTCTGATTATGCCAGCAATGCACGGTGTTGCACTAGAAAGTTATTTTGGTGCAATGGAGACACTTACGCAACAATATCTCCAAAAATGGCGAAAGCAATGTGAATTTATTTGGTATGAAGAGTTTAAACAACTCACTTTTGATATTGCAAGTCAACTATTACTAGGAACGAATACGAGTACAGAAGTAGCGCGGTTGAGTCAGCTATTTACTACACTGACAAATGGTTTATTTACAATTAATCCTCTACCTTTACCTGGAACAAAATTAGGCAAAGCAATCGCCGCACGCAATCAAATTTTGCAGCACCTCGCTCAAGTTGTCAAAGAACGCCAGCAAAACCCCACTAAAGATGCTCTAAGTTTACTCGTGCAAGCGCGTGATGAAGATGGAAGCCAAATGAGCGATCGCGAACTTGTCGCTCAAGCTATGCTACTACTTTTTGCTGGTCATGAAACAACTACTGCAATGCTGACGTGGCTGTGTTTAGAATTAGCACTTCATCCAGAAGTGTTACAACGGGCAAGAAATGAGCAATTTGAGTTAGCCCAGCAGGGATTTTCACTAGAACAATTGGGGAAAATGCCTTATCTCGACCAAGTTTTGGCTGAAGTTGAAAGGTTGCATCCTCCCGTTGCAGGCGGATTTCGCGGTGTCGTCAAGCCGTTCGAGTTTCGTGGTTATTATGTACCAGCAGGATGGATGGTATCGTATTCGATTAAAATTACCCACCAACTAGCAGAAGTTTATTCTCAACCACAGCATTTTAATCCTGACCGTTTTAGTCCGCAATGTCAAGAACACAAACAGCGTCCTTACAGTTTAATTGGTTTTGGTGGTGGACCGCGAATTTGCGTCGGAATCGCGTTTGCCAAAATGGAAATGAAAGTTATTGCAGCACATTTATTGCGTAACTACCAATGGGAATTGTTACCCAATCAAAATTTAGAAGATACTAGATTTCCTACCAGTCGCCCTCAAGATGGACTGCGCGTCCAATTTCAAAAACTTAAAGTAGGTAAGAATATAACTTAAAGCTGGTAATTGGTAACAACTCATTCGTTATTGCTAAATACATTGTTCATTCAATTACTCATTACCTATTACCAGTCTCAGATTTTAATATTTTTACTTATGAGGTGCTTTTACTATGACAACAGTAAACAGCGAGTTACAACAAAAAGTATATCACAGTATTGACCAGGTAAAAGACATTTTATTTAGAGCTACCGATCGCATACAAACAACTACGCAACAAGTAAAAGATACATTAACAGAAAAAATAGACATTCAAAATGCGATTACGCAAAGCGCAGCAAATAAAGCGATCTCATCTTCTACAAGCAATTGGCTACAAGATCATCCGGCAATTTTACATTTAGTGCAAACTCTCATTTGGGCAACTGAACACCCTGTTATTAGCTTAATTGTTTTGCTGTTTGCTGTTGCGATCGCTTGGAGTTTAATTAAATCAATTGGTCGTCTGATTGATAAAATTGCAACGGCTGTATTACAAACCCCATTAAAGCTACTTCAAGGAGTATTTATTGTTGTTGTTCACACCTTAGGTAATTTAGCAAATATAGTATTGAATAGATTACCACGCCATCCAATACCCGAACAACTTACTTTATCGCAAAATACTCAAATCATTAAAGATAAATCTCAACAAATTGCCGAAATTTCTCATAGATTAGAGGCAATTCAAAAAGAACAAAATGAACTTCTAAAAGCATTGATGGAAATTTTGGTAAGAGACGAAAAAAATATTACCCTTTCTTAAACTAGTTAATTTGAGGTTCTGCAAGATAGATACTAGTACGGTAGACGATATAAATTAAGCCTTGTTTGTCACAACTGCGATTGTACAACTCTTGTAGCTTTGTGATTAGATACTGCTGTGCTGATTCTTCTCGTGACACATAGGAAACACTTGAAGCACAACCAATCAGTCCAGATAAATCTAAGGCTTGTTTGTAGGCAAACTCGTGTTTTTGAATATTAACAAAATATGGTGTTGCAAATAATGGTTCTACTGATTTGAGGCGTGATGATTCAATAGGGTGATGATTGGAAACTTCACTTATCAATTGAATGTATTCGGCAGTAAATGCGTCTTGGCGATCGCGTTCGTTCCAGACGAGTGCTAAGCGTCCTAATGGTTTCAAGATACGATGGAATTCTTCTAAAGTTGTCTCAGGGTTAAACCAGTGAAATGATTGAAAGCAAGTGACTAAGTTAACAGAGTTATTAGGTAAGCAAGTTGCTTCTGCAGTTCCATCCCGAAATTCTACTAGTTGATGAGACTCTGCTGCTTGGCGCATTGCTGCATTAGGTTCAATGGCAATAACCTTGACTCCTTGCTGTGCTAATAATCGCGAGGAAATACCCGTTCCTGCACCAATATCAGCTGCGACAATTGGTGATGATAATCCTTGCAGAATGACTTCTATAGCCTCATGCGGGTAACTAGGGCGATATTTTGCATAATCTGATGCTCGATCGGTAAAACGTGTCAGCGGATTCATCAGGTGTAGCTGCGTGGCATTATTAAGATTGCTCATGGCTGATTGTAAAGAAACCGATCGCAATCTTTAATATAGAACTATTTACGATTGCACTTGGCATATCATCGAAAGCGATTGCGCCTAGCGCAGCACTATAAATGCAATCGCACTGCCTCAAGTATTTATAAAAGTCATCAGAACTGACAAAGCCAAACTCAGGCAAAAATGTGCTGTAAATTTAACACAAATCCTGGCAACACATCTTCACCAGATAAAGTTGAAGGAGCTTGCAAAACTTCTACCGGCTGTGCTTGACGGTAGATTTCAACTTGGCGGTCTTGCGGATTAATTAACCAACCCAAACGTGCCCCATTCTTTATATATTCTTGCATCTTGGCTTGCAACTGTTCAAAACTATCGGTTGGAGAACGTAGTTCTACTACAAAGTCAGGGCATAGAGGCGGGTAGCCATCTTGCTGCTGCGGGGTAAGAGCATCCCAGCGATCTTGCCTCACCCAAGAAGCATCTGGCATTCGCTTAGCATTATTGGGTAAAACAAACATGGTGTTGGAATCAAAAGTTTTTCCTGCATCGCTAGCCAAATTCCAAGCCTCTAATTGGTAGCTAAGGTTGCTATTTTTGTTTCCAGAGGTTCCTCCTGTCGGTGGTACAACAACTAAATCTCCTGCTGCCGTTTGTTCAAAATTCCACTCTGGATTAGCTCGGACAATACGTTCAAAGTCTGCATCCGAAAGCTTTAATGAATTTATAGTTAGGCTGCTGTTCATTGCTGTCTAATCTACAGGCAATCCTTCTGGTTCAAATGTATCACCTATTCCCCCAGCGATAGCATTCTATTTACTTCGTTGCTGTTAATCTTAGGCAGGATTTTACTTCAATTTGGCTTTGTTTGGTTGCTACTGACTATTACTATAGAAGCGATCGCACCCAGTATCCTCATAAAGATAAACGCGATCGCGCGTAGCACACTGCCATAGGCGATCGCACTTTGTTTGAAAGTTCATTGCTCATAGTTTGAGCGATCGCTCCTGAGAGAACAAGTAACTTGTATGTGCATGAACAACAATATTGCTGTGTTAATTTGCGCTAATTTCTACCAACATTTCGCCAGTCTCTAGTAGCTCCAAGGCTTTTGGTAAGGTTAAACTGAGAATCTCACATAACCGCGCATTTGATGTATTTCCACACGTTAACCAAATGATTTGCGGTGGTGTTCCTAGTCGGTAAACCAAATCTACAAAATCGCTATCTTTGGTCATAAGTATTGCTTTTTGAGCTTTTGCAGCCTCAAAGATTTCACAATCTTCAGCATCTCTCAATCCAAGATCGCGTAGTGCTACTGCTAAAACTCCAAACGTGTTTGTAATCCAAGTTGCGATCGCCGGCGATAATTGTGCATCAATCCAAATTGTCATGCACTCAACACAGGGTGATTCAGTTTACGTGCAGCGTATGCAAGTGCTGCTCTCAAGTCTTCCATTTCTAGATCAGGTAGTTCCTCTAAAATCTGTTCGGCGCTAAGCCCTGCGGCAAACAAATCCAAGACATCTGATACTCTAATTCTCATACCACGAATACAAGGGCGACCACCACACTGTTTAGGATTTACAGTGATTCGTTCAAGTAGCTTCGTCATTTTATGTCCTTTCTCAACTCAGCATTAATAATAGCGAAAAGGATATTGATACATCTTCTCAAAAAACAACTCCTCGTCTACTTGTACCTTATTTAAAGGTCAGAAGCTATACCCTGAATCACCTTGAATGACTGCGATTGCATTTCACACAATACCTAAAGAAGATCGCATCTACAACAAAAACATCAATTGCAGGTGATCGCATATTATGAATTAGGTGGCGATGAATTCAGTTGTTGAACATATGTCAGAAATGCTTGAGCACGTTCGATTATCTGTGCAGCATCTGCTTGAGTCAAATTTGGCTCAATATTATAATCCGCTCGAATTCGGCTTTGTTCAGCGGCAATTAAATAGCGATGAAATTCTACTGGAACGCGCCCAGTTTTAGCAAACTGCTAACCAAAAGCAGCAATTACTGCTGAATGCTTGGAATAAGTCAAACCTTCACCTTCTAGTAAGGCTTCTGCAATATAAAACGTTGCATAGTAGGCACGCGATACTGCAAATTCTGCTAGTTGTTGTGCATTAAGTAGTTTGGCAGCTTGCAAGCTATGACTTGCCTTTTCTAACAAGCCCTGTTGTTCAGGAGTCATACAAAAACACCTTCTCGCTGTACATTGCGAAAGAAAGCGTTGTTGCCTTGTTGCAATTGCTGTACATTGACAAAAGCATAACTAATGACAACATTATGCTCTAAACAAATTGGACTGACAATAAAGCTCAATCGCTCGATTTCATCACTATAGTTGAAAGGTTGTTTGAGAACAATCAAAACATCAATATCAGAATCAGGTTTAGCATCACCTCGTGCTTGAGAACCATAGAGCACTACTCGCTCAAGCTATGAGGCATAGAGTGTTTCTAGGTAGCGTCGTAATTGTGCTAGAACTACTTTGACTTTGTTGTTCATTGCCTTGAATCGTTAAGATAGTCAATTCCATTTAATGCTACATACAAAATATCGGGGCATATCCTGCGATCGCTCTACTCGTCAACTAATATACAATTATGCCAAGCGCACCACTAAAAGCGATCGCACCTACAACAAAAATATCACCTACAGGCGATCTTCACACAATACCTCAAGTGATCGCACTTCATTTGAAAAACATCACCTACAGGCGATCGCACTTCACACATTATCTAAAGAAGATCGTACCCATAACAAAAACATCACCTACAGGCGATCGCACACCGTACCCACTAAGAATGATCGCACTCATCAGAAAGTCTTACTCACAGGCGATCGCACATCACACATTACTTCAAGCGATCATACTTATTCCAAAAACCACAGCGATCGTGCATAATACTACCTCAAGTGTAACCACATTCACACTGTTCTTTGAGTAAAATACTTTCAATTCTTCAACAACAGTATCCTACACAAATAACAACTATTACCTATTATTTAATCTTACTCGACCCACCACCACAATTATTTGCATCAGTTGGACTCGCTACAACTCCCATTCCTTGATTATTTGCCTCGCATAAAATTGCTTGACTAAGTTCTGACGCTGTAAATACACCACCAGCATAACCTTTAAGCTCAGAATTATTTGCTTTTGCTTTATTAGCAACTCCTCTTTGAATATTGTTAATTGCTGTTGCTGAGTAAATATAGTTAACACTATCTTCTACACCAATGCCTAATTTCCCAATAGCATTAGTATCATTAGTATCTTCTACAAACGTTTGATTTTCAAAATAGTATGTCTGCTGAGCGCGATTCATTGCACCAACATTAGTTTTGGCTTCTGATTGTCGTGCTTTTGTAGTTTGACCAAGAAAAGAAGGCATCGCAATTGCGGAGAGAATGCCAATAATAATGATTATAACGAGTAATTCAATTAGCGTAAAACCTGTATTACTGTTTTTATTAGTTTTTTTGAAAATTGTAAAAACTTTATCTTCATTTCTGACTATTTGTATGATGGATATGCAAGACACACTTGTAACCAATATCAAAAGAGGAGGGTAGATAAAAAACTACCCTCCTTTTATAGAACTTCAATACATTAACTTAACTAAGTCCGAAGCTTAACCTCCAACTGGAGTTGTTTCACCTTGACATGTAGCTTCTCCCTCCTCAATTGCTGGTGAAGCCATTTCAACTTCTGTTGTAAGACCAGCATCGTTAGCTTGACATAAAACTGATGGGGTTTGTCCCTCAACACTAAATACACCACCAATGTGACCTTTAAGATCTTTATTGAGTGCCGCTGCCTGGTTTATCACATCTTCTGCAGGATCAGTGCTAGTTGCTGTGTAAGCATAATTTACAGAGTCTTTGATCCCAACACTTAGTTTTTCAATTGCAGTTTCTGCATCATCACCAGATTCATCTTCGGCAAATTTCTGATTCTCAAGATAATAAGCTTGCTGCGCTCTATTCATTGCACCTACATTTGTTCTTGCTTCAGATGCACGGGCTTTAGCAGATTGGTTGAGGAAAGAAGGTAGAGCGATAGCAGATAGAATACCAATAATGATGATGACTACAAGTAATTCAATTAATGTAAAACCTTCTTCTTTTTTCTTTCCGGTCAAGTGTTGTAGAAACTTTACTTTTAGTTCGGTTTTCATGGTGAGTTCTTCCTTTCGGTATATATTTAACTTTTAACCTCTAGATATAACTTGCCCACTTCTAACCAAATACATATCACCCCCCAGAAAATTTTTTAACTTTATATCTGGAGTTTTGATACATAGAGTTACAACCCTTACCTACACAGCAATATAGAGTTTTGCAAGAATAGAAAAACCAGTGTTGTATAAAATATTTTAGCAAAGTCAGTATTTTCCTCAGTTTTTCTCCTATCTATCTAAGCTAGCTAAATGGAGAGATGAGCAGCGATTATCTGTGATGACAATTTCCTATGCACTCGCAGCACTCAAATAAAATACATTACTAGGTTCGATGATTAAACTCCGCACCTGCGAGGAAAGCCTAGAATCATCTGTAACCCACCAAAGAAACGTATGCGTATCGAGTATTGCTCTCATTCTACCTGATCTACAGCGCAAAGAAAGTCATTAAGAATATCTTCTGGTAAGGGATCATCAAAATCAGAAGCGATGACGACCTGATCGCGATCCAAGCCTGGAATTCGCGGTGATGGCTTAACAATTGGTACTATTCGCGCAATCGGAGTACCAGCTTGAGAAATAATAACTTCTTCTCCAGATAAAACTTGACCTAGCAATTGTGCCAACTCTGCTTGTGCTTGTGGCAGTTCCACATAAAGCATTCTACAGTTACGCCTAAGTTATTACTTACAGCCTATTGCAGTTTTATGAGGCACAGTAGCAACAGTGAGTAAACCAGTTTTTCAAATGCACGGGATTAATTAAATCGAGTGCAGTGGCAATGAGAAGATCAACCCTGAATGCAGTAGTTGGGG
>NZ_JADEWN010000093.1 GCF_015207655.1 Gloeocapsopsis crepidinum LEGE 06123 | reverse complement strand
AAATCGCACTCCAAACTATATTTCCACAATTGGTGCTGTTACTTCTTTTACTAGACATTGAACGCCTGAGAGATTTGGCATTTAGTCAAGGAATTGACATTCAAATTTCCAGGTGCAAGATATGAGTTGAGGTATTGCTTCAAGATACCCAGCTTTCGCATGAGGAAGCCCTCGATCTATTGCAAGAGCTATTGGATACACTTGCGATTACTGTTATTGCTTCTGACGGTAAAGATCATTACAACCGCTTCATTATGCGGGAATTTCTCGATCCTTCGTCTGCATTTGATATCCTCTACGAAAACTTTCTGCAGCGAATTCTACGCCCCTGCACCATTTTAATTGCTCAGCTAACCGACAAAACAGCCAACGATCCAGAATATGCAGTTCGGGCATTTGCACTCGTTGGGCAAATTCTTGTGTTTCGCACTGCTCGTGCAGCAGTCTCAAAGCGACTTGATTGGCAAGATTTTACTCAGGAACGTGTTGATCTAGTCCGTTCAGTTATTCGACAACATATTGAAAGTTACTTCTGAGATTTAAGTATTAGCTTTAACCTCAGTTCAGGTTAAGGAGCAGGGAGGAAAAAGTCATCTAAACGCACAGAGGGTTCCTGAGGCTGATGGCAACAAGCAATCAAGCCATACAACTAAATTTGACCAGAAAATTGAATGACTACGATGGCGAGAATGCTCAACTGGAGAAATATTTTTCGACTGGTTAATATATAGTTTTGATAATGGCACGTTTGCGCGAAAGTAGCAGTAGAAGCGCTCTGCTTAAGGCGTGTCCCAACGAGCAAGCTGAATCTTGACTGGCGACACTGATACGCTTTAATACCCGTCGTTTATTTGACTTCCTAATAACACTGCTCAATGTGCACCATCAACTTCTGAGCCGCATCTCAACGGCAATTGCTGGGTGAAGATCAAGCATTGTGTAGCATCTGCTCAAGATGGTCAAGCTTGTTATTGCCATCACTGTTCGGATTGTACTATTGGTAGTCCATGACCCAAAAATCTCCAGTGCTGGTGTTGAGGTTTAAGCAATTAATTAACCCCATGCTACGAATCATGCAGTGTTCGTTGCCACTCTATTGCCGCCTGACCAGTTCCAACAACTTAGTGCTTCTGCGCAAGCCTGATTTTGTCACTCTGTTTCCTCTGCTCACGCCAGTTGTCTCAACGGAGGACACCTCCGCACGACACTGGCTCCCCTGCTTTTTTCGTAGTGGGTAATTTTACTTTTGAACCAAACAGGATAAGCTGGTAGCTAATTAGAAACCAACGTCAATTTAGACAAGTCTGGTTTCAAAATGGGTAACAACAAATGCCCATTCTAGTATTACCTCCTATGCTTAAGGTTATGCACTCTAGCGCACAGTTGCCAACTCCAACTTCAAGATGGGAAGAGCTTACTAAAATCCAGCCCAACCCAGCCCAATTAGACAACATCAAAGCTCAACTGGACTTGGTATTATTGGCGCTGGAAGCTTTGGCAGGGATTGGTTCAGAAGCAATGCTCCAAGCTGCAGCCCAACTTAATTTAGAGTCCAAAATCCCAGACCGCGTGGCATTATGGCGACTGCGCCAATCAAATCCGCTACGCAAAGGTGAAGGAGGACGGAAAAAGCTCGACGTTGAAGAAGCGCGATCGCTTGTGTTGATCAGCTGCTACCTTGCAAAACAACACCAAGAAGTTATTCGCCGTGCTGTTGCTTTGCTCGAACAAGTCACACAAAACAATGAAGCTCCTTACAAAGCCGCTCTTTTAGGAGATTACATTGATGCTTTCAGTAATACCTACCAGGAACGCATGGAGGAAGATGAAAACGTCTCCACCGATGTTCTGACTCAGTTAGCTCTTAAACTCTTAATTGATTTGTTATTCTATAGTTCTCCTGGCGGTCATCGCCGCCTCTGGTTAGCACTTCTAGACCGCTCAAAATAATAGCTGAGGGGCGAGTTTCTTCTCGGAGAGTGGAGCGAGTGATTAGTCAATAGAGTATCACCTTAGTTGTCTCCCCCTGACCTCTGACCCCTGACCCCTGACCTCTGCTCAAATTCTCACCTATGTCTTTGTCAAATTCCCAGGTTCTCCGTAGGTATACTCCGCCCACTTGTACATTAGAAATTGTGGCTCCTCGCTCGCCATTATCACGCTGGGCTGGGCGTACAGTAGCCACACAGTTACAATTCCACCTGCATCTTGACGATCCACGGCTACCAGAACAACGCATTCATCTTACCGGCGATCGCGAACAACTTGAAGCTTTACAGCAGGCTGTGACAACTTATGTGCAAGATCTACTTAATCAATCTCCAGCACAATTTACGGCACAGCTAACTCCAACAACTACTGCAACAGACTCTACGACTGTTGCTGATTCTCAAATAGTGATTTCACCAGCAAATTCTCTTGATTCATCGCCTTCTGGCTTACAACAAATTTTTCTCAAACCCAGCACAGGGTTGTCTCACACATTGAGTTTAGGTTCTCTAGCAACTCCTGTAACAGGATCTATAGTGCAGTTGAGCGTACTGCAGTTATTTGATTTAGCAACTGCTTTAGATGAATACGAAGCTGATATCGTTGCTTTACCAAGTCTCAACCGCCGTTCTAGAGTGAGTACCACTCCCCCTGCATGGGCTACAATTGCCGCAGGATTAACACTTGCTGTCGGTCTATTTGCTGTACTACAGCAGCTAAATCGTCCTGCTCAACAGCAAATAACCAGTAATCAAATCCCTGAAGATCCGCAGCAAGTAGCGGTTCAACCTTCACCGCTACCACCCTTATCATCAATAGATACATTGCCACCTCCCCCGCCTGTAAGTTCTCCTGTACCAGTGCCTGCTACTCCACTACCTGCGATTCCCGTACCGAACGCTGTCCCACCCACTCCTACTGTTCCTGGAGCAACAGCACCACAACCAGGTTCGCAGCAGCAAACAGCGTCACCGCCAACAGAGTCCTCAAATGCTCCCGCGATCGCAGTACCGAGTCCTTTGGCGCAACTCAACACTCCTAATCCTCGTTCTCAAGCAACCATTCAAGCTCAACCTACAGCCCCAGCACAGTCAGCTAGCCCAACACCAGCACCGCCACAACAACAAGCTGCGAATAATACTACTACTGCCGCAGTGCGATCGCCTAGTGCTCCTCCAGCACCCAGTGAACCTGCGCCACTAGACAACATTAGCCAAGTAGGAGAGGCTAGACAATTCTTTCAGCGCCGCTGGGAACCGACAGCCGCTGTTAGACAAACCTTAGAATATAGTTTGGTCTTAGACGTTGATGGAACAATTCAACGCATTGAACCTTTAAACCAAGCTGCGAGAGACCAAATTGATCGCACTGGAATGCCTTTGATTGGCGAACCTTTTGTGTCTCCTATCAGCGATGGTAAAGTTGCTAGGATTCGAGTTGTTTTGACGCCTGACGGCAAAGTTCAAACCTTTTTGGAAGATCGTGAAGCGCCGCAAGTCACGCGAGATCCTCGTGAAAACGCTCAGTAACGGTGAAGCTCAACGGCGGTAGACAACTTTTGCATCATCACCAAGATCTTCATTCCGTCCGTTGCAGCGTGGTGTTGGGCTGCTGGCTGCAACCGAAGACTTGGGCTAACGTTGAGCGACTTCACCCAGCGCCTCCTGAATCACGTCATCACTCACACCATGACGCTTTAAACTAGCAATCAATGCAAACACCGTATCCCCCTCTAACCGTTCTAAGTCAGTGCGAAGCCCTTGCCCAATGTAAGCACGCACCAGAGGTTGATACCCTGAAAAACCAAGCAATGGTGCAACCCGCTTCAAATCCTCAATCACATCTTCGGGCATGCGAATCGTGATCGTGGTCATGGGACGGTTCTTGTCCAGTCGCTTTTTTAATGCTTCAACCTTCATAGTCTTCTCGTTCCTTGCGTGTCGCTTTACGAGCCGAAATGATCCGAATAATGTCGTTTTCACGCTCAATGTAAACGACGTACAAGAGATTCCAGCGCCGATCTAAACCAATGACAGCATCTCGCGCCTCATCATTGAGACTAGCATCAACCACTACAAGTAGTGGATCGAAGAAGGCTTCAGTGGCTTGCTGAAACGTGACACCATCATGGTTTATCGGGTTAATCCTGGCTTTCTCGTCATTCCAAACGAAGGTAACGCCGTTGAGCACGAAATACACATCCATATCTCACACTGTAGGCAATGTGTATTTACATTGTCAATACGTTTTGGCACTGAAGGAAGATTCATTCGATACCTTTTAGCACTCAACCGAAGCGATTTCGGAACTGTCCTACAGACAACGATAAGCAGTCGGGTAAAGGAGCGAGTTTTAGATATATCCCGCTCCCTCCCCTCAGAACCGTGCATACAAGTTTCCAAGTACACGGCTCAAGCAATGTCTTGAGATTCAGTGTCTCCGATGCTTAACAACCCTTGCAGATTGTCCTGACGGTTACGTTTGCAAACCGAAGCTTGCACCTAACTTTTCCCGCCAGTTAAGTTTCATCTCACTTGCACTCAATCCATCACCTGTCCCACGTCTGCACCCTTTCAGGTTAGGCATTCGCCCTATCTGCCCCGTTATGATTTTCGGTTACCTTTCGGTTGGCAGCCTTCGCTTCTTGAGACATCCTGTGTCCGCTAGAGGGTTCAGCTTTGGTTGCCCATCGCTTACCTGACAATGACGGCATTCCCAGGACTCTATCGGAGTTTTCTCGTTCCGCACAGGGTGGAGATGCGATTGCCTTAGGACTCCTCTCTATTCCGGGGGCGAGGTGTTCGCAGTCGATACTTAGACGCTACCGACCCTCAGTTGCCCCAATATGCTCGTATCAGCCATTTTCAAGCACTTAAATTAACGAAGCCTCATCAAGGATTCATTTGCATTATCCGTAGCAATCTTGCCCTAGCCCTTGTACAAAGTTTGGCTATTTGTACAATTAGGCAATTGACCTCATCTGCTGATACTGCCCTCCCATTGCTGGTTGAACATTCCGAGGCGGACATCTGCCTGAACACTGGCAGGGAGAACGTTTTGGTGTCCTCCAACTCCCCCGAACGACTTCGAGTCGCGCGCCCAACTATATATTTGGACTGAAAGTTTCTGCCTAAAATCCCAGTTTGAGGCGCTTTGCCCGAATCTTTCTGCCTAAGTCCGCACCAGGCAACTTAGCCCAAAGACATGGGAAGTGCAGAAATTGAAGCATTTTTAACACATCTTGCCGTACAAGAGCAGGTCGCAGCTTCAACTCAGAACCAAGCCTTGAGTGCGATTTTATTTCTGTACCGCGAAGTGTTGCGGCAAGAACTCGATGCGTCGATCGATGCTGTTCGAGCCAAGCAACCGCGCTACTTGCCTACCGTCCTGACAAAAGATGAAGTTAGAGGCGTGATTGGCAATCTCAGTGGTGTGTATCAACTGGTGGTGCAAGTTCTTTATGGTAGCGGTGTGCGACTGAATGAAGGACTAAACATTCGGATCAAAGACCTCGATTTTGCTCAACAGCAGATCATCGTTCGCACACCGAAAGGGATCGAGAGTCGAGTCACGATGCTGCCTACCAGTCTAAATGACCTGCTAAATGAGCCTCTGCAACGAGTCCGCCGATTGCATCAGCAAGATTTAGCGCAGGGCTATGGAGCCGTGCATTTACCATATGCACTGGCTCGGAAGTATCCGAATGCAGAACGATCGTGGGTGTGGCAATTTGTGTTTCCATCCAACCGTCGTTGCCATGACCCTCGAACCGAGCAAATCAATCGCTACCACCTGCATGAAAGCGGAGTGCAAAAAGCCCTCAAGCAAGCAGTGTTTGCAGCAAGAATTCAAAAGCGAGTCGGGTGTCACACTTTTCGTCATAGTTTTGCCACGCATTTGCTGGAGGCGGGGTACGACATTCGCACGGTGCAAGAACTGTTAGGACACAAGGATGTGAAGACAACGATGATTTACACGCATGTGCTGAATCGGGGTGGAAAAGGGGTGCGAAGTCCACTCGATTCGTAGCGCGATCGCCTTCATCATCAATCGTGAATTACAAACAGAGGTGAAATTCACTGCTCATAATCCCATATTAGCAGCCGCAATTGCTCAAGCGCGACACTGATTTTCCTACCATATGATGATTTAGTTTAAAACTTTAGCACCGCGATCGCACGTTCGACTGTCAATCATTACCTACCCTCTATAAAGCCAAAAAAGGCTGTCGTAACAGCCTTTTGTAAGGATAAAACTCTTCTTCCAATTAATAGCGAGCCTTCTTCTGTGCCTGGCGTTTTTTGCGTCGTCGATGAGCAGCAACAACAGCTTCTTCTACTGGATAACCTGCAATAGGAATCACCTGGTATTGCCGTTCTTCCTCAAGTTTTTTGAGTTCTGTGTAATCAACCCAATGAATACAATCGACTGGACAAGTATCAATTGCTTCCTGGATTAACTCTTCGGAATCTCCATCTTGACAGACTACACGCGAACGACCATAATCTGGTTCGATATAGAAAGTATTGCGGGCAACGTGGGCACAATGCTTGCAACCAATACAAGTGACTTCATCAACGTAGACACCTTTCTGTCGCACTACACCGCCTAACTCAGGTTCTAAACCAGAACGTTCGGGTGCATCGCGAAAGATCCCACCTAACTCAGGTTCAAGCTGCGATCGCATTGCTCCAGATTGTGCTGTCTGCTCGATCGGCGGCATAAAATCAGACATTACGCACTCCAGCGCTGTACTAATAGTCGAATTGATCCGTCTTTATTTTGTTGCTGTTCTGCTACTTGGAATCCTAAGCGCGAGGTTTCACTTAACACTGTGTGGTAAGCATAACGCTGGGTGATTTTCTTCAGGAAACCTTCAACTGACAAATCTTGCTGCCAATACTGCAAATCAGCAACGAGTTCGTATTCTTTACCGTTCCAACTAAAGCCGACATCGTAACCATTTTCCTGCTCGATGGTGATTTCGGCATTACGAGTTTGACCGCGATATCCTCTTACTGCTCTAGAACCAGATTTCCAACTGATGCCTAAATCAGTGAGAGCAGCTTGTAAAGATGAAAGATTACGGATTTGTGTTTTGATTTGGCTAAAGTGTGACATTGTATTAGTTGTGAATTGAATCAAGCTGGACTAGTTAGTAAAATTACCACTCGCTAAAACTAGCTTGTGTCGTTGCAACTGTAAACTGGTGTTGTACTGCATTATAAAATTCTGAGCTTGGCTGGTGACTGACGACTTGCCCCAGTTCTGCTTCGATTGCCGCTGTAACTTCGGTACAAGTTGCTCCTACTATACCGGAGACTGTTTCCTGGACGCGACCATCAGGATAAATCACAAACTCTAGCGTTTCCATACTTCTAGCTAATCACCATAGCTTTATTTATAATTTTGCAGCTACACTGTATCGGCTGCTTGTTGCTATTTGTAAGCGTTTATGCCTACTACGTACTCTCCTCACTATCACTATTGCTAAATAATGTTTCATCTATCGAATTATAGAGAATAAAAAATTAACAAAATTTAGCAGTAGATGAAGCATTACATCAATTATTGTCAGTTTCGCTTAACTAACCTCAGCAGTCAAGTCAGAATTGAGTGGCTAGGGAAGAGTGATTAGTGGCTAGAAAGACTTAATTATGTTTTATTTGCTTGTTTTTCGGGATTATTCATAGCTTTTTTTTTACTCAAGAACTTGATTTTTTTTATGAGCAGCATCGAAGAAATTTATGATTCTCCGATTTGGCAACCATTTACCCAAATGAAAACCGCGCCAATGCCTTTAAAAGTAGTCAAGGGGAAAGGAGTGATGCTCGAATTGGAAGACAAACGCCAAATTGTGGATTGTATTTCTAGTTGGTGGGTAACAATTCATGGACATCCTGTACTTGCTGAAGCACTTTACAAACAAGCCCAAGCATTGGAACACGTCATTTTTACAGGTTTTACTCACGAACCAGCCGAACAGTTAGCCAGGAAATTGCTGAAGCATCTACCAAAATCGCTCACAAGAGTATTTTTTTCAGATAACGGTTCAACAGCGATGGAAGTACGCTGAAAATGACTTGCCAATATTGGTTCAACCAAGGAGAGACTGAACGCACTACGTTTATTAGCTTTGAAGGTGGGTATCACGGCGATACTGTAGGAGCAATGTCGATCACAGGTAGTTCTCCGTGGGAGCAGCCTTTTCGACGCTTGATGTTCTCGACAGAGCTTGTGCTTTTTCCTGTTACGTTTGATGATGATGGCGATGTAGAAATCCGTGAAGCACATACTCTAGATATACTGACGCGGCTTCTCCAGCAAAATCCCACGCGCTACGCAGGTATTTTTATCGAGCCACTTGTACAAGGTGCAGGGGGAATGCGAGTATGTCGCCCGCAATTTTTACAAGCATTGGGAAACCTAGCACAGTCTTTTGGCGTACTTGTAATTTATGATTAGGTAATAACGGGCTTTGGACGTACTGGAGAATTGTTTGCTTGCTTAAAAGCAGAAACCGCACCGGATATTATTTGTTTATCAAAAGGTCTATCTGGCGGCTGCTTACCTTTAGCTGTAACCGTTGCTTCAGAAGATGTTTATCGTGCCTTTTACAGTGATGATATCGGTAAAACCTTTTTCCACGGTCATTCCTACACAGGAAATCCTTTAGCGTGTGCTACAGGCGTTGCGTCTTTAGAACTACTCGAAACAAATCCTAATTTTCGCAATCTAGAACAGCAGCATCGCCACTATCTAGAAAAATGGTTGAAAGAGCATCCTAAAATAGAGAAAATACGTACTTGCGGAATGATCGCCGCGATGGATATTGTTACAGATAGTCAAAGTGGATATTTTAATGCGATCGCACCAATTTTCAAACAAAGGTTTCTAGCGGAAGGATTTCTCTTACGTCCTCTGGGTAATACGCTTTACTTAATGCCACCTTATTGCGTTACCTCAAATCAACTCGAATCAATTTATCAAGCAATCCGCCGCGTGCTTGATACTATCATATAGCAATGGTCAATCAGAATTATTGCTCCAGTGACGGGTAAGGTAGTGCCTTACCCCTGATTTAACCCTAATTTCTGACCTCTGACCTCCGACCTCTGACCTCTTCTTATGTTGAAATCTTCTGCTCTTAACTGGAACGAACTTGCCAATTGTGCTTTGGCTGGAGAAATACTAACGCGTGAAGCAGCCCGTGCGGTACTAAATGCTCCTGACAGTGTACTGCTTGAGCAACTTGCTGCTGCCTATCGCGTGCGCTATCATTACTGGGAAAATCGCGTCCGGTTGCATTTTCTCCTTAACGCTCAAAGTGGGCTTTGTCCAGAAGATTGTCACTATTGTTCGCAATCGAAGATTTCTACTGCTGAAATTGAGAAATATCCCCTCTTAGCTAAAGAAAAAATTCTAGACGCTGCTGCACAGGCAAAGAAATTGCAAGCTGGAACTTTTTGTATGGTTATTTCGGGGCGTTCTCCCAGTGAGCGAGTGTTTACGCAGGTTCTGGACGCTGTACAAGCGGTTAAAGCAAACTATGATTTAAAAATTTGTGCGTGTCTTGGGTTGTTGAGTCAAGAGCAAACGCAGCGTTTGGCAGAAGTCGGGGTAGATCGCGTCAATCATAATTTGAATACTTCGGATGATTATCACTCGCAAATTTGCACAACACATACGTTTAATGACCGAACTGCTACGATAGAAAATGTCAAAGCCGCAGGAATCACAACCTGTTCTGGTGGAATTATTGGCATGGGCGAGTCGGATGATGATGTCATCGACTTAGCATTCTCGCTGCGGAAATTGAATGTCACTAGTGTTCCGGTGAATTTTTTGATTCCAATTCCAGGAACGCCGTTTGAGAAGATCAAAGACTTGAACCCGCGCTATTGTCTGCGAGTGTTATGCTTATTTCGCTTTGTGCTTCCTACACAGGAAATTAGAATCGCTGGCGGTAGAGAAGTTCATTTGCGATCGCTGCAACCTTTAGGACTTTATCCAGCAAACTCAATCTTTATTGGTGATTATTTGACAACTCCTGGACAAGCAACACACAGCGATTTAAAAATGATTCGCGATGCTGGGTTTGCAATTGAATCTCCTGACGGTTCTCCGATGGAAGTTGACTCACTCACTACAGTAATTTCATAGAAATAGCATGAGTTGTGCCTATTATGCAGACCAATCGCTTTTTAGCTGCTCTAAGCGGTTTTCTAATTGATCTGTTAACTGCTCGACTAGACTAACATGGCTGAGGGAAGGACAAGCAATTTGAGTAATACGCAGTAACTGAGTTGCCCACAAGGAGCGTTGAGATACCATTTGACATAACGCCAGCCACGGTTCCTGTTGCCAGCAATTTTTCCAATATGCGATCGCACTGCGGCGACGCGGAAAGCGAGGATAGGCACTCACTAGAGGCGGAATATAGTAAGGATGTTACTTTAACGACGAGCACCAATCATGCCACTTGAACGTGAGAATGCGAGGACTCGTCAGCACTGGAATCCACGGCACGCGTAGGGCATCAGCAACAAGCCGTTTCTACCATTGAGCCTCGCTAATTTAATCGTTGTCACTGTCATGGTTGTTGTGCTCCTTGTTGCTACTGGGTGTTGACTTACAAGCGATGTTATTTCATCAGTCGATTCTTGGCTGACATCATCTAGATCTAGCGATCGCAGTTGCAAATTTTCCTGTAATACACTCAGTGTAGAAATGCTTTTACTAGATTTGTGGTAGAAAACCCTGGTTTTGAATTATGCCTCATCTCACACGATGCCTGAGAAGTATCAAGTTGCCTTGTCGAGAGCGATCGCTTTTCACATTTTGATGTGATAGCATCCTAGAGCTTCGTTAGGCTCTGCTCGACTAATGTCTTATCTCACTGCACATCTCTACAAACAATCGAGAAAAGCTACTTTCTTCTACTTTTTCAAGCTAAATTCTGCCTCGCAATTAAAGTGTCAATATAGGTAGGAAAAAGTAGGACAAATTGTGGTTAGTTAAAATCTAGCAAGTAAGTGTGAGGCTGAATCCACACCAACCTATTTTTGTAACACTATTTAAAACATACGAGCGTTGATTTATTCAACAATATTGAACTAGCATTCGCTCAACCCAACTGCAATCAAAAATTAATTTATAAATCTGATTAGAGACTTCGAGATATCCGTGCTGCTTAACTACCAAACCAGACAAAAGTAACTCTGTTTGTTCCGGAGTATCAACTGCAACACTCTTTCCTTGCTCTAAAATTTGCTGATACATGAGTAACAGAGCATGCTGTTTACTATGCCAAATGCGATTATGCTCCGTATGCCGACAAAGCCGATCGCGAATTGTTTTTAAATGCTCTGGTTCATCCTGCAGTTCCCAATTCTCAATCACTTGCTGGCGTACCAAGTTTTCTACCCATTCTGCTTCATGGTTGGTAGGAACGGGAGATGAAGAAGCGCAGATTAGCTTACAAAGCTTTTGTGTGAGAAAAGGCTGACCGTTAGTCCAAAATAAAACTTCTTTGAGTACAGCTTGGGGATTGCTAACTTTTCCTATCAAACCTTGTAGTAAAGGTTGGGCTTCATGTAACTGAAAACCTTTCAGTTGAATTGCCTGACCAATATTAAAGGGTGTACGGCTTTTGTCTTGAATAAATTGACCAGGAGTAGCAACTCCCAGCAAAACAAAGCTAAGTCTTCTAAACTTGACATGGTCAGCCCGTTTATTATAGCAATTACGTATAAGAAGGAAAAAATCATCAAGTTCAATTTTAAGACTTAAAATACTGTCAATCTCATCTACAAAAACTACAATATTCTGGGAAATTTGTTCTAGTAATACTTTTGTAATAAACTCTCCTAAACGTTGTACTGGAGACAAAAATTCATGCTCATGCCACCAAGTACGTATATTAAATTTATCTGTAAGATTAAAGCTATTCACTAATACATAAATAAAGCCTGCATACCACTGTTCCAAAGTAATCTGCCGATGCCCAATTTCTGAAATATCAACAGTAGCACAGGCAAAACCTTCGGTTTGAAGTTGTTGCATGATTTGCACCCGCAAACTAGACTTTCCCATCTGTCGTGAATTGAGGATATGACAAAACCTGCCAGATTTCAAAGCTTTATAGAGTTCGCGATCTGCTTGACGTACTATGTAAGTGGGCGTTCCTAGCGGCAAACTGCCTCCTACGTGGTACTCATAAGCTGAGTTTTGTTCTGCATTCCTCAGTAATGTATTTTCAATAGAAATAGCTGCTTGAGCCGATAGTAGTTTGAGAATTTCTAGTCTCTTGGGTGTAAAAGCTCCTATTGCCAGGTTATTTTCTAGAAAAACGATGCCTACAAGTCTTCCTTGGTTAATAATTGGCGTACATAGTATAGACTTTGATTGGTTTTTTATAATGTATGGATCGTTAGTAAATCTACCTTCAAAAAGTGCATTGTTTAAAACAACAGTTTCTCTTGTCCTATTTACATAATTAATAATAGCTACTGATATATCTGGATTCGTCTCTATAGAAGTAGATTGCATGACAGATACATTATTTTGCTCGACTGAGCTGGAAGCTTCTATAAAGAGTTGCTCATTCTTTGCTAATATGAGAAAGCCAGTTTTTGCTCCGGCGTTTTCAATCAATATTCTTATTAATTGTTCTAGTAAGTTAGTTAAGTTAGTTTCAGTCGCTAGAGCTTGTGATGCTTTCGTTACGGTTGCTAAGTCTAACGCTTGTATCTTATCGGTAGTTAGAGAAATGATGCTACTAGATTCATCTCCTGTTTGATTCATAGTCCGATGAGAAAAGAATTCAGGATAGTTTGTTTCTAAATCTCTAACTTTAGCGATCGCTCCCCAGCGAAAGTAGTTATAGTATGCATCGATCATATACATACGAGCGATTTTCTTTCTTCCCAATGAAAGGTAAAACTCTGCTGCTCGTTCGCAGGCAATTGCCTCTACTTGAATGTATCCTTGTTCTTTAGCACTAGCTATAGCGCGATCGTAGTACTCCATTGCAGTCAAAGTTTCCTCTATAACGCGAGCTTTCTCCGCTACTATTAAATCGTACTTATGCTGATAATTCATTGGCGCATAGTGTGCCCAGTGTTCTATCTTTTCCTGATTGTCTACAACAATGCCTAGATATTTTTTTTGCTCTCTAACATTAACAAAAGAATAATGAGCTAGTAGTGCTAGAGAATAATAAAACTTATATTCAATGAAAACGATCATTGTCAAAGTATGCCCTATATATTTTTCTGCTTCTCTAGCATTTTCTATAGACTTCTGATATTTTTTAAATAGATATGCGAGTAGAATTTTGGCAAAATAAATAAAAAATATAGCAATAATGTTACTTGTTTTTTTAAAAAACGGAAGCATTTTCAATTCATTAAAACTCTTACCAATTAAAGAGTCTTTATGACTTGATTCTTCTATTAAATTTATTACAAGTTGTTTATCTATTTGCGCTAGATAAAGTTGGTGTTTTTGGTCATATTTAATAATCAAATCAATATATTCAGAGTGTTTCCGAACAACAGATTGTAATGTCTCACCAGCAAAAAATAAATGTTGGCAATAGTACATAGCTGCATGACAGGCAAATTCTACATCACCTACTTCTAGCCCATTTTGAACAGCCTGGCGCAATACTTCTAAAGTATTTTTAGTATGCTCTTTTCTATGAATGACATTGAGGCATAATGCTACAATCGCCTTACATTTAAAGGCTTTCGCCTGAAATTTATCTAATACTTGTAGCGCCAGTTGACCAAATTGATATGCAGTATCTATATTGAGCGATCGCGCACATAATATAACACTATACATGGCATAAACATATGCTGAGCAAGGAGAATTTCCATAGCGAATACAAAGTTCCAACATTGTATATATGATGGGCAGCGATAATAAAGTATCTCCAAAACTTGAAGGAGGTTGTATCGTTATTAAAATTTGCATTGCTGCAATTTTATAAACATCTTTCATCTCTGGTAGTTTAATTAAATCCTCAATAACAAGTGTTTGTTGAGGAGCTTGATGTAGAGAAATACTGAGGAGTGATAAAACCTTTAATCCAGTGTCTAAAGCTTTTTGAACTTCATTTTTAGCAATATTAATTTTGATTTTTAAGTTATAGAGAGGAATTTTATCAAGAATTGTTTTCCCTTGATTTAAAGCAATGTCACAAAGCTGCACTGCTTGCTGAAAGTTAGTAGTAATATATTCTATCTCTGCGGCTTCTTGATAAAGTGCGAGGGTCAAGTTGTATTGAGTTTTCCAAGTATTTGATTCCAATATTTTTAAACCAAAATTTAAGTAGGCGATCGCAGATTTATATGCCGTTGCTGCCTTAGCTTTCCGACCAGCTATCAAGTTTAATTCGGCTAATTTATTTCTATTAGACTGCTGGCAAATTAAATTAGCACCAATATTTAAATGATTAACAATATCAAATATTTTGTTTTCTTGTTCTTCTAAACTTGTATTCTCTAGCAGCAATTGACCTATCTTTAAATGGACTTCTTGTTTTTGATCGTCCGAAATAAGCGAGTATGCTGCTTGCTGTACCCTGTCATGCAAAAACTCATACGCGATCGCATCAGATGATACAATCGAATTGTCAGTACTTTTTTGGTCTAAAGTTAGAGGAATTTTATAAGAATCGCTCAGCGGTGTAACTAGACCAACTTGTAGGGCTTCCCAAAGCTCAAATGCTGTGGCTTGTTGAGATTTTTGATTTACAAAAGAGAGTGTTTCTAAATCAAATCGACTTCCAATACAGGCAGCTAACTTCAATATATGCTGCGTACTCTGATTGAGTTTCTTGAGTTTACCTACCATTAATTCAACGACATTATCAGTTATTTTCAAATTGTGAATCTGTTTAATATTCCATTCCCAACACTGTAATTGATCATTTAAGAATATTAAGTTTTCTTGATTCATCTCCTGAAGTAATTGGATCAAGAAAAAAGGATTACCATGAGTTTTTTCAAAAACTAATTTAGCTAGAGGAAGAGAATATTCTTTTTGACATTTTAATGTGTCAGCAAGCAGTTGATTAAGGAAAGTAATATTTAATTCCCTAACATCAATATAACTAACAATGGCATTGCCCTGAATATCTTCAATAATTTGGTTTAGAGGATGCATTGCATCCATCTCATTATTTCGATAAGCACCAATAAGTAATAAAGACTGAATATTAGAATTGTCTATTAATATCTGAATTAACTTTAAGGACTCCAAATCTGCCCACTGTAAATCATCTAAAAATAGAACAAGTGGATGCTCTTTTTGAGTAAAAACTTGGATAAAATTATTAAATATAAAGTAAAATCGATTTTGTATTTCTGTTAATCCTACTGATGAAACTATTGGCTGTGAGCCAATGATATATTCCAGTTCAGGAATGACATCAATAAGTATTCGACCATTGAAACCTACAGCATTCAAGATCTTCTGCTTCCACACATGTAGCTGTTGAGGAGTTTCTGTTAATAGTTGTCGTATCAACTCTTGAAAAGCATTAATAAATGCTGCATAAGGAACATTTCGCTGCAATTGGTCAAATTTACCAGAGATAAAGTACCCTCGTCGTTGTGTAATAGATTTATGAATTTCATTCACTAATGCTGATTTACCACAACCCGAACAACCAGTAACGAGGATTAACTCATGTGCGCCAGAACTTACTCGCTCAAACGCAGCTAAAAGTTGAGCAACTTCCGCCTCACGACCATAGAGTTTTTGTGGAATAAGAAGGTGACTCGATAAATCGTGCACACCTAGAGGAAAATTTGGAATGTTGCCAGTTTTCCAATACGCTAGACACTGTTCCAAATCAGCTTTCAGTCCAAATGCGCTTTGGTATCTGTCTTCTGCCGTCTTAGCAAGTAACTTCATCACAATAGATGAAATCATTGGAGGAATGTCTGGTACTAGTATGACTGGAGGTACTGCTTGTTTAGCAATATGGCAATGAACTAACTCCATCGCTTCTGTTGTTTGATATGGCAATTGACCAGTAAGAATTTCGTAAAAAGTAACACCTAATGAATAAAAATCAGTGCGATAGTCAATTAACCGATTCATTCGACCCGTCTGTTCTGGAGCCATATAAGCAAGCGTGCCCTCTAGTAAGCTAGGATCGCTAATAGTTGGTTTCTCTTTCGATAGAAGTGACGCACTACTAAAGTCGATTATCTTTACTTGCTCTTTGATACTATTAATAATGATATTTGCTGGCTTAATATCTTTGTGAATGATATTATTGTGATGTAAATCATTTAAAATTTCTGAAAGCTGAACTGCTATTTTTAGAAAAAAGTCTAAATTTCCATAGATTTTAGGAATAACATTTTTTAAACATTCAAACTTGTCATCTTCCATGATTAGAGCAAGCCTGTTCTCATAGTTTTCTATTCCTAAATATTTGACAACTCCGGTAATTTCTAAGTTTTTAATAATTTCATATTGATGCTTAAATTTAGCAAGATATGTTGGTGTAGGGTATTTATCTTTTGTTACTTTAATAACAACAGCTTTTTTATCATAATTTCTATTTCCTCGATAAACAATGCTTTTTGTGCCAGTGTAAATTAATTCTGAAATTGTGTATTCTGGAATAAGCAGCATATTTCTTAGTTTTACAGAATAATTGTTTGTTTAATTTTAGAAAATATATAATTGACATTCTTACTGCAGTTATTTTTTGAGTTTTAAGTATTCTATTTATTAGTAATTAGCCAAAAGTAAAGCTAACGGCTAATTACTTACTACTCATTTTTAAAAATGTATAACACTTTTATCTAATAGTAGTTTAGCTCCCTATCTTAAACAGAAAACATTTAAGTAATAGCATGAGCTTTATGCGAAGTGTGGATACACTTCATTCTCAAACATCTGTTGAAGCTCTTGTGGTTGCTGCTTAACTAAATCTTTGTAATCCTGACGTACAGAAATGTAGTAATTAGCTATGCGAAGTCCAATGCTTGGTAGCCATGCTGTATGCAACGTATAGCCAAATTTACAGCCTATTGCAGTTTTATGAGGCACAGTAGCAACAGTGAGTAAACCAGTTTTTCAAATGCACGGGATTAATTAAATCGAGTGCAGTGGCAATGAGAAGATCAACCCTGAATGCAGTAGTTGGGG
>NZ_JADEWN010000092.1 GCF_015207655.1 Gloeocapsopsis crepidinum LEGE 06123 | reverse complement strand
CAGTAATTCCCATTGTTCATCTGTGAGATCGGTACGATATGATTGACCCATGACTCTCGTTCTCTGTCATTTTTTGCTATTGACAGGTTATTGTAACGAGAGCTTTTTTACTTTTCAGACCTCCTCTTAGGGTAAGCTAACGCTGGAATTAAGTTTGGTAATTCAGAAACGACTGTATAAGTTTGCACAACTTCCTGCGACTCTCCACTAATTGCAGGTGGTGATAGAAATATTTGATATGACCAACTCGGACGCTTGTGGTTGACAACCTGTTCATTACGCGAAATTTCCCAGCCTTTACCCGTGTAGCGATCAAATCCTAAGACACGCCAAAATCCTTCAGCTTGCGATCGCACCCGCATCACAACTTTGGGCTTCATCTCGCCGCGCAAGTTTTGATTAATTTCGCTATTAAACCCATAGTAAAAAGTTTCGTCTATACCTGTTCCTGCTTGGGCATCGCTACCGCTACCACCACTCGTCCCACCACCGCTTCCTTCACGGACATAACCTGGATTAATAATGCTACGCCCATCAAAATTCTCTTGAATATCTATCGGCGCACTCACTGGAAATGTGCGTATTTGATAACCTGGAAACCGAGGTAAGACCGCAAAAACAGTTAATCCTAGCCCCACAGTTACTAAAAATAGTATTCCTGTACTTTTGAGTGTGACGAATGAAATTTTTTTGACTCTTCGCCCCTCACTCCGGACTTCGTCCCGCTGCGCTAACACCCCTCGCCCCTCTATTCCCAGCCGCGAACGATAATCTAATGCTAATACTGGTAAGGCGATCGCTAAAAAGAGCAGTAACATTGGTGCAAAGGCTAAAGTTTGACTGAGTGTTCCGGCGACTGCAAGTAAAATTAGCCCAATGACAATCGAATAGCCTAAATCTTTACGACGAGGTAAATCAAAGCTATGAAATACCTGAAGTTGAATTAAAAGTTCGGCTAGAAGTACTCTGGTGTCATGTAATTCACCTAATAAGCGTCCAAAAAATGCGGCGAGTGCTGCTAACATCGCGATCGCAATGCAAAACTTGGTCGGAATGTTGCGATCGTGACGGCGATACCAAGCCCAAACTGCGCCAACAATACTTAGTGGCACAGCCCACAAGCTAAACTGCGTTTCTGCTGCGACATCTGTGGCGATAATTCCTACAATGACTAATGCTTGAACAAGCGATCGCAGTAGTCGCGATTCTTCTACTTCGGTTACTTCTCTAGATCTATGCTGTCGCTGCTGATTCCAACCAGATAGCGATAGCGATATTTTGATTCGATTTCGCTGACGCATTCTGGATGATTTGGTCATATTTTTGAGATAGCAAGTTAATTTGAGTTATGTAATATTTTTAACGAACTTTATTAGACACAGAGATCGCACAGTGTGTAGAAAGAGAGGATTTTATAAATGATTCTTGTTAATAAATTTACGAAAAATGTATTGTACCTACTGAGCTTTTACTGTACTTTATTGAATTTTATAGAGCAAATTGACGACTAACGTTGTAATAGCGTGTTTATCTTATTCAGTACACAAAAATAAGTTAACGAATAACTGCCTCAGTAACCTAGCGCAATCCTACTGATCAATTTATTGATATTTAAATAATTTTGTTGAATTGTTTATGTAAATGTACTGTGATATAAGCGAATTATTTATGCTTTACCCAATTAGGGAATTCTGTTTTGAGAAATTCAGTAGAATTACGACCTTTCTACCAGCAGACTCATCACGACGAGCAACCATCTACATTTGATCGCTAAACTCAAAGGGTAGCAAGAGCTTTTTCGCGCTTGATTATGAGTTTAGACAAACAAATTCAATTATTAATGAATGATGCCCCCCAAGATGGCATTACACCCAAAGTTGTTGCAGCGATCGCACCAGGGCTAAAGCTACTCGCCGAGAGGTTAGGTCACTTACAGTACTATATTCTGCAAAGTTTAGAACAAGAGTGGGTGGTCACAACTCTACGTAGTCGTGATGAACTCCATCATGAAAAGCGTGTTATTTATGCTTTTCCCACCTTGAAAGACGTTGTCGCATCAGAACTTGAGCCACAACTGGTTGCTATCCCTATTCCGATCACTCTTATCTTGTTTCAGCTAATTGCTTTAGAAACAGTGGACAGTATCATCTTTTTTGAAACACCAGGTGATACAACTAACGGCATTGAAATTCGTCGCGAAGATATACAGCGTCTGATTCAACTTCAGTTACAGCAATCTTCTCTATCCAATACACCTTCTAACTACATCCCTCCAGATATTGCCTGATTTGGTTTTGCTTTAGGGTTGATACAAAGAGTGCAGGGGAAGCAGAGGAGTAGAGGAGAATACTTTTTCTATCTACTCATAACTCATAACTAGCCACTAGCAACTAAACATTAGTCACTAATACAACCGACTTAAAACATAATCAGCCATATTAATCAAGGCTTGGCGTGATTCAGAATATGGTAGATCGTTGAGATGCTCAACGGCTTGAGTGGCGTGCTTGGCAGCTAATTCCCGTGCTTGTTCGATACCTTTACTGTTTTGGATTAGGGCGATCGCTTGTTCTAAATCGCCTTCTTGAGCGAATTCTCTTGCGATCAAGACTTCTAAATATGGTTTTTCTGCTAAAGCGAATAGCACTGGTGCTGTTAGGTTGCCACTTTTGAGATCTGAGCCTACGGGTTTACCTAAAGTGTCTGCCGAACCGGTAAAGTCGAAAATATCATCGACAATTTGATAGGCTAAGCCTAAGTGACGTCCATAGCTATACAAATGATCTGCAGTTTCACTTGATACATCGCTGAGTAAACCTGCTGCTTTACAACTATTGGCAAATAAAGTCGCTGTTTTGTAGTAGCTTTTCTTTAGGTAAGCTTCGACGGATAAGCTTGTATCAAATAGAATTTCGCCCTGCTGAATTTCGCCAGCAGCAAAATCCATAATGACTTCTGACAAAAGTTTAACTACGTCTAAATTATCTAAGTTAGCTAAATACCAAGAAGATTGAGCGAAAAAGAAATCTCCTGCTAACACAGCTACGCCATTGCCAAATAAGCTGTGAATTGTCGGAACACCTCGCCGCGTTGCAGATTCGTCCACTACGTCATCGTGAATCAGACTCGCGGTGTGAATCATTTCTGTAATTTCAGCTAAGCGGCGGTGACGCAACGTAATGTCTTCATCCAACATAGTTGCTCGCGATACAAGTAGCACAATGGCTGGTCGCAGCCGTTTTCCTCCGGCTCCGAACAAGTGCTTTGCCGCTGCGAAGAGTTTAGGATGGCGCGTACCTACTAACTGAATTAAGTTTTCTGACAGTATCCGTAGGTCTGCTTCAACTGGGGAAAATAGGAAGGTGGCTGAGGTCATGTATAAGCCGACTCAAGCTTTAGTTAAGAAAATTTACATAATCTGTACTCATTTTAAGCTAAGCCTCGGCGTGGGGGAAGTTTTATGAGGAAATCAGCAGAAATTGTATTGAGTGGCTAGTGAAAGAGTTTTGAGTTTTGAGTGATGAGTTTTGAGTAGATAGAAAAAAGTATTCTTTTCTGCTTCTCTACTTACCTGCTCACCTGCTCTTCTTTCGTCACGCAGACAGATTCAACAGTCGGAGTATAGCCCAACCATTGTAAGGAAGACTGCGCAAACTGTTGCGGACAACCAGTAACACAGAAGCGTGTTGGAGAGGGAGGATGCGTACTGCTTAATCCTAATAGTTCAAGTTCCTGAACCGTAGCGGCGACAACATACTCAGCAGGATCGATAAGTTTTACAGATTGTGGTAAGAGCGATCGCACTACTGGCGCTAGATGAGGATAATGGGTACAGCCGTACACTAAAGTATCAATACGTTGCTGTAATAAAAAAGTTAAATATTGACGTGCAACCTCTTTTGTATAAGGGTCGTGAATGCGATTTTGCTCAATAAGAGGCACAAATTCAGGACAACCAACTTGCCAAACTTGGACACTCGGATCAATTTCTAACATTGCCCGTTGATAAGCATTACTCGCCGCAGTTGCTGGAGTCGCAATCACACCGATCCGTTTACCTTGCTGCACCGCTGCCTTTGCCCCTGGCAAAATCAAATCGATAATTGGGATAGGAAATTCCTTTTGCACAATGTTGAGTGCTAGCGCCGAACTTGTATTGCAAGCCGTAACTACCATTTTGACTTGTTGCTGAAGCATCCAGGTGAGGATTTCACGCATGAATTGGACAATTTCACCTGGCGAACGAGTGCCATAGGGAACTCGCGCTGTATCGCCAAGATAAATAATAGATTCTTGCGGTAGTTGTCGGTAAAGCTGACGTAGTACCGTCAGACCACCTAAGCCACTGTCAAAAATGCCAATCGGAGCGTTTTGTACTTGAGGGACATACAAAAGGGAGACAGAAGTATCAGCCACAGGTTGTTAACTAAATTAAACGAAGCACAGATGCCAAGTATGAATTTTGGCATAAAACACCAAATTCACCAAAAATAACACAACTATCGCCCAAGGTACTGCAAAATCCCGCGTGCGATCGCCTCTGCCATTTGTGTTTGGTATGCAGCACTGCGCAGTCTAGGATTATCTTCACGACCAGTCATGTAACCAACTTCAACGAGAACCGAAGGCATGGAAGATTTGCGCAGCACATAAAATCTAGCGCGTCTCACTCCGCGATCGCGAATAGTCACGCGCTGCAAAATGTTGCGATGAATTACCTGTGCTAGGCGCTGACCACTAGAAAAATAATAGGTTTCTAAACCATTGATATCAGGACGACTCAACCCCATTGAATTCGCATGGATACTCACAAAAATATCGGCATTAGCGCGTTCGGCGATCGCCACGCGAGGAGCCAAGTCTACAAAGTAATCGGAATCGCGTGTCATCACGACTTTTACGCCTTCTTTTTCCAGAATGGCGGCAATTTGTTTAGATATCGGTAAAATAACCTGCTTTTCTTGTGCTCCACCGATTCCAATTGCTCCAGGGTCTTTCCCACCATGTCCTGGATCGATCACTACCACGGCACGCTGTTTAGGAGGATTAGGCTTCGCGGGCGGCGTGGCTGGTTGCGGTGGTGTAGTTGCTTGAGGAACTGGTACAGGAACCGATTGTGGCTCAGGTGGCGGTGTCTGAGCATTTGCAGGTGGCAGTAAGATTGAGTTGGCACGGGAAAGTTGTAAGGCGAGTACGTCCTGTCCTGCTTGATTGAGTTCCCCGATCCGAATTCCTGTTGCAGGTTGTACCCAAATAGATACTGTGCGCGGATCAGCTTGCTGCAAACGCACTCTTAGCACAGGGCTGTTAGAAGTCAATGATGGTCCTCTAACGTTACTCGCTAACTGCGCATTGGGAATCGTAATGCGATACAGTCCAGTAGAACGATCCCAGCCACCTGTATAGTTGACCTTTCGGCTCGCGCGAATCAACAACTGGGCACCATTAATCGTCAGTTCTGCGGCGTGAATTGTTGCTAAGCCTGACGACGAGGGAGTGTTCGTAGTTGTGTTCTGAGTTAGAGTAGTGACAACAGTATTGGTAGCACTTCTTCCCTGTGGCAGGACTACCAAACCACCAAAACGACTGACTGATGCTTGCCAATCAGGTCCGTTTCTGTCAACCCGCATCGTCATCCGCGTCACAGGCGGTGAATTTTGAACTTGATTCAGTTGAATCCGACTAACACCGTAGCGATTAACTGTCACAGTCGGCTTTTTGCTCAACTGTGGTGCTAGCGAAGCACCCACTAAATCAATATCAATCGTACTGCGATCGCTACTGCGATTTACTTTAACTTGAGGAGTTCCGCCGCCACGGGTTCGGACAAACAGCCCGTCTCCTGTAACTTGAATATTTTCTACCTGTACTGTTGCAGTTGTCTGTGGAGCTACAGAATTATTGTTTGGACGACTGCTGCCTGGCACAATGGCTGATAGCGATCGTTGTGGCGTTGCGGATGGTGGTGGGCTGACCGCAACTCTTTCAGGCTGTGGTAACTGTACTGTCCATTGACTTGGTGTTGCCCCTTCAAATTTTACCTTCTCAGGATCGAGCTTGTAACCAGGACTTAATTCGATTACTACACGAGCCGTCTGTTCGTCAAATTGACCAACTCGAATACTGCGAATTTTACCGCCAAGCTCTTGTTTTACTGTGGGACGCTCTAGTTTGGTTCCTGGTAAATCGATCACTAATCGCATGGGATTAAAGATGAGTTGTGCTTTTGGTTGAACAGCACTATCCGTCTTGAAGTCCAAGCGATTGCGATTAGCATCAAAATTCCACGATCGAAGTTTCGCCGCCTCTGCGGGAGACGATAACAGAAAAATGCTTAAAGTACTGGGTAGTAGCCAGTGAAATCTCACAATGCTTTCTCCTAATTCATCGCATTCATTTCGTGCAGTCTACGTCTCCTCTATCTGCTCTTAATTCACTCCATCACACATTGACATATCTGGTAGCCGCCCTTGAGTATACCTGAGGACAAGTACACAACACGTATGGCGGCGATAAAACCCACTTCACGATTTGAGAGCAGTGAGCTTGAAGACTCAATCTAGACTCAAAGGCGAGAGCATACACCAAGTCGTGAACCACAATCAACAGTAGCTAGCTCCAAGTAAAATGACTGGTACAACCGTGAGTGTAAGGCTGAGATTTCGTCTTGATTGAGCTGAAGGTTTGAGATGCATCCTTTGCTGCTAATAAGGTTACTGATACTGAAATCAGCCTCTAGTCTCAACTTTGGTGGCAAAATCCAGCTTGAGTTGAGAATTTTAGTTCAGCAAATTTATTAAACCTGCGGACGGAGATTGAGAGATTTAAGTTTCCGCTGTAGCCTACAAATTTAAACTGAGAATAAACTTGGAATAAATTTAACTTCAGATTTGTCTAAAATCAATTACTTATTCAGCTCAATTGAAAGTTATTTACCAAAAATCCTTTTTGAGTTGGAGTAAATGCAAAAGACTGTCTCGATTTGCTACAGAATCTTGACAGACCATATTTGCTGCACAGCTAGTTGATGCAGCGCTAAAAATGAGATTTTTGTCAGTGCTAGACAGCTTTATTAATGTAAAGCGGCTTTTGGCTCTATAAACTAGCAGCAAACATATTAACAGAATTGTGAGAAGAAAGTAATCGTGGATATTGGCAAAATAGGAAGCGAACGAGCTAAAAATACTGTCTTGAGGCAAGTACGTTGGGTTGTGCTCGGATTTAATTGCTAGCTGACTGAAACACTAACTGACCCAGGTTACTTGGTTCATGTAAGAGACAGGATTCTTGATTTTCGATTTACATTAGAGTTTTCACTATAATTGTCGGAATCTACTTATTACAAAAGACTTCATTTCTGTTATCATCCTCGGTATCTATGATGCAAAGCCACAAACGTTAGCGAGTATTCAACCGAAGTTACATTACTACATTTGAGTTTGTCCAATCAATTCGGTGCTAAAGTCTTCTCGGTAGCTGCTGCGAATCATACCTGTTAAATAGAATTATGGAATATTTTGAGCTTATGCAGCATTTGCGACACCAAGGACGCATTACGCTTATCTCAGTTTCTGCGATCGCTTCAGTAGGCTGCTGGTTAAAATTAGGAGTGCAGCAAATAACAATTATTATATTAACCAACTAGCAAGTATTGGCTATTTCCTAAAAATTATCCTCAGCAAAAGGTTCAATATTATCATTAAAATAATGATTTTAGCACCAGATTTTGACATAATATTTTCCAGTTCTTTACAGCGTTCACTAATATTAATTTTTATCTATAAAACTTGTCATTGAAAAATAATTTCTCGAAAACCAAATTAAAGATAAAATACTTTCCTAACGTTCGCGCCCTGAACCTTACGCTGGAAAAATCACAACAATGAAAGCACTTAATAACAACAAATTATTTTCTGTGCTAGCATCTCGAACTCTAAAAATAGTAGGAATTATCCTAATTTTGGCTTTTCTACTTGATTTTGTGATGTTGTTATTTCCGTTTCGAGCACAAACTCAAGAGTGGCAAATTAATTTTGCCACTCAAATTATTGACCGTGGAACAATCCCAATGGTGGGAACAGCTTTGCTCTTAGCTGGTTATTGGATAGAAAATATTGTCACAGATTCTTCTTTAAGTCGCCAATCAGGACTTAACTTAAGATTTCTAGTACTAGTGCTGGCAAGTCTATTAGGGCTACTCTTTCTGCTACTTGCTCCTCTACATATTAATAATATTTTACAAGCAAGAACAGAGGCGATCGCACGCATCAATCAAGAAGCATCGCAAGCCGAAACACAATTGCAAACCCAAATTGCTGCGCAACGAACTCAAATTCGCACTCAGATTTCCGCAATTTTGCAAGACGAACAGCAGGTAAATGCTGCACTCCAAAGTCCACAAGTTCCAGAACAAATTAGAAATATCCTCCAACAGGCAAGAGAAAATCCTCAAGCCCTCGACCAAATCATCGATCAACAACTTAACGCCGACGCGCTACGCAATCAAGCTTTAGAGCAGATTCAGCAACGCAGGCAAGAAGTTGAACAACGCGCTCAAGAACAAGTTCAGTCAGGGATTGGCAGTGGTATTCGTAGTTTACTACTGTCTATTGGTTACATCCTCATTGGCTGGACAGGGTTGAGAAATATGAACTCGCTGCCACCAGAGCGCCCTAACTACACCGACTACTGATAGAGAAGGTAGTTTGAAGCAATTGATGACTTGATTTTCAGTGCTACACTGATTGCAATAAATCTTTACAGCTTCTTAAAGAATACAATAGGAGATACAACCAGTTACAAATGACGCTGATGAGTGCAAGGAGCGGTGTAAAGCATCAATAAATAACTATCAATACACGACACAACATTTGCGATAAGCGTATCGTAGTCCTAAATTATCAAACCACAACAAAGACATCAAAAGTCAAGCGCCAGTTACAAGGAGAGTGGGCGATTTGTGTTTGAACGCCTTAAACAAGATTTAAAAAATGACTTGATAGCAGGGTTGTTAGTAGTCATTCCCTTAGCTACCACGATATGGCTAACAGTTACCATTGCCACTTGGGTGATTGACTTTCTCACACAAATTCCTAGGCAACTAAATCCCTTCGATGGTATGCATCCACTTTTAGTGGATTTATTGAGTCTAGCAGTAGGATTTACCGTACCTTTACTAAGCATTCTGCTCATCGGTTTGATGGCACGTAATATCGCAGGGCGGTGGTTGCTTGATGTGGGAGAGGAACTGTTACAAGCAATTCCTTTAGCAGGCTCAGTATACAAAACTCTCAAACAGTTACTCGAAACTTTGCTAAGAGATACTAACGGCAAGTTCCGCCGCGTCATTTTAGTAGAGTATCCCCGTAAAGGAATGTGGGTTATTGCATTTGTGACAGGTACAATCAGTAATGATATTCAGTCGCAATTGCAGCGTCCTGTGCTAAGTATTTTTATTCCTACAACTCCAAACCCGACAACCGGTTGGTATGCAATTGTTCCTGAAGATGAAGTCATTAACTTAAAAATGTCAATAGAAGATGCTTTTAAGGTCGTTATCTCCGGAGGCATCGTCGCTCCCAATACACTAATAACACCTTTAGTCGTCTCCAAAGAACGTAAACTCGAATCTCCATTACAGTAGAAAGGAACTAGGAGCAATTGACTAGTTTTGAATTTTAAGTTTTGAGTTTTGTTCGCGAAGAAAGGTGCCGGAGGCATTCATCAAAAGAATTGTCTCAACACTTCACGACTCACAACTCATAACTCACAACTCATAACTCACACATTATGCAACCCCGTAGAATTGCCCGTGAACTTGCTTTGCTAAGCTTGAGCCAACTACCAAGCTCACCAGAGAAACTTGAAACACAACAATTATCAAATATGGTATTGGCAGCGGTTAGAACTCTGACAACCGAAGTTCAAGATACTCTGACGACTGCAGCAGCAGAGTTACAACGTGCCAGCGATCGCCTATTAAGCAGCGAGACACGCGCTGGCGATTTACGTACTTCCAGATCGCTATTAGACGAATCCATTCAACTTACTCAAAGTGCAATTAATCGAGTTGGTGCAGCACTTGAGCTACCAGAACTCATTCAACTGGCAAACCAACCAGACTTTGACGTTCGTACCTACGCACTCCAAATTGTCCGAGCTGTCAATATTCATCGTACAGAAATTGATGAAAAGCTTAACGATGCCTTGGTCGATTGGCAAGTATCTCGCTTAGCGCGAATTGACCGCGACTTACTCCGCATTGCAGTAGCAGAAATACTATACTTAGGTGTTCCAGATCGCGTTGCAATTAATGAAGCAGTAGAACTTGCTAAGCGTTACAGTGGAGACGAAGGACACCGCTTTATTAATGGTGTTCTCCGCCGGATTAGCGAACAAGCACAAGCAGCCTATCCAAAATCTTAGCAGTAACATCTCGCCTGCATCCCCCAAGAGTTGGTAAATTAAAGAATAGTTGATGTCTGCTATTCAAGTCGTCTGTTTTAGCTGGCAATTTACAGTAGGTGCAATGGTTTTTAATTGGTTCCGTCGTCAATTTAGTCAAGAGCAAGCTGCTCCCTCAACCGAGGAACAAGCTACAACCACTCCACCTGAAACAGAAGAATCAACAGCTGAAAAACAAAGTGATGCCTCACCAGAAATTTCAGCTGACTACTTAAGCTTTGCTAAGGCAGCCTACAAAAATATTCAGCAGCGACAAGCACAAAGTGAGTCTGTTACTGAACCGGCACCTGTCGAATCAACAGATGAAGTTGCCCCAAGCAAATCCTCAGAACCAGAGGCGACTTCAACAGAAGCTATTGTTAGCGAAACACATACAACTGAGACAGAATCAGTCACTGTAGAAGATGAACCAGAGGCGACTTCAACAGAAGCTATTGTTAGCGAAACACATACAACTGAGACAGAATCAGTCACTGTAGAAGATGAACCAGAACCTGCGTTAAAAACAGATGCTCAAGTTGAAAATGTCAGTGAGTCACCTGTAGCTGAGACAGAATCAGTCGTCGTCGAAGATGAACCAATAGCTAGTCAACCTGAAACATCACCAGAAGCCCCAGATGAATCATTACCCTTTTGGGCAAGAGCAGAAGCTGAACGACAAGCGCGGCTAGAAAGACTCAAAGCAACAGCAATTGAAGAACCAGAACCAGTTCTAGCTACTACGGAAACTACACAAGTCGCAGACGAAGCTTCAAACCTTGATTTAGCATTTGATGAAGGTTTTCTGTGGTCAGCAGAAATTTTAGCGGCTCAAGGGCGAAAACCAGAGGATGTTTCAATAGAAGAAATTACTTGGCTTAAAAAGCTACGGCAAGGATTAGACAAAACTCGACGCAATCTTGTTAATCAAATTAAGGCGATTGTTGGGCAAGGACCACTCAACCAAGCAGCAGTACTCGAAATTGAGGCTTTGTTATTACAAGCAGATGTTGGAGTTGAGGCAACAGACTACATTATTAATGCCTTGCAAGAGCGAATTAAGCAAGAAGCACTACCTCCAGAAGTCGCGATCGCCTATCTCAAAGAAATTCTGCAAGATATGCTCAATCGACCTTTAACCTCGCACAATGCTGCTTTTGCTCCCGAAAAAGACACCCTCAACATCTGGTTAATGACAGGAGTTAATGGAGCCGGTAAAACGACAACTATCGGCAAAATTGCTCATATTGCTCAAAAATCGGGATACAACTGCTTAATTGCTGCTGCTGATACCTTCCGTGCGGCTGCTGTTGAACAAGTAAAAATTTGGGGTTCGCGCAGTGGAGTTGAAGTCATTGCCAACCCAGGACAAAATACCGATCCAGCAGCAGTTGTCTTTGATGCAATTACAGCTGCTCAATCACGCAACATTGAATTACTCTTAGTAGACACTGCAGGACGACTTCAAAATAAGAAAAATCTCATGGACGAACTGAGTAAAATTCGTCGCATTGTCGATAAAAAAGCTCCCAATGCCAAAATTGAATCGCTCCTCGTACTCGATGCGACTTTAGGACAAAATGGTTTACGGCAGGCTGAGGTTTTTGCTCAAGCGGCTCAACTTAGTGGCGTTGTCTTAACAAAACTTGATGGCACTGCAAAAGGAGGAGTCGCATTGGCTGTTGTACAGCAACTCAATCTCCCGATTCGCTTTATCGGTGCAGGTGAAGGTGTTGAGGACTTACGTCCTTTTTCCAGCTATGAATTCGTTGAAGCTTTACTGAGTAGTTAATTTAGGCACAAAATATAAGTTGGTTTCAGCTGAAGATACACTTTTTCAGCTAAGATGCCTCAACTTCAATTAAATAATCTTTATTCAAGAAAGACTGCAAAACTTATCTTATTCTTATGTTTTGCTGCCAAACTAATTCTTAGGTTTATAGTGTTGCAGGCAGCAGTTTGGATAGTGCTAAACTCAAACTACATTTTTTTGAGCAAATACTAAGAAAAACTTTATAAAACAACTGTATTTTATTGTTTCAGTCATTATACTACACAAAAGACATTACGCTTCCAAGCTCAATGTAGTGAGCAATACATTTTCATCTATACTAAACGAGATGATTTTTGCTTCCTCACTTAATGGCTAAAATCCTCAGGTAAGAGAATAACGATGGTGTCTGTGCCTCAACCTTCTTCACACCCCACTGCTGATCGCGATAGCAACGCCAACACTGATGCCGCTCCTATTTTGGCACTCAAGCAACTTGTCGCGCGTCTGCATAAGGAACAGCACAAGATCCACGATTTACTTGGTTCTCTAGGATTTGCCTTGAGAAGCTTCAGTAACCTAAATCAGTTTTTAGAACTCATTCCGTTGATGGCAACACGAGTAACTGATGCTGATGGCGGTGCACTCGTTTTGTTTAAGCCTAATGGTCAAGTACGACTAGAACGACTTCATTGTCAAGATAGTCATCAAAGCAAAAATATTCGCAAAGCACTAGAAACCGCAATTAGTGTCGTTACAGCTTCTTTAGCAACTGCTACAGGAATTGTTCCGGCTACTGCTACGGCTGCTTTAGATGACCAAGTTAGTCGATACTTAGGTTCAGAAATTCAACTATTTGGCACAACAGTTTTTGTAAAACAAGTAGAACGCGGAAGACTGTACGTTTTTAGCAGTAATCCAGAATATAGTTGGACAGAAAGTAGGCAAAAGTTAGTCCGCCTTGTTGCAGATTTAACTGCGGTTGCCGTTGAAAATGATGAATTAACCGCAGAACTGCGCAAAAAAGAACGTATGAACCGAGAATTGGAAATTGGTGCAGAAATTCAACTAAGATTGCTACCACGCCAATGTCCTAAGATTGCTGGCATTACGTTAGCTGCACGCTGTCAACCAGCAAGTCATATAGGCGGCGATTACTATGACTTTATTCCAACAAACTGTCACCCAAATCAAGTAGCACTCGGTAGTGGAAACGATCCTTGTCGTTGGGGAATTGTGATTGGCGATGTCATGGGAAAAGGCGTTCCCGCAGGTTTACTGATGACAATGACGCAGGGAATGTTACGTACAGAAGTTCCTAATGGTAATTCCCCTGCACAAATTCTGCAAAAATTAAATCAGGTAATTTATGCAGATTTAGAAAATTCTCACCGCTTTATTACGTTGTTTTGTTCAGCTTACGATCCCCAAACTCAAACGTTATACTACAGCAATGCCGCACACAATCCTCCTTTGTTGTGGCAAGCAGCTACGGGAAATATTAAGCGCTTAGATACATGGGGAATGTTGATTGGGTTAGATGCAGAAAGTCAGTATGAAGACGCCCATATTCAATTGCATCCAGGAGATACGATTATTTACTACACTGATGGTTTTACCGATGCCGTCAATCAAAGTGGCGATCGCTTCGACGAAGAAAACCTAATTCGCAAATTCTATTGGGCTTGTCAGCATTGTCAAGGACCACAAGCCATCCTTGAATACTTATTTGAGCAAGTATATCGCTTTATTGGTTCAGCTAATCAGAATAAAGACGACATGACACTGATTGTCTTGCAAGTTACGAATGAGTAATATCAACTTTGGTTGAATAAGCAGACCATTGCGGGGATTGGTAACTGGTAAGTGTGAATTGGTAATTGTTTTGTTAAGTTATTAGCCACTCATTACTACAAGAACTTCTTGTTCAATCTTCCACTAGTCACTAGTTCCACTAATCACTCACCCCTGATTTAGTCAAAACACAACTTCCCAAATTTTCGAGAAAACAGCAGATTTAGTAACAGCAATTTAAAATGAATTACTCATATCATCTAATTTTCCGTCAAAATTTTATGTTGATGGGACTAATGATTTTGAGTGAAGGAACATAAATTAGCTGTGAATCAACAAAAAACATGGAGTCAGCGATTTGAATCAGCGCTACACCCTGCGATCGCTCGCTTCAATGCTAGTATCGGCTTTGACATTGAATTAATCGAATACGACATCACAGGTTCAATTGCCCATGCCAAAATGCTGGGGCACACAGGAATTATTTCACCTGATGAAGCCGCACAACTCGTTGCAGGTTTAGAACAAATTCGTCAAGAATACCGACAGGGAAATTTCACTCCAGGGATCGACGCTGAGGACGTTCATTTTGCTGTTGAAAGACGTCTTACCGAAATTGTCGGAGACGTCGGTAAAAAACTGCACACTGCGCGATCGCGTAACGATCAAGTGGGTACTGATATTCGGCTTTATTTACGCGATCAAATAAACCAAATTCGTCAAGATATCCGCGAATTTCAAAGCGTTCTGCTCGATTTAGCCGAAATTCACGTTCAAACACTCATTCCTGGCTACACACACCTGCAACGCGCCCAACCTGTCAGTTTAGCGCATCACCTTATGGCATACTTTCAAATGGCACAGCGCGATTGGGAACGCTTAAAAGATGTAAATCAGCGCGTCAATATCTCACCACTAGGAAGTGGTGCTTTAGCCGGAACGACTTTCCCAATTGACCGACATTATACGGCGGAACTCTTGCAATTTAACCAAATTTATGCTAATAGCATGGATGCAGTGAGCGATCGCGACTTTGCAATCGAATTTCTCGCCAGCGCTAGCATCATCATGGTTCACCTCAGCCGTCTTTCAGAAGAAGTGATTCTTTGGTCGTCGCAGGAATTTAGCTTTGTCAAGCTTAAAGATAGTTGTGCGACAGGTTCTAGTATTATGCCCCAAAAGAAAAACCCCGATGTGCCAGAACTGGTACGGGGCAAAACTGGGAGAGTCTGCGGTCATCTCCAAGCACTACTTGTGTTAATGAAGGGTTTGCCTTTGGCTTATAACAAAGACCTACAAGATGACAAAGAAGCCATTTTTGATACAGTCAGAACTGTTAAAGCTTGCTTAGAGGCAATGACCATTTTGCTAAGAGAAGGCTTAGAGTTTTCTACCCCGCGTCTAGCCGCAGCAGTCGCCGAAGATTTTTCTAATGCCACTGATGTTGCTGATTATTTAGCAGCACGAGGAGTTCCCTTCCGTGAAGCTTACAACCTTGTCGGCAAAGTTGTTAAAACTTGCATCGCTGCGGGGAAGCTCCTCAAAGATTTGAGCTTAGAGGAGTGGAAAGCTTTACATCCCGCCTTTGAGCAAGATATTTATCAAGCGATCGCTCCTCAGCAAGTTGTTGCAGCTCGCAACAGCTACGGGGGAACTGGTTTTGAACAAGTGAGTCAAGCAATTACTGCTGCTCGTCAGCTCATGATTGTGGAAGATAGCTCCGCAACCACAGCCATATCAAATCAGCACCGAACAGTATAAGTAGTATGCTGGCTCAAGCCTTAACAAGTGCTGTTGGCAATTTATGTATCAGCTGCTGCTGTTGTATCTTCTTCTTCTCGTTGCTGCTGCGGATTTTGTTGATATCTTCGCTGGAAACGCCCTGTAGTAGTTCTCTTACGAAACTTACGGGCGTACGCCTGATTCCGTAGCGCCTTTTCTTTTTTTGGATTACGGCGCTTAGCCATGTTCACCTCATTAAATAAACAACAATTTCTGCCTCTAGATCTATAAAGGCAATACCAGATACCGATAATAAACGGTATACTTCCAGCCTAGCGAATTTAACTTGACAATTGCACATTTATCTGTGTAGCACACAGTTTTCTATGAGCGTTTGGTCATCTCATTCCCAGATTATGCTGCCATAAACTGAGTGTTGAGGCTAGACAAAATGTCATCAACTAGGGCACAAGCAACTGTTGTGCCACTGTGTAGAGTTCATTATAAGCTAACTAGTATTACTAATGGGCAATTCAAAGCAGTAAACCTCTTGCTTTGCTTTTATGCTTCGTACTGGCAGGCAAACTAGCGCAGTATATTAGAGCTTGGCGAATTTATTCGCTGCTCGATAAACAAAGTCTACCTGTGTAGAGATACTGATTACTTAGTATCAATCAAAAAATAGTTGCAACAAATCATAATGGACTGACTTCTTTTTCCCCAGTTTCTCAGTACCATGTGTAGCAACTCTCAGACAAGCAGTATCAGCGCTTTTTTTATAACGCATGCAGATTGTGACTTGAGTATTTCTCTTTTCCTAGATAGAGATTATGGCTATCCTTTAAATGTTATTGATGGTATTACTTACGGCAGTTGATTACAAAAATTGTAAGGTTGAATAATATTTCTCGCGTCCCAGCTTTTCGTTCTATGAGCCGCTTATGGCAATTTGGTCAAACTGTCTTAGGCATTATCTTTCGGCATCCAATTCCTGGTACTAGCATTATTCCTATTTTGCCAGATGGTCAAATCGTTTTGATTCGCCGCCGTGATAATGGTAAATGGTCGCTACCTGGAGGAATGGTAGATTGGGGAGAAGATATTCCTACAGCCGTGCGTCGGGAGTTAGCAGAAGAAACAGGACTCGAACTCGTTAAAATTCGCCGTTTGGTGGGAGTGTATTCCGCACCCGATCGCGATCCACGAGTGCATTCAATTTGCGTGCTTGTCGAAGCCGAAGTCAAGGGAGAAATGAAAATTCGCGATTCTTTAGAAGTCATCGATATTAAAGCTTTTTCTCCAACATCTCTACCTCCAGGCGAGCTTTCTCACGATCATACCCAGCAGTTACAAGACTATTTTGCAGGAGAAACAATTGTAGCTTAGAGGAGGTCTGAAAAGTAAAAAAGCTCTCGTTACAATAACCTGTCAATAGCAAAAAATGACAGAGAACGAGAGTCATGGGTCAATCATATCGTACCGATCTCACAGATGAACAATGGGAATTACTG
>NZ_JADEWN010000091.1 GCF_015207655.1 Gloeocapsopsis crepidinum LEGE 06123 | reverse complement strand
CCCCAACTACTGCATTCAGGGTTGATCTTCTCATTGCCACTGCACTCGATTTAATTAATCCCGTGCATTTGAAAAACTGGTTTACTCACTGTTGCTACTGTGCCTCATAAAACTGCAATAGGCTGTATGATTTGTTAGATCAACTCACTCAAAATCATAGCCATCTTAAATAAATTAAAAACCCTCTTTTTCTTCACCTTTGCAACCTCTATGCCTAGTAAGGTTCGTTTAAAAAATGTTCACAACTCCAAAAAACTTGCAAACACACTTATTCAATCGCCACCACCTCAATAACTTTCTCCCCAGGATTCAGTTCAGCGATGCGATCGCCTGCGCCATCTTTACCCCGAACCGTTACTTTATCGACAGGTATCCGCACAACTCTTGGCGTATTTGTAACTAAAGCTGCTTCCTCTGTCGCCAACACCATCCCTGCTAAACCGTCAGATTTAGACGTAAACTGCATTGCTTGCGTCCCAATATCACCGCGATTTCCCTGGCGTAGCGTGCTGGCTGATACACGTTTAGCCGATCCTGATTGTGAAACTAACAACACATTATCACCCAAGTTATCAAGCGCCACACCACCTACTAACTTCTCTTGCTTACGTAGCCGCAATGCTTGTAAACCCACGGCAGTACGTCCCATAATTGGCAGTTGTTCGTCATTTATCGGAAAACGCAATAGTCGTCCGCCAATTGTGGCGAGAACTAAATTTTGCTCAGGCTGGACAACAAGGACTGATAATAACTCATCATCGTCTTTAAATTTAATGACTGTCAAACCGCGATTAGTAACACTCAAAAACTCTGTCATTGCCAACCGCTTGATTCGCCCTAATCTAGTCAACAAGACAAGTTGCGTGTTTTCTGGATCTTCAGGTAATAAAAATTGCGAAACAACAGTTTCTGCAGATGCCGAGTTTGGCAGCAAGCCAATCAAAGGATTGCCACGTTTTTCTCCACGCCCTGATGAAGGAATTTCTCCAACTTGTAAAGGATAAACTTTACCACTGCCTGTTAGCACAAGTAATGTTTGGTCAGTTTTGGCAGGTTGAGTTTGAATCACACAATCATAGTCAGAATTACCATTTTCTGCTTTTGATTTTCTACTGGTACGCTGACCATTTGCCGATCGCTTGACATATCCTCGCTGCGTAAACTCCAAAACCACCTCTTCCACAGGATGCACATTGAGTGGTAAAGCTTGAGGCTTGGATGAAGATTTTTGCTTTTCTCCTGCCTTTTTATCTTCCGTTGGTTGGACATTATGAGCTAACTTTGTCCGCCGCACATCACCAAACTTACGCTTGAGCGATCGCAAGTCTTTTTTTAAGGCTTTGAGTAACTCGCGGCGATCCTTGAGTAACTTTTGTAATTCTTGAATTTGCGCGTTTAACGATTCAAATTCTTTTTTCAGGTTTTCCTGTTCTAAGCTTGTCAACCGACGCAGTGGCATTGATAGAATGGCATCCGCTTGTGCTTCTGTCAAATCAAATCGACTTTGTAGCGTAATTTTTGCGGTACTACCATCACTTGCCTGTCGCAAAATCGCAATCACTTCATCCAAATGTGACAATGCCCGCAGTAAACCTGAAACAATGTGAATGCGGTTTTCGGCTTGATGTAGCTGATGCGTGTAACGGCGATTGAGCGTTTCTTCACGGAACTTGAGGAACTCTTGTAACAGTTCGCGTAAACTTAACTGACGGGGTTGTCCCTCGACAAGTGCTAATAGAATCGCACCAAAGTTCACTTGTAGCGCAGTTTGATGATACAGGTGCTGCAACACATCTTGTGGATTATTGTCGCGCTTGAGTTCAATGACAACGCGCATCCCAGTGCGATCGCTTTCATCGCGAATATCAGCGATGCCTTCTAAGCGTCCTTGGTTAACTAACTCTGCAACTTTTTCAATCCATCCCGCCTTATTCACTTGAAACGGCAACTCAGTAATTACAATTGCTGTGCGTCGCTTACTGCCGCGCCCTCCTGGCACTTCTTCAACTTGGGCAACTCCTCTTATTGTCATGCTGCCGCGTCCGGTGCTGTAGGCTTCACGAATGCCCGCTGTGCCAATGATTTCGCCACCTGTGGGAAAGTCAGGTCCAGGAATCAGTTCAAATAACTTTTCATCAGATAGTTCTGGTTGATCAATTAGTGCAATCAATCCATCAACGAGTTCTCCCAAGTTATGCGGCGGAATATTTGTTGCCATCCCTACCGCAATTCCTGCACAACCATTCAACAGCAGTAACGGCAACTGTGCCGGTAAAACAACAGGTTCTTGCTGCGAGTTATCGAAGTTACTAATAAATTCAATCGTTTCCTCGCCAATTTCTGCCAATAATGCATCATGACTAATTGGTGCTAAGCGAGTTTCGGTGTAACGCATCGCAGCTGGCGGATCGTTATCAACCGAACCAAAGTTACCATGCCCTGCAAGTAAAGGATAGCGACTCGAAAAGTCTTGCACTAATCGCACTAAGGCATCATAAACGGCTTGATCGCCGTGAGGGTGATATTTACCAAGTACGTCTCCGACAACACGAGCGCATTTGCGATAAGGGCGATCGGGGGTTAACCCTAGTTCGTGCATCGCATACAAAATCCGGCGGTGAACTGGTTTTAATCCATCACGTACGTCAGGTAATGCTCGCCCAACGATCACACTCATGGCGTATTCAAGGTATGACCTTTGCATTTCTGTATGCAAAGCTGTCGGAATGACCTGTCCCTTAGAGAGAAGGTTTAATTGTTTCGCCATGAATTCTGTTCCCTGATTCCTAACAACAAAAGATGTCCTGTAATTTATAAACAATGAACAATAGCATAAAGGATAAATGGCTTGTGCCAGTATTTCATTGGTAGTCGTTGAGCAAGCAACAGTAGTATTATCCTTAAATTAGAGGCAAGCACTTTCATCATTTGAAATGCCTCTTAATGTTCTTAATAACATGGTATTTTCTGCCATAACTATAATCTGTTCATTTATGAATAATAGACAAATTACGGTAAATCCTCATATGAAAACTGTTTTAATTGTGGAAGACGATTTAATTAATGCACGAGTTTTTTCCAAAATTTTGATCAAACGTGGTGGCTTGGATGTTAAGCATACCGAAAATGTAGAGGAAGTGATGAAAATCGCTACAGCAGGAGAAGCTGACATTATTTTGATGGATGTTTCTCTCTCTCGTAGTGTGTACCAAGGTAGAGCCGTTGATGGTATTAAGATTACCCAAATGTTGAAAGCGAATGCACAAACTGCCAAATTGCCGATTATTTTGGTCACAGCACACGCCATGGAAGGCGATCGCGAAAATTTTCTCAAGCAAAGTGGCGCTGATGGCTACATTTCCAAACCTGTTGTTGACCATCAACAGTTTATCGAGCAAATTTTGGCATTGCTGCAAAAAGACTAGCAATACCTGCGTTGTTTTCACTTAAGTCCTCTACTGTAAGGAATCTGATGCTACCCTTACCACAGCTTACTAGAACGATTCTAGTTTAGTACAAAAATACTATTCTGGAGGAGCGAGGAGTGAGTGAAGAGTGACTAGTGGGTAGTGGGAGTGTGGAAGTGTAGGAGTGTGGGAGAGATTGAGAGATTTAATTGCTATTTTTCCCTCTTACTTTACTACCCACTTACCCACCTACCCCCTTGCTCTTATGCTGCGTATCTAGAGCTTCTTGAAGTATCTGGCGACTGGGAATAGCCCAAAGCCCAGTTTTTCATAGGTGCGACGTGCTGGAGCATGACCGAGATCGCCTCCGGTTTCGACCATCGCAACAGACATCCCTGCATCTTTCATCCAATCAAGTGCAAATTTAATCAGTGCGCTGCCAATACCGCGACATTGAAAATCTGGATCGACAGCGACCATGTAGATTTCACCCATGCTGTTTTCTGAGTCTAGTTTCACGGCGACAAAGCCCACAATAGCACTAGCCTCGGTAGCAACCCACACAGTGGTGTCTTCAGCAGCGCACACATCCTCAACAGCTTTTTGCTGCCTCACACGCCAATTATCGGGATAAAATGCTTGGTATACCTCAATGTCCATGGCGTTCTGAATCGAATCAAAGACTGGAGCCCATGCTCGCAGCGAAAGACGAATGACGGCATCAACTTGATGAGCGTCGTAGGGTTCAATTCGCATTTCCAGATAAACTCCTATTAGTGCTGAAGGCTTCTCATCACCCACCGCAGACAACCTCGAACTTCAACAGATCAGCTTTTGGTAGTCAAGTGCATGAGTGTTGTTGGGCGGGAGTTTGCACCAACTCATAGGGCTGGATGAGAATTTCAGCCGGAATCCTTAATTCTTGATTCAACTTCCGAATCATCTCTAAAGTCAAGGAACGTTTGCGAGATAGTATCTCAGACACCTCATCATCTTCATACAGTCGGTTTACAACAAGATGGTTATACTGCGCCAATCTCCCACCTCCATACTTGTCCATCTTCAGGGTCGATAATTTCTGATACTTTGGTCATGCCACACTTTTCTAAAACTCTAGCTGATGCATTACGCTCTGCTAGTGTGTGAGCGCAAACGCAGCTAACTAACCCTGATGCAAACGCAATTTCAATCAACTGACGCCCCACCGATGTTGCAAAACCTCTGCCTTGATAATTTGGGGCAACGGAGTAACCGATTTCAACTGTGCGCTGAGAATTGGGAATTGACTTAAAGCCTCTAAGTCCAACTAATACGAACTCAGGGCGAAAGAGAAACAGATACGGTAGCCACGGATGCCAAATTCGTGAAGGTTGCATCTGATTGAGAGTATACTGAAGTACCCCTTCAAAAGGCAAATATCCATCGACAACTTGAAACCCGTAAGCAGCCTGGAAAGCATCTGCCCCCTCAATCAGCTTTTTGATATGTTCAACAGAGCAAGGAACAATTTCTAGATCCATAGACTCTCTCGCCTTGCCGACTTTTAAAAACTAACTAAGTTTTCTAAATTTCACTTACGGTATTACTCAATTTGAAACTGCTCAAATAGTTGGGTAAATTCGCTCGGTTGTGCCTCGTAGTTTATCATTTGTTCATTTATAATGACCCATTTTTGAGCACTTCGAGTCCACAAGTTGCCAACAGGCTTGAGCCAACTTGTATTATCCAATGTCCCAGGTTTAACGTTGGTAATTTTGGTGTTTCGGGCAGGGTTGTGGAATAATCTTGTCCCGCACTCCTCACAAAATAAGCAACTTACTTCACGTCCGCTGTCAGAAACTCGCTTCCATTGTTTTGGCTGTCCTTGGAGAATGACAACTGCGTCGCGAGGAACAGGCATTGACATACCAAAGGCACTGGATGATTGTTTTTGACATTCTTTGCAGTGACAAGCATAAAGTGTTAACGGTTCAGCCCTGATCTCGTATCGAATTTGCCCGCACTGCCATCCTCCAGTGTAAGGAGCGGTCATACTTTGTTGCTCCAAAATAACTACTTGTGTTTATTATCTGCGATCGCTCCTCGCCTCTCACCTCTCACCACCCTTTCACCAGTCACTAGCCACTAGTCACTCTTTCTATCGCCCCTCGCCCCTGTGCAATTGGCTTCGCAGTTCTTCAATGTTGGTAAGTAATTCGGCTTGTGGAATTGCACTTTGTTCTTTTGATGCCATCCACTTAAGTTTCACTGTTTGGTTTGCGGCTTCTTCGTCTCCTAAAATCAGACACGCGATCGCCCCACTGCGATCTGCCCTGGCAAACTGTTTCTTAAAAGCACTTCCACTCAAGTCTAAATCTACACTAAACCCTGCTTGCCGCAGCTTTTGTGCTAGAACAAGCGCCTGATCTTGGGCTGCATCCCCGCGCGAAACAACGTAGAAATCTACGCTTGGTAAAGTCGGCTGCTGTAGCTGTTGCAACAATAAAATTAAGCGTTCTAAACCAATTGCCCAACCGACTGCTGGAGTTTCAGGACCACCCAACTGTGCAACTAAACCATCATAGCGTCCACCACCACAAACCGTTGCTTGCGCACCCAAGTCATCCGACTGAATTTCAAACGCTGTGTGCGTATAGTAATCGAGTCCGCGTACCAAGCGCGGGTTGAGTTGATAACTGATGCCTAAATCGGTGAGTAATTGCTGTACTTTGTCAAAGTGCTGACGCGAGTATGTACCTAGATGATCTAAAATACTCGGTGCATTTTGGGTAATTTCTTGCGTGCGTTTATCTTTACTATCGAGAATTCGTAATGGATTGCGACTTAAACGATCCTGTGAATCAGGATCGAGTTCATCTTTGTACGGTGTTAAGTAGTCTATCAGTGCTTGGCGATAGGCTTGGCGATCTTCGAGATTACCCACCGAGTTGATATCAAGGTGGAGATTTTTTAATCCCAAAGCTTGCAGGATATTTGTGGCGATCGCAATAACTTCAACATCTGCTCTAGGATCGGCACTTCCTAAAACTTCTACGCCCAATTGATGAAATTGCCGCTGTCGTCCGGCTTGCGGACGTTCGTAGCGAAACATAGGTCCGGTGTACCACAACCGCTGTACGCCACCTTGCGTATACAAACTATGTTCAATAAGCGATCGCACTACACCAGCGGTTCCTTCAGGGCGTAACGTAATCGAGCGATCGCCGCGATCGCAAAACGTATACATTTCTTTACCTACTACATCGGTAGCTTCCCCAATACCTCGCTCAAATAGCTCAGTTTGCTCAAAAATCGGAGTACGAATTTCGCGATATGCTGCTTTGAAAAGAATATCCCGTGCCCTAGTTTCTACCTGCTGCCAATATCCAACTTCCTCTGGCAGAATGTCTCGTGTCCCTCGTAGTGCTTGAATTTCGCCCATCAAATGCTCACATAAATTGCGTTTTGCAGTTACGTGTCGCGGCAGAAAATCTGACTACTCAGTTGCAGAATTCAGTTTTCTAAATGCGCCGTAACAATTCTGATAGTATGCCAAAATTTGAGCAACTCGTTCGCGACTTATCAAGTCAGCGTGTTGATCGTACTGAATCCACAAACCGCCAATTTGACTATAGCTGTAGTCAAACTGTTGATGAGCAGCAGGATATAGCCCTGTTTCGACTCCATCCACCTGCTGTAGATGCGCGGCGATTTCTCGGTAAACCGTTAATGGCAAGCCAGGAAACTCAACTTCATCCTTGAATTGATTTTGACTCATTTGCATAATTAAAACTCTCCTGGACCAGGTGTAAAAGGTGGAGGTGATGGTATCGGAGTAGCATTAGGAACTGTAGGTGGAGCAACTGGTACAGGTACAGGCGTACCTACTGGAGGTGCAGGTGACGTCACTTCTGGAGATGGAACTGGTTCTTCAGGTTCTTCTACTTCTGCTTCCGGTGGTGGTGGCGTGGGACTGGGTGTTGTTGCGTCTGTTGCATCTGATTCTGCGGTTTGCTCGCCGATCGCTTTGGAAACTTCAACACCATATTGTTCCAAAATGACCACAGGTTCAATACCAGGACTCATCTCAATTCGTTTGACGAGGATTTCTCCGTTGGAAAGCCGTTGTCCCACACGCACGTAGCGGCTAGTTCCTTCATTAGGTACTTGAACAATTGCCTGCAACTGTTCGCCGATTTGAACAACGCCAGAAACTGCAACCTTTCTCGCTAACTCAGGCTCTGGAATTGACGGTAAAGGTGGTGGAAAAGAACCTTCATCTGGTGGTGGGAAAGGAATACTATCCTCTTGAGCAATAGGAGGATTACCATTATTACCATTGCTATTTGCGCCACCTCCAGGTTGTGAGCCACCATTAGGCGTTGTATTTTGCTCTGAGCCTGCACTACCACCATTACCTGCCGGAGAGGGTGCCGGTGGAGATGGTGCTGGCGTACTACTAGGAGTAGATGGTTGTGATGCGACTTGTGAAGTTCTAGGTGCTGTTCGCAAAAACAGTCCAGCAAAAGGGTCTTCCCTACCAGTTTGGACTTGCTGGGCACGTTGATTGCCGTTGGTTGGTTGAATAAGCACAGGAGAGGGAACGACAACAGTTGGTGATTGTGGAGCAACTGTAGGTTTAGTGAAAGGTTCCGCTGCAGGTGCAGGTGCTTGTTGTGGCAGTGATGCTGTAGAGTTAGTATCTTCGCCACTATTGCCGCAACTCGCGATTGGCAACAAGATGGTGCCGACAAATGCGATTGTGGAAAGCTCGCGCATTGCCTTTACTCTAAAACTTTTATTACTATCAGAATTTCCTTCCAATCCGCTATCTTCCAACATCTCAATCCCAGAGTTCTGGTACTTTTATAACCTAGATTAATTAAGTGACAGCAGTTTTCGAGTCGTCTAAAGACAATTTAATCTTCTGTACCAACCATTAACTGCTTCAAACGATCGAGTCCTTTTTTCACGCGACGCGAAACTGTGACCACGCTAATGCCCAAGTGTTCTGCCACTTCTTTCTGTGTTAAGTCATATAAAAACACAAATTTCAAGATTTCGTGAGTGCGTTTCTCTAATTGATACAAAGATTGTTGTAAGCGAATGCGGTCATCTTGTGCAAGTTGAAAGCTACGATAATCTTGATCGGGAACTATTTCTCCTAAACAGGTTGTCCCTTCTTCAGATTCCTGAACAGGCATATCTAAGCTCAAGGGAGCGCGATTCAGCCACGCCAGTTTAACTTCTTGCCATTCCTCAAGTGAAATGTTTAGTGCTGCAGCAATTTCAGCATCTGATGGTTGGCGGTTATATTTCTGACGTAGTTCTTGTGACACTCCTACTGCTTGTTGCTGTAAAGCTAACCAACGGCGCGGAATGCGCACCATAACACCTTTATCTCGCAGGTAGTGCTGAATTTCTCCCCGAATATAAGGAACTGCAAAAGAACTAAAGGCATGACCTTTAGATAATTCAAAGCGTTCAACTGCCCGAATTAACCCAATGCAGCCAACTTGTAGTAAGTCTTCATAACTTTCTGTGCATTGATTGCTCCAGTAGTGTGCCTCTTTTCTTGCTAATCCCAAATTCAGGGTGACGAGTTGGTTGCGGATAGTTTGAGAGCGCCCTTGCTCGTAATCTCGCAGTAGAGTTGCACTTGTTTGCTTCAATTCCTTCGGATTTACGGTATAACTTAGCACCATGATTATAGTAATAATTGAATGACAACAGAGGCGTTACTACTGCGTCGCGCAACTGTTTCTTGTTGATTGCTGGAGTAATGAGTAGCATGAAAGCTATGCATTGTAATAAACAGACAAAACAAGCTAAGAAACATCATTCAACGCTCAATTTAGCCAATACACGTAACTAGATAGACTTGATATCTGCAACTGAGATTGCTCGCTGCTGACTAATTAGAGTATTAATTTTTCCTGTTTTGATACCACCGAAATAACACTGAATTTTCTTTACTCTGATTGAGGTTCTCCTCAAAAACCCGTAAGCAAGGATTTTGTGCTTGAATTTGAAACTTGAGATGTGAAATTGAATTTATACCAAGCTCCATGCAGTAAACAACTAAATTATGATGACACCATTAGCAATTAGTAAGCATGCATAACAGTTAGCCCATCACAAATAGAATTATGAAAATGAAATTTCCAACATCCTTAATTCAAGTTTCTCACTTTTAGTTGTAGGGTTTAGCTAGAGGCTAAAAGTTATTGACTTTTCTGTGACATATTCTATTAGTAACTAATATCAGTGATAGAGCGCCTGTTAATATCAAAAATAATTAATATTATTGAGCTTAGTATTTATTCCGTTATTGATGTTTCTGTAACAACACTTGATATTTTGCTACTTCTCAACAGCAACGGTCAATAAAAAAGAGAGACTAACTGCTCTCTTAAGAAAATTTCTAATGACACTGTTACACAATTTGCTACCTAAAAGGAAGGAGATGGAAAGAACGAGATGTGTTTAGACATCTTGCTGTATCCTTCACTATCTCCTGTCACACTAACATCTATGCTACGCTCTCGTGGGTTCAATTCGAGCATAGAACAGACCACGAATCTTGACATCCAGCGCTTCACGCGCACCCAAATCCGTATCAGATGGCTGTTCGCTTTCAAAAGTACCTGCAACTTCACCTGTGCTGCTATCTACCTTAGCAACTTGTAGAGAAATTTCTCCTTTCAAGTTGGGAGTTTGCTTGCGGTTTGCTCTAACGAGTTCTTCACTATCTGCTTGAGCAGGAAGTGCAACTGCATTGTCATAACCGGTTATACCACCGCGACCTTTAGGATCGAGGAAGGCTGCAGAGCGGTAAGAAGGTACTTTAAAATCACCTTCAAAATCAGTAGATGTGTTAATGCTAGTCAGCCCTGGTTGGGTTTGAGCAACGAGATCTTTGATCGTGAACAAGAAAGGAACTCGCTCACCACCAGGAAGTTGTACCGTGATTGCTTGGAAGTCAAGCCCGTCTTCTTCCACAAAGGTTAGGCTGCCATCATTATTTACGTTGAGCTTGCCTTGTACCTGATCGATTGTAGAAGTGTAACGAGTTAACAATTTACCAGCAATATATTCTGGTTTTTGACGTTTGTTTGTGGGTTCTTCTTTAACAAAGAAGGTGGTTGGTTCCAAGCACAACTCAACTATTCTGTATGACTGATTAGGATCAATTGCAATGGAACCACGCGTTGTTTCTGAAAGTTGTGGACATTTGTTAGCCAAACCAGTACCTCTGATCTGGTCGTAGGTGAGTACATCTCTACTACTAGCAGATGCAGGACCCTCACTACAAGCGGTTAGTACACCCAAGCACAATGCTATGAATGCAATAATTAGAGCGCGATACCTCATGGTCAACCTCAATCTTTTAACTTCGTATTTAACCTGCAAACTGCAAACATAATCTGCCAATAGAATTGAATATAGGCGTATATCAGCTTGTTTTACCAAAAGCTATAGCACAACGGCATGACAGTCATTACAGCGATAGACCGCGCTTCAATGCTCGTCCTCGGTTGGAATGTATAGGGGGTAAATAGCATTTTACTTGTACCTATAGAACTATCTTTGGAGGTTCATTGAACCGCTGGGATTTAGCTCAGGTCTGATGGTTTGCAAAATGGATCAGCCCAGATCCCAATACAAAATTTTACACGGCGTTGTCGCCAATACAGTGAAGATGACACAAACTAAGACAATCCTGTTAAAGGTTTGACTTAATACTACTGATTTTAATAAAAGTCAATCAGCTACAAGGTAAGTAATCTGCTGTATCTTATTTATTGTTAACTTCATTTGACTAAATGCACGAAATGTGTAGTATATTTGCAAATAAAAGATAAAGTAACAGCTATCTCTTGATTAGAAAATCCTTGATCAAAGTTAAATTAGTATCGTTGGTACAACTGAGATGTTCTTATCCAAAGAAAAGATTGTACTGTGTACTGTGTTTAACTACTTGCCTGGTTAATCTACTTTAAACTAATCTATGTTTTGCCTGAGATTGCGATACTGTATCGCATAGTCAGTAATGCAAGAAATTACATGTCAGCAACCTATTGAAAAGGAACACTAAGTTTGAGTCAGGACAATCAGCAGGCTGAACTGCAAACAATTGTGAATGCCATCCGTACCTTGGCAGAAAATTGTCAAGGCAATAATATTGCACTTTTGTCTCTACTACGGCAGCTAGAGGGGCTACATCAAGAAATTCGTGATGGACTTTTTCAAGCATCTTTGCCAGACAATCGTCAAGCACTATACACCTTGCTGAAAGATATTGAATCTCAAGGAGGCTGGCCTTATATTGAGCGAATGCGATTACAAGCTTTATTTGTAAATGTAGAAGCAGCACACAACAATCATAAGGGCGATGAGACAATAATTAATGTCGCTACAACTCCAGAATTACACAATGGCGAAGCGACCGTAATCAGAGACTAGTAGCTAGTGATTAGTTTTGAGTGTTGAGTTATGAATTTTGAGGTGACTACGTTTATAATTTGTAATTCAAAATTCATAACTACTTTGCGAAGTACTAATTCGTAGTTCTATATTCTCCTCTGTACCTCTGCTCACGCCAGTTGCTCTCACGCGCGGAAACCTCATGCCAGTTCGCTCAACGGGGGACACCCCCGCACCTTTCGCTTGGCTTTGCACCGCACTTGCTCCTCTGCTTCTTTAACTCTCCAACCCCTGTTCCTGAGAATTTGCGCGATACTGGTACAAGAAGCTTTAATCACAGATATAGAAATGGAAATTCGAGCAATTGATACCCCACTTCTAGATTGGACTGGGGATGGTCTTGCTATTGGCTTATTTGAAGAGACTGAATTGAGCGGTAGTGTCGTCCAGCTTGATGAAAAGTTTGCTGGTGCCATCAAAGAAATTATTGATGAGACAGAATTCAAAGGCAAAGAAGGCAGTAGCGCTGTTACGCGCATTGGTAGTGGTAGTTCTGTACGTAAAGTGTTTCTGATCGGGCTAGGTAATCAAGAAGCACTGAAATTAGACATTTTGCGACGTGCAGCAGCTACTGTTGCTCGATTAGCGAAGAAGGAGAAATGCAAAATTGTGGGGGTAAGTCTACCGACAGTAGATCATGACCCTGCGGCAACAACACAAGCGATCGCCGAAGGCATTCAACTAGCTTCGTATCAAGATAATCGCTTTAAATCTGAACCTGAAGATAAAGTCACAGTAGAACGAGTCGATTTAATTGGATTTGCAGGGCAAGAAGAAGCGATCGCCCGTGCCAACTCAATTTGTACCGGAGTTAACTTAGCAAGAGAATTAGTAGCAGCCCCACCCAACGCAGTTACACCGATTACACTCGCAGAGACTGCGCAAAAAATAGCTGACGATCATGGCTTGCAACTGGAAATTCTCGAACGTGAGGAGTGTGAAAAACTCGGCATGGGGGCTTTTTTAGGTGTTGCCCAAGCTTCTGATTTACCGCCTAAGTTTATTCACCTGACTTACAAACCCGAAGGCACTCCCAAGCGTAAGCTAGCAATTATTGGTAAAGGTTTAACGTTTGATTCTGGGGGCTTAAATATCAAAGCTGGCGCGGGTAGCAGCATTGAAATGATGAAAATGGATATGGGAGGTGCTGGTGCTACGTTAGGTGCTGCCAAAGCGATCGCCCAACTCAAGCCAGATGTCGAAGTTCACTTTATCAGTGCGGCTACCGAGAATATGATTAGTGGTCGAGCAATGCATCCTGGAGACATTCTGAAGGCTTCTAATGGTAAAACAATCGAAGTCAACAACACCGATGCTGAAGGTCGATTAACCCTAGCAGATGCACTAGTGTTTGCGGAGAAGTTGGGTGTCGATGCAATTGTTGATTTAGCAACTCTCACAGGTGCTTGCATTATTGCTCTAGGTGACGAAATTGCCGGCTTATTCTCTCCTGACGATGAACTAGCACATCAGCTTGCCCAAGCTTCCGAAGCCGCTGGCGAAAAACTTTGGCGGATGCCTTTTGAAGAAAAGTACTTTGAAGGACTAAAATCTGGAATTGCTGATTTTAAGAATACAGGACCGCGTGGCGGTGGCTCGATTACAGCTGCATTGTTTCTCAAGCAGTTTGTTAAAGAAACTCCTTGGGCGCATCTGGATATTGCTGGTCCCGTTTGGACAGATAAAGAAAATGGCTGTAGCAATCCTGGCGCAACAGGCTATGGTGTTCGTACTTTAGTTCACTGGGTACTGAACCATTAAATATCTATATGGGTAGTGGGATAAACTACCCCTGCCCTATTCTTCATGCTTTTGTTGTTCGTCAGTCATTGCTTGCTTGATTTCTGGCTTATCTAGGAGGTCTTTTGCCATATCCATAAACTTAAGGCTATCTGGATGGATAGACTTTCTTTGCAATGTTGGTATAGCTTCAGAATCAAATTGATCCTCAGGAGGTGTGGATGGGCGATCTGAATCCATATATTCCTTGCTGAACTCGCCTTAGACAGAACTTGTATCGCATTTATCTTCAGTATTTATATTAACAGCGCGAAGCCATCACTAAAAAATAGCTTTTGTAATAGAGAATACACAACACTGAAAAGATACTTAACGATAGCAGTTCATAAAATTCAAAAAATTCAAGACACCCTCCTGCTATCTTGTGCGGTTACAAACGATAAAGGAGGGAATAGTAGTCGCTATTTAACTGATACAGCATCAACATCGATGGTACTTGCTGCGGAACTTACATTCCCATCATGAGCAGCTTGATTGTATTCTGTATTTACTTTACGTGCTTTGACACCTTCAATCAGGATTTGAGAAATTTCTGCAACGAGCAGTGATATCAAAAAGACATCATCTATTTGTCCTACAACTGGCAGAAAATCTGGTGCAACGTCAAACGGTAGCAAGAAATAAAATGCTGTTCCTAACACAACCCACCAACGGTACTTAGGGTTACGCAAAAGATTGCGATACCAGTTATAAACCGCTTGAATGCTAAAGTTCATAGTTAATTGAGATTACCCTACACTTACTTTTATCGTGACAGACATCTGGGCAAACTTCTGGTAGAAATAACCGTCTGCTTTTTGTTTGGAAACTTCTACTGGTAACTTTTCTTGATACCTGTCCAAAGATAGGTGTGGCTGAAACTGAAATAATTTGTTAGTTTCTACAGTTAATTACCTAAAACTCTTTGCAAGATTGTGCTTAAGTGCTAGCTATCTGTTTCACAATAAGGATGCAGCCGATGAGTTCCCTTAACAAATAAACAATGTAAACTATGCTGTTGAAGAGAAATCAGCACTTGCTCGTAAACTCTAGCTAATGTCCGTTAAGCAAGATGACGCGCAATTCACGCGTCGAGCATAACACATGATTACGCGACTTGTACAATGAGGTCTTTGCCAAAAAGTCTAGTGAACGGAGGTATGTAAGAACGGTGGATGTCATAGAAATATTTAGAAATGGTGGACCAGCAATGCTACCATTGCTGGCACTCTCGATTTTGTCTTTGAGCGTCATTATTGAACGCTTGTGGTTTTGGTTTAGAATTTTGAACCAAGAACGAGAAATTGTAAATCGCATCCTTTATGCAGCTCGTGATAATTGGGCAGGAGCTACACAGCTTGCTAAAAGAGCCACAGATCAACCTATCGGGCGGTTTCTTTATGCTCCGTTGCGTTTATCTAGACCTGATCCTGATCTCTTCCGACTAGCATTAGAAGCAACTGCTGAGGACGAATTGGCAGCCATGCGGCAAGGAGAAAAAATCCTTGAAGCTGTTATTGCACTAGCTCCCTTACTTGGTTTGTTAGGAACCGTACTAGGTTTGATCCGATCTTTGAGAAATATTCGTCTTGGCGATCTCGGAACAGCTTCTGCGGCGGGAGTAACGCTAGGGATTGGTGAATCGCTAATTAGTACTGCAGCAGGTCTTGTTGTTGCAATTATTAGCCTAGCATTCTATCGATTGTTTCAAGCTTTTGTTGTCAACCAAGTCAAAGTTTTCCGTAGAGCAGGAAGTGAGTTGGAAGTTTTATATCGTCAGAATTGGGGTGACAACGTGCCTGATCCTCAGAGCACTGCACCTCGGACAAACATTGTACAGCGAGATACAACTGAAACTTTCCGCATTCCACCACGTTCTGAGAAGAAAGGTCCGGATACATCGCCACTGTAAGCTAAACAATGTAGTCAGAATACATTACCACTGGGTAGAGTTATGAATCATGAATGAAGTTAATTTAAAAATTCAAAACTCTATTGGGTTAACTTGGGTTAACTCAAAATAGTGCCATCTAGCATGCGAACGCGAACAAAACTCAAAACTTTGAATAGTAAGTATTACTGAGTATCACTGAGCTTCATCCTCACACATTAACTTGCAAGTTAAGCTCAAATCAACTTGTTATCTGCTAATGTCAATTCAACATGAAAATCAATTTACATTCTCCAATTGAAGAAGTTCAGGTTCAAATCATTCCTCTGATTGATGTCATTTTCTGTATCTTGACGTTTTTCCTGCTAGCTGCGTTGCAATTTACTCGACAGCAAGCTATTAATGTAGACTTACCGAGAGCAAGTACTGGTACACCACCAGAAATTCGCCAGACTTTAATTGTAACGTTGGATGGAATTGGGCAAACTTATGTAGAGCAAGATGCCGTATCGCGAGATGAACTGACACAACGTTTGCAAGCTTATCGTCAGGCAAATCCTGAAGGAATTATGGTATTAAATGCTTCGCGCACCGCAAGTTATAATGAAGTGATTCAAGTACTCGATTTACTACGAGCTGTCGGTGGCGATCGCGTGGCTTTAGCAACTCTACCAGGCGATGCTAATCAAGGTGTCAGTCCTACTGTTCCTGTTGTTCCTGGAATTACACCTTCACCAGATCCACAAAATAACCTCAACGCTCCAATTCCTACAATTCCTCCTGCTCCTGCTCCTAATCAATCGCCAATTTCTCCTACCACAACACCTGCAGTTCCCTAAGCAACAACAAGTAGTAACCAAAAACACTGATTTCTGCCAATTTATAGATGTATACTTTCTTTGGCATAAGTTACTTTACTGGCAGTAATGAATCTTTGATAAATCAACAATTTAAGCAGAGGATATAGTTTATGTTGGTAGAGTTATTAATTGCTTGGTTAGTCAGTGCATCGAGCTTATTACTTGTTACGCAACTGCCAGTAGGGGTAGAAGTTGATAGCACTCCTAAAGCATTTATTTCAGCTGCTGTTTTAGGCATTGTTGCAGCTGTAGTTAATCCCATATTAAAAGCCGTGTTTTTTATTCCTAATGTGGTGACATTCGGCTTATTATCTGGTGTGTTCACTTTTATTATTGGTGCTGTGAGTTTAGCATTAGCAGCTTCTTTAGTGAGTGGCTTTCGCTTACGTGCAGGAATTTGGAGCGCATTGATTGGCGCGTTAGCACTCTCAGTTGTTAGTAACTTAATTTATGGTTTTGTTGCTCTGTAAAGAGTTCTTAAAAAATGAATAGTAAGTTAGCAGCGGTTTCCTAAAAGGTAGACCGCTTTATTGTTGATGAGGCAGGGGCAGACAAGCTGCCTACCTCACTATATACTTACAGCCTATTGCAAGTTTATGAGGTACAGTAAGAGGAGTACACAAATGAAGTCTAATGAAACCGTACTCGCTCGACTTGCGAGAAAAAATAGTTAAGGCATACACACAAGGTGACACCTCAATCAGAAAAGTTGCGGCTCGATTTGGAGTAGCCAAAAGTTTTGTGCAAAAACTGATAGCCATGAAGAAAACTCAAGGTCATGTCCAACCGAAAAAACAGGGTGGAGCAATCAAGGGAAAGTTGGATGGTTATAAGGCGCAGCTAGCGGCAATGGTGAAACAATATCCCGATGCAACATTGAGGGAATACTGTGAGTATTGGGGGACAAATTATCATGATTGGCTGAGTACAAGTACGATGTGTCGTGCATTGCAAAAACAAAAACTGACACGAAAAAAAAGACACTACGCAGCACTCAAGCAAAAACACAACGAGTACAGCAATTGAGAACGGAGTATTGGCAGCAAGTGCAACAAATCGAGGCAGCAAACTTATACGAACTTGCGTTCTAAAGAACAATTAGGGTAGGGTGCAGTTAACCGAGAAACGAGCACTGTTATGGCAAGAGTCAGTCGAGTTGTAGCCCACCAGAGCGTTGAAGAAGTTAAGCAGAAGCTGGC
>NZ_JADEWN010000090.1 GCF_015207655.1 Gloeocapsopsis crepidinum LEGE 06123 | reverse complement strand
CGCGATTTACCCAAAGATACTGTGCTTACTTATGATGATGTTGAGTTGCCTCTACATCGTCTTTGTGACGAGTTACGACAACAGCAAGATGCGATGTTTTCTTCTCGCGTTCCTCTCAGTGTTGGTTGAAACCCAGAAATTAAAGCAAGCACTGATTGTTAAATCCCTCGATACAGTTTCGTGGGATTTATTTATTCTTAACTACCACTTGAAACTTTAGGCTATTGAAATTTTATTACTTTTGTGACTAAACAAATATTACTAAGATTACTATTTCATGTTAAATGAGGTTGATTTACTGAGTAAACTAGTTTAACACTCATAAACAATGAACAAAGACAACTTGATTGTATGAGTTTAGGTTTTATTTCAACAAAATAAAGTATTATCAGTCAAAAGAGTTATTGCTATACGTAAAAATACATAGAATACTCTGGGGTATTTGACATTGCTTTACACTTTCATCACAAAAGCCCCATTTTCTACAAAGAAATCATGGAGAAGGTATTGAAAAGTATCAGGGTTTTCAACATTCACATAATATAAATAATAGAGAACATAATTTAATCATGCTGTACGCAATTGAAGTATTTGCTCATTTCTCAAAAAACCGTCCAAAATATATCTACACAAGTTAGCAATACAAAAATTGTCTACACATAAAAAGAGCTATATTTTAAAACAGATTCAATTTAGCTCTAAGAATATTTGTTAATGGAAAAATATAAGACTGTTTAGGAGCAGCAAAGGGGTTTTCAATGAATAAAAACATATCATCGCATTCTTTCTCAAACTCAACAAACAAAAATAATCGCTGGACATATTATTTATTAATAGCTTTGCTAGCAAATGCGGCTATTTGGGGTTCTGCGTTGCTATTTGTTAAACTAAAAAAACCTGTATACACTAGTACTTCTACGGCTACATTACCAGAAACAAAATCAGCGGCTAATGTTAATCTACCTAATATTGGGCAAGCTTATTACGAAAACTCTTCACCTTATGCCAACAGTTCTATTCAAGATCCTAGAGAAACATACAAGATTATTGCTGAAAGTGAAGCAGTTTTAGAAGCAGCGGCTAGCCAAATTAATATGCCTGTACAAGAATTTGGCAAGCCTCGAGTTAGGATTGTGCTTAATACAACTCTCATGAATTTTGACTTTAAAGGAGCAACACCAGAAGAAGCTAGAAATAAGTCTTTGGCATTTCATCAAGCATTTCAGACCAGACTAAACCAGCTAAGAGTAAAAGAAATTGCTCAACAAGATATAGGCTTCCAAAATACTCTTGATTCTGCAAAGCAAAAGCTGCAAGATGCACAACAAGCACTCTCCGCATTTAAAGCTAACTCAGGATTAGTATCTAATGAACAACTGAGAGATCTTTCTGCTAATATTGAACAATTAAGAAGACAAAAAGCAGAAGTTTCGGCTCAACAACAGCAGATTAGTTCTCGTGTAAATCAATTATCAGTAAATCTGAATGTATCTTCTCAGCAAGCTGCTGATGCTTTTGCATTACAGTCTGACCAAATATTTCAGCAAAATTTAAAAGATTATAGTGATGCTAGTACCACTTTAACTCAGTTAAATGCAAGGTTTTTACCGGATCATCCTACTGTAGTTGAACAACAGGCAAGGCGAGACGCATCGCGAGAAGCTTTCTTATCTCGGAGTCAAAATCTGTTAGGGCGTTCTGTTGATGAGGCGACAATACAACAATATACACTCAGTCAGGCTAATTCTCAATCAGCTCGAGAAGCACTTTTTCAAGGGTTAGTCGCATCTCAAGCTGATCAACAAGGGCTGAAAGCTCAAGCGCAAGAAATAGATAGACAAATTACATTACTTGAAAGTAGGCTTAAGAATTTAGCACAAAATGAGTCTACGTTAGATGCTCTTAAACGAGATGTGCAAATCGCAGAAGCAGTGTTTTCTTCTACTTTAACTAAGTTTGATATTAGCAGAGCTAATGCATTTGGTTCCTATCCTCTCATTCAAATACTCTCAGAACCTACTCTTGCAGCAACTCCAAATACACCAAAACCAGAGTTAGTTTTGTTAGGTGCAGCACTATGCTCTCTATTTATTAATACTGGTATAGCATTACTCTACTTACATAAACCTAAAAACAAAGCAGTTAAAAGAGAACTAGAAACACTTGAACTGCAACAACCTGTTCTCAGCTTTAATGAGAGTAATATGAGTAACCCTTTTCGATAAATTTAGCGTTTTTACTTATAGAATAGGGTACACAATGATTAGAAATAGGGACAGATAAATAGTGTTCAATGAGCTTACTATGTTTCAATAAATATCAAAAAACTATTTTCTGCCCACTTAAATATTAGTTGTAAATATGAAGAAAATCAAACAATATATATATTTTTTCTTATTAAGCTATCTTTTTGTTATTGGAACAATACTTGTTAACTTTGATACTATTTCTTCAGCAGTAATGCCCAATTCTTGGCTTCATGTAGATGGTATTCATATTAAAGATAATTCCAATAATAAAGTTGTTTTACGAGGTGTATCACTTCCAGATTTAGCTCACTACGATTATAGAAATCAAACTGGAAAATCACCTGTTGAACTGATCGAGCTACTAACAGACAAAAATAAAGGTTGGCACTCTAAGGTAATCAGATTACCCGTATATCCTATTTGGGATTCAGGTTATAATTCTCAACCACAAAAATATTACAAAAACTATATAAAGCCAGCTATAGAAAAGTGTGTAGAAAAACAAATCTATTGCATCATAGATTGGCATTACATTGACAATCCTAATAAGGTCGATGCTGAAACACGAGCATTTTGGACTGACATTGCACCCAAGTTTAAAAACTATCCTAATGTACTATTTGAGGTTTTCAACGAAAACTCGACTGATATGAGTTGGGCAGCCTGGAAAAATACTGTTCAACCCTGGGTCGATCTCATTCGTTCTTATGCTCCTAATAACTTAATTTTAGTAGGAGCACCACATTATGCTCAACATTTATATGATGCGCCTAGTAATCCGATTCAAGGTAAAAATATTGTTTATGTGGCGCACCTTTATCCTGGTCTTGATAGGTCATTGTGGGATAAATGGATATTTAATGTAGCTGATAAAATTCCTTTATTTATTACAGAATGGGGATTTCGTGACGGTGCTGATTATCCTACAAGTGGAACTATAACGAATTTTGGCGTTCCTTTAATGAAAAATTTAGAGAAATACAATCTTAGTTGGACTTGTTGGGTTGCTGATCATTCTTGGCAACCAGAAATGTTTGATAAGGACTGGAATTTATTAGTAGGAGAAAACTATATGGGTGGTTTTGTTAAAGATTATCTTTTTGACAAAAGATAATTAATTGTCAATTTCAAGCTTTTTGAGTTAATTGTGGATAGGAAAATAAGAATGAAACCACTCAACTTTGAAGAAAGCTTAGTTTGGTACACAATCATTGGTACGTACGGCTTATATCTCTTTGGTGCTCAGCCTATTGTCATACCTATAGTAGCTTGGATATTAGTAGCTTATCTTGGCAAGAAAGTTTGGCAGCAATCAAAAGAAAATACGGTTAGAGAAATAACAATTTCTTCAACTACATGGTTATGGATGATTTCAATGTGCATAATTGTAGTTGCCATAATCATCGGTAATCTTGATTTCAATGTTGATACTGTTAGATTAATGAAGTCTGTTTTTAAGTGGACTAGGGAACACGCTCTCTGGGGTTTATTACCTTTAGTTGCTTGTCTTAATATTAGACCAAAATTAATCTACAGAGCTGTTTGTATCCTTTGTGCTCAAAGTTTAATTGTTATTCCAATTTGTTATTTGGCATACTTACTACGTCTCCCCACTAGTACTTTATATGTTTCTCCTTTGGCTAAAGTTGGAGGTAATTCTCCAGATCTTTATAGTGTAGTATTGTATTTTTTAGACTACGATAGTAATCAAGTCCGTCTAGCTTTATTTTCTCCTTGGGCACCAAACTTAGCACTGATATCACTAATTTACTTTTTTATTGCTCGCCAAGAAACAAATAAAAAGTGGCGTAGAATTGGGATGATAGGCGCCCTTGCTATGGTTTTGGTTTCGGTATCACGAGCAGCAATTTTATCTTTTCCAGTGATTTTGTTGCTTACTTGGCTTTTAACAAACTTTACTCGTCCTGGAATATATTTTGCTACAGGCATAGGAAGTTTTTTGCTAAGTATTTTCTCGACTCAAATAACTAATTTTATTAGTAATCTTACTGAACAAGTGCATGGTGCTAGAGCAACTTCTTCTGAAGCTCGAATAAACTTGATTAAGTTATCTCTAGATAAATGGTGGAATGAAGCACCTATTTGGGGTCATGGATACACTGAACCCATAGGTCCAGCAATCGTATACTTCTTGCCAGTCGGAACGTCTGGATGTGGTACTTGGGTAAACTTACTTTACACTAAGGGTTTAGTTGGTTTTATGGCGTTTGCTGTGCCATTTTTATGGAGTCTTATATACTTAGTAATTCAAGCACAGAGAAGTGCGATCGCTAAAACAGGATTGAGTATAATTTTAGTTTTCTTCTTCTTCTCATTTACGGAAGAACTTGACCTTTTAGCATATCTTTACTGGCCTGGTTTGTTGATGTTAGGTATTGCTTTAAGAGCAGAAACTCAATCAGTATCTACTCTTCTTAGATTCAAAAACACTTTATTAGAAAGCTAATTAGAGTTCTATATAAAAAAATAGATGATTAAAGATAAAAATTAAAATGAGTAAAGTTTCTGTCATTATTCCAGTTTACAATGTAGAAAAATATATTGCTGATACTATAAAAACAGTTCTTCAGCAGAGTTACACAAATTTCGAACTACTCATTGTTGATGATGGTTCTCCTGATGAAAGTATAGATATTTGTCAGAAGTTTACAGATCCTAGAATTAGAATTATTCGTCAAGAGAACCGAGGAGTAGCGGCTGCTAGAAATACAGGGATTCGCTACAGTCAAGGAGACTATTTAGCTTTCTTGGATGCAGATGATTTATGGTTGCCAAACAAACTAGAAAAACATATTGAACATTTAGAAACTTCACCAAATGTTGGAGTCAGCTTTAGTCGCTCTGCTCTTATTGATGAAGAAGGAAATCCATTAAAGCTGTACCAAATGTCCAAGCTTAAGGATATTACTCCATTAGATTTACTATGTCGTACACCAATTGGAAATGGTTCGGCTGCAGTTTTTAGAAGAGAAGTTTTTGCAGAAATTAAGTTCAAAGACAATCTTTACGGAACGACAGAAGATTTTTATTTTAACGAGGATAGAAACCTGCATCCATCAGAAGATGTTGAATGCTGGTTACGAATTGCCATCCAGACGAAATGGAAAATGGAAGGAGTTGCAGCACCACTGACACTCTATCGAGTAAATCCTCACGGATTTTCAGCGCAAATCTTGAAAAAACTTAGATCGTGGGAAACGTTGTTAAATAAAGCTCAAGCTTATACACCTGCAAAAGATATGCATCAATGGAAAGCTCCAGCAATGGCATATCAACTACGGCATTTGGCCAGAAGAGCAGTAACTTTAGAAGCAAAAGCAACAGCAATGGAGTTAGCACATAAAGCTTTATTCACATACTGGCAGATTCTTATTGAAGAACCACATCGTACACTATTGACTTTAGCTGCTGCTTACTCGCTATTTCTATTCCCTAAGTCTCTACATTCGTTCATCAAAAGCGTAGCTATAAAATTTGTCGGAGCAACACAAAACCGTACACTAACAACAGAAGGATATCAACAATCAGTATAATTATTTGCTTAGTTGCAATATAAAGATATCTAAGTTGACCCATAACAAGATTGATCGAAATACATTAAGGGTCAACTTTGGAATCAAACAATCTCATTTTCTTGATTCTATTTATTTATAAAATTTCAACTTGATAAAAAATTCATTTAGGAACCTATCTTATCTACTTACTTTATTTTTGGATATATAGGGCATTCTGAGATTTATTTTCAGGCACTACATAATATAAAAAGCTACCTTTATGAACTAATTTAATAATATCATTACTCTGATTAAAGTTTAATGAAGAGACTTTGAAGAAGTACCAAGATAAATAGATTTATTCAGGATATATCTTAAGATTTAATTAAATCTCCTTTAACTTCAGTAAAACTCCACGTTGAAAATTAAAGTTTATATGCAATAAAAAAGACATTATCCATAGATTTTTTATAATTTTTAGACTAAAGGTAAATAATGACAATTAGTATTAGAAAAGCTAGGTTAGTAGCTAATAAATTAAAATGGAAATTATCTAGTCAATTTGTACGCAATATGGGTTGGCTAGGTGGGGCAGAATTAGTCAATCGAGTTTTTCGTTTAGTTACTACTATTACTTTAGCTCGTCTACTGAACTCCTATGAATATGGACTTATTGCAATCATTCTAATTACACATGACTTTGCTGGTACATTTTGCTCTGCCATTGATGCCAAGATTATTCAAGCACCAGATAAAGATCTCAAAGTTTTATGTGATACAGCATATTGGATGAACTGGATATTATTTGTAGTTATCTTTATCCTCCAATGTGCAGTCGCTTTTCCTCTAGCATGGTTTTACAAAGACAATAATATAGTTTTACCTGTTTGCTTTATAGCTTTAAGTTATCTGTTACTACCAATTGGAGCTGTACAATCTTCATTAATTAGAAGAGAAAACAGACTTAATATTACAGCATTAATTAATGTTCTTCAGGGAATTGCTCTTAATGTTGCAACTATTGCTTTGGCTTTCTTGGGATTTGGAATTTGGTCAGTTATTTTACCTTTTGGATTAGCAAATCCAATTTGGCTTGTTATTAACCTAATGAATCATTCTTGGAGACCAAAAAAATCTTTTACCTTTTACAAGTGGCAGGAAGTAGCAGGTTATTCAGTAAATATTATAGTAGTTGAATTTTTAAATAAACTGAGAGCAAATCTAGATTATTTAATAGTAGGAAAGTTTCTAGGTTTTAATGAACTAGGATTATATTATTTTGCCTTCAATGCAGGGCTAGGAATTAGCATGAATGTATTGAATGTCATTGTTTCTTCTTTATTCCCTCATTTGTGTGCTGCTCGCACTAATTTAAGTCAACTGAAATCGACATATTTTAGTAGTATAAAAACAATTGCTTTTATTGTTATTCCACTAGTTTTACTTCAATCAAGTTTAGCTCCTTTTTATGTACCAATTATCTTTGGTCAGAAATGGATTCCTGCAATTCCTATCTTAGTACTTATATGTCTTTCAGCTATATCGCGACCGTTTGCAGAAGCAGCTAAGCTTTTACTTTTAACTATTGATAAAAGTCGAATAGCTCTCGCTTGGAATTTAATTTTTACTTTAATCTTTGCTGTAAGCCTACTTGTAGCTGTGCAGTGGGGAGTTTTAGCAGTAGCTGCAGCAGTGTTAAGTACTCATATTGTGTTATTACCTCTGTTTACCTTTTGGACTAGTAAATACGTTTTTGGTAGCAGTTCCCACAAAATGACTATAAGTTCATAGCTTTAAACCAAAAGTCAAGGTAGTTTTTGGATTTTTATAGAACACTCGTTTGATTGTTTTGATTAATTTCTGTCGGAGAAAGACAATGAATAAAACAAACAGAGTATCAAGTTCTCCAGTACCTGGAACTAATAGTTGTCCTAGAATTGAAGCATCAGAAGAAAAGAATAGACCGCTTTGGTCTGTGATGATTCCAACTTATAATCGCACTAAGTATCTAGAGAAAACCCTCACAAGTATACTAAATCAAGCACCTGCACCAGAGTTTATGCAGATCGAAGTTGTAGACAATTGTTCCACACAAACAGATGTGGAAGCAGTTGTTCAAGATGTTGGTCAGGGTAGAATTTCTTTTTATCGACAACCTTACAATGTTGGCTTAACAGCTAACCTGACAGCTTGTATTCAGCGATCACGCGGTCATTTGGTTCATATCTTGCACGATGACGACGTCGTTTTACCTGGATTTTATCGGCATTTACAGGAAGCATTTGAGCAAGAACCTACACTTGGAGCAGCGTTTTGTCGATACGCTAATGTAGATGAAGACGATCGCCCTGTTTATATTCCTAAATTAGAGCAAGTTACAGCTGGTGTTATTTCTCACTGGATAGAACGGATTGCAGTAGAACCATTAATTCAACCTCCAGCACTTGTTGTTAAACGGAGTGTGTATGAAAAGTTAGGTGGGTTTCATCCGGAACTACGTTATACGTGTGACTGGGAAATGTGTAAGCGTATTGCAGCACACTACCCACTGTGGTACGAACCGCAAATATTAGCGCATTATCGCATACATTCTGCTTCTGCAACTTCTGATGTAATTAAGTCTGGGGCAAACGTTGCAGATAGACGCAAAGCAATTGAAATTTCTCGCGCTTATTTACCTGACATCCTTGCAGATAAGTTATCGCACAAAGCAGAAGAAGTATCTGCAATTAATACACTAGGTGCAGCACGTCGGGCGCTGAGTAGAGGTGATACTGCTACTACAATGGTGCAAATTAAAGAAGCGCTTAAGTGTAGTTCTTCGCTAAAAATTGTTGGAATACTGACTCTTGTCCCGATTCTAGCTGGAATTGAGCGCATGAAGCAATATGGGTATAAGCGAGCTTACTAGAACTAAGAAGCTGTCTTGATCTGCGATCGCCCTAAGAAGGACCAATGCACGACAAATCTGCAGTACAAATTTATTGATAGTTATATTTGTGTATTAAACTTTACATCATCTAAAATAATGAAACTGAGTGTTATTATTCCTTGTTTCAATGCAGCTGATACTATTGCTGTTCAACTCGAAGCGCTTGCCAATCAAACTTGGCATGAACAATGGGAAATTATCGTTTGCAACAACGGCTCAACTGATAATACTGTAGCGATCGTAAATGAATACACAAAAAAGATTCCTCATCTCCGTCTTATCCATGCACTAGCGCGACAAGGACCATCATACGCTCGTAACATGGGCATATTAGCTGCAAGAGGTGAGGCTTTTGCTTTCTGCGATGCGGACGACGAGGTTGCTCTTGGCTGGGTAGCAGCGATGGGAGAAGCACTGAATCGTCATGAACTTGTTGCTGGTGTTCTTGATTATACAAAACTCAATACTACTTGGCGAAGAAGGAATCACCAACAGCAATCAGGACTTATGTATCCACAACATTCTCCATATCTTCCGTTTGCTGGTGGTTGCAATCTTGGTTTTAAACGCTCGCTATATCAAGCCATCGGTGGTTTTGATGAGTCTTTTCTTTATGTAGAAGATACCGAGTATTGTTGGAGAGCACAACTTGCAGGAGCCAAAATTCATTTAGTACCAAGTGCGATCGTGCATTACCGTTTTCGTAGTTCTTTGTTCAGCAATTATAGCCAAGCTTTGAAATGGTCAAAGGCTTACTTACCGCTTCGCCAGAAATATGGTGGTTCATTGAGCATATTTTCTACCTTAAAATTATATTTGGGTGGTTGGAGATATTTGACCTTTACTATTCTACAAGTCCGCAGTCGAGGTGACTTTGCTGAATTCTTATGGCAACTTGGGTGGAAGATTGGGGAATTGCAAGGAGCTATAAGTATGTTGTCATTGTTACAACTGCCTAATACATTATATGTATGAATTTATACAGCTACTAAGTGCTTATTCTGCGAGCGCTGTCCAATGAATGCAATCATGTCTGCAATGAAATATCAAGCTTGAATGAACTTAAAAAATTACTTTTACTTTGTCACTAAATATACATTGAATTACTAAATCATTTTCATCTCTTAGCTCATATCTAAAAAATATCAAAATATTAGGATAGATAGCAATTCAAGGTAATCATTGGCATCTTTAAAGCTGAGCTTTTTCTTGGCTTTAGTCTTTTTGGTTAAGTTAAATAGTTTTGACTTCAAACAGTATGGTTAGTACTTTTATTTTTTAGCCTATATTTACTTACTACTGTCTTCTGAAAAGTGTACTCTACAGCATAAAAAGCTTTGTATAAGATATATATCGCCATCTTAACTAAGGGTTAACACATAAAAATAGGTTTCTTAGTCAGTTACATAAGACCTTAAATTTAAGAGAACTTTATAAACTAAAGCTTCATTAAGATTTTACAATAACTTTATATAGTTTTATCTTAAAAATAGTTGTTTATATTGAAGATCAGTATTATTATGTAGATGAACACAACAAAACAAATACAGTATTATATTTGATATATTTATAGACTTATTTGTTTGTAAAAAAGATTGATTGAGTTTAGTGGGGAATGCTGAGTTATGAGCATAAACATTAAACTGTCAAGTAGTTCTTAGGATATCTTCCCGTCGTGAAAACAGTACTAGATACTAGAAACTGGTTGCAAGAAAACCGATATCGAAATCGGGGAAGTATCTACTTGTTTGCACCAATGGTGGACTTTAATGTGATGTCTGAAGTAGGTGATACTCCACCATAAGTTAGGTGTGACAGACTATAAATCATTTTTGAGATTAATAAACCTCAGTTTATGAATTGAGGCAAATTATACTGAGCTTTATAAGAGCGCTAACTAATATTTTCAAAAATCATTGTGCTGAACTCTAAGCTAAGGTTGTAGTTTTTAGATATATTGGTTCAGTAACAGCAGTGAAAATTGATTAAGCTTAGAAATTTAGCTTTAGCTTCTCAGCTACAAAGCAATTTTTTGCTAAAGATATTGCGATCGCATAAGGCTTGAATACTTCAATTCGACTTATTTTTGCTGGTTTAAGGAGAGTAGTCTCTCTGAGAAATAATGGAGAACGAGTTAACTATGAATATCAATACAAGCAGCTCAAAACAGCAATTGCTTTTATCTGAGCGTCACATCAATTCTTTATGGTCGCGTGTCCAAGAAACTGTAATCTTTCTACTAGTAGGTTGGATTCCAAAACTTCCAGGTTCTCTATTAAGACAGCTGATATACCGCCCTATCATGAAGCGAATGGGAAGATCTGTATATATCGAGTTTGGAGTAGAATTCTTTGGTGCTGAGCATATAGACATGGGTGATGAAATTAAGATTCTCCGTGATGTTCGTCTAACAGCAAGAGGACAAAATAGTCAAATTCTGTTAAGCGATCGCGTCTGTATTGAGCGTGGCGTCAATATCAGTGTTGTTCCTACTGAAGGAAACTGCCATATTGAAGTTGGCGAGCGTACAGTTATTGGCGCTTATAGCTGTATTGCTGGTCCTGGTAATATCAAAATCGGCAAATGCTGTTTAATTGCCTCACACGTCGGAATCTATGCTAATAATCATATCTTTGCCGATCCATCTCATTATATTTGGGAGCAAGGAGTAACTCGTAAGGGAATTGTCATTGAAGATGATTGTTGGTTAGGTAATGGAGTAACAGTCCTTGATGGCGTTACCATCGGTCAAGGTAGCGTTATTGGAGCAGGGGCTGTTGTCACTAAGAATGTTCCTCCTTATTCAGTCGCAGTAGGTGTTCCTGCAAAAGTAGTTACGCGTAGAGGAGAACAAAAGTTACTAGCAAGAAGTTAAGGCATTATTTCAGTAGGTAGATTCAATTCAATTTATATAATTTTGGGTTAACATCTACTTACTTCTTTATCTTAAAGTTTGAGCTTACTTAAATAAAACTAATAAATCTCCTTCACAAAAAGGAGATTTATTAGTTGACAAATAAAATTATGTTTTTAAAGTTAAACAACTCTTTCATCTACACTGGTAGTAGGAAGATTATCTAACTTGAGTTTTTGTTTTAAGACTAACCAAAAAAATGGTAAATCTTCTAATAAATATCTTCTCCAAAGACGCTGAGGTTCCACTAATAGTCTATATAGCCATTCCAAACCAGCCTCACTCATCCATTTCGGCGCTCTTTTCACGTTTCCTGCCTCAAAATCAATTGTGGCTCCTACAGCTAGAAATATTTTTATATTTGGTAATCTGTTTTTATATTTTATAATCCATTTTTCTTGCTTTGGTGCTCCAACACCCACTGCTAAAACCGATGCACCAGACTGATTAATCATGTCTATCAGTTCTATACACTCTTGTTCATTCTTTTCAAATCCGAAAGAAGGAGAGTGAGCGCCTATCACTATATTTCTACCAATTTTACCATTAATTCTTTTAGCAGCTCGCTGTGCTACTCCTTGCTTACCTCCCAAAAGGAAAATTTTAATATGAGGATTATTTCTGTGATAGGTATAAAACGCTGGGAAAAAATCTGAACCAGAGATTTTTTCTTTAATAGGAGTTCCTAGAAACCTAGAAGCATAAACCAAAATTTGGCTATCACAAACTTTATAATCAGCTTGTAAATAAGTCTGTAAAAACTCACGATCATACTGTAGCTTGACCATGTGATCTACATTGGGTGTAAATACAACACCCGATTTAAGATTTTTCAATAACTCTAATTTAGATAAATTATTCAGTGAAATATTGAGTATTCTTACTAGTTTCATCGTTTTGCTTCTAGAAAATAATAAATGAGAAGTTTATCTCAGACCGAGATTTAGCTCTCCGAAAAAAGGCAATAGATAACTATCTGAATCCTGCATTCAGTACATCTTTCTCGGGCAGCAATGGAGATTTGATATTCTTACAACTACAATGGCTATGCTTTTTAAAGCACAAACATTTTTGCGTTACTGGATTTACAGTAAATTTACGTACAACTGATATCTATTAGTACAACAGACACTAAACAGCTTAAGTTTTATTTTCGGTATATGCGGAAGTTTTTTGTAAAGGTTTATACGATCTTTAAAGTGCAAGAAGTTTAGATGAAATTTACGTAAAAACAACAAGACTTACGAAAACAAAGCTACAGTAAATTTACGTAAACAAAGTTTAGAAGGACATGTTTTTAGCATGTAGACAGATTGTAGAAGTAAGGTAGGGTAAACCGAATTGTCACGGGGGGCAATTTCTCTGTTAGAGATTGCGGCGATCGCACTTGATCTGCCTTTATGATCCTGAATGAAGAACCGATAAAGTAAATCATCATGCTGGAACAAGGCACAATCAGTATTCACACAGAAAATATTTTCCCGATTATTAAGAAATCGCTTTATTCCGACCACGAAATATTCTTAAGGGAACTCGTATCCAACGCTGTAGATGCCATCCAGAAACTAAAAATGGTATCCCGCGCTGGAGAGTACACTGGCGATGTTGGCGAACCAGAAATTCAGATTGCAATCGATAAAGATCAAAAAACCCTCTCGCTCAGCGACAATGGTATTGGCATGACTGCAGAGGAAGTCAAAAAATATATTAACCAAGTTGCCTTCTCAAGCGCAGAGGAATTTATTCAGAAGTATCAAGGCAAATCCGATCAGCCAATTATTGGTCATTTTGGCTTGGGGTTTTATTCCTCATTTATGGTGGCGCAAAAAGTCGAGATTGATACACTTTCGTATAAACAAGGCGCAACTGCTGTACATTGGTCGTGTGATGGTTCGCCAGAGTTTCGTTTAGAAGATTCACCCCGCACACAACGCGGGACTACAATTACGCTGACTCTGCAAGAAGAAGAACAAGAATATCTCGAACCAGCGCGGATTAAGCAGTTAGTGAAAACCTACTGCGACTTTATGCCAGTACCGATTAAGCTTGATGATGAGGTTCTTAATCGGCAAAAAGCACCGTGGCGCGAACCTCCTAACAGTTTAACGAAGGAAGATTATTTAGAGTTCTACCGTTACTTATATCCCTTTCAAGAAGAACCACTTATCTGGGTACATCTCAACACTGATTATCCTTTCATTCTCAATGGGATATTGTATTTTCCTAAACTGAAGCCAGATGTCGATGTGACGCAAGGACAGATTAAGTTATTCTGCAACCAAGTGTTTGTCAGCGATCGCTGTGAAGAAATTATTCCCAAGTTTTTACTACCAATGCGGGGTGTGATTGATAGCACTGATATTCCGCTAAATGTGTCGCGCAGTGCTTTGCAAATGGATCGCACAGTACGCCGAATCGCAGATTATATTTCACGCAAAGTCGGCGATCGCCTCAAGGAACTCTACCGCGACAACAAAGAAGAATACATCCAGGCTTGGCAAGATATCGGCACCTTTGTCAAATTTGGTGCGCTCAACGACGAGAAGTTTAAAAAACAAATTGAAGATATCATCATCTATCGCACGACTAATGAGGCAAAAGGCAGTGACACACCAAGCGTTGAGGTACAGTCGCAAGAAGGCGATGTGTGGCAAGATGTAACTCCGCAAGAATCAGAAGCCACAACACTTCCATACACAACGCTGAAGGAATACCTTGAACGTAATAAACAACGGCATGAAAATCGGGTTTATTACTGCACCGATCAAGTCACCCAAGCAACGTATGTAGAACTGCATAAAAACCAGGGTTTGGAAGTCCTATTTATGGACTCGTTCATTGATACCCACTTTATTACATTCCTCGAACGCGAATATCCTGATGTCAAGTTCTCACGGGTAGACTCTGACTTAGACGAAACGTTGCTAGATCAAGACAAAGCTGCGGAGATTGTCGATCCTAAGACAAATAAAACTCGTAGCGAATTGATCAAAGAACTCTTTCAACAAGCCCTCAACAAGCCTAAACTCAATATTCGCACCGAAGCACTCAAGTCAGACGATCCGCAAGGTACACCGCCAGCAATGGTATTGTTGCCAGAATTTATGCGCCGCATCCAGGAAATGAATGCATTTATGCAGCAGCAAACTGCCCAGTTTCCTGAGGAACACATTCTGCTTGTGAATACAGCGCATCCACTGATTCAAAATCTTGTGAGTTTAAATCAAGGTAGTATTCTGCAAGGAGATACTTCGTCTCCTTCAGCAGAGTTGGCGAATATGATTTGTCATCACGTCTACGATTTGGCACTGATGGCACAAAAAGGGTTTGATGCTGAAGGGATGAAAGCTTTTGTCGAAAGGTCTAACCAGGTATTGACAAAACTGACTGAACGTGCTGCTAAAAGTTAGGTAGAGCTAGGTTATGGTTGATAGCCCGTATCGACGGGCTTTTTTTATGGGTAAATAGCCTGAGGACTAAAGTCGCGGCTCAAAAAACTAAGTCCACCTTCGTGGACTAATAAATACGAGGTGCGATCGCACTTCCAGTACACTCATTCAGGTAATGCAGATACAATAGGAGATTGCACGTCAATTCACATATGGAGATAGACTATGTCACGCAAATGTCAGCTAACAGGTAAAAAAGCAAATAATGCTTATGCAATTTCGCACTCGCACCGTCGTACCAAAAAACTGCAAGAGGCAAACTTGCAGTGGAAGCGAGTATGGTGGGCGCAAGGAAATCGCTGGGTAAGACTGCTACTTTCTACTAAAGCAATCAAGACATTGGAACACAAAGGCTTGGAAGCAATGGCAAAAGAAGCAGGAATCAATTTGAATCGTTATTAATGCGTACTTTTGGGGGCAGTACTGCCCCAGTATGAGAAAACAAGTGTAAAGTAGTTACTGCTGTGCTACCCGCCTAATGGCTTCTAAATCGATACCAAGTCGCTCCGCAATTTGCTCTACAGTCATCCCTGCTTCTAACAATAAAGGAACTGCGGCTAATTTACCTTCTTGGCGACCACGTTCAAGCCCTTGCTCCAGCCCTTGCTCTAGCCCTTGCTCTAGCCCTTGCTCTAGCCCTTCTTCTAGAGCTTCTTGATAGACTCTAGTTTGCTTTAATTCACTTAACTCCAACATCTCTTCAATCTCCTGCCTACTTAAATTGGGAAACTTGTAGATGATGACTGTCTCTACTAATTCTAGAATTTTTTTGCGTTCAGCAACATCCGTCAGTTCTTGTTGTACTCTCTCGATAAGTTGTTTCGCTTTTTCTGGTGCAACATCTTCCTTCACACCGATGAGTTGTAACACTCCTAACCCGATACTTTCAGCTTCGGCGAGTTCGTCTAAGTAGATGCGTTGCAGACGTACACTATTAGCAAAGTCTTGGTACTGTGTTGGTAAGCCTGGATCTAGACGGCGTTTGGTAAAAATTAAGATACCTCGCCAATCATTCGCAGGTCGGTAGTCATTGAGATAAAGGAAAATCTCGCTGAAGAAACTAGGATAAAGGTCGCCTTTGGTATCGCGGTAGCCTTGAAACTCAACAAAGTAAATGGGCAAATCAGTAGCGTAGGGAGGCGGAAGTAAAATACCATCGATACGGAAACTGGTTTGCTTGACTTCTTGAGACAAAAAGCTATAAGTAGATGTTCTGGGCGACAAGTTATCAATAAGTTCAAACAGAATCGTTGGATAAATCTGAAACAGTTGGTAGAACAGGCTGTCAGTACGCAAGAGTTATTAGCTGATATAGTCAAATCAAACACCATTGTAAACTAAAAGCGATCGCCACAAAAATCCTGTTGCAGTCTCCGTTTTACCCTCAAGTAACTAGAACCGAAAGAGGATTTTATGATAACTCTCAAACTCCCGCTAACTGATGAAGAATTCATGCGGATTGCATCTGAAAATGAGGAGTGGCGCTTTGAAAGCACAAAGAATGGAGAATTAGTTATTATGCCGCCCACTGGGGGGAATACGGGTAGACGTAACATTAAGATTAGCGCTCAATTAGAAAACTGGAGCAGTGCGAATAATTTAGGTGAAGCGTTTGATTCTTCTACAATGTTCGTTTTACCAAATGGTGCGCGACGTTCTCCTGATGCAGCTTGGATTAAACAGGAGCGCTGGAATACTCTCAGCTTAGAACAGCAAGATAAATTTCCACCACTTTGCCCAGATTTTGTTATTGAACTTTGTTCTCCTTCAGATAACATTGAGGAATTACAACAAAAGATGCAGGAATATATTGAAAATGGTGCTGTGTTAGGTTGGCTAATTGATCCGAAAACAAGAAGAGTAGAAGTTTATCGTAGCGGAAGAAACAAAAAAGTTTTAGAGTCTCCTACAACCCTTTCTGGCGAAGATGTATTACCAGGGTTTGTATTGAACTTACAACTGATTTATTGATTTTGAGCTGGTAAGTGGTAATTGGTTCTACCTATTTGTATTGTGTGATTAGTATAGTTCTTGATATGTGAAAATTTAAGCGATCGCATACTTGCTGAGACTGACTATCTCTAGACATACTGTGACTGTATGTTCGTTTCTGACTGGATAAATCGCCAGTGAGAAAATTGTTTAAGCGCTATAGACTACTAACTGCCTTCTTAAGCTGTGTTAAAATCCCCTCATTCATTTATTTATAAAGGCAATGGTGAGTGAAAGCTGGCTTGCTGCAGAACGCAGTATTTTAAGTTGGATGAGTTATCGCAGTATCCTTAGTATTGGTAGCGCCGGCAGCATTTTGAGTATTGGTAGCGTTGGTAGCATCCTTAGTATTGGTAGCGCCGGCAGCATTTTAAGTATTGGTAGCGCTGGTTGTCTATTAAGTATCTTAAGCGCAGGAAGTATTCTGTCCGTCTTGAGTGCTGGAAGCATTCTGAGTATATTGCAATTCAATACGAGCTGGGTGCGTCATTATTTGTAAGTTCAGATAATTCTTGAAACCATTCTGTAAAGAATAGAACATCTTCAGTGGGAATCAGGTTGAACTTTTCTCGTAGCTGAGCCAACATGAATATTTTTTAGACATTGCTAAATTCTGAACCATACGTTTGACTTAGCTATATTGCTGGTTGCATAACTATTGTGGCGTTTACAGCCTATTGCAAGTTTATGAGGTACAGTAAGAGGAGTACACAAATGAAGTCTAATGAAACCGTACTCGCTCGACTTGCGAGAAAAAATAGTTAAGGCATACACACAAGGTGACACCTCAATCAG
>NZ_JADEWN010000008.1 GCF_015207655.1 Gloeocapsopsis crepidinum LEGE 06123 | reverse complement strand
CCCCAACTACTGCATTCAGGGTTGATCTTCTCATTGCCACTGCACTCGATTTAATTAATCCCGTGCATTTGAAAAACTGGTTTACTCACTGTTGCTACTGTGCCTCATAAAACTGCAATAGGCTGTATGTCACTATCTTCTTACATTTGTGTTAGCTACTTTTCCCTAATCACCTAAAATCATACTGAGATGATTAATACATAGAAATGTGTCAGAGCGTGTGAGATAATATCATTGAAAAGCATTTTTCAACTCTGTGTAGACTAGCTTTACAAAAAATTTACGCGAGTCTCACCAAACTTTATTAAGACTTTAAGCTTATATTGCATTCCTCGGATGTAGGTTGCGATTGTATAGAATAAAATAAGCGATAAATAAATATTTATCTTGCTTTTGGTAATTTAGCCATAATTATTCATTCTTAGGAAGCTAGCACTTTGTGTTCTTCCTTGTTGTTATTGAGTGTGCAAACTACAAAAGACCTATATTTAGGAAACCAGATGGATAGCGAAAATCAGCAGCGCTACCAAACTGCTATAGCATTAGCTTGCTTACCTGTCGGTAATGTTAATTTCTCAGGTTGCCGCGACCAGTGTACCACTAGAAACGACAATGCTGACCACAGTGCCTCAGAAATCCTCAAACTACTGCGTAGTGGTCAAGTGTTGATGGTGAATAGTCGTCGTCGTAATGGTCTAATTCTTTACAAAGGATTTCATGCAGAGTTTGCTGGACCTGGTGCAGCAGTAGGCAGCTTTTACGATCGTGATTGCGACTGGGCTTTACCAGTAGGTAATCTCTCATTACTCACGCCAGAATCGCATGAAGAAAGACAAAAGGCTTATTTAATCAGACGGCAATGGATTCGTCTGATGAAACAAATCACAGAAAAGTCGCAACCTCATCAACGCGTACAAAAGATTCTAGAGCAATTCGAGCAGTATTTTGATTCCCAGACTGTATCCCAAATACCCGATGAGGCATTTGCGCGATTAGTAGGTGTTCTACCACAGACTGCAAATATAGTACGTAATACTGCAAGCAGCATAGAGGAAGATTGAGTGGACAATCTATGCGGCTAATCATTGGACTCTATAGTTTGTAAAGCGACTTGTAATCTCTCAAGAGTACGTAAATTCTCTTCAGCGCTACCTACAGTAATGCGTAATCCACTACTTAGTAGGCGAACGATTGTACCACGACATCGCAGTTGTTGAGCTAATTTAGGCAGTAATTCACTGTGTTGTGCTTGATGATGAGTTTGAACATAGACGAAGTTTGCGGCGCTGTCGATGACTTTAAGGACAGAATACTGAGTTAATGCTTGAGTTAATTTGGCACGTTCTGCACAAATTAGCGGAATGAGTTGCAGTAGTAAATGACGTTGCTGTAAAGCGAGAATTGCAGCAGCTTGGGAGAAACTGGGAAGGTTATATGGTAAGCGAACTTTTTCAAGAACTGCGGTGACTTCTGGAGAGGCGATCGCATATCCAACACGTAAAGCGGCAAGTCGAAACGCTTTAGAAAATGTCCGCAAGACTACCCAGTTGGGTTTTTCCAATAACTCACCCACAACTGATGTTTGACTAAACTCAAAATATGCTTCATCAATAACAACTAATATTTCTTGGGGTAAGCTGCGCAGCCACTTCAACTCAGCAGATGTTAAAGCATTACCTGTAGGCGAGTTAGGATGGACAACAAACACGACACGAATTGGTGGATTATCTGTTGTTTCGATTGCTGCTTGGGCTGCAACCCAATTAATTTCAAATTCTGAATTGCGCCCGACAGTAACTATAGGAATTCCTAACGTTTGTGCCAAAATACCATACATCGAGAATGTTGGATTAGCAACCAAAATGGAACCTTCGCTGCCGAGACAAGTTGCGATTAAGAGTGAACGAATCAGTTCATCAGAACCATTACCAACAGAAATTTGATTGGGTGCAATCGCGCCTTGTGTTAAATCCGCAGATTCATTGACATATTGAGCGATCGCCTCTTTTAGTACTGAGTGTCCGCCATCAGGATAACGATTTGTCTCGATGGTTTCTTGGTAAATCCAAGCTAGCTTTTGCTTTAACTCACTTGGTAGGTCAAACGGACTTTCATTTGTATCTAATCGATCAATGACTGACTCAATCGGTTTACCGTCAGTACTGTTCGGATGGGGTGCATAGGCGGTAAGCTGAGCTAAATCTGATCGGATAAATGGCAGCATGATGAGGGGCGAGGGGCGAGGGGCGAGGGAAAGAAGGGTGTGAGAGCTTATTGTAATTGACAGAAAGTTTGAATTGCTTGCCAGGTTTCTGGCATGACGTTACCTAAAGCGTGATCGCTATCAACTTCGATTAATTGCACCCAAGAACGTTTGACGGCAAAATCGCGGCTGACTTGAATCGGAATGACTTCATCGTGAATTCCGTGAATAATCAAAGTGGGAACGGGGCGTAACAGATGATCGTCGTTGTATTGCGGTACGTCGCGGGCGAACTCGTAACTCAAAGGTAGCGATCGCTTTTCCCCATAGTGATAAACCATTAAATACCGCTGTTGTTGCCATTGTTGAATTTTTTCAGTTCCGAGTTGCGGTAGCCAGTGCGAGAGAAAAGCGAACGCTGGGGCAAGTAAAACTAGCTTTTGGACTTGCGGATATTGTTCAGCTAACCAAGCAGCAGTTAAACCACCAAAACTCGAACCAATCAAGGTAACAGGTTCATCCGTCGGTAATTGTGCTGATACTTGCTGTAATTGGCGTGTAAGTGTTAGTTGTGTAAAATCATCTTGGTTTAAATCGGGGACTTGCAATGTCTGGTGTACCGCTGCAAAGCGATCGCGGAGATAGACCGCTTTGGCGGATTGGGGACTCGACGCAAAGCCGTGGAGGTAAATAAACTGCAACTTCTTAACGGAGGGTAACGAATTCTTCAGCAGTCGAGGGGTGAATGCCAACGGTGGCATCAAAATCTTTCTTGGTAGCACCCATTTTAATCGTAATCGCGATACCTTGAATGACTTCAGCCGCATATTCTCCTACCATGTGTGCGCCTAAAACTTTATCGGTATTGCCATCGATGACTAATTTAACGATTGTTTTCTCGTCATCTCCAGTCAGCGAGTGGAACAACGGACGAAATCGTGCGCGATAGGTTTGCACTGCATCTCCGTATTTTTCTTGTGCCTGTTCTTCAGTTAAACCTACTGTAGCGGCTTCAGGATGCGAAAATACGGCGGAGGGAACATTTTCATGACTCATTTGGCGGCGATGATTGCCAAATTCCGTATCGGCAAAGGCACGTCCTTCAGCAATTGCTACTGGTGTCAAGTTGATTTTATCAGTGCAATCACCGACAGCAAAGATATTAGGCTGAGAAGTCTGGCTGTAGTCATCAACAGCGATCGCAGGATTAGTCACATATCCTGGTCCTTCTTCATCAGTCGGAACAATCTCAACTCCTGCGTTTTCTAAACCCAAACTATCAATATTGGGTATTCTCCCTGTTGCTGCTAAGAATGCATCGGCAATGATTGGTTGATGTTCTTCTGATAGCTTTATTTTCAAACCTTCAGAAACGCGCTCAATTTTTTCTACTTCAGCGTTGGTGATAAACTTCACGCCATGATGCGTCATCCCATCTTGAATTCCGGTACGAATATCGCGATCAAATCCACGTAAAATTAAATCTCTGCGGATAATTTGCGTGACTTCGCAGCCTAACCCACACATAATTGAGGCAAATTCTACACCAATATAACCCGCGCCCAGAATAGCGATGTGTTTTGGTTGTGCTGGAAGGTGAAACATCTCATTCGAGGTGAGTGCATATTCCATACCTGGGAGATCTGGTTTAACTGGACGCCCGCCAACTGCAATCAAAATTTTATTTGCGGTGACTTTGCGATCGCCCACTTCGATGGTGTGTGGATCTACTAGTGTGGCGCGGCTAGGAATAAGTTCAACACCTGCTTTTTCCAGAAAGCCAATGTGTAATCGCGAAAGTCGCCGAACTTCTCGATCAATTGTTGAGATAAAATGCTCCCAATTCAGTTCGCTTTCACCTACACGCCAGCCATAACCTGCTGCATTGCGAAATAGCTGAGGAAAGCGCGATCCATAAACCATGAGTTTTTTGGGAATACACCCACGGATCACGCAGGTTCCACCAACGAGATCTTGTTCAGCGATCGCCACTTTCGCGCCGTAACTCGCCGCCCGTTTAGAAGCCGCTAAACCTCCAGAACCCGCACCAATCACAAACAAGTCATAATCATAGTTCATTAATTTTCTCCCTTACGCAACAATTCAGTATCACATCAAAGACAGGTAGTAATTAGAGAGTTTTGAGTGTTGAGGTATGAGTTTTGAGTTAATAAAATTCTTTCAATTCAAAATAATTGTCTCTGGCACCTTTCTTCGCTTTCCAAAACTCAAAACTTTATTTTTTACTTGATTTAATCTAACGTGAGAAACTCTTCTCCTGTAGTTGGATGGATACCAATTGTGGCATCAAAATCTTCTTTAGTGATACCTTTGCGAACTGCAACAGCAAGACTTTGGATAATATCTGCGGCATGTTCGCCTACCATGTGCGCCCCAAGTACTTGATCGGTGTTGCTATCAACAACTAATTTCATCATCGTTGGCTCGTTGCGATCTACTATGCTGTAAAGTAGTGGTTCAAACTCAGTTTTGTAACATCGCACTGCATCGCCGTATTTTTCTCGTGCTTTGTCTTCAGTCATTCCTACAGTTGCAGCTTCAGGACGGGCAAATACTGCGGAGGTGACGTATTCGTAATCGACTTTTTGTGGTTGTCCAAAGGCGGTTTTCGCAACGGCTTCACCTTCGGTGCGTGCTACTGGAGTTAACGGTACGCGACTGATACAATCACCGACTGCAAAAATATTGTCTTGAGTTGTGCGGTTATAGTCATCGACTTGAATTGCACCTTTTTTACCAAGTTCTACTCCTGCATTTTCTAGACCAAGATCTTTAGTGTTAGGAACGCGCCCTGTAGCCACTAAAATTGTGTCTGTGGTAATTGTTTGTTCAGTATCTCCTGATAAAGTAATTTGCAATCCTTGAGCGCTTTGTTTAATTTCTTTAGCAGTTGTTTTACCAAGAAACCGAATTCCTCTTTGAATTAACCCGTCTTGTACTGAGGAACGGATATCTTTGTCAAAGCCATCGAGAATCAACTCATCGGTATCCATTAAAGTGACTTCAACACCAAAAGCATTCATCATGCTGGCGAATTCAACGCCAATGTAACCGCCACCGACAATTGCTATTCTTTTAGGTAGTTGCTGTATCTGAAACATCTCGCGGGAAGTGACGGCGTGTTCAATTCCAGGGATATCAGGTTTGTTGGGGTGTCCGCCGACAGCGATTAAAATTTTATCAGCAGTAATTTTGCGATCGCCTCCGGTGCTGAGAAGAGCGCAATCGCCAATTTCGACTGTATGCGGATCGACAAACTTGACTCGACCTCGAATCAGTTCCACATCTTTTTTGTGTAAAGTTTCTAGATAAGACTTTTGAATACTCTTAACGTGTTGGTAGACTTTGGCTATAAATTTTGACCAGTCAAATTGTCTTTGGCACTCACTCCAGCCGTAGTTGGGTGCTATTTTGTCTTGCAACGCGACATCAGCTGCGTAGACGATCAGTTTTTTGGGAATACAACCGCGATTGACACAGGTTCCACCAATGACTTCTTGTTCAGCGATAGCGACTCGCTTACCATAGCTTGCTGCTTGCTTAGCAGCGGCAATCCCTCCAGGACCAGCCCCAATGATAAATAGATCGAAGTTATATGACATGAATTAATACAGTGCGATCGCTATAAAAATGATGCTAGCTTTCATCATAAAATATCTCCAGTTGTCAGCTGGAGACTTTGGAGTTGCGCAATGTGCCGATAGTAGATTACTTAATAGGTTGCTTATTAGCCAAATTTACCACTGACATACTTTTGAGTTGCTTCCTCTTGAGGATCTTCAAAAACGCGTTCGGTTCTATCGTATTCCACCAAGTAACCAAATCGACTACCGTCGTCTGACTCCTCTGCATTAAAAAAGGCGGTAAAATCTGACACTCGCGTCGCTTGATGCATATTGTGAGTGACAATAACAATTGTGTAATCTTCCTTGAGTTCGTGGATTAAATCTTCAACTCGCTCAGTAGATACAGGATCGAGTGAGGAACAAGGTTCGTCCATTAAGACAACTTCTGGTTTGAGTGCGATCGCCCGCGCAATGCATAAGCGTTGTTGTTGACCGCCTGAAAGTGATAGCCCATTTTCTTTGAGTTTATCTTTGACTTCACCCCACAAAGCCGCCCGTTGTAGCGATTGCTCAACGAGTTCGTCCATATCACCTTTAAAGCCATTGACTTTAGCTCCATAAGTAATATTGTCATAAATTGATTTGGGAAACGGATTTGGCTTTTGAAACACCATTCCAATTCGCCGCCGCACTGACACAGGGTCAATTTTAGAAGAGTAGAGATTTTTATCGCGGTAAAACACTTTGCCCTCAACTTTACACCCGTCGATTAAATCGTTAAGACGGTTAAAGCATCGCAACAAGGTACTTTTGCCGCAACCAGACGGACCAATCAAGGCAGTAACTTGGTTTTTTGGCACATCCATCGAAACATCGCGCAAAGCCAAAGTATCGCCGTAAGTCACCTTGACATTTTCTGTCCGTAAAACGGCTTCACTTTCGTCTACGACACTGTGTTGATCTCGTGCTTCTTCTTGCTGTTTGCGGTGAGTAGGCATAGTAACTCCAATGGCTAATTGAAATAGTTGTGACTCAAAAGCTTTAATAAATGCTTTTACGCGCTGCAATGCGGGCGCTAATGCTAGTCAGCAGAATTAAAAGGACCAAAATAAGCGAAGCTGCCCAAGCAAGTTCTTGCTGGTTTTCGTAGGGGACAGCAGCAAAGTTATACACCAAAACGGATAGTGTCGGAATGGGTTGCCAAATTCCTGTAGGCCAGAACTGAGAAAATAAAACTGTAAAAATTAAGGGTGCGGTTTCTCCAGCAGCACGGGCGATCGCTAAGGTCACTCCGGTAAGAATTGCGCCTAACGCAGCTGGTAACACTATCTTTAAAACGGTCTGAAAATTAGAAGCTCCGACTCCTGTCGATGCCCAACGGACTTGTGGCGGTACTAGCTGTAAAGATTCGTCTGTTGTTCGCACCACGATTGGTAACATTAAAATCGCTAGCGCAAACCCACCCGCGAAGGCTGAGAATGTATTAGTTGTTAAAACAACAACTCCGTAAGCAAACAGTCCCATAATAATTGACGGAACACCACTGAGGACATTTGTAAAAAAGCGAATCCACCTCGCAATTTTGCCCGAACTAAACTCGGATAAATAAATTCCGGCAAGCACTCCAAAAGGAATGCTAATAGCAGCAGCAATTCCTACTACCATCAGCGTGCCAATAATCGCTGGTGCAATTCCTCCTCCCTCTAATCCCGCTGCGGGTATTTGCCCAGTGAATAAATCAAAATTTAAGCGACTACCTCCTCTAATAATGACGAAGGCAATTACTAAACCCAAAGGTAGCAGCGCAACCCCTAGCAGAATAAATGCTAGTATTGTTAGCCCCAAATCGATAGCAGTTCTTTGCGTTGAATAAGAGCGCTCCATGTCATCATCATCAAACTCATCAGAGCGCCAATTTTGCTTGGTAGATGTCATACTAAATTCTTGATATAAAGACTGACAAAACAACTTTTGTTACTAATACTTCTTAACTCGAAGAACAATGATTTCAGCGAGAATATTCACGATGAGCGTAATAGCAAATAAGATTAGCCCTGCGTAAAATAGCGCATCCTCTTGCAAACCGCTCGCTTCTGCAAATTGACTAGCTAATAAAGAAGATATGGTGACAGATGGTGCGAGTACGGAAAAGTTTAAGTCAGTACTGTTACCAATCACGAGCGTGACAGCCATTGTCTCTCCCAACGCTCGCCCTAGTGCTAGCATGATGCCACCGACAATTCCTGAAAAGGCTGCTGGAATCAAAACGCTAAAAATTGTTCGCCAACGCGTCGCGCCGATTCCGTAGGAACCCCAGCGTAAATTCGTTGGTAAAGCCGCGAGTGAATCGCGAGCAATGACCGTGAGAATTGGTAAAATCATAATTGCTAAAACGATTCCAGCTGGTAGCATTCCTGGTCCTTGATAAGGCGTAGAAAACAAAGGAAACCAGCCAAAGTTATCGTGCAGCCAATTACCAATCGGCTCGATAAAAGGAATCAGAACGTATATTCCCCACAAACCATAGACAACACTGGGAATCGCGGCGAGAAGTTCGATTAAAAAGGTCAGGGGAGTTCGGATAGATATTGGTAAAAAATTCTCACTCAGGACGATCGCACACGCTAAACCAATCGGCACAGCTAATAAAATGGCAATTAAAGAACTGATAAGCGTTCCATAGATCGCTGGTAAAATTCCGTAGATATCGTCAACGGGGTCCCATGTACTCCTTGTTAAGAAGTCAAGTCCAATCGTTTGAATAGCGGGCATTGCTTCTGTCGCAACTTGTGCCGCTATCCAGAGTAAGACTGCGGCAACTGCGATCGCTAAGATGCCTGTACCCCAAATAAAACTTCGGTCTGTGGCTTTTTCTATATCAGAACGTTCTACATCTTGTTCGCTTCGATCGTCACTGGTAACAGCCGTCATAATCTCACCTCAATCAAAAACAAGAATTCATTGCGCTAAATCAACACAAAGTCGTTAAAACCACGAATGTAAAGCTCGTAACTGCGGTGTTTTTTTCACTTGATGCGCTTGGAGTCGCGTGAGTACGTCATCTAAAATCGCGACCGCCTCACCGATAAAAGCACCTTTATTCAACATCACGCACTCGGCGCGTTCCGCCATTGCCGCATCAGTCATTTCTGCACGTGAAGGAATTCCTTTTTTTGCCATGTTTTCTAACACTTGAGTCGCCCAAATCACTGGAACGTGAGCAGCTTCACAGATCCAAAGCATTTCTTCTTGCATTTCTGCCATCCGCTGATAGCCAATTTCTACGGCTAAGTCGCCTCGCGCAATCATCACGCCAAAAGGCTGTTTTCCTGCGGCTTGGACAATGAGTTCGGGAAGATTTTGGACGGCTTTTTGCGTTTCAATTTTGGCGATGATTCCTAAGTGCTGTTGCTGACGGGCTGCTAATTCTTGCTGTAACAGTTCAATATCTGCGGCTTCTTGTACAAAAGAGTAACCAACAATATCCGCATGAGCAGCGATAAAATCGAGGTCACGGCAATCTTTTTCGGTTAGCGCCCTTAATCTGAGCGGTGTATCAGGAAAGTTAATTCCCTTGTCTGATTTCAGCTTTTTTCCTTCAGGACTCGTTTGGGTGACTCGTAAAAGTACGCCCTCTGTAATTATTGATTCAATCTCGGCTCCAATTTCACCATCATCAATCCACACGGTTTGTCCTGTTGCTACTTGCTCAAGGACTGTAGGAATTGTGCATCGAGCTTGAAAAGCGACGTCAGAAAATGGTTTGGGTTGGTCGCGAGTGAGTAAAAGGCGATCGCCAACATACAATCGTTTACGATCTTCAGGAGTCATCACATCAGCCGTGCGAATTTTTGGTCCGGCTAAATCCATCAGTACTTTGCAAGCTTGTCCGGTTTCGGCTTCGGCTTTGCGGACATGGTTCACCATTGCTTCCCATTCTGTGGATGTATCGTGGGCGCAGTTGATGCGGACGCAGTTTGTTCCTCGTTGTAATAAGTCTTTGATTAATGCATAGTCTGTCGCGGCTTCGGTAGGTAATGTCACCATAATCCGCACCCAGCGTTGGGCATGAATATCGCCGAGTAAGTCTTTGGTGTGACGACGTAAGAGGCGATCGCCTCGAAAAAAAGCTCTAGCTGTCGGGTGTCGAAGTAAGCTACTCGAATCGATTTGACAAATTGCGCCTAAGCTCGCTATAACAGCATCTAAATTCTGCAAAACGCGTGCTTCACAACGTCCTAGTGAAGATAGTCCTAACGGCATTAATGCTGCTTGCTCCTGCCGCAGATCGTGTTGACGTAAAGCTAGATAGTACGCAAGATTTAAACCACTGATCAAAAAGCTGCGCCTCGATATTGTATTGCGCCATTGGTTGAATATCTCTTTCCCTTCTGCATAAACTGATTGCCGCAGTTGTTGAAGTGTCTCTAGTAAAATTTGCGGATTTGAAAAATTTAAATTCCAATTTTCTTTAATTTTGTAGCTACTAATAATCATGATTGCTATTGAGCAAGATAAGTTTGCAACGTCTCTTTCTTTTCTGTTGAATTGGCTACAAATATCGTCTATTATTTTTTCACAGACAATGCTCAGAAAACTATTTTTTTAAATAAAAACAGGTTTTAAGCAAAGATTTTAGTAGAAAGAATACAGAAAATCTTAATAACTTCTTTCTTCCTCATGATAGATATATCAAAGCTATGTGTAAAGTAGATCTCTCTCTTCGGAATGTTATTTGAAAACCTTGTACATTTATTAAACAGATAATAAAGTTTTCTTTAATTGAAATTAACCTAAGCAAGTAAGTTTGAAGTTAGATGCATTGAATCTTGCAGTTAATTTATAAAAAGTCATGCAAAGCCAGACTGCATTTACTCATATTCAAATTTTGCAAGATAAGATACCTTACCCACTTCAAGGGTTAGCAAAGTTAGCTGTTAACTATTGGTGGAATTGGTCTTCAGAGCAGTTATCCATTTTTCGGAATATTGATTTTGAAAAGTGGGAAGAGTGTCAGCAAAACCCTGTGAAACTGTTAGAAAATGTTTCTTCAGAGCGGTTAGCTCAATTAGCTGCTGAGCCAGAATATTGTCAACAAGTTTTAAATTTAGTTACGCAGCTTGAGCAGTATTTGGTTACAAAAAATACTTGGGTAGATAAAAATTTTCCGCAGGATCAACTACAAAAAACCATTGCTTATTTTTCTATTGAATATGGAATTGCTCGTTCTCTACCGACATATTCAGGAGGCTTAGGAATTTTAGCTGCGGATCATTTAAAGTCAGCATCAGATTTGGGCGTACCAATTGTTGGAGTTGGGTTATTGTATCGTCAAGGATATTTTAAACAACAGCTTGACTCGACAGGTTGGCAACAAGAAATTTACCTCGATTATCAATTTGAAGAATTACCAATAGAACTTTGTCGCGATACACAAGGCGAAGTATTAACCGTAACATTACAAATTCGCGATCGCCAAGTTAAAGCACAAATTTGGCAAGTCCAAATTGGACGCATTCATCTTTATTTACTCGATACGTATCGCGAAGACAACGAACAAATTGATCGCTGGATTACGGGACAGCTTTATGGCAGCGGTCAAGATACACGCTTGGCACAAGAATATCTATTAGGTATTGGTGGGGTCAGGGCGTTGCAACGTCTAGGGATTGAACCGCAACTTTATCATCTCAATGAAGGTCATGCAGCATTCGCGACATTAGAAATCGCACGTCAACTGATGGAAAGTACAGCGACGTTTGATGAAGTTCGTCCTATGGTGCGCGATCGCTGTGTATTTACAACGCATACTCCCGTCCCCGCAGGACACGACATCTTTTCCCGCGACCAAATTGCGCCTTATTTTACGCACTATTGGCAACAACTCGGACTTTCAAAAGAAGCTTTTCTCGATTTAGGCAACCGACATCCAGGAAAAGATAGTTGGGAACCATTCAACATGACTGCTTTGGCATTGAAAATGTCCAGATCAGCCAATGGGGTAAGTCAACTCAACGGTAAAGTTTGCCGTCAGATGTGGTCGTGTTTGTACCCTAACATTCCTGTAGAAGATGTACCCATCGGACAGATTACCAACGGCGTTCATCATCGAACTTGGACAGCGCCGTTAATTGCAAATTTGTACAAACATTATCTTCATCCCGATTGGGCAGATCGCGTTACCGATACTCAAATATGGGCAAAGGTTGAGGAAATTCCTGATGACGAACTGTGGGGGCGACATCAACGTTTGCAAGCAGCATTAATCGCGTATACTCGTTTGCAAGTTAAAGAAGCACGAGAACGACGAGGTGAATCTTCAGAAGCGATCGCCGCCGCAGAACAATTACTCGATCCTAATATTTTAACAATTGGCTTTGCACGACGGTTTAGTTCTTACAAACGTGGCGATTTAATTACTTATGATCCTGATCGGGCGCGGGCAATTTTTAGCAATTTTGAACAACCTGTACAAATGATCGTCGCAGGTAAAGCGCACCCTGCTGATGAAGAAAGCAAGCGCATTGTGCAACGGCTAATCGAATGGAGTCATCATGCTGATATCCGCAATCGGTTGGTGTTTATTGAAGACTATGATATGCACATAGCCCAAAAGTTAGTACAAGGTGTTGATGTGTGGCTAAATACGCCACGTCGTCCGCATGAAGCATCAGGAACAAGTGGGCAAAAAGTCGCCTTCAATGGCGGAATTAATTGCAGCATCTTAGATGGTTGGTGGTGCGAAGCTTATCAAGAAGGTGTTAACGGTTGGGCAATTGGCGATGGCGCTGACACTGACGATACAGAAAGCCAAGACCGTGCTGATGCAGAATCCCTGTATGAACTTTTAGAAACCGAAATTATTCCTTGTTATTACGACCGAGATAGCGCCGGAATTCCTCACCGCTGGGTGCAAATGATGAAAGCTTCAATTAGAACAATTGCACCTTATTTTAATACAGATCGCATGGTGGCAGATTACGTAAATCAAATGTATTTGCCCAAACACGAAGTATCAAAACGCGCAAAAGTAGGGATGCATTAATAATGAGCGATCGCAAGATTAAATTTGGAACTGACGGTTGGCGCGGAATTATTGCCGATGATTTTACCTTTGCCAATGTGCGCAAAGTAACGCGGGCGATCGCTGCTTATCTCCAAACACCTCAAGACAAACCAATATTAATTGGCTATGATACGCGCTTTTTAGCCGATAAATTTGCCCATACTGCGGCAGAAGTATTAACTGATTTAGGATGGCAAGTACAAATTGCTAGCGACTATTGCCCAACTCCAGCGATCGCCTATAGTGTACGTCATCACAATGCTGCTGGCGCATTGATGTTTACCGCGAGTCATAATCCCGCAAATTATTGTGGCATCAAATTTATCCCTGATTATGCAGGACCTGCTACCGCAGACATTACCGATGCGATCGTGGCGCAGATTCCTGATGCAGATAGTGCGCCGCCACAGCAACCCCTATCTAACTTTTCTTACCTTGACCCTAAGCCAGATTATCTCAACTTCATCTACTCACAACTTGATATCGAACGGATACGTGCAGCCCAACTCAAAGTTAAGTATGATGCACTCTACTCAACAACGCAAGGCTATCTTGATACAGCATTAAAACATTGTGGCTGTGAAGTTGAAACCTTTCATAATACCCGCGATGTCTTGTTTGGTGGCGGAATGCCGCAACCAGATCAAAAGCAATTACCAGATTTGCCTGCAAAAGTCAAGCATCAAGCTGATGTAGGAATGGCAACCGATGGCGACGGCGATCGCTTTGGTATTATTGACGAACAAGGTAATTTTCTTTCACCTCATGTAATTCTACTAGTGCTAGCGCGTCATTTGCTCTTGAACAAACACAAAACAGGGGCAATTGTTCGTAGTGTAGCAACGACTCACCTACTAGATCATTTTGCGGCTCAACACGGACTAGAAATTTACGAAACACCAGTTGGTTTCAAACACATCGGCGAGAAAATGCGACAAACCGAAGTTCTCATTGGTGGAGAAGAATCAGGCGGTTTAAGCGTCGCAAGTCATATTCCTGAAAAAGACGGAATTATGGCAAATTTACTTCTTGCCGAAGCGATCGCCTATGCAGAAAAGCCGTTATCCGAGTTAGTAGCCATTGCAACTCAAGAAGTAGGAGGACCACTTTACAATCAGCGACAAGACTTAGAATTACCCGAAGCCGATAAAACCGCAGTATTAAAAACACTCAAACAAAACCCACCCCAAGAAATCGCCGGCATCAAAGTCAAAGAAACAAGTTACGAATCTGGTACCAAAATTTACCTAGAAGACAGTAGCTGGGTATTACTACGCCCTTCAGGAACCGAACCTGTCATGCGCGTTTACATAGAAACAGCACCAGCAAAACAACAACAGATGACCACAGCAGTAAATGACTTGATTGCTGCTAGTAAGTAGTTAGTTGCACATTGTCGTTAATTCTAAGCTGATAGTTCTATGAGTAACTCGACCGCAGATCCGACAATAGTTATTCTCGGTGGTGGTTTCACAGGGCTATTCACCGCCCTTCACCTCAGCCATCACAATAACTCGCAGCCTATTATTTTAATTGATCGCAGCGATCGCTTTACCTTTAACCCCTTATTATATGAATTCCTCAGTGGTGAGATGCACGAAACCCAGGTATATCCACGCTACGAGGAGTTACTACAAGGTAAAAATATTACGTTCATTCAAGATACAGTTCAAGCAATCGATTTGCGCGATCGCCGAGTGCAATTAGCTTCAGATACGCACTACTGTTACAGCTATTTAGTACTAGCGTTGGGTTGCGTTGCTTCTTATTTTGGAATTGAAGGTGCTAAGGAGAATTGCCTTTGTTTTCGCAACGGTCAAGATGCGATTCAACTCGCACAACAACTACGCGATCGCTTACAACAAGCAATAGAAACTGAAGACGCATCGCAGCGACAAAAATTACTCACAGTTGCGATCGTGGGTGGTGGTCCTTCGGGAGTCGAACTTGCTGCTACTTTAGCCGATTTACTACCCAATTGGTACGCAGAACTTGGTGGTAATGCCCAAGAGGTAAGCATTGTTCTTATAGACCGCGAACCCAAGCTACTTGCAGGTGGAGCCAAAGGCGGCTTTAAGAGCGAACTTCATGATACCGCACAAGCGGCACTAGGACAACGCAATGTCCCAGTTGAGTTATTGTTAGGGGCAACAGTCACAGCGGTACGTCCAGAACAAGTGGAATTTCAGCGAAACGACCAAACTGAAACCCTAGCCGCTACTACAGTCATTTGGACAGCTGGAACAACAACAAATCCACTCATTCAACAGCTACCAATTTCTGAAGCAAACCGCGATCGCCACGGTCGTTTGCACGTTACTTCAACTCTACAACTCATCGAATATCCAGAAGTTTTTGCTGGCGGCGATTGTGCCGCCAATATCGAACATCCCATGCCTCCTACTGCCCAAGTCGCTTATCAACAAGGTGCGACAATTGCCAAGAATTTGCGGGCGCTGACTCAGGGAGAACAACTCGTTCCTGGAGAAGTCAACCTGCGTGGCATTCTTTTGAAACTAGGACTAGGTGAAAGTGCAGCTAGTATTTTCAATCACCTTGAAGTGACAGGAAAAGCAGGTCATGCCATTCGACAAGCGACATATTTATCCTTGTTACCTACACCAGTACACAATTTCCAAGCAGCGACACAGTGGTTAGTTGATGAAATCTTTGATCGTCACTGCCAGCCTGCCAACCTCGCAGGTACAGCATCTAAAGAGTAATTCCAATCCTCCAATTACGAATTAGTACAAGGTACATCTATGGCACAATTTGGTTTAATTGGTTTAGCGGTAATGGGTGAGAACCTGGCGCTGAATATCGAGCGTCAAGGATTCTCGGTTGCTGTTTATAACCGTACCGCAGAAAAGACAGACAGTTTTATCTCTCAGCGAGCAGATGGTAAAGATATTGTAGCTACCTATAGCCCAAAAGAATTAGTTGCTGCTTTGGAGCGTCCTCGGAAGATATTATTAATGATTAAATCGGGTGCTCCTGTTGATGCGGTTATTGAGCAACTGAAACCCTTGCTAGAAGAGGACGACATTATCATTGATGGTGGTAACTCTTACTACGAAGATACCGCACGTCGTAGCCGAGAATTACAGGCAACAAAAGTCAATTTTATTGGTATGGGCGTTAGTGGTGGTGAAATTGGCGCATTACTTGGTCCAAGTATGATGCCTGGAGGCAACAAGGATGCTTACGAAGTGGTCAAGCCAATTTTGACTAAAGTTGCGGCGCAGGTCGAGGATAGTCCTTGTGTGACTTACCTTGGTCCTGGTTGTGCGGGTCACTATGTCAAGATGGTACACAACGGCATTGAGTACGGTATCATGCAACTTATTGCAGAAGCTTATGATTTGCTCAAAACAGGATTAGGTTTCAACCATCAACAGTTACATGAGGTGTTTTCTGCATGGAATACAACCCAGGAACTCAACTCGTACTTGATGGAAATTACCGCTGATATTTTCCAGTACATTGATCCACAAACAAAGAATCCTCTAGTAGAAATGATTCTTGATGCAGCAGAACAAAAGGGAACGGGAAACTGGACAGTGATCAGTGCGATGGATTTAGGCGTACCTGTACCGACAATTATGACTGCGGTGAATGCGCGGATTATGTCTGCGTACAAAGAAGAACGCGTGAAAGCGTCTCAAGTCTTTGATGGGGTGAGTGGTAGATATCAAGGTGAAGGTTTTGTTGATAAAGTACGCGATGCACTTTATTGCGCGATCGCATGTGCCTATGCTGAAGGAATGGCGTTGTTAAAAGCAGCATCACAAGAACGACAATATCATTTAAATCTCAGCGAAGTAGCGCGGATTTGGAAAGGAGGCTGTATTATTCGTGCTGAAATTTTGAAACCAATGCAGCAGATTTTTCAAGCGCAGCCCGATTTAGTGAATCTGCTGTTAGCACCTTATTTTAAAGAAGCAATTTTGAGCAGAACTGCAGCTTGGCGAGAAGTGATAACAGTTGCAACTCAATTAAATATTCCTGTCCCTGCAATGAGTGCTTCGCTAGCGTACTTCAATAGCTATCGCCGCGATCGCCTGCCCCAAAACTTAACCCAAGCCCAGCGCGATTACTTCGGTTCGCATACTTATCACCGTATCGATCAACCAGGCACTTTCCACACCGAATGGACGCAAGTTGATGCTGAGTCTCTACAAACAGGTACGGCAGATTAAATTGACTAATTTTCGCGCGATCGCCTATCGTCTATCTGGAGATGATGATGAGAATAATTGTTTTTGAAGCCGAACCGTGGGAACAACAAGTATGCAGCGATTTGTTAGCAGAACACAGTATTGAGTTTTCCTCAGAACTCACAATAGAAAATGCTAGCAACTACGCCGATGCTGAGATTATTTCTACCTTTATTTATTCTCGATTGAATCGCTCTATTCTCGAACAATTTCGTCATTTGAAGTTAATTGCCACTCGTTCAACTGGCTACGATCATATCGATACAGAGTATTGCAAAGAGCAAGGAATAGCTGTTTGTAATGTCCCAAGCTATGGCGAATATACGATCGCCGAACACGTTTTTGGCTTGCTGCTAGCGCACAGTCGTAAAATTTATGAAAGCATTGAACGTACTCGTAAAGGAGATTTTTCGTTTAAGGGATTGCAAGGTTTTGACTTACGCGGCAAAACTTTAGGCGTTATTGGTACTGGTAGTATTGGGCAATGTGTGATTGAGATTGCTAAAGGCTTCCGCATGGAAGTTGTCGCATTTGATGTTAACCCAGATCGGGAATTAGCCAATAGGCTGGGCTTTGAATATGCCGACATGGAAACGGTTTTAAAAATATCTGATATTGTGACGCTGCACGTTCCTGCTAATCCAAAAACTTATCACTTAATTGCGCAGGAACAATTAGCCTTGATGAAGGATGGTGCGGTTTTAATTAATGCAGCTAGAGGTAATGTTGTAGATATCCTTGCCTTACTTGATGTTTTGCAAGCGGGTAAAATATCTGCTTGTTTGGATGTCTTACCGCAAGAAGTTATCTTACGTCAAGAAGAAGAACTGTTACACGCTGTTGAACGCCAGCCAGATAATGCCGGAACGCTGCTAGAAACTTTATTTGCTGACCAACTTTTGCTGCGTCTGCCTAATGTAATTGTGACGCCGCACAATGCCTTTAATACTCGCGAAGCAAGAGAGCGTATTTTACAAACGACTGCTGATAATATTACGGGTTTTTTGCAAGGAAAACTCGAAAATGCGATCGTGGGTGTTGGGAAGCAAGAGGTAGGTGTTGGATAAATTTAGGAACGAACCACTAAGGACTCAAAGGAAGAGATTTAGAGGAGATTTGTGGAGGTTTTACAAAGGAGAATAGCGCTCGGATTAAGTCGATTTAAATATCTGTAATAAAAAGTGAATAATGACTAGATAAAACAGTTACCAATTACCTACAAGGGTATGGTTATTTAACTGAAGATGATATTAGGAGATGAGTATGGTTCGGATTGCAATTAATGGTTTAGGAAGAATTGGAAGAGCAGTTTTTAAGCTCGTTCTAGATCAACCAGAGTTAGAATTGGTTGCTGTGAATGATTTGGTTACTGCTGATAATCTTGCTTATTTGCTGAAGTATGATACGGCTTATGGCAAGTATACAAGACAGGTAGAAAGTAGTGAAAATAGTCTGATTGTTGATGGTAAGAAATACAAGGTTTTTAGTGAGAAAGATCCTGAACAACTTCCTTGGAAAAGTTTAGAAATTGATGCTGTGTTTGAATGTACAGGAATTTTTACTCAAAAAGAAGGTTTAGAAAAGCATATTAAAGCAGGAGCAAAGTATAGTATACTTTCTGCCCCTACCAAAAGCGAAGATGTGGAAACTGTGGTTTTTGGTGTTAATCAAGCACCTGAATCAGAACAGATTTTTTCTTGCGCTAGCTGTACAACGAATTGTATTACTCCAGTTGTTGAAATTATCGGCAGAAGAATTGGCGTGAAAAAAGCAATTATGACGACAATTCATGCCTACACGTCTTCGCAAGAAATTGTTGATGGACCTAGTAAAAAATGGCGGCGGGGTAGGGCAGCTGCTGCAAATTTTGTCCCGACTTCAACAGGGGCAGCGATCGCCACAACGAAAGTATTACCACAATACAATGGCAAGTTTGATGGCGTAGCAGTCCGCGCACCAATTCCTGTTGGTTCAATTTCAGACATCAATTTTGTAACCGAACGCCCGACAAGTGTAGAAGAAGTTAACAAGATTTTTCAAGAAGAAGCCGCTAGCGATCGCTACAAGGGCATTTTAGCAGTATCCAATGAAGAAATTGTCTCTTCCGATATTATCAGCGACCCTCACGCCTCAATTATTGATTTAACCATGACGCAAGTTGTCGATGGTGACTTAGTTAAGGTCATGAGTTGGTATGACAACGAATGGGGTTATGCCAATCAAATGGTACGGACAGTTGTGAGTTTATTTAAAGGTTAGTCAAACTGTAATTCATCACCCAAATGGCAACACTAATCTTAGTTCGTCACGGTCAAAGTACCTGGAACGCTGCTAACCGCTTTAGTGGTTGGGTTGATGTTCCCCTCAATCACGTCGGTCGCCAAGAGGCAATGCAAGCAGCAAAAAAAATTAGTTCTTATCGCATTGATGTGTGTTTTACTAGCTTACTCGTACGTGCTATAGAAACAACTGCCATTTGTCTGACCGAAGGTACTGGGGCTTGTCTTGACAAAAGTCCCGTCTTCAAACACGATTCTGATGACCCTGATTGGCATGGTTGGGACAAGTACGAAGGCTACATTGAACAAGAGATTCCGATCTTTATGAATCCAGCTTTGGACGAACGCCACTACGGCGATTTACAGGGATTCAATAAAGCAGACATGGCAGAAAAAGTTGGTAAAAATATTGTGCATCAATGGCGGCGATCGTTCGATACTCGACCTCCAGGTGGTGAAAGTTTAAAAGACACGGCTGCGAGAACAATTCCTTTCTTTCAAAACCGGATTTTAGTGCATCTCAAAAACGGTGATAACGTTCTGGTTTCTGCCCACGGCAACTCTTTACGGTCAATTTTGATGCATTTAGATAATCTTAGCCCAAAAGAAGTGCCACACCTAGAACTTGCAACTGGCATCCCGATTGTTTATGAAATCGATGCAGAGGCAAATATTACTAATAAAGTTATTTTAGATTAATTATGCGAAAAACCAAGATTGTTTGTACGCTTGGTCCTGCTTGTTCTGATTACGATACGATTAAAGCAATGGTCGAAGCGGGTATGGATGTCGCCAGGCTGAATTTCTCGCATGAAGACCATGAAACACACTTTAAAAGAATTCAGCTTGTCCGCCAAGTTGCAGCAGAATTAAATCGCCCAATTGCCTTGTTGCAGGACTTACAAGGTCCCAAAATTCGTGTTAGTGAGATGGTCGATGGCGTTGTCTTACAAACTGGTGAGGAAACTGTTATTACAATGCAGGATGTCCAAGGCACAGCCGCACGATTTACGTCTACTTATAAAAATTTAATCAACGATGTCAAAGCGGAAGACCCGATTCTAATTAATGATGGTCTCATCGAAATTCAAGTTGACAAAGTAGATGATACAAATATTTATGGCACCGTGATTCATGGGGGTGAGTTAAAAAGTCATAAAGGTATTAATCTCAGCCAGTCTTCTGTTTCCACACCAGCAGTAACTGAAAAAGATATCCAAGATTTACAATTAGGTTTAGATCAAGCAGTTGATTATATTGCGCTTTCTTTTGTGCGGGAAGCAGCAGATATTCAGCGCTTAAGAGATGTGATGGTAAGTGAGAACTCGGCGCATATTGTTGCTAAAGTTGAACGCCACGAAGCTTTAGATGATTTAGAAGAAATTGTGGCAGCTTTTGATGTAATTATGGTAGCGCGGGGAGATTTAGGTGTCGAAGTTCCTTTAGAAAAAGTCCCCTTAATTCAAAAGTCTTTAATTCAAAAGTGTCATCATCATCTCAAACCAGTTATTACCGCTACCCAAATGCTGGAGTCGATGATGCAAAATCCACGACCCACCCGTGCCGAAGTTTCTGATATTGCTAATGCAATCTTGGATGGGACAGATGCTTTAATGCTTTCGGGAGAAACTGCAATTGGTCGCTACCCCGTAGAAGCAGTGAAGACGATGGCACAAATTGCGGAAACTGTAGAAGCTGATTTAACGTCCTTTCCCCATTTTATTGATGGTGGCGTTAAAGAACATCACATTCCTAATGCTGTCGGTCATGCAGCTTGTCAGTTAGCAGAAAATCTCAAAGCGAAGGCAATTATTTGCTTTACCCAAAATGGATTTACTGCCAGAATTCTTTCTAAATATCGTCAGTCGATTCCAATTATTGCAGTCACGCCTAGCGAAGCTGTACAACGGCGATTAAGTTTGTATTGGGGTGTGAAATGTCTGCGATTGCAAGAGGTAGATAACACCGACGAGATGATATCTCAAGTAGAGAAGGTCGCTGTTGAGCATGGTTTGGTTAGTATGGGGGACATGGTTGTGATTACTGCTGGCTTACCTTTAGCCATTACAGGTGTGACTAACTTGATTAAGGCGCATAAAGTTGGTGAGAAAACAGCAGTTTGATTTGATCCTTGAATTTACATTATAAAAAACGCTAATTGTCAAGTATTTTTGAGGCAAATTCAAAAGCCTCATCAGCTGTGGTAATTCTGCCTTCGACTTGGGCGATCGCAATCTCTGTTAGTAATCTTCCTACTTGAGGTCCAGGTTTAATTTTCAGGGCTTGGATTAAATCTTTACCTGTTATGAGTGGTGTAGGATGTGCGACAGGATCTTGAGGGTTGAGGTAGTGGTTGATTAATGGCGCGATCGCATCAACTGAAGTCCCCTTAGCTACGGCTAAAAGTGCGATCGCCCCAAAGACTTTCCCAGCTTCTTGAAAGAAAAAATACTGTTCGCGTATAGGCATCGCATGCGCTTGCAACTGTGGTAGTAGTTTGAGTATCGTAATGACACCGCGAATTTCTGCCCGACTGTAGGTAAGTTGGACTAATTCGGCTTCAGCAATTTCTGGTTGTGGGGTCACAAGACACGCGAGTTTGGCAAGACCTAACCAAGTTGTTTTAACTGTGTCGCGCACACTTTGGCACAGTTCGATATTGAGTTGTGACCAATATTTACTCAGTTTTACCACTGTGGTATCCACTGCAGCTACATCTTCAACGTTGGCGTTGGGAAACCAATATTCAATTAAGCCGTCTTCCGCAGCACTTTTTAACCAAGGAGTTCCTTGAGAATGGGCAAGAAGATATCCTAGTTCTACCCGCACTCGTTCAGCGGCGACGTGTTCGATTTGAGATGCTAAATGACAAATTGCCAAGTGAGTGTCTGACTCAATCGTAAAACCAAGCTGTGCAGCTTGACGATAAGCGCGTAGTAATCGTAAAGGGTCATCTTGCAAGTTTTGTCGTGATACCATCCGCAAGCGCTGCTGTTGTAAATCGCTACAGCCGTGGAGAGGATCGATAATTTCTTGCGTGTGAGGGTTGTAAGCGATCGCATTCACAGTAAAATCTCGCCGTCGCAAATCGGTTTCTAGGCTAGAACCTTCTTGTAGGGCAAAATCTACAGTTGCTTGAGGAAAGACAACACGGGCAATTTGACGCTGGGCGTCGAGAATAACAAAACCTGCTTTGTAATGATGTGCCAGCGATCGCGCTGTTTCTATAGCATTTGCTGGTAACACGAAATCTATATCTAAGTACTCAGCACTACGTCCTAATAATGCATCGCGCACCGCACCACCAACCAAGTAGATTGGCTGTGGCAGCAGTTCCAAGCTAAAACACCAGTTTTGGGGAGATAATCTAGACAAGTTAAGGCACATCGCCATACAAACCACTTGAGCCGCTAGTACAGATTTGTGACTAGGTGTAAGATGTTATTATCTACCTCAGTTAAGATAGAGGCAATAACTCATCCTGTTTAGGACTTGAACAAGACATTAGACTGGAGTTCGTTTTATGTGTATTTGCGTGAACTGCCACTATGTCGATCGCTGCATCACATACCACGCGGTTGAAACTCAGCACGAACAACCTCACTTAACTGAAGATCCTGATTTTGAACCGATTGAACCTTCAATCAACGTTAACATTCGTACCCACGAAGATATTATTGAAATGGAGTACGATGTTGTCGGTTGCGTTAGCTTTAAACGCGAAATGGGCAAGTGGGCAAAACTGCGCCCAGGTGAACTTGTACCTACCTAGAAATTGTAGTTAAAGCGCCTGAGTTGACTATAGCTAATAGCGAATTGCTAGTAAAATACGCGTGGCAGCTACTATTTACTTTGGTAGCTGCTTTTGTTTTATTAAATGAAGATGCATGATGTTCGCCTTCAACCGCATAAGTATAGTCTTGCGATTCATACGAGTAGTCCAGAATTAGGATTCGCGTTGAGCAACTTTGCTGATGACTCTCGCACAGCAACATGGAATTTAGGACGCGATTTATCTAACTTATTACACCAGTACTTAAGCGAGTTCATGCAGCCCCAAACTTGGGTAGATTTAGCATTTATTGCTGTAGCCAAGGGTCCAGGTGGCTTTACGGGAACTCGTATTGGTGTAGTAACAGCACGAACTTTGGCGCAACAGTTGGATATTCCTGTGTTTGCAATTTCGAGTTTAGCAGCTGTCGCTTGGTCGCAGCATACCACTGAACCATCATCTGTATCATCTGTATATGCTGTTCAACTTCCTGCACAACGCGGGAAGTTGCATACTGCAATTTATAAACCTAACCCAGAAGGCAATGGTTTAATTCCTGTGCTACCAGACACAGTATTAACTCCTGAAGCATGGCAAACAAAACTAGATGCTTGCGGGGCGCATAAATTGTTTCATGCATCAAACAACTTAGGGACTTGTGTGACTAGCGTACTAGAACTTGCTTATTTTGATTGGCAGCAAGGGAAGCGTCCTCACTGGTCAGAAGCAATGCCATTCTATGGTCAACATCCCGTGTAAGATTAACTACACTACTGTGTGAAATTTACAGTGTCTTTGATATATGTAATGGACAAACTTTTGGCTAGTAATGACTAACCAAAGCTTGAATAAACGTAAAATTAGCTTTAATTTAAAGACAACGAGGCGATCGCTACCTAAGACCACTTTGTAGAGACTTTAATCTCTCCTCGGTAGCGATAAAGTGGAGGAGGCGACAAAAACTCCACACCGCCTTATTTATCTATACTTTATGCATTGTCCAGCTACCTGACGTCGCCCTCCTTTGGTAGATGACTATAGGTCACAGTGGCGCAACCCCTATCCAACGCATTTGTTGTTTATCAGAATACCAAGTTTAAGAAAGCGTTCTGTCGTTCGTAGGGCATAAACACAGTCACTCTGTAGGTGGATTTACTCAAAGGTTATTAGCTAATTACTAAATGCTAATCGCTTCCAGGCTAGCAACTACCGTCGCAAGCTTCGAGGATCGAGGGCATCGCGTAAGCCATCGCCGAGTAAATTGAATGCTAGTACAGTGAGAATAATGAGTAATGCTGGAGGCCAAATTAACCAAGGTTGTAGTACCAAAATAGATGCATTTGTCGCTAGCGATAGCATATTTCCCCACGAGGGATCGGGTTGCTGAATTCCTAGCCCAATCAAACTTAGAACGGACTCAGCAACAATAAAACCTGGTACAGCTAAAGTTGCTGAAATAATGATATATGTTGCTGTTTGTGGCAGAACATGGCGCACGATAATGTAGAACGGATTTGCGCCCATTGATTTTGCTGCTTGTACAAATTCACGTTCTTTAAGTGAGAGAACTTGACCGCGAATGACTCGTGCCAAACCTGCCCAGCCGATAAACGAGGTAATAAACACAATTAAGACAAATCGTTGGGTACTGCTTAATCCTGGTGGTAAAACGGCGGCTAAGGCTACTAATAAATAGATGCTGGGAATCGTCATCAGAACTTCGACGATGCGCATCAATAGACTATCGGCTAAACCGCCAAAGTAACCTGAAATGCCACCAACAAGCATACCTAGAGGAAATGTAATTGCGATACCAACCAAACCAATACTGAGGCTGATTCTACCTCCATGTACCAAGCGACTGAATTGATCGCGCCCTTGCTCATCTGTGCCTAAGAGATTAAATCTTGCCTCGCCAGTTGTACCAAATAAATGAATGTTTGCAGGAATGCCACTGAAAATTTCAACTTCTTCAAAAGTGGGTGGTATTGGTAAATTCAGGTGAAATAAGTTGTAGGTATAGCCGCGAGTAAATAAGCGTAACCAAGCAGGAGTGCTGCGGTCTACGATAAGTTCGCGATCGCCCGTTTCCAGATCGGTTTCTCCTTGTGTTGTTAGGTAAACGTGTGGTCCAATAAACTCCCCTGCGGTATTACGCCAGTAAACTTGCGTTGGTGGTAGTAGCGAACCGTTGAGTTGCGATGTGTATGGGTCGTAAGGTGCAACAAAATCAGCCGCGAAGACTGCAAGGTAAAAAACAAGTAGTAATATAGCACCAAAGCGGGCGAGAGGATTTTTCTTGAGTCTATGCCACCAGTTCATTTACAACCACCATGCCCTAAAGTAACCATCTATGGTTTGAATTTTAGCCTGACGAGACGTTGGGATTTAAAGTTTTGAGTGTTGAGTTTTGTTAGCGTAGCGGTGCCTTAGCACGTTTTGAATTAGAAGAATTTGCTTAACTCATAACTCAACACTCTTAACGAGTAACTCTCTTAAACTCACCCCTCACCCCTCATAACTCCCCTGACCTCTTATTTCTTGCTGTGGTCTGAGTTCAGAAGACAATTAAATGAGTCATATTTAAGATATAGCAATAAATTTCAACGTTTCTTAGTAAAGTGGCTGGCACTGGCATCGCGTGGAGGGAGGTTTGGCTGTGACTCAACAAGTGGAAGCAGAGGATAAGCTTGCGTCTAAAGAAGTTATCGTTGTTGACAAAGCAAATTATAAAAAGGTTCCAACCCGATCGCGTCAGAATTGGCTTATCCCATTGATAGTTGGCACAGGGTTAGGCGTGGCGATCGCCTTTGGCGGAATGCGCTTTTTTTCGCGCCCAACGACAGCACCGAACCAAACTGCACAGCAAACTGAAGCACCGCCCAGTATGAGTGTGACAGTAGAACCAGTACGCAGCATGCAGGTAGCGCGATCACTTAATGTTACTGGTACAGTTGCTGCCCGCGATTTGATTGCCGTGTTACCACAAACCAATGGTTTACAGATTAGGCAGATTTTAGTACGTGAAGGCGAAAATGTCCGTGAAGGACAGGCAATGGCAATTTTAGATGATGCAGTGATTCGCGCTCAAATTGACCAAGCAAGAGCAAATATCGAGTCTGTACAAGCCGTAGTCGGTCAAAGACAAGCAGCTTTAGCACAAGCGCGTGCCAGTTTGGCTGAAGCAGAACGAAACTTACAGCGATACGAACAACTTGCTAATAATGGGGCAATTAGTCGCCAAGAATTAGATACGCGGGCGACAACAACAGCCACTGCCCGCGAAGCCGTCCGCGTTGCCCAAGCAAATATTAGTAGTGCCGAAGCTGATGTGCGCAGTAGTCGTGCTAGTTTACAACAATTAGAAACACAGTTGGGACAAACTGTGGTTCGCGCACCCGCAAGTGGTTTAGTCGCAGAAGCGATCGCCAAAATTGGAGATGTCGTTAGTGGTTCGCAGCCCTTGTTTTCGATTATTCAAAATAATGCTTTGGAACTTGCAGCACAAGTTCCCGCAATTCAGTTACCACAAGTTGAAGTCGGCGCACCTGCTAGAGTAACTTTAGACGCAGATTCGCGCGTTCAGCTACAAGGACGAGTCAGAGAAATCGCACCATTAGTCGATACCCAAAGCCGTCAAGCCACAGTCCGCATCAATTTACCCACAACTTCTTTACTACGTCCAGGAATGTTTGCCCGTGCAGCAATTACCTCTGCAACCGTTCCTGGAATCACAGTTCCTGGAAAAGCTGTCGTCCCACAGCCTGATGGTAGTGGAATTGTTTTTGTGTTGACAGGTGAAGATACAGTACAAGCACGATCTGTCGAACTCGGAGAAGTTCTCAATGATGGCAACATCGAAATTAGCAGCGGCTTAAATTCAGGCGATCGCGTCGTGTCTGTTGGTGCTGGCTATCTCAAAGATGGCGATCGCGTTCGTGTAGTAGAAGGGGCGAGGAGTGAGAGGTGAGGGGTGAGTGATTAGTTTTGAGTTTTGAGTTTTGAATTAAAAGACTCTTCATAACTCATAACTCTTTTAAGCTCAACACTTCACGACTCTCTTAAACTCATAACTCTCTTAAACTCACCCCTCACCCCTGACCCCTCATTATGTCCTTCAACGTCTCTGCTTGGTCAATTCGCCGTCCGGTTCCGACAATTGTTTTATTCTTGATGTTGACGATTCTAGGTTGGTTTTCGTTTACAAGGCTAGGAATTGATACCAATCCCAATATTGATATTCCAGCAGTTTCCATTACAGTTAGCCAGCCAGGGGCGGGACCTGCAGAACTCGAAGCGCAAGTCACAAAGCAAATTGAAGATGCGGTTGCAAGTTTAGGAAACATTGACACCATGATTTCAACCGTCAACGATGGAGTTTCCACAACGGTTGTTAACTTTGTGTTGGGTACTGATAGCGATCGCGCCACGAACGATGTCCGCAATGCGGTTGCCCAAACTCGTCAAGAATTACCGCAAGACATCAGCGAACCGATTGTCCAGCGACTAGAATTCGCGGGTGGTCCTATCATGACTTATGCTGTTGTTTCGCAGCAGTCGGTAGAACAGTTAAGTAACTTGGTCGATCAAACGATTAGCCGTGCTTTACTAGCGGTGCAAGGGGTAGCGCAAATTCGCCGTGTAGGTGGTGTCGATCGCGAGATTCGGATTAATTTAAATCCGTCACAGTTGCAAGCTTTGGGCATTACCGCAACACAGGTAAATGACCAAATTCGCGCTTTCAATGCCAATTTACCAGGAGGACGGGCAGAAGTTGGCGGTAGCGAACAAACTATTAGAACTTTGGGTAGTGCTGCGAGTGTCGAAGTCTTAAGCAATTATCAAATTGTCTTACCCAATGGCAGTTATGTGCCATTGTCAAGTATAGGGGAAGTGAGTGATAGCTTTGCAGAACCGCGACAAGCTGCTTTTTTGAATGGTGAACCTGTTGTTGCTTTTGAAGTATTACGTAGTAGCGGTAGTACACTCGTTACAGTAGAAGAAGGCATCAGAGAAGCGGTAGCGCAATTAGAATCAACATTGCCTGCTGATGTTGACTTGCAATTAATTTTCACGCGGGGTGACTTTATTCGCGAGTCTTATGAAAGCACGATGCATGACTTGGTTCTGGCATCTGTGTTAGCAGTGTTAACAATTCTGCTGTTTTTACGCGATTGGCGGGCGACGTTAATTACAGCGGTAGCTTTACCTTTATCGATTATTCCTACCTTTTTTGTTCAAAGCGCCTTGGGCTACACGCTCAATAATATGACGTTGTTGGGGTTAGCACTTGCTGTCGGAAATTTAGTTGATGATGCTGTTGTAGAAATTGAAAACCTCGACCGACACATGAAGATGGGAAAAACAGCACGTCAGGCGGCTTTTGACTCTTCCTCAGAAGTTGGTTTAGCCGTGATAGCGACATCTGCAACAATTATTGCGGTGTTTCTCCCTGTAGCATTTATGGGAGGTATTCCTGGGCAATTTTTTCAACCTTTTGGTGTCACAGTTGCAGTATCTACGATATTTTCTACGCTGGTAGCACGGACAGTAACGCCGATGATGGGAGCAAATTTACTTCAGCAGGGAAAATCAAATAGAGATCGCCACACTCAAACCAAACCTCAAAAAAAACCATTTCAGCCTTATAAATCTCTACTGACATGGGCATTGCGTCATCGCTTAACTACCTTGGGAATTGCCTTAGCGTTCTTTATTGGTAGCTTGATGTTAGTACCAATGATTCCTAAAGGGTTTATTGATAATGGCGACTTGGGAATTTCTACAGTTTCGGTGGAATTACCTCCAGGTTCGACTTTGGATGACACAACGCAAGTTGTACAACGCGCAACAGCCTTAATTCAACAAAACCCTGCGGTAGAGACAGTCTTGGCGACGCCGCAAGTTAACAGTGCAACGCTAACAGTTAAGTTGAAACCTGAAGAAAATCGCGATATCTCTCAAAGCGAGTTTGAACAACAAATTCGTCCGCAATTTGCCCAAATTCCAGGTGCAAGAATTAGTTTTCAAAGCCAAGGTGCAGCAGGAAATAATAAAGATCTCTCAATTGTTTTAAGAAGTGAAAACCCTGAAGCGTTAAATCAGGCTGCGGCTGAATTAGAAAGGCAAATGCGCACAGTACCAGGTTTAGTTGAAGTTGCATCATCTGCTAGTTTGGCACAACCAGAAATCTTGGTGATTCCAGATCCGGCGAGGGCAGCTGACTTAGGGGTAACGGTACAAGCGATCGCCCGCACTGCATCTCTAGCAACCTTAGGGGATAATGAAGCGAATTTAGCTAAATTTAACTTAAGCGAACGTCAAATTCCGATTCGCGTCCAAATTAACCCTGAAGCACGTAACGATATCAATACCTTTAGAAATTTACAAGTTCCCAGTAATAATGGTTCGTTGGTTCCTTTAGAAGCTGTTGCTGATATTCGTTTTGGCAGTGGTCCAGCTGAGATTAACCGTTACGATCGCTCCCGTCAAGTCTCGGTAGAAGCAAACTTGCAAGGTATTGCCTTGGGAGACGCGGTGGATGCTGTCAATCAACTTCCCGCGTTGAATCCACTACCCCCAGGAGTCGTCCAGCAACAAGCAGGTGATGCCGAAATTATGCAAGAAATTTTCGGTCGTTTTGGTACAGCTTTAGCACTGGCAATTTTGTGTATCTATGGCATTCTTGTACTGCTGTACAATAACTTTTTCCATCCATTCACAATCATGGTAGCTTTACCATTGTCTTTGGGTGGTACGCTACTGGCACTGATGTTTGCCCAAAAAGCTTTAGGTTTATATGCCTTAATTGGTATTGTGCTACTGCTGGGCATCGTCACAAAAAACTCGATTCTTTTAGTTGACTACACGATCATCAATCAGGCAGAAGGAAATTCACAAAGACAAGCATTAATTAATGCTGGTGTATCGCGTCTGCGTCCTATTTTAATGACTTCATTATCTACGATCGCAGGAACCCTACCCCTCGCCCTCGGATTTGGTCCTGGTGCTGAAGTACGCAGTCCAATGGGAATTGCTGTGTTAGGTGGTTTTACCACTTCGACCTTGTTAACGTTAGTGGTAGTACCTGTTCTTTTTACCTATGTCGATAACTTCCAACATTGGCTGATGAAATTGGTACATGGACTTAGTAGACATGACAGACAAAACTTTATTGATAATGAATTGCCTTCGGCTGATACTTCCAAGCAGCCAAAAAGCTCGTTGCAAATTCGTAAATAACTTTATAATAAATATTACTCTACTCAACATCACTGCGGGTGTAATTCAGTGGTAGAATGTTACCTTCCCAAGGTAAACGTCGTGGGTTCGAGTCCCATCACCCGCTTTACGCTCCTACTAGATGATGTAATTTCAACTGACTCTGAATATAGATAGTGACTCACTACCTCACATAAATTTTGTGGTTCGCAAGGTTTGGTAATATAAGCATTTGCTCCCGCCAGCTTACATTTAACTCGATCAACAAATTTATTTCTTGCTGTCAGCATAATGATTGGCAAGCTGTAAAATTGTGACATATTTCGTACTGTACGACACATTTCAATACCATCAAGCTGTGGTACTACTATGTCAAGTAACAGTAAAGAAACCTTTTCATAGTAAATTAAATTCAAGGCATCTACTGCATTACTCGATACTATGACGCGGCAGTAGTCAGACAGTATAGCTTTAATTTCTTCTTGCATCGTTTGGCTACTATTTACAGCCAGGATGGTAGGTAAAATATCTGTATTAAGGGCAATATCCTGCATTGCAATTCATCCTGATACTAATGCAGACCACAATTTACATAAGTTGAGTTGACCTTACCACAATCACCTGTGTTTGTGGTTAGCGATCGCGAGTGTTTATTTGTGCTTATTCTTTATTATTCCAAGCTAGCTTAACTCTTCTTGGAGTAAAAATATTTTTCCTTAAATACATTGTTATTGCACTTTGGGAAAAACTCAGTTTACTAACTACTATATCAATAGTACACAAATAATGGAAAATAGCTTTATTTAATACTAAAAAAATATTTTTTAATAACGCTACTTCTATGTTGAAGTTAGCTCATTTACACCCCTACTATTAGAAAAATTTAGAATTTAATTATTATGTTTTTACCAAATAGCGCTAAGCAATGCCCTCTGTAAAATTACGGATAATCATATAATTTTTTTTTGCTATAGCAGTGCTACTACAAACAGAAAAACTGCAATATTTCTGATCTTTTTATGTAAGAAGTTTAACTTAGTGCTTAGCTTAAGTAATCCTCTTGACTTTAGAGTTAGTATATACTGAAAATTAAAGAAAGTATAAAATAAATTTAAATTCCAGATTTATGTTTTAGATTATTATATAAAAATAAATATTTCTTTAAAATAAAGATTAAGCAGCGGTAGAATATTTATTTTGTAATTATGTTTTTTTATTAATCTAAGGGGTTATTGTGTAAAACTTGCCAAGCTTGCCAAAACACGTAGATTGATAATAATCCCAGCGTTAGACGAAAAATAAGACTAACAGTATTATCTGGTAACTTTGGCAAAATACGAGTACTGACTTGAACACCTAATGATCCACCAATACCTAAAAGAGTACCTTCAATAAAAAGTACATTATTACTGAGAGTATGCCCTAGACAAGCAGAAATAGCTGTGAGGATAATCACACCTAAGCTTGTTTGAATTGCAACTTTAATCGGTTCTCCTAATAAGAAAACTTGCATTGTTACCATAATGACACCACCACCAACACTAAATAAACCTGCCAAGATTCCAGCAGCACCTCCAGTACAAACTCTAGCGATCACTGGATTAATCCATTGAATTGGCTCTCTATTTGTTAGATGAATGAGGTGTTTTTTCAAATCTACAAGATAAATGTTAGTTAGTAGTAACAAACCAAAAGCGGTTAATAGTTGATATGAAGCAAATTTACTTGTTAAATAGACTCCAATCTGGGCTGTGAATAAAGCTGGAAGTCCTAGATAAATCACTCGCTGACTATCAAAATACCCCATACGCCAGTTTTGGATACTGCCAGAAATCGACGCGATCGCGATGGCTAAGCTGCTTGTTGCGACGGCTTGTAATGGGGTATATCCTAATGCCACCATTAGTGGAACTAGAACCGTTCCCCCACCAATTCCCAAAAAGCCTGCAAGGATACCAGCAACTAGTCCGCCAAGAGTTAAAATAAGCGAATTCGGGAAAACCACAGAAAAATTCTTACTGATTGAGTAGTTGGCTTAGCTATACAAGTAATTACTCTTGGTTTTAATTAATATTCTTGTTAGAAGATACTATATACTCACTACTCTACAATAGATATTTAACGATTTCTAGCTAAATTGCTATACGGAAGTATTGAGCAACAGACTTAAGTCCTACTTTTTCCATAACCAGAATTGATGATGTATTATTTGCTCATGCCAGTGTTACAACTTTAAGTGAAATAAAATAATTTTTCTGGCATAGGTCAAAAATGAAACCAATAAACTCTTGACTGAACTTTTCCATGACTGCCCAAATTCTATAAAACTTATATTTTTTATAGAGCAATCGAGCTATTTAGGTAAAGTTATGTTTTGAATAGTTTGATAAGCTGTCTAGATTAAAAAGTCTCCTTTAATAACTCCTAAATTGACAAAATTAATAACATCAGAAACCTGTCAAGTTAGTACAAATTGTCAGTCAAGTTTCATAAAAGTAAGCGCGGCGTTTCAAAAAAAACTTGCATATTAGTAAAGATAAACTTGTCAACAAATGCAGAATGATATAACTAGATTGTAGATTTATAGGATACTTACGTGACAAATCCTCAATTTAAGCGTCTTACTCAAGACTTGTTAGACGATATTACTGAAAAGGCTCGTAGTAGTTCGAGGTTACGGCAAAATTATAACTTTCATGAATTAGGTGAAAAAGTTCAACGATTTTTAAACGTTCTGCAACCTGGTACTTACGTCCGCCCGCATCGACATCGACGAAATTCAGAAGTTAATGGGTTTGAGTTTTTCCTAGTACTACAAGGAGAACTAGGAATGATTATTATGGATGAGAAAGGTCAAATTATCCATCAAGAGCGAGTTAGTGCGCAGGGTGACACGCGGGGTGTGGAACTTGCAGAGGGAACTTATCACACACTGGTGGCGTTGGCTCCAGATACTATAGTATTAGAACTCAAAGAAGGACCGTATGACCCTAGCACAGATAAAGAATTTTTAGATTTTCCGCAAGAAGGTACGGTAGCAGCTAGACAATTAGTCGCAACTTGGCAAAGCTACTTTACAGAAGCTGACGGCGATCGCAGCATAATATAGGTTACATTTGCCATAATTCCTAGGCGTTGCTGGATAAGATGATAGCGCCATGAATACTGAAATAAAAATAAAGCTTAATCCACCATCTACCTTAAAAGAAAGTAAAACGACATCAACCTTGCCTGTCATCCAAACGTATGAACTTAAGAAAGTTTATCGTACGGGCTTTTGGTTAAATCAGAAGATAGAATCCCTCAAAGGATGTTCAGTAAGTGTTTGTCAAGGAGAAACGTTTGGTTTATTAGGACCAAATGGTGCTGGCAAGACGACTTTACTTAAGCTTTTATTGGGCATTATCCGCCCTTCTGGGGGAAGAGGTGTTCTCTTAGGGCAGCCGTTAGGCGATCGCATCTGTAAACAAAAAATTGGCTATCTACCAGAGAATGCCTATTATTACGATTATTTAACAGGTTGGGAATTCTTAGAAATGGCTGCAGGGTTATTTCAACTTCCTCATGCAGTAAAGAGGCAGCGGATTCCTGAGTTACTCGAATTAGTGGGTTTAGCGCAGTCAGTCGCCAAGAAAAAACAACTGCGGCAGTATTCTAAGGGAATGTTACAGCGCATTGGTTTGGCTCAAGCACTGATTAACGATCCTGAAGTGGTCTTTTTAGATGAACCGATGTCAGGTCTCGATCCGATTGGACGCTACCAGATGAGGAAGATTATCTTATCGCTCAAAGATCTTGGTAAGACGATTTTTTTCAATAGTCATATCTTGTCAGAAGTCGAACAAATCTGCGATCGCATTGCAATCTTGGCACAAGGTGAATTAATTTGCACGGGTTCCCTAGAGGAACTTTTAGGTAAACCAAATACTTATAGCATTAAAGGACAAGGTGGCGATCAAAATATACTACACCAATGGCTGCATCATCTTATTGTTGAGCCTGATGGCTCTTGGCATGGACAATTACAAGGCGAACCGCACGAGTTTTTGGTAAGTCTCCGCCAGAGTGAGGCTCAACTTGTGGCAATGAACTTATCTCGTCTTTCTTTAGAAGAGTTCTTTTTACAACAGCTACAGCAAAAAGGACTAGGAAATTTTATTGATGTTGGTTCTCCAGTATGAATTGCAGATGCCTACCAACTGAAGTCGGGGCTATTCAAACGAAGTGTGCGCAAGCACACTAAGGCAAGAGATTTGTGAGTAAGTCCACGGAGGTGGACTTTGTTTATAGTGTGCGAATTCATTCGCACTCGTATTCATACAAAAAAAGGGATGTACAGATTTGGTATGACATCCCTTAATCTCTAGCTTCACTAGAAGCCGATAAAGCGCAGTATGTTGATTACACCACCCAAAGGTCCAAGAGCAGTTCCTAGAGTATCGCCGATTCGAGCGATACCAGAGCGGTTGACGACAACAATATCATTAGCACGGAGTCGAGGATTTGTTTGCTCATTGATACCTTGTTCAAAATTTGTTTCGATGTTCCGTCTTGTCACAGTACCGTCAGGATTCAGGCGAACCAACTCTACAGTATTTCTTCTAGCACGAGCATTATTAAATCCTCCCGCACTCAAAATAGCCTGATTCATTGGAGTATTAGGGGGCAAATTAAGCACTCCAGGAGTTTTTACTTCTCCAACAACACTGACTGGAATTGTCGCTGGCGAGAAGTTAGCATCAGCTAATTCAGTTGCTTCAGCTGGGTTAACATCTGTTGCAGTACCAATAACAATAGTGTCTCCTTCTTGCACGAGGGTGTCTTGGTTAACATCACCTGTTTTCAACAAATCCCAGAGATTAACATTAATCGAATGTTCAGTTCCTGATTTGGTAGGACGGCGAATCAAGATACTGCGGATGTCAGCGTCTGATGTAATTCCACCTGCAAGTTGAATTGCTCGTGTCACCGTGGGTAGTCCATTATTATTAGCACCACCTTGGTTGCCACCCTGATCTGTTGCTGCTGCTGTACTAACTCCGCCTCCCGTTACAACATAAGAACCAGGACGGTTGACTTCACCAACGACTGTGACAGTGCGGGGTCTATTCGCAGGTACAGCAAAACTAGCAGAGGCGAATTGACGTAATTCGGCTAAGTTGATGCTTGTTGCGGTGGGAATAAAAATTGCATCACCATCACGCAAAGTCAAGTCATGATCTACAGTGCCAGTACGAACTAATTGGGTGAGATCGACGCTGTAAACTTTTACGGGTAGATTACCACCCTGAGGACGGCGCAGTTGTACTTGACGTAAATCTGCTGCTAGCGTGACTCCTTCGGCAAGATTTAAGGCACTGATGATGGTGGGGTACTGTACGCCAGGATTATCACCAGCCCCGCCTTGTAGTCCTACTGTATAAGAGCCAGGACTGACAACTTCGCCAGAAACAATGACGTTAATCGGGCGAGGAGCGATGAGACTAACTGTGACAATGGGACGTCTAAGGAAGCGAGCGTAACGTGTTGTAATTAACTCTGCTGCTTGATTTTGAGTTAGCCCTCTAATAACGACACGACCAATTAGGGGTAAATAAAGGTCGCCACCAGGAGGAATTTGATAGTCACCGCTATATTCAGGAACTTCAAAGACGTTGATGCGGATGCGATCGCCACCACCCAGTGTGTACTCAACGTTCTCTTGTACTGTAGTTGCTGGGGCTGGGACTTGTGCCCAACTCGGAGATGGATAAGTAGTTGCAACCATAGCTAAGAGAGCTAAACCGGCAACTGGTTGGGTTAAGGCTTTAGATACTTTAGTTTTCATACATCCCGCTGTAGATGATTCTCCGAGAATTTTATTTCTCACTATTTTATGTGGTGTTTTGAACTATTGGAGAAAGTTAATGCTAGGGTAAACACATATTTTAAATAAAGATTACTTAAGTGATTTCAACATTTAAAATAGAGAAATAGTCAGTTAAATTCAGGTTTATTATGTACCAAACATTGTTTAACATAGACATGATAAAAACCTGCAATTGTAATTAAGTATCGCATGTTAAACGAGTACCTGGAATACAATCAATTGCAGGTCAGGCGTATGCACTTATGATTCGAGGGACGAACTGAAAATCAAGTTTGTTCCAACAAAGTACATCGGTAGTTGCCGCAATCAGGGAATATGAAGTTTGAGCTTAGAGGGCATCTGTTGGGAAGGTTTCGCCAATCTTGGCAATTGACAGTTCAAGGATTGGTTTGCAGTATTACACTTGCTTATGGTTGGGGAGGAATGACATCTACTGCTTTCGCGGCAGAACGAGTCACGCTACGGTTAGGACCATTGGAGCAACAAGTTGCTGTTTCAGATTTGGAACATTTTGCCAAAACAGGGGAAGTACCGCGCAGTCTACGTTTTTATACGCCAATTTTGAATTCACAAGTACGTGAATTTTTGAATCGTCAACTTCAAGTAGACCCCAACATTGCTGACAAAGTTGTGGCACAGGTGTTGCGATCGCCTACGGGAAAAACGGTGATTGATTCTGTAAGTGCAGCGCTTCCCAATACAACGGTCGATCAACTTCAAGCAACAGTATCACTTGCAGCACGGCAATTTAACGGACTGAGTGCAATCAGTTTGCTACGGGCATATCCTGAGGAAAATATTACAGTTGATGCGAGTGCGGTGGTGACTTTGGCACTGCAGTTCAATCCGACTTATTGGCAAAGTCAAGCGATTGGTCCATTGTTGGAACGCGAGTTAGCACCTGTAACCAGTAATGTTCAATTACCAAGATTCAATCCAGCCACTCGTGGTTCGCAAACGGTACAGCAACAGACGCTATTTCTCACCGATCGGCAGCGATTTCGCACAATTCCTGTAGATTTATATGCGAGTGGAAATTCTCAGGGACCGATGGTTGTGATCTCGCATGGCTTTGGTTCGGATCGCCGATTTTTTGCCTCGACTGCGCAGCATTTAGCTTCGTACGGTTTTACAGTTGCGGCACTGGAACATCCTGGAAGTAGTGTCAAACGCTTAGGAAGTGTATCTGCTGCCAACGATCCTAATGAAATCATTCCAGCGCAAGAGTTTGTTCATCGTCCACAGGATGTCACTTTTGTCCTGAATACACTGGCAAGATACAATCAGCAACCTGGATGGTTCCAAGGCAAGTTTAATACGCAGCAAGTTACGGTGATTGGTCACTCACTGGGTGGTTATACGGCTTTAGCATTGGCTGGAGGCGAGGTAGATTTAGACGCTGTTCGGCAGTCGTGTCGGGGGATTTCGGCGTTAGGACAAGCACCCGCTGATTGGCTACAATGCGCTGCTGCTGATCTGCCAGAACGACGATTGAATTTACGCGATCGCCGCGTGGCACAAATTGTTGCTTTGAACCCACTGGTTGGTAATTTGTTTGGTAAAACGGGCTTAACACAAGTAACAGTTCCTGTATTAATGCTAGCGGGTACAGAAGATGCCGTTACTCCGGTGCTGAATCATCAGTTACGTCCGTTTAATCAGTTGCAGGGTCAGAAATATCTGATTACGGCGATCGGTGGTACGCATTTGAGTATTGGCGATCTTGGTAATTTGGGACGTGCAGCAAGTGTGCGAACGTTGGTTAAAGAACGTTGGGGAGACGAAACAATACCTCTGCGCCAACTCGCCTCTGGGACAATGGTCGCTTTTATTAAGCAACTAACACCTGAAGCACAGGCTTACGCACCTTTTCTCACACCAGCTTATGCACAGTCTCTCTCTACCGCACAACTTCCTTTACGATTGAATACCGAACTTCCAACAACACTCGATCCCTGGGTGGGGGCAAAAACAAAAACGAATCGCTGGTTGATGGCAGTCAGGAGAGTTTTAAGAGGTGAAAATATTGTCGCTACTGGCTGGTGGCTTTTGGCTAGGAGTTAGTGGTTAGTGGCTAGTGCGTGAGTTTTAAATTAGAAGAATTTTCTTAACTTAACACTTCAAGACTCTCTTAATTCAACACTCCACACTCAATACTTATAACTCCCTGTCTCCCTGTCTCCTCTGCACCCCTACCCCTTGCTTAATCGTGTAGCAACTTTCAATCACGGTATAACTAACCACTAGCCAAAGCGCCACTCATTTACTGCAAAGAACCGATAGTCACTGTACGGCGGATTTCGTCTGATTTAAAGCCTAATGCCATAGGTTGGCGGACTTGGGGAATAACAGCAACGTCGTACAGTTCTTCTACCATGCCTTCGATGCGTAACCAGTGAACAATATCACCACTACGCAGGTCAATGATTTGTAAACCACAGCGCGGTTCGACATCTTTGGCTGCAAGGTTTTCGTCTAGGGGTAGTCCTGAAAAGGTTTTGTTGCCTCGCATTTTAGATAAACCAACAACGGCGTAATCTCCCCATAATGCGAGTCCGCGCAAGTAACCAGGACAAAAAGTAATGGCATTAAACTTACTAGAATTGACGTCAACTGTGCCGAAATAGCCAGTACCAGAATTGAGTAACCATAGTTGATCGCGATAAACTCTCGGCGAGTGAGGCATGGAAAGACCGGAAAGGACAATTTCGTTACTTGCAACATCAATGACACAACCGCCATTATGACGGCGATCGCGCCAACCATCGCTCACATCGCTTTGACTCACGGCAGTAACATAGCGGGGTTGACCATTTTCCATTGCTAACCCATTGAGGTGGCATCGATCTTCAGCAGCGAGTCGAGAAATAAAGGGTGGTTGCCATAGGGGAATGAAACTGTAGCGATCGCTAATTGTTGCTAAGCAGCTAAATAAGGTGTTAACAAAAATTACTCGACCTTGACTATCAACGTTGATGTCATGAATATCAATGTCGCCTGTAGTGTATCCAACTTGGGGAACGTAAAGGCGATCGTAGCCACCGTTGTGCAATTGACCTGATTCTAGGGCATTTTCAAAGCGCCAAATTTGATACAAAGAACTCGTGTACAGGCGATCGGGACTTGCCCACAATCCCATGCAGCGCTCAAAGGTTCGTTCAAATACTGATAAACGGCGATCGCTTGCTATGCCAATTAAAAATAACTTTCCTGTTTGATAAGTTGTAAAAGCAAGGCTGATATTTTGTTCAGATAACCAAGATATGAATTGCCGCGATGTACTGATTTCTAGGGCAGGAGGCTGATGCTGATTTTCAATATTAGATTTCATAAAGATACCATTTTGAAGCTAAACTAGAAATTACATCTAGGTTGGATACTGGTTTAGGGTGGTGGTACCATGACCCCACTATCTTTAGCCATTGGCTAGTAAAATCGTTAAGTTTTGCGAAATTTGGTTGATAAAGAAATAGTGTCAGTGCTGCTGCAAAATTTTGTAAATGGTCAAGCACCTTTACTTAATTAACATCATTGAGTGTAGTTTTAAAAAGAATTTGTAAAGATAAACTTTCAGTCAAGATTAATAGATTTTTCAGAGCTATTGAAACAAGTAAAACTGAGTATGTGAAGCAGTAATAAGCAAATGTAAACAAATAATAAAAAATGTAATTTTACTTATGAGCTTTAGAGTACTCAACTAAGAAGGTGTATGGGAAGAGAGGCAAGCGTTAGTTACGTTCGTCTGCTAACAGCCGTTAGGGTGGGCTTGAGGGCGATCGCAGCGTCATAGGAAAGAAAATAAGTATTTAGCTTTGGATTTGCTTTAAATACAACAGATAAGAGTTAATTTAAGCACTACATATACTTGTCTAAGCTAAAGTTTCCTTCAAATTTCATTTAAGTAGATGTTTTTTTTGCTTAAAGAAATAGCGCGCTTGTTTATTAAAAAACGTAAGTATCTTAGTAATTTAAACGAAGAAAAAAATAGTTTTTCATGAGCTAATAAGTGAACAAAGAAAACTTTAATTTCAATATTTTTGTTTATTTAGTCTAAATATTTAGAAAATATTTGTAGTTTTCTTGAGCAGGCAAAATCAATATTAAATAGTGCTATTAGTGATGGGGATCGCGGTAATAGATGCTACACAAAGAATAATTCTTAGGATAGATGGGAACATTCCATAATCAGCCTTATTGTGGAATCATACCGCAAAGAGACTTATACTAATGCTGTTACTGCTTAAACTTTGGAATTTACAAATCAAAGAGATAAAGATATTAACAGATTAGTCAGTTACTTAAGGTGAATTTATCAATCTTAGTTACAAAAACCGTTTGCTCTGCTACCTTTGCAGAGGAGAGGTATGAAAAAACAGCAAGCAGCACATTGGATTTTAACTCCTCAATTAAAAGAAAGAAATTTTTTTGATACGTTCGCTAGAGAGACTAGCTAGCTTGAAAATAAAAGCCAAGTTTTATGGCTTAATTGCAAAATCAATCAGCAGCTTTAAATATAGGGATAATAGTGCTATGAATACCAATAATAACTGTCCTTGCTGCGGTAATCCTTTACTGCGCCACGCTCGTCAGGGAGGAATGTACTGGTTTTGTACGTCATGCTGGCAAGAAGTGCCAATACTGGCTGTGAGTAAGTTACCAGTGTCAGAAGTTGCCGTACAGCGATCGCAGCCTAAACAAGTTGTCAAATCTGGCATTGAGGCGTAGTGTGCCTGGTAGAATTGGGTAGAAAGATAGATACAAATAGTTAATGCTAGCAGCATTACTCTATGGTCAAGAAGATTTACGTCTAGAACAAGTTGCTGAACCCACGCCAGCAGCAGGTGAAGTAGTTATTCAGGTAGCCGTAGCAACAACTTGCGGAACGGATTTAAAAGTTTGGCGTCGCGGAAATCACGCTAAAATGCTCCAGCTACCAACATTGTTTGGGCATGAAGCATCTGGGCGGATTGTGGCTGTGGGGGATGGTGTAGAAAATTGGCAAGTAGGCGATCGCGTCGTTGCAAATAACTCAGCTCCCTGCATGAAATGCTTTTTTTGTCAACGTGAAGAGTATTCGCTTTGTCCAGATCTAACGTGGAACAACGGGACATTTGCAGAGTATCTCAAAATTCCAGCGGCGATTGTACAACGAAATATGTTGCCTGTTCCAGCTGAATTAAGCTACGAATTAGCCGCAATGACTGAACCTCTAGCTTGCGTATTGCATGGGATTGAGCGTTCTGATGTGTCACAGCACAATACTGTGGTTGTCTTAGGAGATGGGGCAATAGGGCTAATGTTTGTTGGGGTATTAGCCCAACGAGGAAATCGTGTCTTGTTGTTTGGGGGAAATCAGCAGCGGTTGCAAATTGGGCAAAAGTTGGGTGCAGCGAAAACTTTTGATTATCGCCAAATTGAAGATACGCCATCTGTCGTTAAAGAACACACCGCAGGATGGGGTGCAGATGTAGTGATTGAAGCAACGGGAATACCTAGAGTTTGGGAAAGTGCGATCGCGTGTGCGCGCCCTGGTGGTACTGTAAATTTGTTTGGTGGTTGTCCCAGAGATACCACAATTACAGTCAATACTGAACAACTGCATTACAGCGAACTTACTTTAAAAGGTGTTTTTCATAATACTCCGAAATACGTGCGTGCTGCTTTATCATTACTAGCAAGTCGCATGATTCCGTTTGAGTTGCTGATTAGCGAACAGCGCCCATTACAAGATTTAGAGCAAGTCTTTCAGGATATGAAAGCACGTCAAGTGATTAAGGTTGCAATAATGCCTACAAACTAGTTCAAATACCAAGAAGCTTTAGCTTGAGAACCTTGAAGAATATTAGGCTTAGTGACAACGAGTAAGACGCCTTCTAACTTTGGTCGGTAATACTTAGCACATTAGCTGATGGACTACCTCCCAGCCGGACTAAATGAATGCCGTACATTTGTAGCAGTTGTGGCATCAGCGCAAATAGTAGGCGATCGCCCCAAGAAAATCGTCTCAAGTATGGGAGAAAGTCTGATAAGTAGAGAGATGCTTCGATTTTGTATCGTAAATCCCAAGCTTCTATCTCTTTAATATTCTCAATTCCCCACTGAAACTTAGCACAGGTGTGCTTTATAGCATCAAATCTCCGGCGATATCGGACTGCTAACCACGATGTAGCATCGAAAGCGAGGAATCCACCAGGAAAGTTATCGGCTAGCATCGTCAGTAGCATCTTTACCTGTTCTTCAGAAAAGTAAACTAGTACGCCCTCGGCAATGAATAATGGTGGATTGGAAGTTGTGGCTTTGACTGCATCTATCCAGTCGGGTTCCAAAGCTGACTTACTCAGGAAGTGGCGGCGATCGCTTTCCTCCAAATATAATCTTCGCACTGCTATTGCATCAGGTAGATCGAGATCGAACCAGTTAAGCGTACCGTTATCAAGCCGTTCAAATCTCGTATTTAAACCTGCACCAATTTCAACCACTGTTCCTGCAGGATTGTTGTTGAGAAAGGCTTTGACCCATTGATCGATCGTTTGACTCCGAAGGCAGACTATCATCTGAGAGCTTTTCGCCTTAGAAAACTGCTCGAAATCGTAGTCTATTTGAGCAAGTATATCGGCAGCTTTAGGGTCGAACAAAATCGGTTCAGGCTGACTTGCTTCAACAGCGCGTGCCCATAAAGTAATCAAGAGGGTTTCTTGAGTAGCTCCCAAACTAATTTTTTCTTTATTTATCACTTTTTTCTCAGAAGTAAATTAAGTGCGATCGCTTTTTTGGGAGTTCGCTCTCTGCTCAAACTAATAGCAGTATTATTTAAGGATAAACTCAGGTTTTTTTGCGGCTTCAACCAGTTGGTAAAGTTTAGCTTCAAACTGCTTCATACGTGTTGACCAGTCAAATTTAAGGATTGAAGGGCGAGCCTGTTCAGTTATTTTTGCTTTCAAAGTGGGATCTTGAATCAGTGTTACCACCTTTTCGGCAAGATCTATGGGATCGTTGGGATTGCTCAAGAAACCGTTGACTTCTGGCACTACCTGCTCTACGTTTCCGCCAGCACAGGCTGTCACTACTGGGGTTCCAGAGGCAAGAGCTTCCATGTTTGTTCTACAGAAGTTCTCAGTTACAGAGGGATTCACTAATACATCTGCGCGGGCAAACCAGCCAAGAATTTCAGTTCCGGTCGATTCACCCCATATCGTAACACTGGAGCCAATATCAGCGGCACGACGACGAATTTCCTGTTCTTGGGGACCGCTACCAACTATAACTAAGTGAACATTAGGGATTTTGGTTGCGATGAGCGGCAATGCATCCAAAAGCTGAGTCACATTTTTTTCTGGGGCAATGCGACCAACAAAGAGCAGAGTTGGTCGGTTATCTGCGGGAATTGGGTCATAACAGATGTTTTGAGGATGGAATTTTTGACAATCAATGCCTAGATAAGGTAGATAATCACAGAATTGTGCCTTCATCGTCTTGTACTTAGCAAGCTGTTCCCACGAAGAAAAATAATTGACATCGTAGGCTTGAGTAAACTGCTTGATCAAGCGAGAAATAATGGGGCTAAGAAGTTTAAGGCTCCAGTCGCTAATTCCCATGTAATACTGGCTATAAGCAAGCCAGTCAGTATGGAAGAGTGATATGGTTGGAGTACCTGTTCGCTTGCCATATTCAGTACCAATAGGACGGCCATAACCTCCTAAGAAAAGCGAGCAAAATCCTCTCATTTGTGCCGGTTCTGAAACTAGCACGATATCAGGTTGAAAGTTTTCTAATAACTTGGTATCGCTCCAGTGTCGGTAGTGTAGTGGTTCAGGAGCAGATTTGTAAAATATTAACGGCTTGGTTGGGTAAGCATAAGAAGAAAAGTTAGGAAAAGACTGGAGTTCGCCGATCCCTGGTATAGGACAACTACGAACTGCTTTAGGGTACTGGTGGTTGAATTCAGGGTGCAATAGAAAGACTTCGTGCCCTTGCTGCAACAACCACCGAACTCGATCGTGTACTCCAATGGAGATTCCACCTAAGAATGGTGCATAGGATGCCGTAAACATTGCAATTCGGAGCGATCTTTTAGCTGATTTTTCAGCTTCTATTAAGTTATTAATCATGATTGTGTCCAGAGAACTGTTAGCGAACAGCAATTGTTACAAGATTTAGAGCAAGTCTTTCAGGATATGAAAGTGCTTTAAACGTTTTGAGTTTTGAGTTAACCTCATAGATAAATCAAGAGAATTGAAATAAAGTTTTGAATTTTTCGCGAACAAAGGTGCCGGAGGCATTTATTTTAAGTTTTGAATTTTGAATTTTGAGTTTTGAATTTTCTTAACTCAACACTTCATGACTCAGCACTCATAACTCATAACTCTCTTAAACTCAACACTTCACGACTCATAACTCTCGTAAGCTGAGAACTCGTAACTCCGCGAAGCGGTAAAGTGATTAAAGTTGCAATCGCACTGTAGTTTATAAAGAAGCATTGGCATCAACTGGCTGATCGAGGTATTGATAGGGAGAGTATTTGACTAACTTAATATTCCAAGGACCTTTGACTTGGTAAGTAATACCACGCCACTCAACCTGTTGCATGAGGATTGCTGACACTACTGCTGCTGCATAAACTAATTGCGTTAAGGGAATTCCGACGATCAGTCGGGCGATCGCGATCGGGGAAAACGGCGCAATCGCTTCTCCACGCGTTTGAACTACTTGACGTACACCTTGTTCTAAAATTCCCATGAGTAAAACTAGTGCAAGCGTGTAAGTTATTAATCCACTTCCTACCCCAGTCGCCAAATGCCATTGTCTTGTAAATAGCGCCATGCAAAACAAAATCGCAGCGCCAGCAGGAACCAGAGTTGTGACAAGACTATAACCAACCATCGCCTGCCATGATGGATGATACAGTCGAGAACAGAGTAATTGGCGTTTTACCCAACGGTAAAAGCTAGGTAAGTCACACTCTTCTGGATTAACCATCATTAACGAAGGAACAAACTGAACGCGCATTCCTTTCTCTTGCAGAACTTGACGTAACATGGTGTCTTCACACAACGCATTTCCCCACTTTTCGAGTAACTGCGTTTGCTCAAAAAGCTTTGTTTTCAAGGCTAAAGTTCCACCCCAGGGAATGTGGTAGAAATACATTTGTGTAACAGCAGCTACATTCCACAAATACCGACATACTGTACCCCAACGTCCTGAGGGGACATACCAACGGTTTCCGGTGACGGCTCCAACACGACGATCTGTTAGAGGACTAACTAGTTGACGCAACCAATTAGGATGTGGCAGTGTATCAGCATCAACTAAGGCGATAACTTCGTATTCGTCTTTAAGTTCTAAAACAGCTTGCACCAAGGCACTGCACTTGAGGCTACAAGTTTCCCGCACAGTTTGCAGTAAGCTTACTTTGATATTTTGGGCTGGTTGCTGCTCAAGTGTTTTGCTCAAAATTTCCCAAGCTGGATCTGCGTGACTATCAATGATTATGTTGATGTCATAGTTAGGATAATTTTGCTGTAAAAGCGATCGCAAGCAGTTGGATAAGGATGGATCGGCACCACGCAAACACAGAACTACTGCTGCTTTGGGTAATTGAGTGTCTGAGAGTAATTTGGGACTTGGCGATCGCAGCGATGAAATCGTCACAACTGTAAAAAAGACTTGAATTATCACCAAAACTGCAAAAGTTAAAAAAAATATTAAGACTAAATTGCTCATACATTAATCTCCCATCAATCATTATTTAATGCATTGAAGTGTTACGTTAAAAATCTAAATTTTTATTGATTCTTACTTCTTTTGAATACTTACAGCATCGCTCATACTACTTGATTTAACTCTAAAAGAGCTATGGCTTATTGTGATACATATTTTGAGGTGTTTCATATCTCCATTTACGAATTGTAAATCCCCAACAAGACGTTATTTTATCTACTGTTTGTTTATCTAATTCATATTCGTTTTTTTTATAGCTTTTCTGTGACTCTATATAAGCTTTAAAACAGCATTTTGCTGAATCAAAACCAGAAAGGGAAAGCTGTTTATAAATTCTTTCTATCTCTTGAATAGGATTATGCTCTAAATCCTCAAATTTTATTTCAACCAAATTGCCTGGAGAAATCAAGCACTTATCATCAAAAAACTTATGCATGACTTGTTGATATATTTCTACAGATTTCTTTTCTAATTCTTTTTCTTCTATAGTCTGAAAGCCAAATAGTTTAGTAGAAGCTTTATATTCTTTTATTCTTGAGTTATAAACTATATAGGGATTTCTATATATATGAATAAATTTAGCGTCAGGAAACATTTCTAATAGAACTTTGATTCTTGCTGTGTTTGGAGGATTTTTTAAAATTAAACGCTTTCCTTGCATCGAGAAAGTTGCTTTTTTTAAAACTTGTATGTATGCCAGTTTCCATTTCTTTTTCTCTTTATGCTTGTCGTTGTCAAATAATACATATTTTTTAAAATAAGACTCAATGTTTCTAGGAAAAACAAAAGCTCCATGATATAAGCTACAGCAAGAAATATTTCCTAGCGCAAACTCTTCTTCAGCTGGATAGTCAAGGGAAAACTTCACATTATCCATTACTCTTTTTTCTGAAATTATTCTGGTCAATATTTGAGGAAAATATTTAGAGAGAAAAGGAAGAATTGTTTGATTACCAGTAATAAAAAAATGAGGTGCAAAAGCTTGAAATGATGATATATATCCTAAGTTAGGATCTTGACTCATTAAATAGTGGAGATATGTTGTCCCACTCCGCCAGTGTCCTAAAATAAATATAGGTGGTTCTATAATTTCTTGCTTATTAATTTGAGATTGAAACTTTAAACTTTCCCAAGCTCTAATTGGTAGCGTACAGAAACTTAGTAGTAAGATACGTAGAACTTTAAATAAATATTTTCTGTCAGCACCATGACGAATAAGTAACTTAATTAATACTGTGAATGAGCCAAATCCATACATAATTAACTTACTCGCTACACTGCAAAAGAGTTAGATGAAGTATGAATGATAAAGTTATCCTCTAGAAATACCAATTTGGGAGAGATTCTGATAGAATTTTAAAGTGCCGTGCTCTAGCTTGACGATGCGATCGGCAATATCAAAATATTGATCGTCATGACTAATGACTAATACAGTTTTACCTTTGCTTTTGAGTTCAGGTAAAAGCTGAGTATAAAAAATTTTCTTAAATAAAGGATCTTGATCCGAAGCCCATTCGTCAAAGACATAAATTGGACGATCTTCTAAGTAAGCAGTGAGTAAAGCTAGGCGCTTGCGTTGTCCTTGCGAAAGTGCAGTGGTAGAAAGGGTATCATTATCGATATGGACTTTATGATCTAATTGCAGTTGCACAAGGTAATTTTGTATTTGAGTGTTGAGGTGAAGATTACCAATACCAAGAAAGCGCTCAAAGAGATAAAAGTCAGAAAATACTGCTGAAAATTGTTGGCGATACCACTCGCGATCGCGATCGCCAATTAGCTTGTCATCCAAATAAATCTCACCTGTATCAGGGGGATAAAGTCCTGTAATTAGCTTGCTCAGCGTGGACTTGCCGCTACCATTACCACCTATGATAAATAATAGTTCTCCTGCATAAATTTTGAGGTCAACTGGACCAAGAATAAAACTAGTGTCTTCACGTTCTTGGTAATAAGTGTGAGTGACGCCCACAAGTCTTAAACAATTCCAAGCATGAAGATTAGTTGATCTCGTTGGGTGGTCGGAATAATGAGATACTAACGATAATCCTAAAGTTTCGATTTTTTGTAACGCTACAGTTGCTTTATTAAGTGGCAACAGCATACTCATAATGTACTCTAAAGGTGTCATCAAGTAGATGATTGTCAGTGCATAGCCAATGACAACCGAAGCGTTTAAGGTTGTCAGAGTTGGTAAGACAAACAAAATTAGACCGATTGCTAGAAAAAACAAAATCTGTCCCCAACTTGCAGCAGCAGCAAAAATACTCATACCGAGAACGTTGTAGTATCGATATGATCGAGCCGTCGTATAAAGTGCTTCACTAAAAAATTCTTGTCGTCGCTGCTGATGAAGCTTGAGTTCCTTGGTTCCTTCAGTAATTGCGCGGAAATGATTGTACAGCTGATCTTCTTGGTCGCGAGCTAACTTTAAAAAACTACGTGATTTGAGTATTGGTAGTTGATAAGTGCATATTCCCAAAAGCATAAAGCAAGTAGCAATCAGAAACACTGACCAAGATAGCCAGTACAAATACACCAAACAGCCAATGACAATGGCAAAATTAATACAGAAAAAAGGGATAACAAAAGCAGTATTCGAGATTGCTTGAATGTCTTCCGTGAGAACAGCTAAAAGACGCGGCGCACCTATATTTTCTAGTTGTCGCAAAGGAGAGGCAAGGATACGGCGACTCATTCGCATTCGTAAGTCAAGGATAGCAGTTTGAGAAAGTCGAATTAATAGAACTTGAGAGGTTAAATTTGTCGCAAGTCGTAGCAAACACAAAGATACAAATGTCCAAACTAATGCAACTGATGTATTATTCTGGGTTAAGGTTGTGTTTATTAAAGCAATTAAACCAGCCGCACTAGCCCCACTAAAAATTCCTGCAATCACAGCTAAAGCAAGATGAATACCAGAAGTTTGCAGTAGTAGGCGGATAAGATTCATCTTTTATCAAGTATCAACTCAGTAACTATATAAGATGATTGCAGTGCGATCGTTGCTTTTAGGTGAAGATTTTTACTTCAAATTAGTTTGAAGTGAAGTAAAATATTTTCCCCCTAGTTCAATTTGTTTTTTACTACATCCTGCTTGTAATCTTGCTACTAAATAATCCATGTTAGCAGCAATTACATTTGTGCCATGATCGGGTTCTATCAAACTAACTAAAGCTATATCTTCACGTTGAGTTGCTAAGCTTGATATACCTAAAAAATTGAAGACTCCTGATTCATAAGTACCACATGGAACAGAAGGATTATTAACTCCAACACAATACTCATTTGAAAGTAGCCATTTTTGGGCTGGATAACCGTGAAAATGGACAATTGGAGCGCCCAATGCAATTAAATTTGGTACGTATAAAGCAGTGGCTAAAGCAATAGCAAGCATGACATAGATATCATAAGAAGGTTTAATATCGGTTTCTGAAGTAATTCCTTGAGGTAACTGTAAATATAGCTTTTCTTTTAAACCTACTCGAATCACATCAGTTTCTAGCTTCAAGTCAGTTTTGTTTGCGCCAGATCGCGAACTAACAAGCCAAACATCTGGTATTTGTTTATATAAATATTCGGTTCCTATTTTAACACGAATGTATCTTCTTCCTATTTCATTCTGCCGAACTTCATCACTATTAAATCCTTCAATAGCATATAGTTTTGTCCATTGATCTGCGCTAATTTCTCTGTCACCAACGTAATAAGGAGCTTCTACATAGGCAACAAAGCCGTAAGAAACACCAGTTCTTCCATTGACAATGACATTAACAATATCGCGATGAGACTTTCTTTTAAGAATTTGACTGAGTTGAGCACCAGGAGGAAATAATCCAGTGGATGCTAACTGATTACCAAGTTTCACCAATTGAGTAGCATAAAGAGATGACTCCGGAGTGTATTCTCCTATCTCAAATTGACTTAATGGTAGTGGTAAAATTGGAACAAACACTTTAGGAATTAATGAGTTTAATACAAATTTATCTATATTTTCTCTAGAGTATATAGAGTCTGAAAGATTCATATTTAAAATAGAAATTTTTTGTTCAGAAACTCCTAAGACTATCTCGCTAAAGGTTCGTACTAATGTATTTAAACCTGTTTTTATTTTACTTGTGTAAGGTATGTCAGGATTTATCAGTTCTTCATCTATGTGTGTGATTACAATAACTTGAGTATTAGTTGGATCTTCAATATATTTAGCTGCGTGTTCTTCTGCCCAACTACTCAGTTTGACGATTCTAGAAACTGAAAGCCTTTTTACAAAACGAGAATAGATTTCATACCCTTTCTCTGCTATAAAAATTCCTATTTTTCCTAAATGAGAGTATTGTCTTTCTACATCAATAACAGCATCAACACCAATTTTGACAACTCTACTACTAATATATTTTTTCCATCCTACTACAGGGATAGAGAGTTCGTAGCGAAGTAGTCTTGTTGCTTGTTGCCAAGGTAAAACTTTTACTCCATACTCTACTAGCTTACTTTCCAACTCTTCTCTAAATTGAATAACTTGTAGATTGTTATATCCTTTTGGTAAAGGTTTAAATGTAATTGCCAGCCTTGTTGCCATAAACTTAGGATCGACAACTGGTGGTTTAAAATCTGTTGCATTTTGAACAGAACCACTAATTAAACGTCCAATAGTTGATAAACTTAATTCATGCTCTAAACCACAAGAGGAAGTCGCGACTTCTTGTTGGCGGAGTAATGCCATAATTTCTGCTTTTTGTGCAACTAAGGCTGCACGAATTTCGGATGACAATACTCCTTTACCAGAACGAATACTAAGTTTATCGTTGTTCAGTTGAAGTTGTACGCCTTGTTGAGTAAGATTGTCCAGAAGCTCAGATGGTTTCATAATAAGAAAGGCTCCTAACAGTTTACTAAGTAGGTAACTAAATCTCCAAAAATTCCGAGTCTGAGTCTTCTGATTCTTCTGCCAAGCGTTGAGATAACTCCTCAATCGTTGGGTAATGCCATATTAAAACTGGTGAAATTTGACATCCTAGTAGTTTCTCTGCTTTACCAGCTATCAGTATTGCTTGTGCGGAATCTAAACCGTAGCTATCTAACGGTTCTCGAATATCTATTTCATCAGATTCAACTCCTAATTGTTCAGAAATTTGTATAATTAACCAGTTCTGAATTTCTGCCGCAGTATACGTGTGTTTTAGGGAATTTGGTTGCGATTGATTCATTGGAGTATCCCTGCAAACGAAACTGAATTTTATTAACTGACAGGAAGTCGTCAAGGATAAATCTAGAGTAATCCTGCACTCGAATGCAGCAGGTTGTGTTGATATTAAAAAATCAACTAAGCAACTTGTAGAAATCCACTATTAATTAAGTGTGATAAATACGTACTTAGTAGCTGTGAGTCAATTGAAGGACAAGTAATATCAGAATCAACAAGTGCTGCTAGAGTATCTTCACAACTTACATGTGGTCTTCTTGGTTGCATATATAATTCTGGAATAGTTAGCTGCTCATTAGACCACTTTTCTAGTAAGAAAGGTCGTAATGTGTACAAAGGATTGTCTACAGAACAGACGCGATTTAATACATCTGCTTGCCATTGTTCATATGGCATTAGTTGAACAGGATGGTTTAAAGATTTAACCCATTCAAAAAATTTACTAATGTGAATCGGTTGCGGATGCTGTAAATGAAACGCTTTCCCTATAGATTCTTTTTGCTGCGATAAATAAACAATTGCTTGGCTGACATAGTCTACAGGCGACATATCCAACATATAATCTATGTCAGGAAAACTACCTAATTGTACGCAGCCTTTGAGCATCAAACAGATAAAATCATCAACGTTGGAGAAGCCTGTTTTGCTGTGTCCAGCAATCAGCGGTGGTCGATAAATTGTTACTGGAAGACCGCGATCGCCTGCAATTTTGACCAACCTCTCTGCAACCCATTTAGTTTGCGAGTAACCAAGGTAGATTCCCTCACAGTGCTCAAAATCATCTTGTTCTTTAACTACTTTACCTGCGTAAGCTGCAGATTCAAAAACCGCGACACTAGAAACATAATGAACTGGCTTGACTTTAAACTGACACGCCAATCGTAAAATTTCTTGCGTTCCTAAAACATTTGCGGCTTTGAGTGCGGAGTAGGGATAAACGTAATTCAGTAGTGCAGCACTATGATAAACAGCGTCAATTTTTCCAGCAAGCATTTGGAATTGCGCAGGAGACAACCCAAGTAAAGGTTGTGATAAATCTCCTAAAACTGGAATGACGCGATCGCTAAAATTATCTTGCCATAAAGCATATCTTGCTAAATTTTGTTGAATTCTTTTTTTTCCTTCATCTGTATTAGCAGCACGAACTAAACAGTAGACATCCACTCTTGTTTTTTGCAACAATTCTTGAATCAAAAAAGCACCTAAAAATCCGGTTCCTCCGGTTAGAAAAACACTTTCAGGTTCATCTACTGCATCTAAAAAAGCACCGTGTGGAGAAATTGTTGAATCTAAAACAGCTTCTGTTCTTAAATCTAATGCGGGTGTTTTATTAATCGCTAATTCTTGGTCAGCACTATCTAACGTAAATTCTTCTGCTAACCGTTGTGATAAGGCTGCAATTGTGGGATAGTGCCATAACCAAACTGGTGATAACTGAAAGCCTAAAAAGTGTTCAGCTTTGCTGACGATTGCCATTGCTTGGGCTGAATCCAAATTATAGCTTTCTAAAGATTCCTGAACATCTACTTCGTCAGGTTCAATTCCTACTTGTTCGCAAACTTGTGTAATTAACCAAGTTTGAATATCTGTTGCTGTATAAGTTTTCTGTAGAGTAATATTAGCATCTGACATCATAACACCTAAACATTCCGTAACATTGGACGATATTGGCTAAAAGATATCGGTAGTTGTAACCCTGATAATTTCAAATTTTGAACGCGATACAAGTAGGCTGCTCCAAGCATAATGTGGTCAGCAATATCAACAACTTTACGATTACTTGGTTCACTTAAATAAGAACCTTTAACCCAATCGTTAAAACTTCCCATTGCAGGTCCACACCAGATTTGATAATCAATTTCTCGACCTTTTTCGCCAGAATTAGACCAACGCGAAGATAATCCTAAATACCAGCGGAAAATCAGCGACATTTTTAACTTAGGATTGTTCGCTGCCTTACGAACTTTGTCCGGATTTCTTGTCGATACATAGGCAACAGTATCTTCCCAAACTGCGTCTAAACTTCTGCGAAAGATTTGCTTTTCTAGTTTGTCTCTTTCTACTGCAGGGATATCATCAATTGAATCGTAATTTTTATACAGTTCATATAATTTTTGGGCACGTACAGGAAATAGTGTTCCTCTTTTTAAAACTTGCAATTTTACACCCATTTCAAACATATCTGCTGCGGGTGCCATCATGACATCGGGCATTTCTGCTTGTGCTAGTAACTCTTTCGTATGTTGTGAAGTTCCAGCTTCTACGCACGATTGATTTATAGAACCCGTGACAACATAAGCAGCACCCATCATAAAAGCAGCAAGGGCAGATTGAGGTGTAGAAATTCCACCAGCAACACCTACTCGAACAGGTTGTTGATAATGATATTTTTCTTGAATTTCATCGCGTAATTCTAGAATTGATGGTAGTAGACAAACCAGAGGTCGATTATCAGTATGACCGCCAGAATCAGCCTCTACAGTGATATCATCAGCAACAGGAATTTTTTCTGCTAAAGTAGCTTGTAATTCAGTAATGAGATTTTGGGCAACTAATTCTTTAAGAATTTTTGTAGGAGCAGGTTGAAGAAATTTTATCGCTATTTCTTTGCGCGAAAGTTTGACAATTAATTTATTTTTAATTGTAATTTGATTGTGAGAGTCAAGACCTAATCCAGCAGCGCGATAGTAAACAACGTTAGGCGTTAAGTCAAGAAAAGCTGAAGCTTCTACTGTTGTGACACCGTATTTAAGATACAAATCAACGGCACGTCGTTCAATTGCAGGTTCACTAGGGCTGTGCAGTAAATTAAAAGCGTAAGGTCCGTGAGGTAGTGCTTGCTGAATGCGATTGATGGCAGATTCTACACGCGCTGGAGATAAACCTCCTGCACCAAAGGAACTTAATATTTTTGCTTTTCCCAAGGCGATCGCTAGTTCTTCCGAAGCGATTCCATGTGCCATCGCACCTGTGGCGTAGGCATATTTTACCTGATGAAAGTCTAAGAAACTCGCATCACCTAGTTGTTTTGTTGATAAAGGAGGAGTCGCAGCTAATAGTTCTGCTTGTCTATTACCATTATCGGCTGTGTAAGTGTAACCTTCATTAGTAACGCCAATTTGATTATTTGAGCGCACAACATAGCAAGGTTGAGCTAAATTCAAAAGTTTAGCTTTGATTCCTGCTTCATCAAACGCAACTGAACTCAATGAACCGTACCAGGCTTGAGTTGATGTACCTAAGAATTTGATGCGATCGCTCTTATTTACGACTGGATTTACACTAACCACGTCTGTTAACCCTCTCAAGATAATCAATACCTGTTAGTCACTCATCCGCAAACTAACAATTAAGAAACAGATAGACTAACTGGTTTATTAGCTGGAGTACTTGAATTTGCATTTTGAGTTGCTAATTGCGAGTAGGTTATTTGTAACTGAATTAGTCTACTCATCTGTAGCAAAGCCTTTTGGCGCGACTGTAAAAATTGCGTATGAACTTGAGTCGCATGGTGATTATTTTCTCTTAATTTTAAATAGCTATCGTTTTGATAAAGTGGAGAAGTGAGTTCATGTGTAACTGTTTGTTTTGCCGATGGTATTGGCGTATCTTTATGATTATTAATTAGTTGTTCAATAGCCTTGTTGTCTGCAATCTGATTAGGAGCTTTTTCTACTGAAATAGTACTTGGGTATTGCTGTAATACTTGCATATTCGGCGGCTCTGATTTGATATTTTGATTAACTGAAGTATCTAAGGTATGTAACTCAACTTGACTTTGATCGTCTTCATTCAGAGGTAAAAAAGGAACACTTGTAGATGAGTTTAATGAATTTTGTTGTGTTGCCGAAGTAGCTAATTTCAACAATTGATTGCTACTTAAATCATTTGGCGATCGCGCGTATAGTGGCGACAAATCTAACGAGACTCGATGGCTAAGAAGCTTAGCAAGTGCTTTAAGAATCGCAGCATGATCGTCTACGCCTCTGCGGTTAACTGATACTGTGAGGTGTTCTTGATCTTTGAGTATTTCGCCAATCCAGCGCGAACAATTACTTCCTGCACCTACTTCAATAAATATTTTGACGTTATCTGCATAAACGCGATTAACTAATCGTGGAAAATCAACTTGTTGGCACAAACATTTGGCAATATGGTGGGCAATAGATTCGCTGTCAAGAGGAATTGGTGCATATTTAGCAGACGAGTAGAAGAGAGTTTCTGGAATATTTTGAACTGGCAAAGTTTTAATTCTTACAAGTTCTGGATATTCCGATCGCATTGCCTCACAGTGAATGACGTGATTAAATGGAGCGCGAAAGGCGTCGCACTTCAATTTTTCAATTACTTGCAAACAAGCTTTTGTTTCTCCAGCAATAATACATTCTTTGGGAGTACTAATTTGAGTTAAATAAACTCGCTCTTCTTTTTTAATAACTTCTTGAACATCAGCAACAGGAGTCATTAAAACATATGTACTCCAGAAATCAGCGTCTTGTTTTTTTACCGTTGGTAATCCCCAAAATTCACGAACCGCATTTTTAGATCCAGCAAGACGACTACTAAACAAAGAGGAAGAATTCAAAGCATTACTACATTTTTGAAAATCAGTCCAGACGCCTTGAGAAAACATCATGCTAGTTTCGCCTAGACTGTAGCCAAAGCTGTATTGCGGCTTGATTTGAAAGTAATTCTTAAAGATTGTCGTCATCAGCCCTGCATATCCCATTTCTGATTCCAGCATTGCAATGGGGTTATTAAGCAATTGCTGTTCAATATCTTCTATTTGTCTTTTGGATAACTTACATAAACTGCGGGGATATAATAGTTTTTCAATATTGGCAACACGGCTGTAAGCATTTTTAATAACAGCATCGTCGTAAATTTGAGGAAATAAGCGAAACAGGTTTCTGCTAATACCAACATAGGAGTTATATGCAGCAGGATAAACATAGGCGATCGCGCCTTTTTTTCCTAAAGGATTGGCTGTAAAATAACTACCTACAGGAGATTGCCAATTCACTCCTTGCTCAAAAGCACGTTCTATTCCTGTTAATGCACGTTGAATTTCTCGTAATAAGTCATTTTTGTTACGTCCCAGAATTGCTAGAGCATAAGTCGCATTCGATTGCTTTTGAAAAGTGCTAAAAGTTTGACTTGCAGCAGCCGTTAAAGAGGTACAACTCTCAATATTTTGCTCTAGACTATGTAACTGAGCCATTAAATCGCTACGATTGTCAGCGGCGATCGCAAATAGATAAAATGGCATTTGAGTTAAATATCTATTCCCGTCTGCGTAGAAGCGAGTCAGATTAGTTTTGCTTGTTTCTTCTGATAAAATGATATGAGCGTAGCTACCATCTAGGGAAATACTATTAATTGCAGCACGTCTTGGCTTTTCTGAGGCGCTAAACCAAGGTCGAGATTCTGTTGCAACATAAAATATATCTTGCCATTCGGGGTTTTTAGGACTACTCCACTGCGGTGTGGCAGGAATATAACGGTAGTAGAGACAAAGTGCAGTTTTAATTAAACTAATAATTTCAGATGCTGCATAGGTGTGTCCAACATTAGATTTCACACTACCGATTGCGCAATTTAGTTTAGGTATGGTTTGATACGCTGTTAGCAAACCTGCAATTTCTGCGGTATCTTCTACCTCTACTCCACTGCCATGAACTTCAAGATAGCCAATGTCTTTGGGTTCAATATCTGCAATTTGAAAAGCGCGTTGACAAACTTGTGTAACTGCGGCAGAGTCGCACGATGAAGTTTGTGGTAGTAAGCTGATGGTATCAATGATGGCGTAGATGCGATCGCCTTGTTCAATTGCATCATGTAATTTTAAAACAACTGCCCCTGAACCTTCGCCAACGATCCAACCATTGGCATTCTTGTCATAACTTAAAGTTTTCGCACCTGTATTAATCTTGACTAACTGATTGCGTAATAACACACTTTCACTACTACCAGCTAAGTCTACTGCACCAACAACAACCGCATCAACTTCCCCAAGTAACAGTAAATTTTGAGCAACTTCTAGTGCTTTAAATGCGGAATTTTCTTCAGCTGTCAGTGTAAATGCTGGTGCTTCAAATTGCCACAAAGCAGAAATTCGGCTGGCGATCGTGTTTTCTATTGGGCTACGATATTCACTTTGTAAGTTATAGCTACTATGACGCTCAAATGATTCAAGATCGCTAGTTGTACTTTTTCCAGTAAAAATTGTTTGTAGTTGTCGAGAAAACTGCTGTTTACTATAGAGTTTTTGTAGTGAAATTTGAGTTGCTGTAGCAATAATTACTGCTACTTTTGCCCCCTCCTTAATTGCAGCATCTTTCAATGCACTATCTGCTACTTTGAGCATCAATAGTTCTTGTGGACTCAATTCTTCTATCTCATCCGATAGCTGCTGATTTTGCTGAAAATCTATGACAGATTCTGGAAGATAACCTCCTACAGATGCTTGCTTGTTATGATTTTGATACTCTTGGAGAAAGTCTACTTTACCTTGCCAACGATTTTGAGGTAACTCAATAAAATTTTGGTTCCCTTCATAAATAGTTCGTTCAAAACTATCTAAATCTAGGCAAGAACCTGCAATCAAACTCATCCCAGTAATAGCTATCTTGGGAGCTTGTTTTTGCGTCAACTTCATATACCTCTACTCCTCAGAGTATTTCTCTGTTTTCTCTATACCTAATCAGGTTCGTTTAGTTATTTTTATTTGTAGGTAATAAAGTTCCCTTTGCTTCAGTCATTCGTGAATATACCTTTCCTTTACTATTGTGAGTAATAACTTCAGCTATTACTGCACTATCAGTTTTAGATTTGACTTCACAAGAAACATAAAACGTTTCATCAAAAGAAACTGGTATAAATTGCTCGTAAAGATTAATTGCTGAAGGTAAACAACCTTGCTGATGAAAATATTGTGACCAAATCCATAATGAATGAATTTGTACATCTACAATATATGGATTAAATGTTTGTACTGGAAATTGTCCTTGTTGTTGTTCATTAAGGCTGGGAAGTAAACATTCAATTGTGACTTTTTCTGGAGTAATGTTGAGGACTTGCTTAACTCCTTGAAAACTCATTCCATGAAATAAGCTTGCCGTACCATCTTGATAGAAAGACAGTTGATTAGAATAACTTTGATCTAGATTTAGTTTAATAGAAGCGTAATCAGGACTTGAAGGTATTTGGCGTTTTAGAGTTAACTGTGTGCTGAAATGATAGCGAGTTTTCCCTTCTAAATTCTTACTCCAAATTTTAGCATCAAACTCAACTCCTATGTTGTTTTTATTAGTTTCTTGTAATTCTAAAGTGTATTCAATAGGAGTAGTAGGTTCAAAAATAATTCCTTTCAAAACTTTATAATTTCGGCAGTTAGAAAACTGATAACCAGGATAGAGTTGTTCGCAAGTATTTGCAATCCAAGCTATTGCACAAGTTGCCGGAAGAACTGGGCGATTTGCAATAACATGATCTTGCAAAAATGGATTAGCATCTACAGTTAGATGGCGCTGAATGCGAAAAGTTTGAAGTTGCGAACTGAAGCTTTCAGAAAAGACAAGAGGACTACCAACAATAACTTGAGTTTCTTGATGAGTTGATTCAAGTTCTTCTACAAGCATTTTGGCACCAACTTGAATCGGAATCGTCTCGATATTTCGTTCGGCAAATGCTTTTTTCAATTCAGGACTCACCATCCCACTATCCCAAGGTCCCCAATTGATGGCAACAACATGACAATCAGGGTGATGATATTTCACGAGATGGGCTAATTTATTGAGAATTTCGTTGGCGATCGCATAATCAGCTTGTCCAACATTACCGTAAAATCCAGCAACAGAAGAAAACAAAACCAGTTGTTGTAACTGACTTGCAGGAATATAACGCAACAAATTTGCTAAGCCTGTCACTTTGGCAGCGTAAACAGTGTCAAAATCTTCAGAAGTCTTTTTCTCAATGCGCTTATCAGCTAAATTACCTGCACCATGAATAATTCCGGTGACTGCTGTTAAGCGATCGGCAATGGCTTGTAAAGCCTCTGTATCAGTGACATCAACACTGAAATACTCTGCTTTGCTACCAGCTTGTTCAATTGCATTGAGAGTTGCTTGAATTTCGCGGGAAGATGCGATCGCCTTGTATTGTTTCTGCACCATGACTGGAGTTGGTTTTTCTCCACTAGCAACCAAATACTCCATAATTCGCTTTTTAAGCACAGCTTCATCATTGCATCCCATCGCCCAAACAGGTTCTGGTGAAGGAGAAGAACGCCCTAAAAGAATAAATTTGCATTGCTTCTCTTTAGCTAATTCAATCACGCACTGTGCAGTTATTCCCTTAGCACCACCGCTGACAAGAAATACAGAATTTGAGTCAACCTGGCTTTTCATAGTTGTTTATTCCCAGTTTGATAAGTGATTAGTTTTGAGTTTTGAGTTTTGAATTAAAAGAATTTTCTTAACTCAACACTTCACTACTCTCTTAAACTCAACACTCAACACTCATAACTCTCTAGTGTGACTCTCCCTTTAGCGCCGTAGCCTACTTCACTGATTAAACGATTAGGATCTTGAATTTCTGCGAGGATATGTTTGACAGCTTGTTGGGCATCAATGTCAGTACTAATGTCAATTGCGCGACAGAATACCGATTCCCATTCTTGATTGAGTGTTTTTGTAAGTCCAAACAAGCCACCAGCGATCGCACTGTAGTTTGTTTTTTGTCCAATCCCCAATTCGCCGTCAAGATGAGTTACGGTGACAAAACAACTGCGTCCTTGACTTGCAGCTTGATTGAGTGGTTCTTTGAGATGTTTGGCAATTAGGAAAATGTGTTTGAGTAAGGCTTCCGAGTTAAGATAAGCAATCTCCTCGCTGTTATCAATAGCAGGGTGGAGGTGAATAAAAGTGCCAATCGAACCGTATTGTAATTCTTTGAGTTGTTGCAGACGAGTTTCTGTCAAGTCCTCTAAGACAATGCGCCCAATAGTATCATCTACATTTGCTCTTTGGGCAATTACGGATTCAGGAAAACTTAAAACGACAACTTTTTCCCCTTTTGCAGTCAAAGCTTGGGCTAATTGTGTCGTTAGCGCTGAACCATCATCAGTAATTAAGCATACGTGCTGCTGGGGTAAATTGCATTCCAAGCGATCGGGAGGCGGTAGAACTTTTAATTTCACCACACTGCGGATAATACTGTGGTTTGTCTCTGGTTCCCCGCTATCCTGCTTTTTTGGCAGTATCTCCTCTTCTGTTAAATTCCCTGCAATACTACTCATATACTCGGCAATTTGACCGAGGGTACGCAGTTCGGCTAGTTCTTCAGGATTTGGTTGGGGTAAGCCTGGATTGAGTTCCAGCAGTGCGCCTAATATTTCCACGCGCTTAATCGAATCAATGCCTAAATCTGCTTCCATATCCATTTCTAACTCCAGCATTTCGACTGGATACCCCGTCTTATCACTCACCACATTCAGCAGTGTTTGACTTAAATCAGCAGCATCAATTGACGTTTCGGGTACTGAAGCTTTTTCTGTTGGAGGGCTTTCAGGAATCGGTGTTACTGGTGTAGCAGAGGCATTATGACTTACTTCCTCTACTGTTGCAGCTTTCACTGGAAGTGTTGTGGCAATACTACTCATATACTCGGCAATTTGACCGAGGGTACGCAGTTCGGCTAGTTCTTCAGGATTCGGTTGAGGTAAGCCTGGATTGAGTTCCAGCAGTGCGCCTAATATTTCTACGCGCTTAATCGAATCAATGCCTAAATCTGCTTCCATATCCATTTCTAACTCCAGCATTTCGACGGGATACCCCGTCTTGTCACTCACCACATTCAACAGTGTTTGACTTAACTCAGTAACATCAATTGACGTTTCAGGTGCAGGTTCAACAGGCGGTACGATGACAGATGCGGTTTCAGGAATTTGTGGTTCTTCCTGGGTTTGAGGTACAGACGCGATTTCAACTAATGTAGTACCATTACCATTAGCTTGATGTCCGTTACCGTTGCTGACAGGCGTTGGACTCAATGCTTCTTTTGTTACGCCTCCTTCAATAACGGATTCATATTTTTGTTCGATCAGTTCAAAGAAGTTGTGTGTATGTTCCATCTGCTGTTGCAGATATTGTTCGTGAATGCGTAGAGTTTCCGCTTGATGATCGTGAAACCGCATCATGCTGCGTTCCAAGCTATCTCTAGTTGCCGCATTTTGGTTGGTAAGTAATGATTGCTGCTGGGTGAGTTGATAGAAGGTTTGGGCGTATTCAGTTTGATGTTTCAGCGATTGTTCGTGGACTTGTAAGATGTCACCGTGATGATCGTTAAACTGTGTCAGAGTGGACTCAATACTGTCCAACATTTTTTGGTAATCCACTGCTACTGGTTGTGGTAGCGATGGCTGTGTTGCAACAACAGTCTTTGGTTCAGGACTAGCAGCGGATATTGGTTGGGAATGATGTCCGTTTGTTGCTGATGTTGGCGCAGGTGTAGTTGTGGTGGAGATTGCACTTGAAATAACGTGTGTCTCTGCTAAAGCTTGCGCGAATGCGGTTTGTGTTTTTTCCGAGATGTAGTTGGCGCTATTCAAGCGGACATTGAGTGCTTTATTTCCTTGAACTTGGGGTATTTTCGATTCTAGTTGATAAGGATCGATGTCTCCCAGAGACAATCCTGCAACACGCAATTGTACAACTGCCGATCGCAGAGTGCGATCGCTATTTTGTTGTTTGTGCGCATTGACGGCAACAGCTAAGTGGGGGCGATCGCCAAGTGTATCTTTGACTAAATTAGCCAGAATATTTCTTGGTCCAAATTCAACAAAGAAATAACCACCACTTGCATAGATATTCTCGATCTGATCCTTAAACAACACCGAATTGAGTAAGTGTTCTTTGAGAATTTTTTGAATTGCCTGGGGTTCTTTGGGATACGCTTTGCCAGTCACATTCGAGTAAACCGAAGTTTTTGGTTCTTGAAAGCGCGTTGCTTCAATTGCGTGGGCAAAAGGTTTTTGGGCGTAACCGACTAATGGAGTATGAAAGGCTGCGGCAACGGGTAGGATAACTGTCGAGAAGCCTTGTCCATTTAAAGCCTGTTGTACTTGGGTAATTTCTGGCTTAGTTCCTGCTAAAACGATTTGCTTGGTTGAGTTGAAGTTAGCGATCGTAACTAAGGGAAACTGTTTAATTAATGTCGTTGCTTGAGTGACATCTCCCTTGACTGCAAGCATCGCCCCAGCATCAACGTTTGGTTCTTTGGGAGTCGCCATCGCCTGCCCTCTTGCTTTGACAAGCGCCAAGTAATCTTCATCACTTAATACTTCTGCTGCCCACAGTGCAGTTAATTCACCAAAACTATGTCCAGCAACGAAATCAGGTTTAAATCCAGCTTGTTGTAATATTTTATATAATCCTGCACTAAAGACTCCAATTGCCGGCTGAGCATATTCTGTGCGCTGCAATGCCTCCTGCTGCTTTTGGCGTTGGGCATTATCAAATACTGGCGGCGGAAAGACAACATCAGAAATCGGTTGCAACCCATCTTTGCTTAACAGATTATCCATCTGCTGATATACCTGGCGCAAGCAAGGAAAATTTAGTGCTAATTCCTTACCCATCTCAAGGTATTGCGAACCTTGTCCAGAAAATAAGGCGACGACTTTACCTGTAGAATCAATTCCGCTACGTCTGTAATAAATGCCTTGGGGGTGTTCCCAATCAGTTGAATGTTTTTTGAGTTGCTCAACACTAACTTGCAATAAGGCGATCGCTTCTGTAACCGAATTAGCAACAAAACCAAGACGCGCATCTGTGACTGGAATTTCTAGTGTTCGTGATGCTGCAACAACTTGGGTAAAATGTTTTTCTGAAGCTTCACCTTGCAATTTTGCCAGTAAATCTGCACACTTGTGCTGTAATTGTTCTGGCATTGCTGCTGATAGCAACACAATCTGGGGCGTTTGATGGATGCGGTAAGGATAACTATTGTGTTCTTTGGTATATTCTTCTAAAACAACGTGATAATTTGTGCCACCAAATCCAAATGAACTCACTCCAGCCCGTCGCGGTGTATCTCCTTGGAACCAAGGGCGAGTTTCGGTATTGAGATAAAAGGGTGAATCTTCAATTTTTAATTTTGGATTCGGTTTAGTCACGTTGATTGTCGGAGGTAAAACTTTATGATGCAGTGCTAAAGCAGTTTTAATTAAACTTGCTGCGCCTGCTGCGGCTTTGGTGTGTCCAATTTGTGATTTGACGCTACCAAGAGCAATTTTTTGCTTACCAATGTCCGTTTCCTCAAAAAAGGCTTTTAAGGCACTAAACTCAGTCGGATCTCCTGCCATAGTTCCTGTACCGTGGGCTTCGATCAAGCCAACACTTGCAGGAGAACAGCCAGCATCTTCGTACGCGCGGCGCAAGGCGCGGACTTGTCCTTCAGGGCGTGGCGCATAGATACTTTTATATTTGCCATCGCTGGAAGTGCCAATGCCTTTAATCACAGCATAAATTTTGTCGCCGTCACGTTCAGCATCAGCAAGGCGCTTAAGGACGATCATCCCAACACCTTCGCCTAACATCATGCCATCCGATTCTGCATCGAAAGGTTTGACGTTTTCGCTAGGAGATACTGCGGGAGTTTTACTAAAGCACATATACGCGACAATTGAGTTATCGGTATCTACGCCGCCCGTCAGCATCATGTCGCAGCGATGTTCGAGTAACTCACTCATTGCCATGCGCAACGCACCTAGGGAACTTGCACAAGCTGCATCGACAACACAGTTGGTTCCACCAAAATCAAGGCGATTGGCAATTCGTCCGCTGACAACGTTCGCCAGCATTCCTGGAAAGGCGTTTTCTTCCCAATTAACGTAAGCGCTTTTAATTTTGTCAATCACTTTTTGGGTATCTGCATCAGATAACCCGCTGCTTTTCAGGGCTTTTTCCCAGACAGGGTATTGCAACCTCGCACCTAATGGCATCGCCAACTGTCTTGCTAAGGCAACACCTAAAACAACTCCAGTGCGATCGCGATTAAACTGCCGCTTTTCATCATAGCCCGCATCTTCCATTGCTTCTTTAGCAACCACTAAGCCAAGCAACTGAGAAACGTCTGTGACTTCTAAGATATTAGGTGGTAGCCCAAATTCCATTGGATTAAAATCAATATCTGGAATAAATCCACCACGTTTGCAATAGGTTTTATCCGGTGCTCTTGGATTTGGATCGTAGTACGTATCAACATCCCACCGCGAAGGTGGAACGTCGGTAATACAATCTACTTTTTCAATAATTTTTTGCCAGTATTGTTGAGTATTTCTTGACTGAGGAAATAAGGATGCCATCCCGATGATGGCAATCGGATTCTTTTGAAGTTGAGTATTGATGGTGTCCGGTTCTAATACTTTTTCAGCCATGCTTTTTTTCTTTTGTATTAGCTTCATCAATGCTGTTTCACAGTTTCTAATTTCGTTTTGTAACTGTGTTAAAGCGACAGTAATATTGCAGGCAAACATAGGCTCTTAATAACTTGTTTGCAGCACAGATTGAGATAAATTGTTGAGCTTAAAATGGATTAAGCGGTCAAAGACTTTTACATCTCGTTAACTTTACAGTGCTGTGGTAGTAAGTCGATCACATTATTGAAGCTCGTAAAGTAATCTTGAAGTGCCTTGGCTTCCCTACCTACAAAATCAATCCATTCATAGTGATAATGATTGGGAAAAGCACCTTCAATTTGAAATAAGGGAAGCTTCGGAGTAGCCATTAATATAGAAACACTGCTTTCTCCAGAAATAGTTTGGTTATCGAGTTTAATCGCAGCAATGTAATTGGTATTAATGACAATATTTTCAATTCTAATAAATGCCATAAATAACCCTTTCAAAAATAGTAGGTTTGCAGCAAACGCAACAACTGGCATCTCTATGCAACTCATCATAAGTCTCAAGGAAAGTAAATACTGTATTCTAGTAAACGTTTGGGATAAATTCAGGAGATTTTTTTAAATCATCTGCTGTAGTTTATAGTTTGACTTTGAAAAAAGATTAATTGGCTCCCAAACTATCTGAAAATTACTGAGCTGTCAGCTGTATTTGTTCAGTATTTATTTGTATTTGTTCAGTGTTTATCTATGGCAGAGGTCAGGGTTTACATTGACCATTAGTATGCCTACTTGATGTCTATGAGGGAATACATGGTGAATACTGCGATCGCATTCAACTTCTCCAATTGTTATGTAATTGTCTAAGCTTTAGCCAGCATCTTATTAAGCTGATTTGCTAATTTCTGTATTAAGCACGACAGAGATTTGATTAACTTATCTAACTATTTGTCAAAACTTACTACAGTTGAAATCAGTTCCTCTCTATCCTGCTATAGATTTAGTTAGCAAAAGGTGACGGCAAGTTATGTTAATTATGCTGGTTGATAGATTGGTACTCAAATTAGCACGATTGCCTTGAAGACAGACACTAACTTTACATTATCTTCATAAAAAGCCGCTCTATCCAGCTTTTTTGTAAATTTTTGATGAAGTTGCCCAGTTTTTCCGAAATGCTCAAATTTTAGTTTCCTCTATTTACCTGCTTTCCCGTCCACTGTTGCCAACGTGCGATCGCCTGACTCACGCGCTGTGACTCAAGATCGCCAGTAAAACAAATTCGTCCCATTCTTTCACAGCAGATCAAAGCTTCACCGTGTCCAATAAATGGCGCAATCACGAAGTTTCCTGCATTGGAGTACAAACTAATCAGAAAAGCGACAATTCCTTCCACGCCTTCAATTGCAATCGGCTGTTGTGGTTCAGTCAGCGCAGAGTAAGAAAAAAGAGCAACATAGATGCTACCAATCAATAATTCATATTGAAAAGGCATCCGTTGCTGGGTACAAAATTGATGAATGTGTCCAGCGCTACGTAGTACCGCAACAATTCGCGCTTCATCAACTAAGTAATCGTGTTGCCAAATGGTTGAAGGAGTGGCGATCGCCAGGGCAGCATGAGATGGTAAACAACGAATAAACTCATCGCTTGCGGTATCGCCGCAATAAACTAAGTGTCGTGCTAACAGCCACTGATCGCCAGGTTGAGTGTTCAAAACGTCTTGAGCGGTTATTTCTCTTGTTAGTGGTGACAACTCTTTGCGCGGTTTCTTTTTCAACTTCGCCTCTTTCTGCGCCGCTACATTGCGCAGTGTGAGTAGTTGCAACTCTCGCTGTTTGGTTCTTGCTGCCTCTGCTAATCGAGCTTTGTGTTGCAGTTCTTCTTGCTGAAGTTGAGCTTCTTTGATTGCTTTTTCTGCCTTTTCTGCTTCTTCGCGTTCTTTACTTCCCGCACGGGCGACTTTAAGGAGTGCCGTTGTGCTTTTAGCGAGCGCAGTTCCTTTAATGGCTTCTTTGACTTCGGGCAAAATGCTTTTGGCAATTTGCTTCCCTTGTTGAAATGTTCGCTCTGTGTATCCTACTGCTTGGGCTAACTCGAAAGTTGTTTTCGGAGGTGGTGAAATCGTTTCACTGCCTTTACTGCTTTTGTAGGTATATTGATTATCGCCTGGTTTTGCCCTTAATTGCAAGCTATCCAAAATGCGATCGCGTTCTAACCATAACTCTGCACGCTCTAATGCATCCAACTCGCTACGAATCAGGTTCTCATCAATTTCTGCTAAACGTGCGTGCGCCGAATCTGCACAATTGATAATGTTACACTCAATCTTCTCCAACCCTAACATCTTGCAGGCTGTCAGCCGATGCAGCCCAGCAATTAAAGTTAGATTTTGATCGACAGTAATCGGGTTTAATAATCCATTTGCTTGAATCGATTCTATCAGCTCTATAACTTTTTGTTGCTTAATCGGACGTCTATTGATACCAACTTTGATTTGAGCGATGGCGACAATAGGCATTTGTGTTCTTTATCCCCAAAATAATTTATCCATTTATCACAATAATTAATGACTTGAGCTACATCCTCAAATATCATTATGTTCAGTAACTAAACTTCAACAAGCATTTCAGTCTTTGTTCAAGCTATCTATCAACAGCACCCTTGCTCAGAGCGATCTGCATCAATCTTGACCACTCTGTACGAATTAAGCTCTAATATATACGAATCAGCCTAGTTCCGTAAAGCCTTACGAATAGCTATATTTACATTATTTTTGTATATCAAAAAAAAGGTGATTCTTGAGTATCAATCACTACAGCAAGCCTAGTACAGTCTCAACAGAGTTTATACTTCTTTGTTGTGCTGGCTATCTAAAGTAGCTAACTATATTACAATTAAAATATATAAATATTTTTAATGATTTATAAATATCAGATTAAGTACGAACCCTTAATTTTCATGTTTATAGTTGTGATGCTTTTAAATAGAATCCGTACATAAATGCAAGACAGCAGACGTTAAGTTAGCTTTTAGAGATGTATGTCGTTTAACTGCCTCTAAGACAACTTGCCAAAAGTTGATTCAATTGTAAGCTGCAAGCTTATTGCCCAGGATAGCTTTACTTTTATCTTCTCAGACGCGTATTCTTTGAATTGTTTCATGCAAGCTCTAGAAAATTGATCGACTAGACTCATTTACAAATATAGAAAATTAGTTATAATTCCCTTACGCGGCAATATTACTCAATTCCGGCTCTTAAGCAATTTTATTTTACAAAATAGTAAGTAGAGTCAAGCACGATATCTCCCAATGCTAGTTTCTCTGGGGTAATAAAATTTTCTTGTATTCAAGAATACCTGTATTTGTCGAAAAAGGTGACAGCAATAAAAGTACTCTACTTCTTTACTAATTTCTCATTACAGTAGCTACTTCGGCAACCTTGTTCGCAATCCTAAGTTTAATCAAGAAAAAGCAATGGTAATAAAATTAACAAATGTTCTGAGTGTAACCTGCAAAGCTATTGTTAGGTTCTAGGCATTAACATTGATTGAGATTTCTGTACCCAAATCAAAACGAGTTTTATTAATTAGGTGTATGGCGATATTTACGCTGTGATCTGAACTACCGTATCAGGAAAATAAAGTTATGGTTCAGAAGAAACGTGAGCGAGACAAAGATCAGTGGTTGATCGGTGCTGTAATATTATTGAGCCTGCTCAACGGAGCTTTTTCAGTTTATAACATAGTTACATTGCGGTCTAACTCCAGAAGTGTAGTGCCAACGACAAGTGAAAATCCTACTCCTGTCAGAAAAGCTGTTACAGGTTTGGGACGTTTAGAACCACAAGGAGAAGTGATTCGATTATCGCCCCCCACTTCGGCACAAGGTGCACGAGTCTCACAAGTTTTAGTTCAAGAAGGCGATCGCGTTGCACAAGGACAAATTATTGCGGTACTTGATACTTATGAACCGAGACTAGCCGCTTTAAATGCAGCAAACCAGCAAGTCAAAATTGCCAAAGCACAGTTAGCTAGAGTCCAAGCTGGCGCCCAAACTGGACAAATTGAAGCACAACAAGCAACGATCGCTCGTTTACAAGCTGAATTACAAGGTGAAATTCCGGCACAACAAGCAACGATCGCTCGTTTACAAGCTGAATTTAATAACGCACAAGCCGAATATCAACGCTATCAAGACTTGTACCAAGAAGGAGCTATTTCGGCTTCTTTATTTGATAGCAAACGCTTGCCAGTTGCTACAGTACAACAGCAACTCAATGAAGCACGCGCCACTTTAAATCGGACAATATCGAGTTACCGCGAACAAATCAGCCAAGCCAAAGCAACTTTAGCAGCAACTGCTGAAGTCCGTCCTGTAGATGTTCAAGTTGCCCAATCAGAAGTCGATGGTGCGATCGCTGCTGTCACTCAAGCTCAAGCTGATTTAAATTTATCTTACGTGCGTGCACCCAAAGACACCCAAGTACTGAAAGTACATACTCGTCCTGGAGAACTTGTTAGTAATCGAGGAATTGCTGAACTAGGTCAAACAAATCAAATGTACGCCATAGCAGAAATTTATGAAACTGATATTAACAAAGTTAATCTAGGACAAAAAGCAACAATTACTAGCAGTGCTTTGTCTGAAGATCTCAGCGGAAAAGTAACACAAATTGGGCTACAAGTCAATTCGCAAGAAGTCTTAAGTACTAACCCGACAGCTAACACAGATAACAGAGTTGTTGAAGTCAGAATTCGTATTGATAACCCAGAAGATAATCAAAGAGTCGCCGGTTTAACAAACTTGCAAGTGCAAGTAGCAATCAATATCTAACAAATAGATATTAGGAAAACTACTGCAGTTCTAACCTATTATCAATTACCTGTTACCCAAACCTACTGCTCACAACCAATTTAAGGCTACCGAATCTAATGCTACTCAAAATTCCTTTAGCATGGCTGCAACTAGCAAGGCAAAAAATACGTTTCATTGTAGCTTTGGCAGGTATTGCTTTTGTAGTCATCTTGATGTTTATGCAACTTGGTTTTCAAGATGCGCTATACGAGAGTGCAACACAAGTTCATCAAAAACTCAAAGGCGATTTATTTATCATTAGTTCGCAATATAAGTCTTTAACGTCACAACAAAGTTTTCCGCGATCGCGTCTTTACCAAGTCCTTGGTTTTGAAGGTGTTGAATCAGTTAGTCCCTTATATGTCCAATTTTCTAAATTTAAGAATCCTCAAAATGGTGAAAAAAATCCTATTTATGTTTTAGGTATCGACCCAGCATTTCCAGCTTTCGACATTCCAGAAGTTACGCAAAATCTTGACGTTCTCAAGTTCCCTAATAGAGTTTTGTTTGACCAAGCTTCCAGACCTGAATTTGGTCCAGTTGTGGAAAACTTTCATCACAACGAACCCGTCTCAGTTGAAATATTTCCTTATAACGGAACAGTTGGTTATCAAGTCAATGTTGGCGGACTATTTACATTAGGTCCTTCCTTTGGAGTTGATGGAAACTTAATCGTTAACTATGCAACAATCCTCAGAATATTCCAAGACCGTACTCCAGAAAAAATTGATATAGGTTTAGTCACGCTTCAACCAGGTACTGATGTTAAAAGAATGCAAGCAGCATTAACCGAGATTTTACCCAACGACGTCAAAGTTTTTACTCGTCGAGATTACATAAATTTTGAAAAAGATTATTGGTCAGTTAGAACTCCCATCGGTTTTGTTTTTAGCTTGATGGTGTTTATGGGCTTTGTTGTTGGTGTCGTTGTTGTTTATCAAATTTTGTACAGCAACATTTCTAATCACTTGATGGAATATGCAACCTTAAAAGCAATGGGGTTTAAAAACAAATATCTACTTGATGTTGTATTTCAGCAAGCCTTGTTATTAGCAGTTTTAGGTTATATCCCAGGGCTAATTATTTCCTATGGATTATATGATGTTGCTAGCAATGCAACTCAGTTACCAGTAATTATGAGTCCTAATAAATTATTAGCAGTCTTGATTTCAGCTACGCTCATGTGTTTTACATCGGGTTTCTTTTCAATTGGAAAACTTCGCTCAGCCGATCCTGCGGATATCTTTTAAAGTGTCTCCAATCAAATTAATCTTATTTAATTGCTTGTATTAATTTAAATTTATTTTAAAAAATACATCAATTCACATGAATGAAAAAACAATTGTTCATATCAAAAATCTCAATCATTATTTTGGTGGAAAATCATTACGTAGCCAAGTATTATCAGACATAAACTTAGAAATAAAAGCCGGAGAAGTAATTATTATGACGGGACCATCCGGCTCAGGTAAAAGTACGTTACTAACCTTAATTGGTGGTTTACGTTCTGTTCAAGAAGGAAGCTTAAAAGTTTTAGGATGGGAACTTTATGGCGCTAGTGATGAAAAGTTAGTCCAAGTGCGGCGTCATATTGGCTTTATTTTTCAATCGCATAACTTATTAGAGTTTTTAACAGCAAGACAAAACGTCCAAATGGCGTTGGAATTGCATAACGAACCAGATCGCATCGCAAAAGTAAAAGCCGAAGAAATGCTTCATGCTGTGAAGTTAGGAAATCGCATAAATTACTACCCTTCTGACTTATCAGGAGGACAAAAACAACGGGTTGCGATCGCGCGGGCTTTAGTTAGTCAACCCAAATTAGTTTTAGCCGACGAACCCACTGCTGCTTTAGATAGTAAATCAGGAAGAGATGTTGTTGACTTAATGCAGCAATTAGCTAAAGAACAAGGCTGCGCGATTCTGATGGTGACACACGACAACCGCATTTTAGATGTCGCCGATCGCACGATCTATATGGAAGACGGCAGATTGTTTAAAGAAGTCGTGTTGTAAAGTAGTATCGATTCTCTCAGTTCTACTGCAAGCTATCTGTCTATAGTTTTTCACGTATCCTTTGAAAATAACGGTGTTGCCGAATCATCTTCATTATCTATAAATGTGTTATCCAGCAAAAATTCTGGGGAACTCTAGAAATAGACGTGTTAGGAGAGATGGATTCATTCGGCTATGGGACCTTTTGAAAATGCGAGTGATTTTGAAAGAGTTGTTGCATTACTCTTACAACAAGACGGATGGCAAGTACAAATGCCTCCAGCCAACACAAGGGGTTATGATATTGTAGCAGTTAAGAATGGTATACCTATTGCAGTTCAAGTTAAAAACTATAGGGTTCCAGTCAGAGTTACACAACTAGAAAATTTTTTTGATTTCTTAGATTTACCAATTGCTGCAAAATTTGCAGGAGGATTATTTGTCTCTGCTAGTGGATACTCGCGCCAAACACTAGCTTATTTTGAGCAAACCCAAAGTAACAGAGTCAGACTAGGAGAAATTCACAATGGTAGATTAAAAATTATAGGTGGTGAACTAGTACCACCGTCGCCTGCATCTCAAGAACCTACTTATCTTGGCGTGTTTACTAGTAAAGGCGGAGTGGGTAAAACGACAGTTAGCGCACATCTTGCTGGCGCAATGGCACTTTCTGGTTACGATGTTGCAGTGATCGATCTCGATCCACAAAAGAATTTAACAACTTTACTCGGCAACGGATTAATGCTACCTGGTACTAATCGAAGACCAGGTAATACTATTAGTGTCTATGATATTAATAAATTAGAGAATGGTAGACCACCTAATGATGTAAAGATGGTTGTTTGTGACTGTTCACCAGTCTTTGAAGAGAACGATGAGGAACTCATCAAGAAACTTACTTATTGTATTATTCCTACGACACTTAATCCTCTTGGATTGAATAAAAATGGTCATGTAATTAAAAGTACTGTAGAGGCAATTCGGAGAGTCAATAAAGATACATACATTTTTGTTCTAATTAATAATTATCAAGCAGATGACACAAGAAGAAGTCAAGTATTGAAAGATGTATATCAGCGATATTTTGCTGAAATGTCTGAGGATGATAAGAAGTTTGAATTTATTGATCCAGACGAAGTTGTTATTCGCAATAGCAAGCAATTATTCTACTGGGGATATCATATATACGATGGTGGCAGACCTGAATTAGCCTTTAACTCTGTAGGAGGTAGATGCCTACCAAAAGCAGATTTTCTAAACTTACTCAATTATTTAGAAGATCATTCGGATATTGAGGAATGTAGAAACTAAAAATTAAGTGACTTAATATATTATTTGTACCAAGCTCAAATAATTTATGAAAATCCCTCTCTAGCTCTTTCTCTGTGTTCTCTGCGTCTCTGTGGTTCGTCTCACAAATATATCTTACAACCCTATAGAATTGCTATACAGTGCGTTAACACATAGATTAACGCACTTTGTTATCTAAACTGTCACTCCTTCTAACTCCTCATCAGCGAGTTCATATAACTCCCGTAACTTCTCTAATTTCTCCATATCAGCTTGCCAAAAACCTCGCCCGTGTGCCTCTAACATCCTGCCCACAATATTACGAAAAGCTTCAGGATTTGCCTTGCGTAATTTCTCCGCCATTTCTGAATCTAAGGCATAAGTATCCGCAGCTTGGTCATAAACCCAAGCATCGCTAAAATCAGCAGTACCACCCCAACCGATTAAAGCTGTCATCCGTTGAGAAATCTCAAATGCACCACCTGAACCTTGACTTGCCATACTTTCCGCCCATTTAGGATTGAGTAATTTAGTGCGATACTCCATCCGTAATAAATCATCTAAATTTCGGGGCGTTGTATCTTTCGAGAAACTTTCGACAAAACTTGCATTTACTGTCTTCCCGCGTTGCTTCTCTGCTGCTTTTTTCAAACCACCTGTGTTAGCGTAATATTCTTGAATGTCAGTAAGACCATATTCTACTGAGTCGATTTCTTGCACAATACGATCGCTCGTCTGCAATAATTGTGTCAAGACTTCCGGTCGTGCTTGACCTTTATCTTGTCTGCCATAACTAAACACATTGCGATCGCGCCAAGTATTACCTAACTCATCACCCGATTCCCAATTACCATCAACAACTCTTTCATTCACCATCGAACCAAAATCGCCAGCCGGATTAGAAAATAACCGCGCCGATGGATTTGCAACTCCTTGCGATCGCAGTGCTAAATAATGCTTGCGAATAAAGTTTTGGTTTTCCGGTTCTTCTACAGTTGCGGCGCGTTGAAATAAATCATCGAGTAACTCAATAATATTCACAAAGCTATCGCGGAAAATCCCCGAAAGATTTCCTAACACGTCGATTCGAGGATGTCCCACTTCAGCTAAAGGTTTCAACTCGTAGCGAACAATTCTTCCTGTTCCTTCTTTAACAGGTTCTGCGCCCACAAGTTCTAAGAGAATACCTAAAGATTCACCACGAGTTTTAATTGCATCTAATCCCCACAACATCACGGCGACAGTTTCAGGATATGTTTTGTGTTCTTGCAAGTGTTGGGCAATAATCTTTTGTGCGATTTCTTTTCCGCGTTCGTAAGCCGCAGGTGACGGCATTCGGTAAGGATCTAGCGCATGAATATTTCTTCCTGTTGGCAAAACACCAACACCATCGCGTAATAAGTCACCACCAGGCGCAGGCGGAATGTACTCGCCATTAAGACCGCGTAGGAGATTGGTAATTTCATCGCTATTTTGGGCTAAAAGATCGCGAATTTGTAAAGCTTCTTGAGATAAGGTGCTTGTTTGCTTATATTCTCCTGTCGCGATCGCTTCGATCGTCTCCTCAGATAAATCGTCACCAAAATAAGCTTGAAGATAGCTTGCTAATTCTTCTGCAGTTGGTGCTTCTCCTAATATATGTAACCCTGAAGAGAATAGGCGATTTTCTAATACTTGTAGATATTCATACAATTGCACCAAGTAATGGTTAAATGCTGCATTACTAAACAGCCGCACATTTTCTGGTGTAAAAGCAATGCCTAAGCGTTTAGCATCTTCAAACGGACAATCAGCATCAATTCCCGTATCAACAATTTTCTTACAAATTGCTTCTTTCAAAGCATAATTCTTTTCAGGATCTTCGCGATATTCTGCGATCAAATCGCGTAGTGCTACTAATTCTTTATACAACCCTGCCCGACCGTAAGGCGGGACATTGTGCGAAATTAAAACACCATACCCGCGCCGTTTTGCCAAAATTGATTCGGAAGGATTATTTGCTGCATATATATATAGATGTGGTAAGTTCCCTAACAAAATATCTGACCACGAATAACCTGTGTTTCCTAACGGCGAACCAGGCAACCATTCAACAGTGCCATGCATGCCAAAATGGACAACCGCATCAGCTTGAAATTCGTGTTGCAACCATTGATAAAATGCAGCATATTGTGGATGCGGTGTCAAGTCGCGCTCAAACATTAACCGCATCGGATCGCCAGGAATTCCAAGTGGTGGCTGTACGCCAATCCAAACGTTACCAAGTTGTAAGCCACCGAGATGAAACTCGTCGCTATAGGTTTTAATGCCACTGTTTGTTAAAGTCCAGTGTTTCTCAATCCAAGATGTTTTGAGATAACCTAACCACGTTTCTAGAGTCCGCGCCTTTACAACAGTACCAAAAGAAAGATTTTCATCAGCAGCTTTCACCTGAGAAATTAACTCTTCGCCATCTGCAGGTAAATCGCCGACAGTGTAGCCACAGTCTTTTAATACTTGGAGAAATTTCAAGAGCGATCGCGGTACATTCAATAATGCCGCAGTGCCCGTCGCGCCGTAACCTGGAGGAAAACCATACAAAATAATCGCAATTTTTCTTTCATTGACTGGCTTTTGGCGTAAAGCAATCCAACCTTTAACTTTACCAATTAACCGCTGTACTCGTTCAGGAACTAAATAAATCTTCTCACCCACCAATCCACCCAAGGGAACTGGATCAATTGCACCATCAAGTTCTGGCAACGCATATAATACGACACTTTGCAACCCTCCCACACCTTGGCGCGTCCAGGAATGAATATCTTGAATTAGTAATGGTGCAGCAACAATATAAGGTACATTTTTCGCACTCAAAATCCGTTTTGCGACTTCTACCTGTCGCCCTGCTTCCATTGAACCTGCGGGACCACCTACTAAGGGAAAGCCAATTGTGGAGACGATCGCATCAACTTCTACGGCTTCAGGTGATAACGAAAGAGTTTCAATATTACCCGACTGTCGCTGCGCAGTTTCATACGCAGTCGTCATCCAATCGCGTACTGCTACATGACCTTCAACACCATTGATGAAAATTGGCAACGGAATTAATCCTGCATCTTCAAAGCGACGAATTAACTGAGGAATATAAGGCTGTTGCGTAACAACATGCTTGCGATACAATAGAATTCCTACAATACTCTGACCTCCGACCTTTGATCCTTGACCTCTACTTTGATACCATTTCAGATACTCGCGGGGAGATTCAAAGTAGCCTTGATATTCAGGATGTAGCAATCCTATGTTAGGAGTTTCGACAGGTGGGGGAATTTCACCGACTTTGAGATTTAAATATTTTTCTGCGAGTGTCCAAACTAAAGCAGCTACGTTTTCTATGCCGCCTGCATTCCAGTAACCGTATATAATGAGCCAGTTGCGTAGATCTTGGACTTTTTGCCCTGGAACGAATTTGAGCAGTTTTGGTCCAATTTTTAAAAAGCTAATATATCCAGCCAGGCGATCTTCTTCGCGTCCTTGACTGAATTTATCCAAGATGAACTTGACTGGTTTAGGCATTCCTTTAGGCTTGTCACCGATCGCAAACGCACCAAGACGAGTCAAACTCATCAACTCTAGTGCTGACTCAAAAACGAGGCGAATCGGAATATGTTGAACGCGATCGCGCAACCACAAAACTTGGTCGTAATCAAATAGCAGACTGCCAAAAAATACTTGAGCATCTGCTAGCGCGGCGGCGACTGTCTTAGGTTTAGTATTGATATCGCGATCGCTAAATACCTCTATTTCCAACTCTGGACAACGTTCTTCTGCTAATAGTGCTGCTTTGCGGTACAAGTCAGCATTGAAAGATTCAAACCCCGCAATCAAAACAATGCGTTGCATACCTGAAGCCCCAACATGTTACTTTTGATCTTACGCGGGAAAATCTTTACTAGAAAGGGGTGAGGGGCGAGGAGTGAGGGATACATTACTCTAACCCCTAAATATAATCTCAAGCTAGTCTACAAATTTATTCACAAAATGAGTTGTTTCTTGAGGAGTATAAACATCTCGCTTAAAAGAATGTAAAATTATGTAAAAGCTACTTTCAACCGCCCATGTCTACTCGGTTTAGTGCTTCCCAAGCAGTCGAAATCGTTGTTCCAGAGCAACCGATTCCTATTCAACATTATTTGCGACAGCCACAACGTCTTGTTAATGCTTTGGTCGATCCGAGTCGAGTTGAGCATTTGAGTAACGAGTGCTTCCGTCTGACCATGCGTCCGCTGACCTTTATGACACTGAGTATTCAACCAACAGTAGATATTAAAGTGTGGGCACATAATGGTACAATTTATCTGCAATCCCGAGGCTGTGAGATTCGGGGAGTTGATTATATCAATCAACGTTTTGCGCTCAAACTCAAAGGCTACTTGTCTCCATCCCAGGTCGGAAGTCACACGGGTTTACAAGGAAAAGCAGATTTAGAAGTACAAGTAGAGTTACCGCCTCCATTATGGCTAACACCTAAGCCAATCTTAGAAGCTGCGGGTAATGGTTTACTCAAGAGTGTTTTATTGACGATCAAACAAAGACTGCAGCATCAACTGCTAGCAGATTACTATGCTTGGGCAAGTGACACTGAGGATACTGAAGCTGGTTTAATTATTCCCCAACCCCAATTTCCATTACCCTAACTTGACAGGGGCGAAACGACAACCGATGTAGTCGTGAGGGACCATAGTGCTGTAGTGCTTGTAGATGACGTGCAGTACCATAACCTTTGTTTGATACCAAGTCGTACATCGGATACTTAGCAGCAAGGCGTAGGATAAGATCGTCACGCCATACTTTCGCGACAATGCTAGCAGCAGCAATGACAAGCGATCGCTCGTCTCCCTTGACAAGTGTTTGTTGAGGTAGTGCTAAATTTTTGATGGGCTGATTGCCATCCACTAAACATAACTCTGGCGTTACCTTGAGTTTAGTCACAGCGCGCTTCATTGCCAACAGCGATGCTTGTAAAATATTGATGCTGTCAATCTCTGCTGTAGAAGCAAAACCTACTCTCCAATCCACAGCCAACAGACAAATTTTTTCTGCCAACTGCTGCCGACGATAACTTGATAGTTGTTTACTATCACGTACTTGACACGTTACCAATTCAGGTAAAGCAGCCGGAGGTAAAATGACTGCCGCCGCTACCACAGGACCAAATAAGGCTCCGCGTCCAGCTTCGTCTACTCCAGCTAGCAAAACTGAATGTTGGTTGCTAAGTGCTGAGTCAAGGTCTAAGTTAATATACTCCTTTTTCATACTCAACCTTGCTCTGTACTTTGATAGGAACGTAGCATTTTACATTCCTATTCTTCACCTCGATTTTCTACTGCTGAAGAGCGACGGCGACGTCTGCGCGTAACAACAGTTCCACCATTATCACTTTCACTCTCACTTTCATCGGTTACAGTCGCAACAGAGGATTCCTCAGGATGATCTGAGAATTCTACAGGCGCTTGGGCGCTGATTGTAACTGGTTGTGATGGTGTCACAAAATCGTCCTCAGCAGATTCAGATGCAGCTTGCCCAGGTAACACGACATTGATGATCAAAGAGCGTGAATTTTTGACTGTTCGATTCGCATGTACCAATGGCGAAACACCCATCATGGCATAGATTTCTTGTTCTTCTGGTGTCATCTCCACAGAAACTATTTCTGGAGGTTCAGCAACAGTAGGCTTCACCGGTTCTGGTTTAGCTGGTCTACTGCGCTCAGTGCGCTCAATCCAATTATTTTTACCAGTGACTGGTAGTGATATCTCGGATGTTGATGATTCAGACTCTTGTTCAAGGTCTTGATCGCGTTCGTTTACCAAATTCATTGGTGTAGATGGCATCCGAGGTTCATCCTTGACAGAACCTTCGCCTCTGCCAATCAAGCGGCGACGAGTCCGGCGATTTTTGTTACTCTCTCCGAGTTCTTGATAGCTAGGATGATTCAGAATATTGAGATTAGCAAACTCATTGTCACCAGGTTCTAAATTATAATCTGCGGTGGGTTCAGTATAGTCTCGCGATTCTGCTAGTCGCAGTGTTTCACCCACGGCTCGTTCTGCTCCATTTCTGGGTGCTGCGACTGCATCGCGGTCTGGTTCCCCTGGCAAATGAACTAAATGTCCTAATCCACCACAGGTAGCACATGGACGACCAAATAGTTCATAAATGTTTTGTCCTTGGCGCTTACGGGTTAATTCAACTAACCCCAACTCAGACAATTGGGCAATTTGCGGTCGTGCTTTATCGGCTTTGAGAGCTTTGTTAAAGTGTTCCAGCACTTGTAGTTGATCTTTACGAGATTCCATATCAATGAAATCAACAATGATCACGCCAGCCAGATTTCGTAAGCGCAGTTGCCGAGCAATTTCAGTTGCGGCTTCGCAGTTTGTCCACAACACAGTTTCGCGGGCAGTTGCCGATCGCGTGAACGAGCCAGAGTTGACATCCACCACGGTTAATGCTTCGGTCGGCTCAATAATAACGTAACCACCAGAAGGAAGATCGACTCTTGGTTTGAGGGCTTCACGAATTGCCGCATTAATACGGAAGTACTCTAAAATCGCTATGCGATCGCGATGATGGTCAATTAACAAGCCTTGGGGCGCTTGACCTCCACTCCAGTTGATCAAGTATTGTTTGACACGCTTTAGCCCTGTATTAGAATCGACAACAATTCGGTTCACATCTGCGCCATACATATCCCGCAGTACGCGTTGGATGAAATCATCGTCTCGGTTCAGCAGAGAAGGTGCGCGTGTCGATTGTGCTTCTTGCAGAATTGCCTCCCACTGTCTTTGAAGCAACTCTAGGTCTTCCATGATCGCTTCTTCGGGCTTTCCTTCCGCTTCAGTACGAACGAGTAAGCCCATACCCGCTGGTTTAATCAGGATTGCTAAAGCGCGTAAGCGATTCCGCTCATTCTCGTTTTTGATGCGTCGTGACAAGTTGACGCCTCGCCCGAACGGCATTAGTACTACATAGCGACCTGGTAAAGTGATATTTCCTGTTAACCTGGGTCCTTTATTTCCCGTTGGCTCCTTCATCACTTGCACCAAGACTTTTTGCTGTGGTGCTAAAAGTTCAGTAATGGCTCCTGCAGTACGCTTCAGTTTTAGGGGACCGAGGTCAGTTACATGAATAAAACCATTACGCTCTGTGTCACCTATATTGACAAATGCTGCATCAATGCCAGGCAAAACATTTTCTACAACGCCTAAGTAGATATCGCCAATTTGATGCCGACCTGTAGCAACGACAAGTTCTTGAATTTGGTCTTCTGAAAATACTGCAGCGATATGATGTTGCTCTGCTATAATAATTTGTTTTGGCATTCAATTCCCTCAAAAATTGCCCTTAGTATTGGCATTAATAAAGTTCTAGTGACCCAAGGAAACGAAATTAAGTTTTGACAAGGTGGCAGGGAAAAGGCTTATTCCCTGATCGTTATGCTTATTATGCTTAACTGCGATCATCTCGTCACCTTTGTTGCTCAATGCATAATTCCTGATTTTGAAGATTTTTAGCTTTAACACCAGTTATTAACTTCTCTACTGGTACATAAGAGTCGTTTTGATGACGCTGGACAAGAAGTTATTTATCTAACCTCGATTCGGTAAATTCTTGCCGAATAGGTGCATATCTAGCGTTTCACTTGAGTAGTCATCTTTGGTTGAGCTTCATGCATTTTCCCTAACTAAAGATTTAGGGTAACAGTCTGCAACAACTCATAATGAATCGATGACTGCGCCTAGAATTGTTTACTCTACCACTTATAGGGACAAACAGAGAAAATACTCAATCCGCCTTAGCTTTTATGCAAAAGAATCGTCAAATTCTTCACTCATCTTTGCTTCAGCCCTGATAACAGGAGAGTGGTCAGGTCACTCAATGTGCGGCGCTAGCAAAACTTCTATTGGTTCAATTTTAACTCAAGGTTGAGAAAAAGCAATTAGCTATGAGCGCTTAGCAACTGAGATTACTCACTTAAGTCACACTCTAAAATTAACTGATTACGATGGATATGAAGTAGTTGAAATTCCCGTTGTGGTGCTACTTGCTCCAACATAAAGATTACCTGTTCTGGTCTAAGTTGCGTACCATCATTACGACAACTACCAACATATCGTAAAGTGACAGCGTTTGCTGCTTGTATTTCACTGACTGACAACTCAAACAAGCGATCGCGTAAATTCACTTGTTGGCGTTTACCAGATTTACTGATGTGTTCAAACCACATTGTCTTGGAATTGGCGATCGCTGCTAACCATTCTTGCCATTGTGCGATCGCAGTTTCTTCTGTCACAGCAACAGTCATCAAATACTCCGCCTTGTTCAAAACTTGAGTTGCCGCAGGTGCTTTCAAGTCTACAGCTACTACGCTGTAAATGGGCAGATCGCCTGGCAATTCTTGACTTAAGCGGTGTTGAAACTCGTCTGCAGGCACTGCTTGGGTCAATTCAAAATCAATAATCTCACCACTACTTGTTGCGCCTAAGGGTAACGCTTGGGCAATACTCATTCTGGGGCTAGGATGAAAACCACCTGTAAAAGAAATTGGTAGTGCAGCGCGGCGAATTGCTCGATCAAATAATCGTACCAAATCAAGATGACCCACTAAAGCCATATCTCCGAGCTTACCGAAATATCCGCGTAAGCGTTGTACTTTGGTTGTTTCGGGGACAAAATCTCCCTGAAACTCAGGAATTGGTGGTGGTTCAATGACCACATTATGACCAAAGTCGGTGCTACATACTCCGCAGTGCGAACAACCCTCAAATGAACAGTCGGGAACTGTAGCCGCAGCTAAAGCCTTTTGCAGATCTTCTTGCAACCATTGTTTACTAATGCCTGTATCAATATGATCCCAAGGTAAGGGTGCATCAAGTAAGTGGCTAGCGGTTAGTTGCTGGTTGCTAGTTGTTTCTTGTTCTGGAATCAGGTTCCATTCTCCGTTTTCTACTTGACGGTATTTCCAACTTAATCCGGCTTGGGCGATCGCTTTACCCCAAGCATCAAAGGCTCTTTCCACACTGTCGTACCAGGAATCCATTCCTGCGCCTAATTCCCACGCGCGGCGAATCACATGACTTATTCGGCGATCGCCTCTGCCAACAAAATCTTCCATTGCAGAAATGCGGATATCGGTGAAGTTAACTTTGACTCCCTTCATCCGGCGAAATTCCTGCCGTAATAGTTCCTGCTTACGTGCAAATTCTGAAGTAGAAACAGAATGCCATTGAAATGGTGTATGTGGCTTGGGTGTAAAGTTAGAAATTGTTAAGTTAAATGCCAGTGGTCTTCTACCTTTAGCACGACACTCGCGCTGTAACCAAGCTACTGTTTCAGCAATTCCTAAGACATCAACATCGGTTTCCCCTGGCAAGCCAATCATAAAATACAGCTTGATTTTGTCCCAGCCTTGTTCCCAAGCTGTTTTCACTCCCCGCAAGAGTTCTTCGTTTGTCAATCCTTTATTGACAATATCCCGCATTCGCTGCGTCCCTGCTTCGGGTGCAAACGTTAGTCCTGAGTGTCGCGCACCACCCAAGATATTGGCAATGTTCTTATCAAACCGATCGACACGCTGGCTGGGTAAAGATAAGGAAATATTTTCTGCTTGCAAGCGATTTTTAATTTCTACGCCTACTGCACTGAGCGATAGATAATCAGAACATGATAAAGATAACAGCGAAAACTCGTTGTATCCTGTAGCCCGCATTCCTTGTTCAATTGCAGTAACTACCTGTTCGGGTTCAACATCTCGTGCTGGGCGTGTCAACATTCCTGGTTGACAAAAACGGCAACCGCGCGTACAGCCACGCCGAATTTCAATTGTTAGGCGATCGTGCACAGTTTCTACGTAAGGAACTAACCCAATCGAGTATGCAGGCATCGGTACAGCAACTCGCCGCAAAATTCGCGATGGAACTTCTGCACAATTCGGATGCACTGAACCATCAGCTGCCATATCATAAAATTGCGGCACATAAACTCCTGGAATTTGTGCCAAATCAAGTAATAATTCTTGACGACTTAACCCGTGGCTCTTTCCCTCTTCTATCACTAACCCAATCTCTGGGAGTAGTTCTTCTCCGTCTCCGAGGGCAAAAAAGTCTAAAAACTCTGCGTAGGGTTCAGGGTTTGATGTTGCTGTCTGCCCTCCCGCAAAAATCAACGGATAATTAGAGGATGACGCCTGCCTAGCTTGCCATGTTAATGGAATCCCTGCTAGATCCAACATTTCTAAAATGTTGGTTGCACCAAGCTCATAGCTTAAACTAAAGCCAAGTACATCAAATTCTTGTAAAGAGCGTTTGGACTCTACTGCAAATAATGGCGTTTGGGTTGTGCGTAACTTTGTTGCTAAATCTGGCGCAGGTAAGTAGGCGCGATCGCACAATTGTCGTGGTTGGGCGTTTAATATATTGTATAAAATGATATGCCCTAAGTTAGATGCACCCACCTCATAAACTTCTGGGTATGTCAGTACCCAGCGCACTTTTGCTGTGTCCCACGGCTTGTGGATTGCTCCTAACTCATTTCCTAAGTAACGAGCGGGTCGCGAGACTTCAGATGTAATTAACTTTTCTACAGCAACTGTCACCGTACTCAAATATTAATATCAGCTAATATCCGTAATCAATATCAACCTTAGCACTATTAGCATCAACAGTTGCTTGTCAAATTTGCTATTCAGTTATTTTAAACTTGACTATGCGCACATACTTTGCTCTGAGTAGTAGCTGGGTGTTACTACTTCTGAGTGAGCAAGGGCTGCTTCAAAAGCTTCAGCGTTCTCAAAAATTTCAAACACTGAATCAAGTTGAGTTAACTCAAAAATTATACGCAATGCGGGCGAAAACGAACAAAGACTAAATCTCTTTCCCCATCCTTCCACTAGCCTTAAGCTTTGAACCAATACCATCAGACCAGCGCTATCGATGGATTCCACATGCTCCATATTTAATAAAATTACTGTACACTCATCCGCAGCAACAGTAGTTTTCAGTTGCTGTTGAAATTCAGCAGCACTTGAAGCATTGAAAGAGCCGTAAGCTCTGAGTACAGTAACTTTTGGATAGGCAATCATTGTTTGCATCATACTTTTTTTGCTGAAGCTACTAACCAATTACCTGATATTTAACAACATGATAGTAGACATACTACAAGTTTTGAAAAATGTATCTTCAGTAATATTACTGAATCTTTATTTTTCAATGAGTTGCTTAAACCTATCATTAGTTTATAAAAATATAAAGTATACACTTATACGAAAAAAATATTTCCTAATTTTACAGAGTTAAAGTTCCTATTTCTTAGATCATCTGTCTTAACTTCTCCTACCTTTATGGCTAGAATACGGCAAAGATATCATTGTTGCTTCCACTACAAAGATGATGACTTTTGACATTTACTAAGGTAGTATCTAATACGCGGAATGTAATCTTTACAAACTTGCTAAAGTTAAGAAAAAACTCATATTAAATTCTTAAAGATTAGGTAAAATCATATTGGTTTATGTTGCATTAACATCTATCTTGAGGCATAAATACATTGTGAATTTCTGTGATACGAATCACGCCAAAAGCATGATTTAGTGCACGTTTGCTACCATATAGGTATCGGACAATATATTACAAATAAAATACTAACTCTTAGTATGAAAAGTAAATATGGCATCCGCCAATTAGTAGAAAAAGCGTTATATATAAAGCGATTGACACCTGATATTGAAAATGCGATTAATTCAGAATTAACCGCACAAGGACATATATCTGATATTGATTATGAAGCACTAGAGTTACTAATGGCTGAGATGGATGCTGGGAGAATTAAGTTAGTACCAAGTTTTTGAAATCACTGAGTACAACGAAGTCAAGAAAAAATGGTTAGTTGTACTTGCTCATGCTAATTTTTAGAACTTTGTCTGCTGTGCATCTTGATAAGCCTGCCAAACGCGACGGATAAACTGATTAAGTTGTGCCACATCAATCGGGTTAGTTTCAGATGAAGGGTCTGTAGCCATTTGTTCAACTAAGAAGGGAATTACCTCAGTGTCCAAAGCTGGACGAAACAAGGTACTATACCAAAACAAATCTGCTGTTGAGCGTAAGTCAGTAACTGATGGTAACTGGTCAAATGTGACTGATGGTTCTGAGCGAAATGTCACCAACACTAAAGGACGTACCCAGCACATCTGACGTGAGTCTACGACTTGAATAACTTCTGCGTACAAGCGTTGATTATTATTTTCTAAATAAACAATTTGTCGCGGTTGAAAGTCATAGGGAAAATCCATTGATACTGGCTCCACAGCAGATGGCGTACACTTGGTGCTTAGTTTAATTTTACAAAGCTAACAAGACTTATCCGATTGGCTCGTGTCGGCGATCAAACTTAAAATAGGGACACTCCTGTACTTTTGCCAGCATGATTACTATCCTAGTTAAGGAAGGGCGATCGCCCTTTCCCAAGACATCATGGACTCCTGAGCACAGTCGCTTGCAGATAAGTTGAGATGATATAAAATAAATGAATATCTGTTAAGCAAAGGTTTAACAGAGCGTTGTAGTGAATTAAGAAAGTGGATAGCAGTGTCTGTCGAAACCCTTGAGAAGCCTTCAACAATTAGAAAGCTCGCACCTCGATATCGCGTGCTACTTCATAATGATGACTACAACAGTATGGAGTACGTAGTGCAAGTGTTAATGCAGACGGTGCCGAGTATTACTCAGCCGCAAGCCGTGAGTATTATGATGGAAGCACATACTAACGGCATGGCGCTTGTCATTACTTGTGCGCAAGAGCATGCTGAGTTTTACTGTGAAACTTTAAAAAACCATGGTTTAACTAGCACAATTGAACCAGAGGAATAATTAAAACTCGTTGCTGCATAAGATTAGTACTATTGCGCGATACCCAGTTCCGATTAGAATCGGAGTTTTTATCTTGGTATTGTTATTGATATGGTTGCCGTTTGCAATACCAATTTATTTAACAAGACTTGATCCCAACACAATTAGCATTCTGACAATGCTGCTATTGTATGGAGAATTTATATTTCTTCTGCAATGGTGGGGAAAGCACGTTTACCATCAGCCTCAGATACTACAACACTATGGTTTAGTGAGAACGCAGCACAATTGGTTAGATTTACTGCGCGGACTGATTATTGGTGTAGTGTTAGTCTTTAGCTTATTTTTAGTTGAAGGTTGGTTAGGTTGGTTGGTTTGGCTTCCGAGTACGGGTTTTTTACCACAAATAGTTTTAGAAGGCTCAATCGTTGCGACTGCCGTTGGCTTTGCTGAAGAGTTACTATTTCGCGGTTGGTTACTCGATGAGTTGCTGCGAGATTACTGTCTTCAACGTGCATTGTGGATTAATGCGACTTTATTTGCACTGTTGCATTTTATTAAACCATTGCCAGATATCTTACGGACATTGCCGCAATTTCCAGCGCTAGTTGTATTAGGGTTAACATTAGTCTGGGCGCGAATGCGAAAAAATCGCCTTGGCTTACCGATTGGTTTACACGCAGGTTTAATTTGGGGATACTACATCATTAATGTCGGGCAATTGACTCAATATTCTGGTCAAGTACCTGATTGGATTACTGGCGTTGATCGTAATCCACTTGCTGGCGTGATGGGGTTATTATTTTTAGGTGTACTAGCTTTGTGGATGAGGAGTGAGGGGCGAGGAGTGAGGGGCGAGGAGTGAGGGTAAGAAGGGTTAGTCAATGGAATTGATTATGCAGCTTTATTCTAATTGCTCTTTGTCGCTTGCTGGCAATTGAATTGCTAATGTTACAACTCTGGCTGCCATAAAACAAGATAGCGCTAGCCATAACAGGTGATTACTGGGAAATAAATAGGCGACAACTACCATGAAAACAATTCCAGCGATCGCAGCAAGAACAGATGCATTGCGGAGAATGCGTCCTTCGGTTAAACCTAAAAAGTAACCATCAAGCATATAAGCTTGGGAACCAATGCTGAGAATCGGCAATAACCAGAAAACATAGTTATCTATTTGCTCAATGACAGCGAGATGATGCGTTAATAGTCCAAAGAGAAGACGCGGAAAGCCGACAAAGAGAATTGCAAAAAGTAGCCCGACCACTAAACTTGTTCCTCCAGAAACCCACAATAGAGGTAACAAAAGTTTACTCCTACCTTGACCCCGAAAAATACCCGCGAGACTTTCAGTAGCAAAAGCTAAGCCATCAATAAAGTAAGCAGCTAAAGTTACTACTTGCATTAAGAGTGTGTTTGTTGCGAGTACTGCAGTTCCTAAAACAGAACTCAGATTAGTAAAAAACGCAAATGTAGAAACTAGCGCCAGAGTACGGATTAAGATATCTCCATTCAGGGCAAAAGCTGCTTTTAAAGCATGGACATTAAATATCTGCTGCCATTGGATTGGGATTGTTCGCAACTGATGTTCTAGGTAAACTAGCACTCCTCCTGTGAGCAACATGAGATACTGACTAGTGGCTGTAGCAATTCCAGCGCCTGCACTTTCTAATCCCCAACGATTAATTAAAATGTAATCTAGAAGAATATTTGCCCCGTTCGCAACTGCGGATAAGAGCAAAACTTTACTACTTTGTTCGCGTCCGAGAAACCAACCCACAACGACGAAGTTGATTAAAGTTGCTGGCGCACCCCAAATTAGAGTGTTGTAGTAATCTCTCCCTGCAGCTTTGACTTCTGGTGTCGCACTGAGTAGGGTAAATCCTAGTTCGCGTAAAGGCTGCTGTAAAAGTAAGATAAATAACCCTAATGCTAAAGCGAGTATAGTATTGCGCAAGCCTATTAGTATAGTTGTTTCGCGATCGCGGCGTCCTACTGCTTGGGCTGTAGTTCCAGTCGTTGCCATGCGTAAGAAACCAAATGTCCAGTAAATGTAGTTGAATAGCACTGTGGCTAAAGCAACTCCAGCTAAGTGACGAATTTCAGCAAGGTGTCCGAGAAAGGCAACATCAATTAATCCAGCAAGCGGTACCATCAGGTTGGAGATAATGTTGATGCTTGCTAGTCTTAAGAAGCGATAGAGAAAGTTATACTGCTGGGACATGGAACGAACCACATTAGCGTAGCCTTCCGGTAGGGTAGGCACATTCCCCGAAGGGGTTGCCGTTAGGCTAGAACACAAAGGGAAGAATTGAGAGAGAGTAGCGCGATGTGTGTCTATAATTGGGAGATGTTTATATCAATGCAACAAATCATAATCTCCTCTGACCTCTACTCCCCTGCTTTCCTAAACGCAACAACTTTAAGACAAAACGATATTAGTCCCAATCAAACACGCACCACTCAGATTAACTCCGGTAAGATGGGTTCCCTCAAGTTCTGCACACAAAAGGTTTGTTCCGGTTAAGTTTGCTCCGGTGAGATTTGCACCTCTTAAATCTGCTTCTTCGAGGTTTGCTTGCTGTAGTAATGCGCCTTGTAAATCAGCTTGACTTAAATTCGCTCCGTGCAAATTAGCACCGCTAAGATTGACACCGCGTAAATCTGCACCACGTAAGTCTACTCCCTGCAAGTTGCTACTCATAAGATTGGCTCCACTCAAGAAAGCTCCTGCACAAGAGGCTTGCGACAGCTTTGCACCCATTAAATTAGCACCTCGCAGATTGCTACCACGCAAGTCTGCGCCTGTCAAGTCAGCTTGCATTAAGTTAGCACCAAGGAGATTTGCTCGTAGATCTGCACCTGTTAGCTGGGTTCCTAAAAGATTTGCGCCATCTAATTGCGCGCGTTCTAACCTGCAGCCAGAAAGATTTGCCCCAATAAGTGTTGCTCCTGCTAAATTGACACCTTCTAAGACAACACCTGCAAGATCGGCATCTTCTAGATTAGCTCCTGGTAAATGTTTGCTACCAGAATGCAGCGCTGCAATGTTGAGGTTTATGCTTTTTTCCTGCTCGAATGTGGGGAGATCGCTACTCACACCTGACTCCTTGCTGTTTGATTCTGACGTTTGCTATCATCACTCGTTTGCGGATCGACTAACCACATTCCTGTACTAATTTTTGGTGTTGTTACTGGCAATTCTAAGCCTTGCTGTAAACCCATCACTAATAGTTCTAGGGTATCAACGAGTTTTGGTTCCCAGGCTTGTCCCTGTTGTTGTTTAAACTCGGTTAAGGCTTGTGTTAAAGGTGAATGCTGAGGTTGTGATGCTTGCAGTTGAGTAACGCGCTTTTGAAATGCAGCAACTAAGCCTAAAATGCGTGATTCTAGCGGAATTTCTTGACCTGATAAACCCGCAGGTTGACCGCTACCGTTCCACCACTCGTTTTGGTGTGTAATAATATGGGCGATCGCCTGCATTCTGGGCATTGTACGTAGTACTTGGGCTGCGGGTACTAATGGACAACTTGGTGCTTCATCACCGTATTGAACTCCAACGGTTGCAGGTGCGATGCGATGAAGTAATCCTGCCAGGCGTAAGCGTTTTAATTGCCATGCAGGTAAGTCTAATAATTGTCCCAAAGTCTCAGCTAAAGCAGCAATTTCTGCTGCTGCCATAGGGTTTTCAGTATCTGCTATATCAATAAGTTGTGCTAGGCGTAAAAATGCTTGTAGTTCGTTGGAAACTAAGTTTTGATCGAGGATTTGTTGCGAACTTGGTTCTAATTGGCTGACACCACTTTGACTGATTTGCAGATAATCAACAACGCGAGAAACTGCATGACCTAAGTCATCTAATTCAGTAGGGGCATCAGTGGCGATCGCGTCAACCAAAGCGATCAGTTGTTGCTGAAGTTCTGAATTGTATCTGCCAATGTGGGCGATCGCTAAATCTACCGTTTCTCTTACCAACGCTGGCTCAAATGTCCAAAAACCATAAAATTTCCGCTCTAGATCTACTGTGGGTTTTCCAGCAGTGCCATAATCAGCTGCAGATAATTCCTGACACAGCACCATCGCGGTGTAGCTAGGAGAATATATAATTAAATGCCACTCTTGCGCTACAGGATCTTGAGGATCTAAGGCGACTAAATCAACATTCGTCATTTGACTTGTCGGATGCTCTGCAAAGCCTGTATCAGGGGCTGCCATGATTGCGATTTGTTTTGCCTTTTGGGCGATTTGACTATACCGCTCTGCCTCTTGTAAATACCATTTTCCTTGTTGGAAAGCTGTAATAACTAATGGCGGACTATTTGAAGTCAGAATACAGTCCTCTAAGGCGTGACAAAGTGCAACAAGGGTGTTTTTATAGTACACCCCCAAATTAAGAGGCTGATTGGTGTTAGCCTGGGCAGTGGCTAGCTGTTGGAGAATAGAACCTTCTAACATGAGGGATCGGGGATCAGAGGTCAGGGACTGGGAGTAAGAAGAGTTATGAGTGTTGAGTTATGAGTTAAGAAAACTCTTTTAATTCAAAATTCAAAATTCAAAACTTTTTAAGCTGGGACAAGCTGTTTTTTGTCGCTTTCAATCGGTGCAGATAAAGCTTCTTCTAAATCAGCACAACCAAGACGTGCTTCGAGAATGTTCATCACTTCTCTACCAAAGTCATTGGGGTTTTTCTGCCATGCTTCTAAGCAAACTTCACCAAAGAATGAACCAAGAGGTTCGGGGTTCCATAGCAGTTTCTTGGCTGTCCAAGGCATTAAGCTCATAGGATCGTAGTCTGGTTTAAGAATTTGGTTTTTCAGGGCATATTCTTCTAAGTGGGTATGTGGTTGTAACCCGATAAAGAAGATTGCTGGTTCGACTTTATCTGCACCAAAAATCCGTTCAAGTTCGCGGTGATAGGCGATTGTTTGCCGAATTGTTTCTGGGCGTTCGTCAATTACATTAAAAGAGTAGTTGACAGAAACGAGATCGTTGAAACCAGCAGCTTTGAGATCGCGGCAGTTTTCTAAGACTGTGCGCAGGTTATAACCCATACGCATTTTGCGGACAAGTTCTTGAGAACCACTTGTAATCCCGATTTCAAAGTAGTTCATCCCCGTTTTGACCATCAAGTCGCATAACTGGGGAGTTAAATTATCAGCACGGATATAAGCCGCCCAGTGGATGTCTTGCATCCCTGCATTGAGGATTTTTTGCAGTAATTCTATTGCATCATCAATAAATCGCCGCGCCGGAATGAATTGTGCATCAGTAAACCAAAAGTTGCGAATGCCGCGATCGTAGAGTTGTTGCATCTCGGCGACAACTTCGTCAGCAGGGTTAATGCGGACTTGTTTTCCTTCAACAACTGTGTAAACGCAGTAGCAGCAATTGTGCGGACAACCACGCTTAGTTTGGACGCCGACGTAGAAATCTTGATCTTGAAGATAGTATTGAAATTCAGACCAAATACTTTCGATATAGTCGTAGTTACAGGCACTCTTTTCTATAGGAGTGGGTTGTTCGTGAATCAGGCGATCGCGTGACTTTTCTCCAGCGACATAACAGCGCTCATCTCGAAATTCTTGACCTCGAATCAGTTTTTCTATTAATAGTTCTCCTTCACCCACAGATATGATTGTTCCTGTAGGTAACTTGACTCCTAATTGCTCATAAAAGACACTCACTGCACCACCACCGACGACTGCACGAGCTGCTGGCTGGTGTTTTCTAGCACGGCTGAGTCCGCGTTTAATTAATCCTAAGTTGCGCCACAGTTCCGTGTAATACGACGCTGCGAGTCTGAGTCCGCCAATTGCTCCCCGCAGTTTAATCAAAGGATTACGTGCATAGTAAAATTCAAAGGCATTTTGTAGAGGATTACCACCTCTTCCCCCTACAGGTGCGTAGATCTGGATATCTCGCCAGGAAAATACTAGCAATGTTGGCTGAAATTCATCGACACAAGTATCAAGAGCAGAGGCAAAATCGAGCGGTGGGACTGTTCCTAAGTCGAAAATGCGTTGCTCAACATCAGGAAACTGCTTGTGGATATGATCTGCTAGGTAAACAACTCCAATGGGAAAAATTGGGTTGCAGGGAAGGCGAACGTAGAGAATTCGGTTTTCCATAGCGCTTATCTAGAGAATTTTGAGTTTTGAGGTTTGAGTTTTGAATTTCGTCTTTTACTCATAAGTCACAATTCAGGAGCTTTAAACCAGGTGTAGAGCTATTCATCTTTCATTCATAATTCAAAATTCATCATTCATAACTCCGCGAAGCGGTAAGGAATCCTCTTCTGTTTTTAAGTGCAGCTAGCTGTGGAGTTATTTAAAACTGATCCCCAGATAGATGCCTGGTGATTTGGAGACTTTATGAAAGCGTTTTTCATATAACTTTACGATAACACTCAGTTTACTTCGCCGCGTGGAAATTTTTAATCAGGGACGCGAAGTGATTGCTAATTGCGCAAAAATTGAGTTTAATTAACTACAGAATTAAACTTGTTGTTCTGGATTTAGACAGAATTTTTATTGTAGCCATCAGTTGGTAGTCGGGGTTACAGCAACTGGGGATCGCTCAGTGTTAGCTTGGCTATTGTAATCTCATAGGTGTGGCTTGACGCTACTTGGCGGCTATGGCTCAAATTTTAGATCCTTTACCACCCAATCAATCTGGTCAACTTGTCTGCTGCTATGTTAATGCGACAAGTAAAATTCAAATCGCTCGCATTTCTAATATTCCTAATTGGTATTTTGAACGAGTGGTCTTTCCAGGTCAGCGCTTGGTGTTTGAAGCGCCACCGAAATCAATGCTAGAAATTCATACTGGCATGATGGCAAGTGCAATTCTTTCAGATACAATCCCTTGCGATCGCCTCTGCGTTAGTGAAGAGGGCACGATTGAAGCAGCAGAAGTTCCAGAAATCAATGATAAAAGAAAAAGTTTAACGGCTGCTGTTTTGACTTCGGTAGATTAGATCATTCAATCATAGAAGATTGCAGAGTAACTAGCTGTTAACTAAACCTTACAGACAAATTCAAGGGTTTAAAATTTTAAGGTTGCGCATTTGTGGTTCCTTTAATTTATTAAAGGGCGGACGAGCATAAAGTCTATTTAGCTGATTGCTAGTAGCTTTCTTTGTTGAGATAATAAGCGATTAAATTGATAAAAACTTGGTTAACACATTTCCCTCGCAGGAAAGACAACTACCAACTCCCCTAAGGCGTTAAGGTAAATTGTAGTACTTGCTAGGGATTTGGTTTAAGTTGAATCTGCCTTCTTTTTTATGGTTGTGGAAAATAGCAGCATGGTCAATGGGTTTATCGCTGCTAGCGTACTTGCTGTTAGCCATTACTGGCGTTTGGATGTTTCGCGCCCGAACAACACGCACATCACGTCCAAGTTGGCTGCGATCGCTGCATTATATGTTTGGTGGTAGCTTAGTTCTACTAGTCCTGCTACTGTTAGCAATTGGTATTGTGGGAACGTTAGGTCACTTTGGTAGCCTGGGTCATTCTTCTCATCTTCCTGCCGGATTATTTGTCGTCGGCTTGGTTTTACTCTCCGCAACCAGTGCGATCTTCATCAATAGTCAACCTTGGATGCGATCGCTTCATATAGGAACAAATATCATCTTGTTTTTGGGGTTAGTCTGGGTGTCGCTGACAGGTTGGGATGTTGTCCAGAAGTACTTACCGTGATTTCTCAGCTGCATTAGAGAGGGTGCAATATGAGCGCGATTACTGCCAAATAGACACTAAAAAACTATATATTAAGGTTTTAGTGCAACGGTTAAGTTGAGCGGCTGGCAGTCACTTTTGACACATCGTTAACCTATTCTATCAGTCCGATCCAATCGGATTGTTCTACTACTGGCGTGCAAACTATCAGCCTTTGATGAGTATGGATGTGATTAACCTGTGCCTAAATCTGAGCGACAATTTTATAAATAGCACTAGTAATTGCTTCGAGTTCTGATGGTTGAATAATATACGGCGGCATTGTATAGATCAGTCGCCCAAACGGACGTAACCACACTCCCTCTTCCACAAAACGCGGCTGAATCGCTTGCATATTTACCGGATCATGCAATTCTACTACCCCAATTGCGCCTAATACCCGCACGTCCTTAACTGCCACCAAACTCCGGCAATGTTCCAATTCCGTTTTCAGCTGAGATTCAATCGCTCGGATCGTGGATTGCCAATCATAACTTTCTAGCAAGGTTAAGTTTTCTAAAGACACCGCACAAGCCAAGGGATTCGCCATAAACGTTGGACCATGCATAAATACTCCAGCCTCACCTGCGGCAAAATTACTAATCTCCCGCGTTGTCAGAGTTGCTGCAAGCGAGATAAATCCCCCAGATAGTGCCTTGCCTACGCACAGAATATCTGGACATATTGCCGCATAGTCGGATGCAAACATTTTGCCTGTTCGACCAAATCCAGTAGCAATCTCATCTAAAATCAGCAAGACATTATATTTTTCACATAACACCTTGGCTTGTCGCACATACTCTGGATGATAAAAGCGCATTCCCCCAGCATTTTGCACCACTGGCTCAAAAATAGCCGCTGCAATTCGATCGTGATGCTCTGCTAGCAACGCCGCAAAACTTTCAATATCCTGCTCTTGCCAATCTTGATCGAACGGAATCTGTGGTGCCTCAGCGAAATATTGCTGAGTCAAAATATTGCGAAAAAGATGGTGCATCCCATTTACCGGATCGCAAACCGACATTGCCGTAAAGGTGTCCCCATGATAGCCATTACGAATGGTGAGAAAACGTTGTTTCTGTGGCAAACCACGATTGAACCAATATTGCACTGCCATTTTCATAGCGACCTCTACAGCAACTGAGCCAGAGTCACAAAAAAAGACCTGTTGGAGTTCCGCTGGCGTAATGGCAATCAATTTCATAGTCAAATCCACTGCTGGCTGGTGGGTCAGACCACCAAACATGATATGCGACATCCGATCAATTTGTGCATGAGCAGCTTGGTTTAAGCGGGGATGATTATAGCCATGAATACAAGTCCACCAAGAAGAGATACCATCAATCAACGCTCGACCATCCATCAACTGAATATATACGCCCTGCGCGGATTCTACTGGAAACACTGGTAACAGGTTAGGCATAGCCGCATAGGGATGCCAAACGTGCAGGCGATCAAAATCAAGGAGTTGCTGTAAAGATTGCATGGAGGAGTGTACAAATTGGTCTTGCTACTGCGTTCTCAGTAGATTTATTTTATTGAGAATATAATGTTTTGAAAACAACCTCTCCTAGTTATCTTCCCACCAAGCACCTCCTACCCATCTAATGCCGGAGCCTTGACAAATCACTTTAAATCTACCATCACTACTCCTGACTCAAAGCAGTAGAACTTCACTGTTGTGCGGCGGTGGATAGCCTTGTACTCCCACTGATATCTTCTGTACAGTCCGCACTGACGTAGTGTTAGCTAGGCTTACCTCACAGAGCACCTTCAATTAAAATGAGAAGTGATTTGAGACGCCACAGACAACCTCTAAGGATGACAACGAAACCTCAAATAGTTTGTCGGGGAGCTGCTGTACTTTTATCTCCGGTATTAGGTGTTCCTGTCGGTTCAATCAGTAAAAGATGTACTTCTTCGTCTGCTACAGGTCGATGTTCTATACCACGAGGCACTACAAAAAGCTTACCTGCTTCAAGATGGATATCTTGATGATCGCGCAATTGAATCGTTAAACGCCCTTTAAGAACAAGGAAGAAGTCATCTGTCTCATCATGTTTATGCCAATGAACTCATCTTTGACTTTAACAACCATGATGTCGTACTGGTTAAGCTGTGCAATGGTCTTTGGCGACCAATATTCTGAGAACTGAGATTTTTCGCTTAAGTTAATTTTGTCCATATTGTCCTAGTCCAAACTGCCTTAGCCTTAACTTTTGCGTACTCGCTCTACAAACCAACTTCTGAAAAGTATGGCAACACTATAAAATATTTCAAGCCAAGCAACGAGTGCAACACCTGTATACAGCTAGCTAATTCCAATCACCCGCCCCGAATAACTTCGTTCTTTAACCCACGTCATGGATACAGCCGGTGTGGATTGGGGTTTTTATGTGGCTTTACGACCAGAAGGCTTACTTTAGCTTCTGACAGATCTCATTTAATACTTCGTACTCTTTTAGAGTCTGAAGCTGCGTTTAGTTGTAGGCATTGTAACTCTCAATCAGCTTACACTATTTGCCAAAATCACGTGAACTGAACTCCCATAATTTCCTTGATTTCAAGATGGCTATTTATATTGTGGTCAGCCCCCTCTAGAAACTTCGATTCTTGGTTGAAATATATAGTTTTAATCCCTGAGTTTTTTTATAAAGTTCTATCAAAGTCCCAAATTATCGCTTTCATTTCAGCATATTTCTCTTTTTATTTATGGAATAATTAGCATAACTATAATATTGATATTTAATACTAATTCGTAACTCAAACTGAGTTAGAATCTTTCAATGCAGTTAAATGTGCTGTGACTTGAACTTTACTCAACTCCCAGACTAAATGTTGTGCTTGGTGATGATATAAAGGCTGGGGTAATGTTGCTGGTAAGTTATTCATTAATTTGCGGGCGATCGCTAAACTACAACCTGAAATAAGCGCGATCGCATTTGCACCATCAAAAACAGCATCTTGATTGAGGGCTTTTTCAATTTGTACTTGCCAACATCGGGGTGCCATTTCACCGCGTTCGATGCGTTGTAAACTCAGACTTGTTGCTAGCACAATCAGGCGATCGCCGACATACAGCCGCGTTTCCTGCGCCGGCATAAATTTTACTGATTCATGTTTATCATGCTGATATAAAATTGGGACGACAGCGTAACCATAAGCAACCTCAGACAACATCAAGCCGTTTAAGGTATCTCCAGTTTCAATAAAATATTCTGTCACGAGTACTGTGGTGTTGTTGAAGTGAAATAAACTCAGTACGTTTTCCCCAAACGCCGCTGCTGCAAAGACTTCTGCAGATAAAGCTGAAGCACATAGCACTTGTGCATATGGAAATAGTCTTGCGACTTGATCGCGAAAGTGCTGATCGTACGAATGAATAATGACGCCAACATCAGAATTAGCAGCATGAACCATCAAACCGATTTCTAGATTTTCTAAATCATCTTCGGTAATAACAATTGCACTCTTGGCATTTTCTAAATGTATCTTACTCAAAGCACTTACAATGTTATCGACAACTAACGGCATCTGAGGGAGAATGCCAGGATCTAACTCGGTGTTACTAATTCCTGCAATTGATTGCTTGAATTCTTGCAACAAGGTGGCAACACGTTGACCTAATCTACCTAAGCCAATGAGAACGATATGATCTTGCTGGGGTATGGGAGGACGACTGCTAAAATGAAACCGAGAAGTCAATAGCAGATCAATCAGCAATGCGTATAATACGCCAATGAATGCTGTACCTGCTAAGGCTAGTGCCAGGCTAAAAACTTGCAACCCGAAAGACAAAGGAGTTTCTGGTTTAATATCACCAAATAAATCTCCATATCCGCCTAACAATAACGTTGCTGTCGCGTTGAAAGCATCTTGCAAGTTAATCTCTGGATATTCCCATCTAAAGAGAATTGTCCCGCAAACCACTAAAATTAATACTGTAAAGCAACAAAGCACAGCAACACGGCGTGTTTGATATTGATACGTCCATTGCCAAAATTGGCTAATGTATTGCTTGAGATGATGCCATATGCCCTGACGAACAGCTTGGTGTAGCTGCTGCTTGACAGAACTTGCTTTTGCTTGCTGTGAGTAACTACTTGATGCGACTTCAATATAAACTATTGTATCTCCTGCTCTTACTCTTGCTTCTGGTTCCCACTCGTAGAATTGTTTTGGCAGGGGTGAAAAGTTTGCAGTATGACTCAAGATGCGACGATTGCGAGTATTTAACCCATGTACCCACCAGCGATCGCACCAGCGATCGCCTGGTTTAATTTGATACTTAACTACCCGCAACAATTGTCCTTCTAAGTTAAAATAACCTAAGGTTTGATCGCCTAAAGCTGCTAAAGCAAATGCTGCTGCTGATAGTTGACTCGGCTCAAATGCAACGAAATTGCCGAGATTCTGACTTAAAAGTTGATTGAGATTTTGCTTATCAGAACGTAGAATCAAGCGAATATCTGGATTTAATAATCGTGCTGCAAATGCTGCTTCTGTGTTTCCTCGCTCATCGCTAGTTACTAAAAGAATAGAACGACACTCACGAATTTTAACTTGTTCTAAAATGGCCGCTTGACGACAATCTCCGATTGCTAAATCATCTAATAAGTTTGGTAACTCAGGAACTTCCCAATTTTGTGGCAGGATTAAATCAATTGCACTCACGGCAACACCATAGTCTTTCAAAACTGCAACGCAGTGTTGTCCTAAACTACCTAGTCCACAAACTAAGAACTTCGTCAATTGAGATGGCGGCTTGCTAGACTTGGAACTTCCTGATGATGGCAGCATAGAGTGCAAGGAGTGAGTGGCTAGCAAAATTTCAACTATTGAGTTGTCTTTTTGTGTTAATCTTCCCTCAATTTAATAGTATGTTCATCATTGACAGCTTGTGGCAGAAATTTAAAATATAATTCATAAACTGTAAAACACACTACAATTTAATAATATTTTTTCACCCTTTAGGATGTGAAATCATTAGTTTAAAATTAAAAATATGGAATAAAAAAATGAAATCAGCCGATAAAAATGGAGTTGCTTCCAAAGAAACGACAGAAAAAGAGAAAGCTACAAAAAAGAAATTAAAAAAGAAAGTTTATAAGCAAGAATTATCTCAGTTGAAAGTCGAATTGGTAAAACTCCAGTATTGGGTAAAGCACCAAGGCTTACGAGTAGGAATAATTTTTGAGGGGCGTGATGCGGCTGGTAAAGGTGGCACAATCAAGCGAATTGTTGATTCTTTAAATCCTCGTGGTTGTCGAGTAGTTGCTTTAGGAACACCATCGGATCATGAAAAGTCGCAATGGTATTTTCAACGTTATGTACCTCATTTACCAGGTGCAGGGGAGATTGTACTCTTCGATCGCAGTTGGTACAATCGCGCTGGTGTAGAACGGGTAATGGGTTTCTGTACAGAAGAACAATACGAGGAATTCTTATTTTCCTGTCCTCAATTTGAGCGGATGTTAGTTCGTTCTGGCATGATTTTACTGAAATACTGGTTTTCGATTAGCGATGAAGAACAGGAACGTCGCTTTCAATCGCGCGCTAGCGATCCAGCAAGACGATGGAAACTTAGCCCTATGGATATTGAATCACGCGATCGCTGGGTAGAATATTCCAAAGCTAAAGATGTGATGTTTGCACATACAAATATTCCTGAAGCGCCTTGGTTTACTGTAGAAGCTGACCATAAAAAAAGCGCCCGTCTTAATTGCATCAGTCATATTTTGAGCAAAATTCACTATCAAGACATTGTTCCTCAACCAATGGAACTACCACCAAGACAGCCTGGTAGCGATTATATCCGCCCTCCCAAAAATGAGCAGTTTTTCGTACCAGAAGTGTATTAAAAGGGATGAGGCGCGAGGGGGAGCCAGTGCATTGCGGAGGTGTCCTCCGTTGTAGCAACTGGCGTCGAGGGGTTAGGGTGCTAGTGGAGTGGCGTGTGCAGCAGGCATCTTGCCTGCCTAGTTAAGAAGTGATGCGTACTATGATTTCGTTTGACTGATTCTGTTGAAAGTTGTCTGTTAATTTACTGGCATTTGTTTTCAGTGCGGCAGGAATCAGTTGTACGGCACAGGCTTTCAGTTCAGGTTGATGCGAATCGGGATCGCGTTCAGGGTGCGTGAGGGCATTAGCTTCAGTTTCATCTCCCCAAAGTGCGCCCCAGTGCATAGGAATAAAAAGTGTCCCAGGTGCGATCGCTTTAGTAACTTTCGCCGGAAAGTGTGCTTTTCCGCGCCGCGATCGCACTTCTACCAAATCATTTTCTTGAATCTTTAGCTTTGCTGCATCACGAGGATGAATTTCCAGAAAGGGTTGCGGATGCATTTGTTTAATTTTTTCAATTCTTCCTGTACGTGTTTGGGTATGCCAGTGACCGTATAGTCTTCCATTTGTGAGTACAAACGGATACTCTGCATCAGGAGGTTCAGCCAGTCCTCGCGAGTGATAAGCACTAAATCGCGCCCGTCCATCAGGTGTTGCAAACCGCAAATTTGTATACAATCGTTTAACACTCACTGTAACTGTGTGCAAACTTTCTGCTAGTTTTTCCTGTTTTGCTTCATCAGGGTATGGCCATTGTATCGGACCTTGGGCTAACCTCGCGTGACTAAGTCCCGTCATATCGCAAGGGCGATCGCGTGTTAATTGAACATACTCAGCATAAACTTCTGCCGAATTTGCAAAAGGAAATTTATCGGTAAATCCTAGGCGTCGCCCAACTTCTGCAATAATTTCCCAATCAGGCTTGGCTTCCCCTACAGGTGGACGAAATGCCTGACATAACGTCACAACCCGCTCAGAATTGGTCATTGTGCCCGTTTTTTCACCCCATTGCGCTGCAGGTAGTAATACGTGTGCATACGCTGCGGTTTCAGTGGGATAGTATGCGTCTTGATACACCGTAAAAGGCGATCGCAGTAATGCAGCTTGGGCACGCTTGACATCAGGTAAACTCACAGCCGGATTCGTTGCGACAATCCAGAGTAACCCAACATCTCCTGTTTCTAAACCTGTAATCATGTCCCACGCGGTACGCCCCCAATTGGATGAAATTCTGCCTGCGGGAATGCCCCAAAATTTCTCAACTTCTGCTCTTTCTTGAGCATTTTGAACGTGACGGTATCCTGGTAATAAATTACACAATCCTCCTGATTCTCGTCCACCCATTGCGTTTGGTTGACCTGTGAGGGAAAAAGGACCACACCCAGGCTTACCAATTTGCCCAGTCATGAGGTGCAAGTTAATAATGCCACGTACCTTGGCTGTGCCTTCAGTAGATTGATTCACTCCCATTGACCACAGCGAAAGAACGCGCTTACTTGTTCCCCAGTAGCGGGCAGATGTTTCCAAGTCCTCAACTGATATGCCACATCTTCTAGCAACAACGTCAGGTGGATAATGGGAAATCACCTCAGCAAACGCCGGAAAGTTTGCTGTACACTCACTAACAAACTCAGACTCAAAATAGCCCCAATGTAATAGTAGATGGGCAATGCCATTGAGTAGATCAATATCTGTCCCTGGATGGATTGCTAAATGTAAGTCAGCAACTTCAGCAGTAGGAGTGCGACGTGGATCGACCACAATCATTTTGACGTTGTGGTTTTTCTTGTGGTGTTTCTGCAGGCGATTAAAAACAATTGGGTGACATTCAGCAGCGTTCGAGCCAATAATAAAGGCGCAGTCGGTTAAATCTAAATCCTCATAGCAGCATGGAGGACCATCCGCACCCAAGCTTTGCACATAGCCGGCAACAGCTGATGACATACACAAGCGGGAATTCGAGTCAAAGTTATTCGTTCCTAGGCAACCTTTAAGCAGTTTTTGCGCAACGTAGTAATCCTCGGTTTGCATTTGCCCTGAACCATACATACATATAGCATCGGCTCCTTGAGTTGCACACAGCGATCGCATCCGACTCACAATGTGTGTTAAAGCCTCATCCCAACTCACGCGGCGAAACGGTTGATCTAAGGAGTCGCGCAGCATAGGGTAACGCAAGCGGTTTTTATCAATTGATTCAGCGATTGTTGCGCCTTTGACACAAACCATGCCTTGACTCGAAGGATGATTGCGATCGCCTTTCACCTTCCAAATCGGATTACCTTGGCTATCTCGATGAATTGCCTTCCCTGGCTGTGCTGGCGGCGACACATCCAAACCGCAGCCTACACCACAATAGGGACAGAGGGTTCTAGTTGTATCGGTCATTGTTGATATCCCTCGATAGGCAAGAAAACTAAAGGAGTTGGGATAGAGGAGATAGAGAGTTATGAGTCGTGAAGTGTTGGGTTATGAGTTATGAGTTTAAAAAGTTATGAGAATTCTTTGTAATTCAAAACGTGCTAAGGCACCGCTACGCTAACAAAACTCAAAATTCAAAACTAATGACTATTCACTAGTAACTAGCCACTCCCCCTCACTCCTTATCCCTCTCTACTCATCTGCGTGTGCAAAACGGCGATAGAGAAAATCAAGCGCTTGGTTGCGTAGATTATAGTATTCGGGATCTTCCATGATGCGGGCACGGTTGCGGGGGCGTGGGAAGGGAATATTCATAATTTCCCCAATATTTGCCGCTGGACCATTCGTCATCATAACCAAGCGATCTGCTAAGAACAATGCTTCGTCAATATCGTGCGTAATCATTAGTACTGTTACTTGATGATCGCTCCAAATTTTCAGCAGTTCTTCTTGCAGTTCCTCTCTAGTGATTGGGTCAAGCGCACCAAAAGGTTCATCTAACACTAAAACTTTAGGACGCAACGCTAAAGCCCGCGCAATTGATACGCGCTGTTTCATGCCGCCAGAAAGTTCTCTAGGTCTTTTATTGGCTGCATCTGCAAGTCCAACCATTGCGAGATGTTCGTTGGCGATCGCTACTTTTTCAGCTTTGGGTTTGTTTGGATAAACCGAATCAATTCCTAAATATACATTTTCAAAGGCGCTCAACCAAGGTAAGAGTGAGTAATTTTGAAACACCACCATGCGATCGGGACCAGGTTCAGTGATGCGTTTGGTTTGCAGTCTGACTTCACCTTCACTCGGCTTGCGAAATCCTGACACCATATCTAAAAGCGTCGATTTACCACAACCAGAGTGACCAATCAAACAGATAAATTCACCTTCATAAACCGTGAGATTAATGCCATCTAACACCGTGTAGGGACCCGTAGGTGTCGGATAAATTTTAGAGACGTTATCGATGACAAGAAAAGGATCGCCGTTGAGAACTTCAGGTCTTTTAAGAGCGGTGGTGTTCAGAGTTTGCATATATGTATTAGTAAGGATGACAGTTCAAAGCTTTTCAAATTTAGAGGCAACTGGAGTTAGGGAACTAGCTACTCATCCCTCACTCCTCTCTAAACGGCTGCTGGCATTGCATCAATGACAACTTCTTCAATCCGCACATTGCGCTTGAATTTGAGACTATTGAGATAGCGAATTGGGTCATCAGGATTGAACACAGTGCCATCAAAGAAGTGAATTGAACCACGGTCAGGTTCTACATCTAGCAAATCAAGATCTCTTGCTGCTGCACCGAATAAATCAACACGCTGCACTCGCTCCAAGATTTCAATCCAGTTTTTCGGGAAAGGTGTAATGCCCCACCGTGCCAGCTGCGTCATCATCCAAAGCCCCTCAACGCGGTACGGACAATTAGTACGGTCAATATAAAACTGGTTGTACCGCAACAGCATTTCGGGTTCTGTATCGTTACCGCGTGCGTATTCGTCAATAAATCCAGGGCGAATGTACTCTGGTGCGGCACCGATGTACTCAGGTCGCGCTAACAGCGTGACAATTTCTTCGCGATTGCGGCGATCGTCACAGTATTCGCACGCCTCAAGCAAGGCTTTGATTAAAGCAAAATGTGTTTCTGGGTGTTGATTTGCCCAGTCTTCGCGTACGCCTAAAACTTTCTCGACGTGTCCGTTCCAGATATCTAAGTCAGTGGCAATAACAAAACCTAAATCTTCCTTAACTGCACGGGAATTCCAAGGTTCACCAACACAGTAGCCATCAATATTCCCAGCTTTGAGGTTAGCAACCATCTGCGGTGGCGGAATCACCGTTAGGCTTACATCCAAATCAGGATCAATATCTACTGAAGAAAGCCAGTATCGTAGCATCAAGTTATGCATTGATGCCGGATGCACCATACCTAAAGTATGTACTTTATCGGGTGTTCTGGCGATCGCCGCTTTAAAATCAGCAAGCGTCCTGACTCCTTCATCATAAAACCGCTTGCTCAAAGTAATTGAATTACCATTGCGTGCTAGAACTAACCCTGTAACGACTGGTTGCGGGGCTTTACCACCTATTCCTAGCGTCATTGCTAAGGGCATTCCTGCAGTCATTTGCGCAGCATCCAAGCGGCGTGTTGCAACACCTTCGGCAAGCACTTTCCAACTTGGTTCGCGTGACAAAATAACTTGATCTAAACCGTATTTTTCAAAAAATCCTTTCTCTTTTGCCACAACCAAGGGAGCACAATCGGTTAGTGGAACAAAACCAATTTCCAAATTGACTTTTTCTAAACCATTGCGGGCGATTGCCACGGTTTGCTGTGCCTTACGCTGCTTCGCACGTTTTTGCTGATTTAGGAAATAAACAATTTCATTACGCAAGCTGTAGTAGTTGGGATGATTCACAACTTCCAAGCGATGACGCGGACGCGGGAAGGGAACTTCGAGAATTTGTCCGATATGCGATTCGGGTCCATTCGTCAGCATGACAATGCGATCTGATAGCAGCAAAGCTTCATCGACATCGTGCGTTACCATCACACACGTCATGTGGTTTTCTTCGCAGATCTTCATCAACTGATCTTGCAAACCGCTACGAGTCAAAGCATCTAATGCACCAAACGGTTCATCTAGCAATAGCAATTTTGGACGAATAGAAAGGGCACGGGCGATCGCTACCCGCTGTTTCATCCCCCCAGAAATTTCTCCTGGTCGTTTATTTGCCGCATGACGCAGCCCGACTAAATCAATATGATGCTCAACAATACCTCGGCGTTCGCCTTTTGGGACATTGCTCATTACTTCATCAACTGCTAAAGCAATATTTTCCCGTACTGTTAACCAAGGTAATAATGAGTAATTCTGAAACACCACCATCCGGTCAGGACCAGGCTTTGTAACTTGTCGCCCTTCGAGCAGTACCCCGCCTCTTGCTGGACGATTTAGCCCTGCAATGATATTCAGTAGTGTTGATTTACCGCAGCCAGAGTGTCCAATTAAAGAAATGAATTCACCTTGTTGAATTTTTAGTTCAATATTGCGTAGCGCTACGTAAGTACCGCCATTCGGTAGTGAGAATTCCTGATCGATGTGATCGACTTCTACAAATACTTTCATAACTTAATCAATGAGGGATCAGGGGTTAGGGGTCGAGGGTCAGGGAGTTAAAATAGCAGAGGAAGCTTCAGGTGCAGATGAGAAATACTACATACGAACTTCTCTGTCACTAGCAACTTAATCACTCCACTAACCCTTTTGCTCTTCTGGGACAACTTTAGATGCAACGAAAGCAACAAGCCTATCGAGGATTAAACCAACGATCCCGACATAAACCAGTGCCAGAATAATTTCACTCAACCGAGAACTGTTATAAGCATCCCAGATAAAGAAGCCGATTCCTACACCGCCGGTTAACATTTCTGCTGCAACGATCGCTAACCAAGATAAGCCAATCCCGATTCTCAAACCAGTAAAAATATAGGGAACTGCTGAAGGAAGCAAAATTTTCCAAAAAAACTTTGGTCCCGATAGACGCAGCACTTTAGCAACGTTTCTGTAGTCTTGGGGAATCTGCTGCACTCCTACAGTTGTATTAATGATAATCGGCCAAATTGCTGTAATAAAAATAACAAAAATTGCTGAGGGATCAGATTGTTGCAATGCTGCTAGCGAAAGTGGTAGCCATGCCAAAGGTGGTACAGTACGTAATACCTGAAATAGAGGGTCTAGTGCGCGATAAACAAAGGGACTAATTCCGACAAGAATACCTAATGCAATCCCAACGATCGCCGCTAAGGAAAAGCCGATAGCAACTCTACCTAAACTTGCGAGGATTTGCAGACCCAATCCTTTATTCGTCCCACCATAGTCAAAAAACGGATCGATAATTAAAGGATCCCAAGTTTCTTGCAGTACAGTAATTGGACCAGGTAAGTTAGCATCTGGACCTGAGAAAATCAGCTGCCAGATGACTAAAATAACAGCGATCGCCACTAGTGGGGGCACTACGTATTTCGTTACAGCGGGCATTGCTTTTCCCAATTTGCTGCTCTTCTTTGAGCGGCTACCAAGTACTGTCATTCTTTTTTATTCTCCTGTCCCGTGTTCTTATAACTTGCAAGTTTTAGCGCTCAATTAGGCTTTTTTGATTTTTAAACTATTCAAATATGCTGTTGGATTTTCTGGATCAAACTGCACGCCATCAAAGAAGGTTTCCACACCACGGGAAGTACTTTGAGGAATTTCATCTGCAGGAACACCAATTGCTTGGGCGGCTTCGCGCCACAGATCTTCGCGGTTAACTTGATCGACGAGCGCTTTCGTGTCAGTCTCTCCTGGAATATAACCCCAACGAATGTTTTCGGTTAAAAACCACAGATCGTGACTCTTGTAAGGATAGGAGGCATTATCACGCCAGAACTTCATCAACAATGTGTTGCTATAGTCTTCTACGCGACCTGTACCATAGTCGTACTGACCTTGGAAACGACCTAAAATATCTTTTGCTGGTACTCCCAACCACTGACGATTAGCAACGATATTCGCCATTTCTTCTTTGTTCTCTGGTAGCGCACACCACTGCTGAGCTTCTTGCACTGCCATAAGAATTGCTCTAGTTGCTTTAGGATGTTTATCTACCCAATCTGCCCGCATTGCAAGAGCTTTTTCTGGATGATCTTTCCACAGTTCGCCAGTTGTGAGGGCAGTATAACCAATGCCTTGTGTAACCGTTTGTGCAGGCCAAGGTTCACCTACACAGAAAGTTTCCATGTTGCCCACGCGCACGTTCTGTACCATTTGTGGAGGTGGAACAACAATTAGGGAGATATCACTGTTAGGATTAATACCACCCGCAGCTAGCCAATAACGCATCCAAAGATCGTGGGTTCCTCCAGGAAATGTTACCGCTGATTTAAGTTCCCTGCCAGCAGATTTTTGTTGTGCAAAAGCTTGTTGCAGTGGAGAACTATCTAAACCAACGTTCAATTCCTTATAAGTATTAGATAGGCAAATTCCCTGACCATTCGTATTTAGTCGTGCCAAGATGTACATTGGCACGCGATTGCCTTGCGTAATCGTTCCCAAAGACATCATGTAAGGCATGGGAGTCAAAATATGCGCGCCGTCAATTCCGCCGCCACCAGAACCAAGAACTAAATTGTCACGGGTAACTGCCCAAGATGCCTGTTTCGCTACTTCGACATCCGTCATTCCATATCTGTCAAAGTAGCCTTTTTCTTTGGCAATAATTAACGGTGCAGCATCTGTAAGCGCAATAAATCCTAATTTTGCAGTCGTTACTTCAGGTGCATCGGCTGGGTCAATATTAGCCGCCGGAACTGTACTTCCACTATTTGTCGCTGTAGAATTACTGCTAGCACAGCCATGCATCAAGGCAGAAGCAGCAGCAGCCGTACCAGCCGTGAAAATAAATTGCCTTCTCGTAAACTTGGTCATCTTCTTGGTTTCAGTTGAATTGTTGCTAAATCAGTTTCAAAGATCGCTACTTACCTAGCGCTGATTGCTTCTTGCTTAGGCTGCGCTGCAAAATGCTCAATGAGCAAATCCCGTAACACTGGCTGTAAGTCTTCACAAGGAATCCCTTTAGTAACGCAAGTCCCCAAGTGCGCATCTTTGCCCACTTTGCCACCCATGTAGATATCAACTCCTTCCACTGCCTTGCCATTTTTCCGAACTTTAGTACCCATTAATCCAATATCTGCAACTTGTGGTTGACCGCAAGAATTCGGACATCCTGTCCAATGAATGCGCACTGGGCGTGTAAAATGTAGTTCACTTTCGAGTGCCTTAATCATTCCCAAAGCTCGGTTTTTGGTTTCAATCAAGGCAAAGTTGCAAAACTGAGCACCAGTACAAGAAACTAAGCCTCTAGTTAGTGTTTCAGGGCTAATCGAAAAGCGCTGTAACAATGGTTCAGCTAAAAATGCATCTAAGCGCGAATCGGGAATATTGGGAATAATCAAGTTTTGCTCTACCGTAAGCCGAATTTCGCTATCTCCGTAAACTTCAGCGAGTCGGGCAATTTCAAACATATCTTGAGCATAAAGCCGTCCCACTGGAATATGTAAACCTACATAATTTAACCCTGCTTGCTTTTGGCGAAAAACTCCAACATGGTCGCGTTTTTCCCAATCAATTTCATCTTTTTCGGCGGCGGGTTGTAGTTCCTTACCTAGTTTTTTTTCAACTTCAGTGCGGAATTTCTCAATTCCCCACTCATCAATTAGCCACATTAAGCGTGACTTTTGGCGATTTGCTCGCAGTCCACTATCCCGAAAGATTTCTAAAACCACTCTACATACTGCAACAACATCTTCTGGTGGTATCCAAGCATTGAGAGGAACTGCCGCATCGCAGCGCTTGGCAGAGAAAAAACCACCAACAATGACGTTGAAGCCGAAAGTATCATTTTTAAATCCAGGAATAAATGCCAAATCGTTAATTTCAGCATGAACCGAGTTGTCGCGCCCGCCTGTAATCGCAATATTAAATTTGCGTGGCAAGTTCGTAAACTCTGGATTACCCTCACCATTATTGGTAATCATATCTTGCACTTGGCAGACTAACTCGCGCGTATCAAATAACTCATCTGCATCAAGTCCAGCTACTGGATCGCCAGTAATATTACGCACATTGTCCATTCCCGACTGAACACTGGTTAATCCTGCGGCACGAAACCGACTAAAAATATCGGGAAAGTCTTCAATTCGTATTCCACGTAACTGAATATTTTGCCGAGTAGTGATGTCTGCATTGCCGTCATCACCATAGCGTTGCACCACCTCACCTAATACTCGCATCTGATGACTTGTGACGACACCGTTGGGTATGCGCATCCGCATCATGAACTTACCAGGAGTCACAGGGCGAAAGAATAGTCCTACCCATTTGAGTCGATGGTCGCGATCAGTTTCGTCTATTGCTTCCCAGCTGATCGCTGCAAAATGTTCTAGTTCGTCTTTGACAGCAAGACCATCTTTCTCGGCTTTGAATTTCTCGAATTTATTTAGGGTTTCCTTCTTGGCTGCTTCTGTCATAGTGTCCCCTCATTGCCTTTGTGCGCGCTGGATCTGAAAAAAAGTAGTCTGCTGATGCTAAAGCTGCTTAGTTTGTTAGGTTATTCTGTTTGAAAACGAAAAGTCGTATAGATAGTTACGCAGACTGCTGATTAGAACAAAATGAATATTTCCTTTTTTGTATTGCGGGATTGCGAAGCTTACGGCTACATCAGAAACATCTGTTTGCTGAATGCGCCTGACAACATCCAAGTTAGAATTACATTGCAAGTAATTTCGTATCTTATGTAACTAAATATTTCAGAATATGAAGAAAATGCATCAAATCGATGCTCTTTTTGCAATAAGCTCAGTCGTAAGGTAGATGCAAAACACGCATAATTGAGAAGCCTGTATTGCTAAAAGCTTTAACTATAGATTGACAAAGCTATTTGCTTAAGTTTTGTGAAGATAATGACTACTGCGATTAACCAGCTATCAACGTTTTGGGCAAACTGTATCTTTAATGCAATAGTGACTAGATTGCAGCAGATAAAATATTTTCAGTTCCAGCAACAACTAACTCATCGAAAAGCCAAAATAATTGGTTGTGGTCAAGTTAAGCTAATTTTAATCTGCATACAAAGCGATCGTGAACACAAGTATTCAACTCAAGTTGGAGCAAGCACACTCAGCGTTGAGTGCAAGTAACTGGTCATTACTCGTACAATGTTTGCAGCAGCTAATTCCTGGGAAAAAGCGCGAGCAAGGTAATATAAACACTGCACCCGAAGCAACGCAACTCCTTGATTTTGCAATTGCTGTGTTACTTGCAGGAGATTTCCAACAACGCTGGGACGTTGCAAAACTAATTCCCCGTCTAGGGACAAGCGCGATCGCTCCTCTGGTAGAAATCTTAGAAGATGACGATGAGGAACTGTGTTGGTTTGCTGCGCGGACTCTAGGCGAATTTGACCACCCACAGGCGATCGCTGCTTTAGTAGAACTGATCAAAACAACTCATCATGAAGAACTCCAGGCAATTGCCGCAACAGCACTCGGACAAATTGGCAGTAATGCCGTTACAGTCCTAACAGAGTTATTAGATGATGAAAATACGCGGTTACTTGCAGTGCGATCGCTTGCTTATATCCGGCGTTCAGAAACAATAGCACCACTACTGAGTATTATCAGCGATCCCCAAGCGAATATTCGTGCTGTGGCAATTGAAGCTTTGAGTAGTTTTCACGATCCGCGAATTGCACCAGTATTACTCAATGCTTTGGATGATATTGCTGCTCCTGTAAGGCGCGAAGCTGTGTTAGGTTTAGGCTTTCGGACTGACTTGTGCGCAGAATTAGACCTTACTGCACGTATCTTACCAAAACTGTACGATTTCAATCTTGATGTGTGTCATGCTGCGGCGATCGCGTTAGGGCGTTTAGGGACAGATCCTGCTGTGATTGGCTTAAATCAAGTACTGCAATCACCACACACACCAGAGTCTCTCCAAATAGAAATTCTTCGGGCTTTAGGTAGAATTGAATCAAACCTCGCTTTAGATCATCTTTCCTCTTTTTTGGAGCAGTCGCCATCAGTCGCTGTATGTCAAGAAATTATTACAGTTCTAGGGCAAGTTGAACAACCAAATAATCAAGTGAAAGCTGCCAATATATTAATCAATATGCTGCATTTGCAACATCCGGCAACTGAAACTGGGCGTATCAGGGGAGTCATTGCTTTATCACTGGGATACCTGGGACAATTACAAGCAATAGAACCCTTAATCCAATTATTAGCTGATTCAGAGCGTGTAGTAAAACTGCATGCGATCGCGGCACTCAAACAACTTGCACCAGAAATTGCCTACAAACAACTCCAACAAATCGCCACAAGCGATGTAGCCCCAGAACTCAAACAAGGAGTTGCAATCGCGCTTTCTGAATGGTTGAATTGAGAGCTTTGCAGGAAAACAGAAGAATACTTGTATGCTAACCACTAATCGCTCTTTTTCTCTACATTCAAAACTCAAAACTAATCACTAGTCACTTTATTCACTCATTCCTCACCCCTCACTCCTCCTTCTTGCTGTATCAATCTCTACGAAATTACTATCCTAAATCCGCTAAGTTAGTGTAAGCCTTAAATGTGATTCAGGCTACACAAAATGCGGCTAGAGCAGTTGCAAGCCTTTTTGGCGATCGCGGAGACAGGTAGTTTTCAACAAGCAGCACGCAAATGCGGTGTAACTCAATCGACCATCAGTCGCCAAATTCAAGCGCTGGAAGCCGATTTGGGCTTATCGTTGTTTCATCGCACTACAGGTGTAACGCTGACTTTAGGAGGTGAACGTGTATTACCCAGAGTGCGGAAGATTTGTCAAGAGTGGCGGACAATTAAAGAAGAATTGGCGGATTTAGTTGCTGGAAAGCAGCCTGAATTGTGTATTGCGGCGATTCATTCGATTTGTTCTAACTGCTTACCCCCTGTTTTGCAGCAGTTTTGCCATGACTATCCTGAGATTCAATTGCGCGTGACTTCTTTAGGAAGCGATCGCGCACTCAAAGTCCTTAAAGATGGACTTGTAGATTTGGCAATTGTGATGAACAATCGCTTGCTCACAACAGGTTCTGAAATGGCAGTCGAAGTGTTATATGACGAACCGATTGAGGTGTTAACCGCAGCAGATCATCCCCTTGCACAGTTTGATAAAGTTCCTTGGTTTGAGTTGGTTCGCTATCCACAAGTTGTTTTTAAAGATGGTTACGGAATGCAGCGTCTCGTGCAAGAACGATTTGAACGGTTTGGCGCAACACTCCAAGCTGTTTTAGAAGTGAATACCCTTGATGCTTTTCGCGGAGTTGTACGCCAAGGTGAATTAATTGCATTGCTACCACGTTCTGCATTAGTCGAAGCAAGCCAAGATCCGACCTTAGCAGTGCGTTCTCTTGCAAGTAGCGATTCAATGACAGGTGTAGATTCTGGCTTAACGCGCCAAGTTGTCATGGTAACAACGCAAGATCGCTTACAAATTCCGCCAATTCAGCATTTTTGGCAATTAGTGAAGAAACTAGTTATTCCGCAGTTTGAACAGCACCAAGGAAGAAATCAAGCTATCGAAGATTTGCAGGTGCGATAGTGCTAGGCTTGAACTCTTGACCCATGATCTATTTGATTGAGCGATCGCAATGAGCAATGCATTTCGGGATTTGCTAAAAAAAGTGGGTAGCGGTAATCATACCGGTGAAAGTCTCACGCGAGATGAAGCCGCAACTGCAACTCGGATGATCTTACTGCAAGAAGTAACTCCAGCCCAAATTGGGGCGTTTCTGATTGCGCACCGGATCAAGCGCCCTACAGGAGAAGAGTTGGCGGGAATGCTTGATGCTTACGATCAACTTGGTCCTAAACTGCAACCAATGACTACAGCCCAACGTGTTTTTGTTTTGGGCTTACCTTATGACGGGCGATCGCGTACCGCACCGATTAGCCCGATTACGGCTTTACTACTATCAGCAGCAGGACAACCTGTTATTATGCATGGTGGCGATCGCTTACCGACTAAATATGGATTACCATTGGTTGATATTTGGCAAGGATTAGGCGTTGATTGGACGAAGCTATCACTTGTACAAACGCAACAGGTGTTCGAGGCTACTGGCGTAGGATTTATTTATCTGCCTCAGCATTTTCCCTTAGCTCAAGGTCTATTTGAATACCGCGACCAAGTTGGTAAACGTCCGCCGTTTGCCACAATGGAACTGATTTGGTGTCCGTACGCTGGAGATGCACATATCGTTGCTGGCTACGTTCATCCACCAACAGAAGGTATGTTTCAAACTGCCTTTGCTATACGAGGAACTCAGCACTTTACAACAGTCAAAGGATTAGAAGGAAGTTGCGACCTGCCCCGCGATCGCACCGCAATTATTGGCTTATCGACACCGAATCCTGACGAACCAATTGAGCGCTTGCACCTCGTTCCCCGCGACTACGGCTTTACGACTAAGAATGTCCCGTTAGAATCGACGACGCAGCTATTAGAGGCGATGCAATCTATGTTGCAAGGGCAACCATCTGAATTAATGCAAACAGCTTTGTGGAACGGTGGTTTTTATCTCTGGCGGTGTGGCGTTTGTCCAGATATGCCATCGGGAATCGCGAAAGCTGAAGCTTTACTTAGAAGTGGTGCACTCACACAGCAACTCCAAAAGATGACCCAAGTTATTGCTTTAGTGACGCGATCGCTTATAAAGTTTTGAGTTGTGAATTAAGAGTGACTAGTAGTTAGTGGCTAGTGGCTAATAAGGTGTGATAGTTAATTAATGTACTGCACTTAATAAATGAAGATTATTTGCAATAAATATAAAGTTGATATCCTTCACATCAATAAGTGATTACTCACTTGACAAAGTATATTAAATGCTTCTAATCGAGGAAATAAAGGCGTTTGCGGTATATTCTTGATTTTTGCTGCTTCAGTTTATTCTTGGCAATAAGAATCAAGATTTGTAAATTTAAATATAAAATTTCTCTTAAAAACTGATTTTTTTTTAACTTTATTTGAGAATATTTTTAAATAAAATGAGAATGATTGTAAGTAATTCGGGAGAGCGATCGCATGAAAGACCCGAACAATGTACAACACCCCCAAAGTCGTAAAGGATGGGAGTTTACATTTTTTGGTGGAACACCTAAATCCTACGAAGAACAGAGCAACGCGCATACAGCCCAAACATCGTTTCCCTTAGCAATGGCAAATGTTGGCGATCGCGTGTGGATTGTCAAACTTAATGGCGAAGATGGATTAGCACGTCGTTTGATTGATATGGGTTTAACTTTAGGATGCGAGCTTCAGATCGTTAGCCGTACTAGCAGTGGTTCTGTAGTGGTGGGTATTCAAGACACCCGCATTGGTCTTGGTGCAGGCATGGCGCACAAAGTTTTAGTAACAGCGGTATATCAAATTGCTCAGCACAGGGAAGACAAGATGAATGCCAAACTACGGAATTTGGCAGTAGGTTGCCGAGGGCGTGTCGTTGGTTATGAACAAACAGCCCGCGCCTACCGAGAAAAATTGCTACCGATGGGACTCACTCCAGGAACCGAGTTTACTGTCACCCGTCATGCGCCTCTTGGCGATCCAATCGAAATTGAAGTGCGAGGCTTCCACCTCAGTTTGCGCAAAGACGAAGCCGATGCCCTGCGTATTGAGGAGGTGCAATCGTGACGAAGCGGACAATTGCGCTGGCGGGTAATCCCAACTGTGGTAAGACAACATTATTTAATGCACTGACTGGTGCTAATCAACGTGTCGGAAATTGGTCTGGAGTGACAGTCGAACGCAAAGAGGGTAGCTATCGCGATCGCGGTTGGCATGTTGCGATCGTTGATTTACCAGGAGTGTACTCGCTTGATGCTACAGATACAGAAACCGGACTCGATGAAACCATTGCCCGCAATTATCTTCTTTCTGGTGAGGCTGAGCTAATTGTCAACATTGTTGATGCTTCAAATTTAGAGCGAAATCTCTATCTCACCACGCAAATTTTAGAAATGCGCCTACCGATGGTAGTCGCGTTGAATATGATGGATATCGCCCAACAAAACTTACGCATCGAGCTTGGCATTCTCGCACAACGCCTTGGTTGTCCAGTTGTACCCATTGTAGCAAAGCGGGCGGAGGGCTTAGAGGAACTACGGGAGAAAATTTATCAGCAACTGCAAAAACTGACCAAACCACATACCTACGTTGCCTATCCACCAGTCGTTGAAGACGCGATCGCGCAGCTTGTTCCTTTAGTGATGCAACACAGTCACGATCGTGTCGTCGATCCACGCTGGAACGCCATCAAGTTACTCGAATACGAATCGATTGCGCCTGAATTGCGCGGACAAGAGTTATACAAACTTATCGTGGAAAATCGCCGCAAAATTCATCAGGTGTTAAGCGAAGATATCGACATTTTAGTTGCGGATAGTCGTTACGAATTTGTGCGCCGTTTAATTCAAGGAGCCGCAGAACGGACTCGACAAGTCAGTAGCAGCGTTTCTGATAAAATCGACCGCGTCGTCCTCAATCGCTGGCTTGGTATTCCGATTTTTCTGGCGTTGATGTACGTGATGTTTATGCTCACGATCAATGTTGGCAGTGCCTTCATTGATTTCTTTGACATTTTCACAGGGACAATCCTTGTCGATGGCTTTGGGGAGTGGCTAGCGCAAATTGGTAGCCCTGAGTGGTTGAAAATTCTGCTGGCGCATGGTGTAGGGGGAGGAATACAAACGGTCGCCACGTTTATTCCGATCATTGGATTGCTATTTTTGTTTTTGTCAATTTTGGAAGATTCGGGCTATATGGCGCGGGCGGCGTTTGTGATGGATCGCTTTATGCGCTTTGTCGGACTTCCTGGTAAATCGTTTGTACCGATGTTAGTCGGATTCGGCTGTAACGTACCTGCAATTATGGCGACGCGCACGTTAGAAAACCGACGCGATCGCCTCCTGACGGTAATGATGAATCCTTTCATGTCTTGCGGCGCACGTTTACCCGTTTATGCACTATTTGCAGCAGCATTCTTCCCGATTGGCGGTCAAAATGTGGTGTTTGGGTTATACCTCATTGGTATTGCTATGGCGGTGTTTACAGGTTTAGTTCTCAAGAACACGCTGCTGCGCGGAGAAGCATCCCCATTCATCATGGAGTTACCTCCCTACCATGTACCGCAGCTTAAGGGCGTACTATTGCGTACTTGGGATCGCTTGAAAGCGTTTATGTTGCGTGCTGGTAAGGTTATTGTGTTGATGGTCATGGTGTTGAGCTTATTAAACTCAGTGGGTACAAATGGCTCGTTTAGTAATGAAGATAGCGAACAATCGGTTCTCAGTTCTATGAGTCGCTCAATCACTCCCGTTTTTGCTCCTATGGGTATTCGTCAAGATAATTGGGCAGCGACAGTCGGCATTTTTACAGGTGTCTTTGCAAAAGAGGCAGTAGTTGGTACGCTAGATTCGCTTTACGGTCAACTGGCACAAGCAACGGATGTTGCAGAGGAAGCATTTGACTTCTGGGGTGGTATTCGCGAGGCATTTGCTAGCATTCCTGCCAACTTAGCAGAACTCCCTAATACCTTACTCGACCCGCTGGGGATATCAATTGGTGACGTTAGTTCACTCAGCGCTGCTGCACAGGAGCAAGAAGTTACTACAGGTACGTTTGGGGAAATGGCAAGACGCTTCGATGGTAAGGTTGGCGCGTTTGCTTACTTACTATTTGTACTGTTGTACTTTCCCTGTGTCGCGGCAACAGGTGCGATCTTTCGGGAAACGAATTTAGGATGGACAACCTTTGCTGCAGTGTGGACGACTGGGCTTGCTTACTGGGCGGCAGTGCTGTTTTATCAAGTAGCTACCTTTACGCGCAATCCTGGCACTTCAATCGCATGGATTATTGGGCTTGCGATTGCTATGGCGATCGCACTTGTTAGTTTGAAGCTGGTACGCCCTGCGAGAATTAAACAGTTTCGCTTTAAGGCTGATGCAAATAGGTAGCTTCTTGTGCTGAGGTGCTGGGGAGAATAAACAATTACGAATTGGGATAAAAACCATTTTTAGCGATGATTTTACGGGAAGTTCAAGACTATCTAGCACAGCAAGGAAAAGTATCGCTTGCCCAAATGGAGCTTCACTTTAGTATTGATGCTGATGCGCTGCGGGGAATGCTACAGCAACTCGTCCGCAAAGGTAGAGTGCGAAAGTTACCGATTCCACCTTGTTGTCATGGTTGCGTTAGCTGTTGTCCAGAACATCTTGAATTTTACGAATGGTTAACTACAGAACTACCAGGTGCTATGACAACTGATTGTGGTGTTCGTTCAATGAATCAAACCTGCGCTAATAAATCATCGTAGCGTCGGACTTCAAGGAGACGATTGTTTTCAGTTACTAGTAAAACTGTCGGGCAGTAAGTTTTGAGTTCTTCGGGTGTGAATTGTGCATAAGTCATAATAATTAAGCGATCGCCTGGCATACCGAGTCTTGCGGCAGCGCCATTTAACTCAATTGCTCCTGAATTTGCTGGAGCGGCGATCGCATATGTAATCAATCTTTCTCCATTGGCAACGTTAACAACTTGCACTTGCTCGTAAGGTAGTATTCCTGCAGCGTCGAGTAAGATTTGATCGATACTGACACTACCTACATAGTTCAGATTAGCCGCAGTGAGCGTGCAACTGTGAATTTTAGCTAATAGTAGCGTTCGTTGCATGAAAGAGGCGCTAGAGTTGAGTGCTAGAATCGTTCTTCAATAAACTGAAGAAAACGACTCTAACGTTATGATAATGGCTTTCTCTTGAGGTTGTGTGTATTATGCTTCAGCTTCAGAATTGCGCCCTTGTTTGCTACCTGCCTCAATGCACTTTTCTACCAAAGGCATAACTTGGTCAATATCTTGCCAACCACGAATTTCTGTAACTTTCTTCTCTAAGTTCTTATAGCTACGGAAAAATTCAGCGATTTCATCTAATCTATGTGGTGCAAGATCTGCAAGCGATTTGACGTGTTGGTAGCGTGGATCTTTGTCGGGAACACACAAAATTTTCTCGTCATGATCGCCACCATCAATCATAATCAACATTCCAATGGGACGTGCTGCAATCACACACCCTGGAAATGTTGGCTCGTCCATCAATACCATACCATCAAGAGGATCGCCATCATCAGCGAGAGTATTAGGGACAAAGCCATAATCGTAAGGATATTGCACCGAAGAATACAGAACTCGATCCAAAGCGAAAGCCTGTAAATCTTTATCGTATTCGTATTTATTTTTACTTCCAGCGGTGATTTCAATTAAAACATTGATGACGCCTGGTTTTGGTTGCGCCGGAATACGGGTTAAGTCCACAACATCACTCCAATTTAACAGCTAATTTAGGGTGCAGTTCCGTTAGCTCCCCGTGTAGCATTTTAGGGTATGACGGACAACTGCAAACTCTTAGCTATTAAAAAAGCGATTAGCTGTTAGCTGTTAGCTAAGTGCATAACTAACAAGTCCAGGGCTGACAACCCTTCACCATTAGCTAACCGTAGTACTAAAGTCAGTTTCAAACCAACATAAATTACATCACCATTCGCCGGTTTTCATTCCTGCTCTTTGCAAAGGATATGATATGGGTTGCACGTTTGTCAGAAGATTTTTGTCAGAGTACTGAGCGATCGCCACAAGTGGGACTGTCAGAGTCAACAAAGCGATTGCTGTTCCTACAATGTCTGCCAACTTATGAGAAGGGTTCTCTACTGAGCTGGCAGACTGACTACTACTTGATTCCATAAAGAAGTTCTACTGAACCTGTTGTAATGAACCTAAACAATGTTTGACACATTAGAAGGTAGAAAACTACCTTCTTACTGCCATTTTAGCAACTCTTTTCTAACACACTGTTCGCTAACCAACAAATCTTATCTCTTGTATCCGTAATTATGTGAGGAGTGATGAGTGACTAGTGACTAGTAAGATGGGAGTGTGGGAAAGATTTGATCATTACTACCCTACTACCCAACTACCTTCTGATTCTCTGCTTTATCAACATAAAAAACCGCCATTAGCTAGCTTTATGGCGGTTGCTTGAGCAATCGGAGGGTGATTACAGCTTAATCCAAACTTATAGCTGCTCATCGTAGCAAAGTTTACACTTGAGTAAATACGCTTATTGGTTTTGACCAGCAGCGTAAGCTTTGATTGGCTCTTTGATCCAGCGGATGTAGAGATGTTTAAATGTGGACTTAATCACGCGGGGCATTCCAAAGTCAATCGGTGTCAGCGCGTCTGGCAATTTCCAGTCATCGATCTGTAGCGCAGTAGGATGTAAGTGGGGAAATTGAATTTGGGTAATATCTGCACACAGTCCCAGACGAGCTTGCGCGGTGATGGTTGGTACGCATTCTGGCTGCACTTGCAGCAGGTCTATCATTGCCCGATCCAGAGCAAATACGTCAGCAGCAGCACCCAATACACCTAATTGTCGCGGTTCGCCGCCACTGGGACCATTACCTTCATGTCCAATAATACCATCAATAATTGTTAAGTTTGGGTTAATTGTCCGTGCAGTTTCGACGAGCATTTGCCCAAAGCGATTGAGATCTTTTCCTGCTTCCATATGCCACCAGGCTTTCATTTTTCCTGGAACGCAGCCAAAAAGATTTTTCACACCTAGAGTTAATGTCAGTTGACTGTGTGACTTTACTTTGGGTAGATTAATGACAACATCAGCTTCGATCGCTTCTTTACACAGCAGCAAGTGATTAAATTCTTCACTGACAGTTTGATAACGTCGTCCGTGAAAGTCTACAACAGGGATATGCAAGTCAGATATCAATGACTGATATCCATTGGCGATCGCTACACCCTTAGCACTGCCAAATGCTGGACTATCTCCTAAAAATGGCTTACCACCAACATCCATAACCATCTGTGCTATGGTGTAGACTAATTCAGCACGAGTGGTACACTCTTTTCCAGGACGCGAGCCAGTCAGTAAATTAGGCTTGAGCAAAACGCGATCGCCTGGCTTGACAAAACCAGTCAGTCCTCCCAAAGGCTGTAGTAAAGTTTCTAAAGCATCTCGCAATAAGTCTTGTTCGTAGGATTGAGCTTGAATTAGGCTAACGAGTGGTTGCGAATTCATGTAAAATCACTTTGACTAATGGCAAAACCGACTTGAGTTGCTAAGCGCAAAAACAAGCTAATCTCATTATCTTGCCAAACACGCGGGCGATCGCACTGATGCGCAATCAGTAATCTCAAAAATAATTTAAATTTTCAGCGCTAGCTTTCGTATCTAATACTGGCAATATTGAAATCGCTATGACTGCTGCAATTTTGATTTGTTGTTTGGTCTGAAGTATTTGCTGATAAAGCCATCACTATTGACATTTTTGCAGTTTTTTGATTATTTACACCGTAACTAATGCTGAGAAATTTGGTAATAGAAGAAAATATAAATTTTTTATGAATTGAAAGTTATTGTAATTAACAGACTTAGGAAATTTCTTGCTGATTCTGTACATACCTACTAATATTTGTGGGGGAGTTGCTTGAAAATTCTCCTCAAGATAGTATTGTTTTAATTTTTTTTTGCAAGTAAGCTGATGGATTTACTCCTAAGACAACTCCATTGCACGAGTTTTGCAGGTAGAGGATTGAAACAGCTTGTAAGTCAACAAGTGCCGCTTGAAGTTCGCAAAGCATTTAGCGATCGTATCATTTCATACTACTGGGAACCTTCTAATCCTCCTACTTTAGGATATCGTGCTATTTACTTATATCAAATCACTTCTGAACAAACATTATTTGGATGGTTGTACGCTGATGGAATCGATCAAAACGGCAGTGTCATCCCTTACTTTGCCTGTTATTACTTAGACGAAACACTGCTTAGCTTTCATCTAGAAATGATTTTAACTTACTTACAAAAAGGACCATTAACAGTTATTGACCGCAATAATCCATCAACTTTAGTAGAAACAAAGGTTATATCTAACCTATGGAATTACGAACCAGCCCGCCCTGGAGTAGTCCTTTCTTCTGAAATTCGTCAACAATGTCATACTGCTTTAAGTCAAGAAAAATTGATCACTTTATTTATTCCGCTTTCAGCACAAGAAACGGTGATCTTCCCTAGCGAACAAACCTATGAGCAGCAAATTGCAAACTTATCAGTTTATCAACATTACATCATTGAAGGAATTGTAAGTCATGACGATTTGATCTCACCAAAAACATTAAATGAGCAAGGAAAACCAAAATTTCAACAAAGTGAAAATGATATAAAAAATATTCGAGAACTTCAGCAATCGAGTTTAGTTAAAGTAAAAGAAAACAGTTTAGCGATTACTCAGAATAATAGTTCTCATCAAAAAAGTTCAAGGGAAAAAGTTCTTTCACAAGATGAACAACTGAACTTAAACACTATGCCATATAACCACACTAATATTCAATTCTTACTACGAATTGGTATTATTGCCACTGCTTTAGCAGTAACAATTTCACTCTACAGATTGATTCAAATTATTATTCTTAGCCCAATCGCTTCAGAAGTTCGCACTAATAATCTTGTTTTTTACAAAACCTTAGCTGAGGTTCCAAACGTTCCTCAAGGAGTATTTAATTACGGTGGTTCTCCTACCCTAGCACCATTGCGTTCTCCAGGAATTCTTTCTACAATTAGCCAGTCACAAAAGCAGTTTCAGTTGCGTTTTGTTGAACCCGTTGGTACTCCTCAAGGTTCTGCTGCTGGTATTAAAATGCTACTGGACGGTGAATTGAGTTTTACCCTATCGTCGCGTCCTTTAAAAGAAGACGAGATCGCCCTAGCAAAAGCGCGTGGATTTGCTTTAGAACAAATTCCTATTGCTATTGATGGCATTACTTTTTTTATTCACCCGCGTAATCCTATTGTGGGTCTAAACTTGGCACAACTACAAGATATTTTTTCAGGAAGAATCACTAACTGGAAAAGTGTAGGAGGTTCAGATCTGCCAATTACAGCATATAGTTTTACTCCTCAAGTCAGTGGAACTGCAGATGTTGTTCAACAAAGAGTTTTAGCCGGAAGGGAGTTTGGTAAAAATGTACAAGTTGTTGGTACAGCAACAGAAGCAATTCTCAAAGTTGCTGCTAATCCTGGCGCTATTGGCTATAGTTCAGCCTCGGTTGTTGTAGGACAAAAAACGATTTATCCTCTTCCCATATCCATAGCGTCAGGAGAAATGTTTGTTACCCCCTTTGTTGGTATAAACGAAACGGTATTGAACAAAACAGCTTTTACTAACGGTTCCTATCCGCTAACACGTCGGCTGTTTGCGATCGTCAAACGCGATGGTAAACTCGACGAGCAAGTAGGAGTCAGCTATGTTAATTTATTAACAACTGATGAAGGACAAAAATTAGTAGAACAAGCAGGTTTTGTTCCGATTCGTTGAATAGCTATATAATTAATAACTAACTACATAAGTAGGTATGCATAATTACACATCACACTTTTTTATGTTAGTTAATAGCAATACACCATAAATCATTGACTATTAGACAGACAAAAACGTAAGTAAGAGCAATTAATGGAAATAGATCTAACACAAATTCTTTAAAATCTAGAACCACACATCGACTGTAACACAGCTTCAGGTTGATTGCGGTTCTTTTCGCGGCAAATCAAAACCTCGGCTAGACGACGTTCGGCAAAAAATTGGTGTGTAAACCAGCCTAAAGGTGCGCCAATAAATATACCAATAATCAAACCTGTTAGCAAACTATAAATAAGGTTTTTTCTCGTAATCGCAGTAGTAGTCAACTGATTATTTCTCCTCGTTAAGGACTTTTAGATTTAAGTAGGTGGGCACAATTAAATATCACACTTTGTTATGTTGGTTAATAGTGAATAATTAATAGCAGTTTGCCATGAACCATTGACCATTAACTAATTACCAGTTCTTAAGGTGCGCTTATTTTCGCCTACCTACCTATGTATTCTAAAAAAAAGAGCCTATCCTTGTGTAGAGCGCATTGCACTCATTTGTTCTAGATTTAATATTTTGGCTAGATCTTCTGCTGTCATTAATCCGCGTTCGAGAACAATCTGTCGGAGTGATTTACCTGTTTCTAGCGACTCTTTGGCAACTGCGGCTGCATTCAAGTAGCCAATATAAGGATTGAGGGCTGTCACCAGCGCTAAGCTACCTTCGGCATAAGCAAAACAGCGATCGCGATTTGCGGATATACCTTTAATACATCGTTGGGTTAACGCGGCTAGCGTGTTACCTAATATTTCAATGCTGTGAATCAGATTGTAGGCAATGAGTGGCATCATGACATTAAGTTCAAGTTGTCCAGCTTGTGCGGCGAGGGCGATCGCACTGTCATAACCCATCACCTGAAAGCATACCATTGAAGTCATTTCTGCCATCACAGGGTTGTATTTTCCTGGCATAATTGAAGATCCAGGTTGTACGGGTGGTAGTTGAATTTCTTTAAAACCTGTTTTTGGTCCTGAATCCATCAATCGTAAATCGTGGGAAATTTTGACGCAATCCTGCGCTAAGTTGCGTAAAGCCCCCGAAACACTGACAAATGATCCCATACTCTGCATTGCTGCCATAAGATGAGGTGCAGAACGTAATGGTTGATCCATTAATTCCGATAAAATTTGCGCAACGCGATCGCAATACTGGGGATGTGTATTTAACCCTGTTCCCGCTGCACTACCTCCTAAGCCGAGAATAGTCAGGTCTTGTGCAGCAGTTTTGATTCTAGTTTCGTGATCTTGGATGATTTGTGCCCAAGCACGAAAGTTTTCACCTAGTCTTACTGGAACCGCATCTTGTAGGTGTGTTCTACCCGATCGGACAATATCTTGAAATTCTATAGCTTTGTTCTCTAAAGCAGCGATCGCACTTGTTAAAGCTGGATAAAGCGTTCTTTTTAGTGCTAATAAGCCTCCAATACGAATTGCTGTCGGAATGACATCATTTGTCGATTGACCGTAATTTACATGATCGTTTGGGCTGACGCGCTGATAGTTTCCTTTTTCATCACCTAAAATTTCTAAAGCCCGATTAGCTAAGACTTCGTTAACATTCATATGGTGCGAAGTTCCTGCACCTGCTTGGTAAACATCGACAACAAACTGATCGCGCAACTTACCCGACAACACCTCATCTGCTGCTGCAACAATTGCTTGACTAAGTTCAGGTGATATACACTCAAGTTCGCCATTTGCGATCGCTGTAGCTTTCTTAATCAACACACAAGCATCAATATATGTTGGTAGAGGCTTAAGTCCACTTATCGGAAAATTCTCTGTTGCTCGCAAGGTTTGGATACCATAATAAACATGATGGGGAATTTGTCGTTCTCCCATTGAGTCGCATTCAATTCGTACTTGTGAATCTTGTTGAGTCATGTTGGCAGGTGCAAAAATAAATCACTCTCAGGTATGATGCCAGATTTATTGATTTGACAAAACCTAGCAGTGGATAATTACTCATCCTTTGAATTTCCCAATCATGAGTAGCATCTTGTACAATCTTGGATCAAGTCTCACTCCTCGCCCCTCGACGCCAGTTGCTACAACGGAGGACACCTCCGCAATGCACTGGTTCCCCCTCGCTCCTATTTAAGGATTGTCATTGTGGATATATCTGTCCTAGTTAGAACCTTTGTTGCGGTATTTGTCCTTGCAGATGCTTTGGGTAATGCACCGATATTTTTAGTTCTGACCAAGGGTATGGAACCACAGCAACGTAACCGAGTCGTTGATAAAGCTAGTATTGTGGCGATCGCAGTACTCTTAGGCTTTGCCTTCGGCGGTCAATTTATTCTTGATTACTTGCACATCAGTATTGCATCGTTACGAGTAGCTGGAGGGCTATTACTGTTATTAATTGCTTTAAAAATGCTCGAAGGCGAATTAGATACGCCAATCGTAGAACAAGGACGGGATGTCGCGATTACTCCGCTAGCGTTGCCTTTACTTGCAGGTCCTGCAACGATTACTACTGTCATGTTGTTAATGTCAGAGTCGCCTAATGCACATATCAGTGTTGTCGTTGGTACAGTTGCAGCAATGGTTGTGACGTGGTTTATCGTACGCCAAGCAGGGCGCGTTGACAAATGGATTGGTGCTGAAGGTGCAGTCATCGTTACGCAACTTCTTGGTTTTCTCCTTGCTGCATTGGCGATTGAAATTGGTAGCGAGGGAATCAAGGAATTGTTTTTCTAGCCACTCTTGTAATTTTCAGATTGCAACACATACTTACCCAAATTTCTACTACCGTTGCTAATAAAATATTGAGAGTTTTTCTAAACTAACAATAATAAATTAATGACAAACACGCGATCGCCACATGACTACCACAATTTCAGCGCAAGCTTACGAGGAACTTTGGCAAAAAGCTAACCCTACGCTGCAACAACCCAATTCATTAAACTACTCCAACACAACTTTGAAGTATCCTCCTCAATTAGGGCAAGGATTTCAGCGAGAGATTCACTTGCACGAAGCAATAGAATTAACAATTGATAGCTGTCAATTCCACAGTAACTTAACGACGCAATTTGACGAACACGATATTATGCTGTGGAAGGTTCTGCCGGCAGCTATAACTTCTATCGTGGCGCGATTGATCTTTCTGGTTCACTCAATCTAAAGCAACCATCTTGTATCGCTTAAATGCTGCGGTTCAGACAACAGAAAGCTTTGTTGATTTCTACGAACAACAGCGATATTTAGTTGCACCTGTTGTCAGTTGGACGATCAGCGATAGAACCACACTGACTCTAGAAACACAATATTCTGCTGTGGAAGGACCCATAGATGTGGGAATATAGCCTTACACAATCAGATTAGGACGTTATTATAGGGGCAGAGGAGAGTTGAGGAAGTGCCCATGCCCGCCCCCTACAGTTACGACCTGCGCCGCAAAGCGCTGGCGGCAGTGAAACACGGCGAACGCAAAAGTGCAGTGTGTCGGATGTTGAATATCAGCCGCAATACCTTAGACCTGTGGTTGAAACGCGAGGCACAAACGGGGGATTGTCGAGCGATCACCACT
>NZ_JADEWN010000089.1 GCF_015207655.1 Gloeocapsopsis crepidinum LEGE 06123 | reverse complement strand
CCCCAACTACTGCATTCAGGGTTGATCTTCTCATTGCCACTGCACTCGATTTAATTAATCCCGTGCATTTGAAAAACTGGTTTACTCACTGTTGCTACTGTGCCTCATAAAACTGCAATAGGCTGTATTATACAAACAAACTCGCTCTAATACTCTTGCTCTGGGTGATTAGACAGAAAGTTTAGACTAATATAGGAACCACAAACTGAAGTTGCATTTATTAATAAGCCATACCAAAGGCTTATTTAAGCCATTTCTCGCAGCTTCTCTAATGGGTAGTCAGAAGCCATTTGTTCAAAAGGAACCCACTGGTTTTCTAGCGTTAGAACGTGCTGAACTCCATCAAACTGAGCTGCAGCAAGAACCAGCTGTAGTGATTGGGCTAGCGGATACCACTCTTTAAAGGCATCTAGTTCTATCTTCTGCTCATAACCCTGATTAGGAATCCAGGTATTTCTAATAGCTTCTACTAAAAAGCCGGAAGCGTTACGCACCTTAGTAGCAGCTAGAGATTCTTTGAGTGTGTCAATTGCCTTTAGCACTATTTCTTCTGGAGCCGTTTTAATTAGCTTTGCCAAGGTTGAATTTACCTTAATGCCCAAGGTATCTAGCTCGAATTGAATCTTGTCACATTTGCCTAAACTTTTTGAGTCTTCCTGAATCGAACCACTTACATAAAGATTTTTGACTTGGGCTATGGGAACAACCTTTGCTATGCTTGCCTGAGCCTGAGACTCTTTCAGACGAGTTGTTAAATCTTCTATAGTTTGCTGCTGACGCTCAACCTGTTCCTGTAGATAGTGAACTCGGTAAACTTGTCCAGCTAAGGCTTCATTCTTGCACCGGAGTTCCTGATTCTGTGCCTCCAGTTGATGAATGCGTTCTTTAAAACGACTAACTACCTTGGCATGAGAAGAAGAACTAGTTTTGGCTCCTGGGCTAACAGGCATTGATGACTGCTGACTACGTATTTGTGCAACCTGCTGTTTCAGTTCGGGGTATTTGTAGAGATAGGAAACGCTAAGATTAGCTTCTTTAGCTACAGTATGAAAGTTAATCTTCGCTCCGATTTTCTGTAAGCATTCAATTGCTTTATAAACTCTTTCCAAACAATTCTGTTTACGAGATTCTTGTGTTTTCTTTAGAGTATCAATCCGGCTTTCTCTAGTATCAACTCTGTTCATGCTGCCTCCTGTAAACCAGCAATGATTTTGTCTAGTTGGTCGGCTTGTCGCCCAAATTGTTCGACTAATACTTCTTGTCCATTAGCTAATGCATTGGACTGTTTTGTTCTTAATTCGTTGCGGGTATTGATGTATTGGGATAGTTTTTCTGGAACAGCAACGAAAGAACTACAGGTATAACAAGCCCTAAACTTATGACAGTCTTGCTCTAGTGGTAGTCCGCAAAAGCCATAGATAGGAGTATTAATATGCGTACCTGATAGGTCTAACTTGTGAGCTTGGGGAGTTTTCCAAAAGGATTTGGGTAAAGACTCATAAGGCAAATGCTGTCCGTTGCTATTTACCAGAGCTTGTTGAATAAGTCCTGCTTCTCGCTCCATCAGTTCGCAACTAACGAAAGTGTAGTAAGTGTTAGTCGTAGCTACATCCTTATGACCAACCCAAGCACTGACTACTGCTAGGTCGTGTCCTTGCTCGAATAGTTGAGTCAAGCGAGTTGCTCTGAGAAGTTTGGGGCTAAATTCTGCTAATTGACCATTTTCATTGCGGATATCAAGAGCTTGAATTAAACATCGAATACTTAGTAAAAATGGGTTTTGCGGACTAGGAATTACCTTTCTAACTGGCTCTAATTCTGGGTGTTTGAGATCTGTTTTGGACAACCCACGATAGTGACAAAAGAGATAGTCCCAATCGTCTCCCCAAAGATTTTGAATATACTCAAGTTGCTCTTGAACTACTTTGGCAATACTTCTACTAATTGGAACTTCATGATAGTCCTTAGTCTTTTTCCGATGCCAAACTAATTTCCAATGTTCTCCTTCTTGGACTAAACAATCTTGTTTCAGTAAAGCTAGTTCGGAGGGACGCATCGCTGCGAAGTAACAAATAAGCCACATCCGCGCAATCGGAGCGGGAAGTTGATGTAAGTTCTGCTCAATTTGCTCGCGTACTTTATCTGATAGGGGGTCGGGATTACCTCTGCGTCTCTTGCGATAATCCTCATCACGAATAATATTTGGATTGATGTTGAACCAACCTCTGTGTGTGCCTACTGTAAAAAAGCTGCGTAAACCCGTTAGCTTCTTTGTGGCTCCATGTACTTGTGCCAAGTAGTCAAGAATAAGACTGCGATTTATCTGCTGAAAACTAGCTATATCTGTTTGACTCAAATAACTAGAAAAATTTCGTAAAGCGGATAAACGATTATTAATTGTGCTAAAAGAGTTAGCAGCTTTGCATAAGTGTTGAACGTATCTTTTAACTTCTTGCTTAAACCAAAGGAGATATATCTCCGAAAAGTTCGCTATTGTTCTGTGCGAATCACACAAGTCAAAATTAGAATTGATTGCCCTTAAATCCCATTCATCTTCTACCCAATCAAAAGGTTTTACTGGTATAGTATTTTCACTGTACCGAGAAATGTTAGCGCGAGTTAGATAAATCGAATCATATAGGTGAGTCTTACAACTTTTACATATAAACGATTTTTTATTTTTTTGCCACTTGTTTAGTCTCTGAAAATATATATTTTGAGCTTGGCATTCAGGACAAATAAAACCTTTAATTCTATAGTTGGTATACCAAGTAGTTCCTAAATTTATTGGGTCTGCTACTGCTTGAATATTAATTTGACAAGATTCATGACAAACATGACGACAGGCAAAACAGTAGAAAGCCCTCTTATTCTCCTTTTTTGCAATTCCTCGAACGGTCATTCCTAAAACATAGCATTCAGGGCAAATAAATTCGCCTTGATAGTCTTTTTCCCAATCTACTTGTTCGTCCTTCAGCCTTGATTCTAGAAAACATGACCGCATATTCAGGTTAATTGATTCTTGAGTTTGATGCTGGCAATCTTTACATATAAACTTTTTTTTGCCGTGACCAATCCCAGCCAAACTCATCTTACCTTTATTACAACGAGGGCAAATAAACTCACCACAATAGTCTTGCTTCCAATTAATCTCAACCATTAACTTCTTCCAACCCTTTAATCCGAATTGCTAAATAATGCTTGTCACTCTCTAAACCTTGCTGTTGCCGTACCATCCCTAGTTTGGTTGCTATTTCTAGCTCTACTTCTATGCGTTGAGAATCATCTTTTAGAGCATTCAAATCATCAGTAGACGTGCGCCAGTGTTCGCACCGCCAACAAGCATTGACTGTTTGACAAGGAGACTTTAATACTGGTCGATGGCACTCGCCATACTGAGTTGTAATTTGATACATTTTGCGTCGCAATAACTCAGTAATAGGATTTTTTGAGTTGTGAGTACCAACTATTTTTCCAGTGCTATCGACATACTTAGTTTCTCGCATCAACTTCTGATATTCATCTCCCAAAGCTTGCTTAAGTAGATGTTTGTAATAGTTCTGCATATCTGGAGAACGATGTCTCAAGTATTTCTGAATAATTAAATCTCTCACTCCTGCATTGGTCATAACAGTAGCGAGAGTTTTTCTAAATTGATGCGACTTAAAGTGCCAAATTTGACCGTCTTTAGTAGAGATGTTGTACTCTTGAGCAAGTTTATTTAACCAGTCACCGAATGTCCGTGCGTTCATAACTCTGGGAGTAGGTTTGTAGCAGTATCGGTTTTTGCCATTACTGCTAAACAACTTGTCATAACTATTCCCAAAGTGTTGTCTGGTATACTCCTGCTGTTCTCGAATAACGACCACTAACTCAGGGCAAATAGGTAGTTCATCTTCTACTTGGTATTTCTCTGTTAGAAATCGCAACCGCCATTGTTTACCTCGTTGACGCAGACAATCTAGAGGCAGATTCAGTAACTCGCCAATTCGCAAACCAGTACTTCTGATTATTAAAACCATTCGTTGAATTGGTTCGGGAAGATGGTGCAAGTATTCGTTTAGTTGCTGCCATACTTCTTCTGGAATGTAATCAATTTTATTCTGGAGTCTGGAGTATTTGCGTTTACCTTTAAACCAATAGGTGTTGACTTCTAACCAATCTTCTTGGCGACATAGATCAAAGAAGCCAGCTAGGGATGTGTAGCAGTTCGATATTGTTGCCTCCGCCAACTTCAACGACTGTAAATACTTATTCAACTCTTCAAAAAGCTTATTATTGATTTGGTCGGGTTTGGAAACAGATTTTTGCTGGAGAAATTTTGAGAAAAGAATCAAGTAGTTAACTTGAGTTCTCAGGCTACTAGATGATATCTTGCGCTGGCTTCTGACTAAGACATATAACTTAGCAAGTAGCTTTAACCAATTCTGTTCTATTCCTTGAAAGTTAATAGTTAACCTTTTGTCATGCTCGTTAACTTTGAGTCCTAAATCTTCAATCGTTCGCCAGACATCTTTCTGCAAAAGCAGATTATTAAGTAACGGCGTATCTTTTGTATTTTGAACAGTTAGCCAATCATCTGCATCTATGTTTAAATTGAGTAAATCACTCATCTGTCTCTTCCTCTTAGTCGATTATCGCCATCAACTCTGCTTCTGTAATGACGTGGGAATAAATATCTAATGTGGTCTGAATACTTGTATGTCCAAGCAGATATTTCACTCGCTCTGGCGGATAATTTGCTTTCAATAAACGAGTTGCGTAAGTGTGGCGAAATAGGTGGGGATAAACCTCTGTGCCTGTTTTTTTTGCAAGCCGACGAAACATGGTATTGAGAACTTTTGGCTTCATCGGCGCACCCACATCACCCTCCCAAATGTTGACAAATACATAGTCCGACTCAACTGCTGGGTATTCCTTGATTAGATAATCGTTATACATCTGAAGTAACTCTAGCGTTACTGGTATGACTCGCTCTTGTCCTTTAACTCTTGCGCCGTTGGGATTGAGTCGCTGCACTACTCTAATACTGTGGTCGTCAAAGTCTCCTATATCTTCATGGCACAGTCCTAATAGCTCTCCTTTTCTCATCCCCGTACCGTTGAGCATGAGAATAATTAACTTGTCTCTCAGCCGATTACAAGCATTGACTAGAGCTTCTATCTGGTCGTTGGTTAGACAGCCAGGAAACTTTTTCGGCTCTTTGAGTTTGATTAATTTCTGTCTAGTTGCTTTGCTTTTAGCAATGCCTGTAAGTAAACCTTTCTTGGCTAACCCATAAGGCATATAGAATCTGTCAAACTGCTGAAAATCGATTGTTCGATTAGCAATGTGATACTCGTAGAACCCAGTAATAGCAGTAATCGCTCGATTGATACTCCGCTCTGATTTCTTCGCTTCCACAGGTTGCATGGATACCACAGAGGATGTATCTCCAACCCTCAACCAATAGGCAAAATCTTCCAAATCAGACAGTTGTACGTTGTGCCAGTCTAAGTGCTTGTGTCCTAGAAATTCCCACCAGGCTTTCAGGTCATAACCATAACTCTCCACTGTATTTGGAGATCTAGAGCCGCACAAATACGTTAGATATCGTTGAATCGGCTCTACTATTTGGTATTCCTCATCCAGCACCAGCCAAATCGTTTCTTGTGTTTGGGGGTCAATACCTTTTTGAAGTGTTACTTTCATGTACTAAATAATACATAAGCTAGATCGTCGTGTAAGATAATTTTTGTAACCACTTATCTTTACACTACGCAAAAAAATATATTCGTTGTTGTTGTTGTTTATTATTAATATTTAGTAGAGCATAATTCTACATTCCCGCGATGCGACCAAGTGCCAAGGATTTCAATTGCCACGGATCTGAAGTGCTGCTTTAAGTCGCGTTGTATTTCCACTAGCCGTTGCTCTATTGAGCGCTGAGTGACTCCAATCTTATGTAATATGTTGCCATCTGCCTTGATTTGTAAGTAGTACAGAGTTTGTCGAAGAATTTTCTGATACTGAGCGCAGTAGATTTTATAATCTACAAGGCGTTCGAGAAAGAACAAGCTGGAATTGGATGCGAGTTCGGCTTTTTGCTTGAGTTTATACAGCTTTTCTAGTAGCAGTGGTTCTTGTACATAATTGAACAATTCTAGAGGAAGTGCGGCTACTGGAATTTGCCCTAGATGAGTAAATTGATACTCTAAAGCAGAGGATTCCACTGAGTGTAATAAACCATGCCAAACAAATTGCTTGGGAACAGCAAAATGCAGAATGCTGCATCCTTTAGCTCCGTACTCTCGCCAAAGAACTTTTAATTGCTCTAGGTCTTCCCCAGACAAGCGGATATTAAAGCTGTCGTATAAAGGTAGCGTCGGTAGTTCTCGATGTTTATTAACTACCATGAACTGGCAAGATTCCTCAGTGTGGGCAAAGTGATGCTCTTTGATCCGTCCTTTTTTCGCGGTCAGTTTGCCGCCGCAGTAAGGGCAAATTAATTGGGTCTTACCGCTAGCGATATCTTCTACATCTACTAGGATATTGTTCGCATCAACACCGTAGCGCAACCACATACATCGGTCTTTTTAAGGTCTAATGCTGCATTATGCCACGCTTAAGAGTAAAATGAGCGCTTGACCGACGCGATCGCATTTTATTGATGCGCTCTCAAAAAGCTCAGATGTGTCAAGTACAAAGCGTGATTGCCTGTAAATTTCCTGGTAGTAGTGAATAGGGTTCTGTCGCAAAAATGATAGAGTAAGAGGGTTTTAATTTTCTGTGACTGCAATCAAAATGGCTGCCCAGTCCTTGTTGAAGTGGCGACACTACGAACCCGAAATCATCCTACTGAACGTGCGGTGGTATTGCCGCTATCCCTTGAGCTACCGAGATTTAGAGGAGATGATGGCAGAACGGGGAATTGAGGTGGCTCACTGCACTATTAACCGATGGGTGTTGGGCTATGCACCGAAATTGAACAAACGAATCCGCCCGCATTTGAATCCAAAGAATATTTGCGACAGAACCCAAATTCCTTTATCCCAATCGCGATAGAAGCTATGACACTCAATTTATATTTACTGCGACATGGAGAAACTACTTTTAGTCAAAGCGGTAATTTCTGCGGTGAAACTGATGCGGAGTTGACAACAGAAGGGATGCAGATGGCAGAGAGTTTTGCCGATGTTTATCAAAAATTAAAGTGGGAAGCTGTTTATGTTAGCCCAATGAAGCGCACAATTGCAACTGCCAAGCCATTTTGTGATGCCATCGGTATGGATATGCAGTTGCGTGACGGACTTAGAGAAGGTAGTTACGGCTGTTGGGAAACTAAGAGTAAATCGTTTGCTAAGGAGTATTACGCAGAAAACTATGTAAAATGGTTGACAGAAGCCGCTTGGAATGCACCGCTAGGTGGAGAAACTGCAGTAGATATTGCTAACCGCTCTATGCCTGTAATTGCTGAAATTCAAGAAAAACATCCCCAAGGCAATGTTTTGGTAGTTTCCCATAAAGCCACGATTCGGATTATGCTTTGCAGTTTACTGGGAATTGATTTGGGACGCTATCGCTATCGGGTGAATATTTTGGTCGCGTCAGTAAGTATAGTGAAATTTGACGTTAATGGTCCTCTGTTAGAAATATTAGGCGATCGCCATCATATACCCCCTCATCTTCGCTCTCGTCCAGGAACATAATAGTTCGTTCCTACTAGTAGTTTGTCAAGTAACTATTGACATAAATACACTTGGTATAACGGATGATATACATCCAGACAGGGACGGCTTTCTAGCTTTAGGTGATGCTATAGGGACATTGAGAAAATGCGGCGCTTTAAATCTGCCGCTGGAGCACAGAAGTTTTTGGCTGATTCGGAACTAATCTACCAGCACATTCAACCGAAGAGACACCGTTTACCTGCCTTCAAAAGCAGAAGTATTATGGGGAGGGAATGCATAGTTAGCGGGAGATTATTGGGGTTATTGTATCTGCATAAGGAAAAGGGGACTGTTTGTGTTCAGGAAGATAGTGGCTGTTGTAGCTTGCGTCAAGCTAATTTGACAATACCGCGCAACCACATACATCAGACTCTAGAAAAGACTGATGCTGCATTATGCCATTAATCAAGCAAGTGATCGCATAGCATTAGCAACCACCCTTTTAAAGAAAAATTAAGTATAAACAACAAAACACAATGGTATGCTGACAGGCGAAAGTGGTTATCAAGTGACATACAATCGCATATGACTCAGCGTCGAATCGCGGTAGCAGCTAGAAAGGGAGGTGTGGGAAAGACCACAGTTGCTTGTGGTTTGGCATCCGTTTTTGCTCACTTGGGGCATCGCGTTCTTGTAGTAGATTTAGATCCGCAGTCTAATGCAGGATATGTGTTGGGGACTGATCCAACTGCACCAGGTACGGCTGAGTTATTGTCTGGAATTTCGCCAACGCCATTGGAAGCAGCATCAGGATTGTATATATTGCCTGGAGGACCAAAGCTAACAGGACACAATATTCAAGCATCAGACCCAGAAGACTTGGCAGATGCAGTTGCATCGTTAGATTATGACGTATTGATTTTTGATTGCCCTCCTGGTGTTGAATATCTAGAACGTTTAGGCTTAGTTGCTGCTGACGTAGCACTGGTTTGTACTGATGCGCATCCGCTTGCAGTCGTTGGTGCTGGTCGCGTGCTGAATGAATTGAGCTTGCGACAAAAGAAAGGACGTAAAGGTGCCTCGCGATGGGCGTTAGTGCTAAGTAAAATTGATTTGCGCCGTTCGATGGATCAGGTTTTGGATCAGCAATTAGCCAAAACTTATCCGTCACTTAAACGCCTGACTGTTCGCCAAGATGCGGCTTTGGCATGGGCAGGTGCTGAAAGAATGCCTTTAATGCAGTACGATCCAAACTCTAAAGGGGCGAAGGATTTACAAGTTGTAGCAGAGTGGGTATTAAATGGCTAGACCTCGAAAACGTGCTAATAGCGCATCGGTGTTAGAACAGGCAATGGCTGTGGCTGATGCTATTCACGAGCAAGACCAAGCAGCAGCTTCGCAGTCTGAACTCAATCGCGCTCAGCGGCTTAGTTTACCCTTAGCTCAAATTCGTCCTAGAGCAGAAGATACTCGTCCATTACGCGACTCCCATGTTCAAGACTTAGCTGAGTCAATTGGCGCTTTGGGACTAATTGAACCGCTAGTAGTAGACACTGAAGGTGTTTTACTAGCTGGCGGACATCGGCTAGCCGCAATTCAACTGCTCAAGGAAACTACTCTAGAAGTTTACCAGCAGCAATTTCCTAACGACCTCATACCTGTACGAATTATGCCGTTTGATGCTGAGGCAGAACCCGAGCGATCGCTTCAGGTAGAATTAGCAGAGAACGAGAAGCGGGTAAATTACTCGCGCGACCAAATTGAGCAACTAGCAGAACGACTGCGATCGCTTAATTATCGAGATATTCCTGGTCGTCCTAAAGAGGGAGAAAAAGCCCTAGGTCCGGCTCTAGCAGTAGCGATTGGCGTATCTGCTCGATATGTCCGCAAGGTTCTTGCCGAGCAACAACCCGACCAGTACAAAAATACTAGGAAGTCAGTTCCTAATTTCTCGAAACTTAAGGCACTGCGAAAGATTGAAGCAGCATTAGAGGAATTAATTACTTTGCCCGAAGCAGAACAACCAACACGCGCAGAGCAGAGTTTGTACAAGGCTATTCCAACTTTCTTAAAGAAAGTGAAAGCTAGTCTCGAACAAGAAAGTAAGAAGAAGTAACAAGTGACAAATCTTTATCAAATTCTTACAAAGACTAAGTAATTTTCCTATTGGTCTCTCCGTATAAAATTAGCCATTCTGGAGAGTAAATCATTCATGAACGATTCACGCTAACGATGAATCATTCAACTATTCACCGAGAGGTTCCGCGACGGTTAGCTGTGCTGATTTTGTCCGAGGAGCGGGGGCGAAGTCCAGAATATCCGCTCGATCCGAGCTTAATCAGCAAGTGGTGTGCCGGCCTCGGCTTTGAGCTAGGGCTGCGGTACTTTACCGAAGACCAGTTTCAGCAGCTGAGGGTTGTCAATCAACACTATGCGTCTGGCGGAACCCGAAGGGAACTCTTACAGAAACTAGGAAAGATCCAAATAGGAAAGATACGAAATGGTAACGCTTGAAGATTTGATGCAACACGGTTCGCGGCGCAAGGTTGAGGGAATTGCCACTAAGATGGGCTACCCCAAGGGTACAACTCAATTTCCTGATGAAGTCTTGGAGGAAGTCAAGAACCAGTGCAGTAAGAAGCGCTCGGTTAGTGCTAAAGCCGCTGATGCAGCGGAAGACGAGGCAGCGAATACAGCTGAGGCTGATTTAAAAAGCATTGAAGTTGCCGCAGAGAACCGCGCTGCCGGAATGTTGGTGGCGCTCGATACGCTAACGATGGTTAAGTGCGCTACTCGCAAGTTTTCTGATTCTAATCTTCAGCAGGTAGTAGATGAATCGCAGGGAAGGCTGCGGCAGTTCCTCAGTGGAGTGGCAACAGTGTACGACCCTGAAGCTTTTTTAGCGCAGACTCCTCTAGCGTTGGAAGCAGCTGGGGAGAGTGGTTCGATGCGATCGCTTCTGAGCAGCAACAACTCGCCAGCGAGTACCGAAAAAGAAGTCAAGCTAGAACCAGGGCGCAAGTCCTCGGCGGGACGTTGATAGCGATCGCTATTTTTGGGCTTTATTTGCAGCCGCACATACAGTGCAGAAGTCATTATGGGCATCAAGCAACATCGACGCAAACTCGCTAGCGGCGAGGAGCGGACTTATGTTTATGAAGTTAGTCACGAGCAGCGGCGGAGTGTAGCAGTTGTGAGGAATTCCGGTTCCGATTCCGTTTCACCACTCTTCTATAGAGGGGAAGAAAAAAATCGCATTGTTGCCGCGCTAAAAGCTGACTCTAGTTTGCTCGTTATCGGCGAACCTGGCTGCGGGAAAACAACTTTAGTAGATAGCGTTGCTGCTGCTTTAGCTGAAGCTGGGTTTCCTTTAGCAACGATTAATCCGGCAACTCCAAAGCAAATTCTACTCTCAATTGCATCTCAGCTTGGTACTGATACCGAGTCCATCGAGGGTAAGGCACTCACCGTAACAGGATTAATGGAAGCGATCGCTGATTTTTTGAGCGAGAACACGGCTTTTCTCCTAATCGATGATGCTCACCGTCTTTCGGTGTCAATTCGCTGTTGGTTAGAGGAACTACACAGTGGCGGTCAACCAATGCTACTCGTTGCTTCGCGTCCGCCTGCTAAAGACATTTTTCTTAAGTTACCTCGGATTGAGTTACAACCCTTGTCGCACCGCCAGATTCGAGAAATCATGCAGCAAGCTGCTGGAGAACTGGGGATAGAATTATCTGCTGCACAGTTAGCACAACTACAGCAAAGGTGTGGTGGAAATCCGATGCTGGCTAAGCGAGTAGTTCGCGAAGAATACTTGGGCTTAGAGGAAAACAGTCCAGACCACACGCAATGGGTTGACGGAACTCCATTCCTCATTGCTGGATTGATGGTTTTCACAATCGTCAGATTTATTGGTCTTGGGCTAAATAGCACTTCGCTCTACCTTATTGGCGGACTTGTTGGCGTAACGGTAGGAATTGTGCGGTTACTGTTATACAGCTTGCCTAAGAAGTCAGTGAGGTTAGGGCGATGAGAAGCATTACGCACGCACTTTTTGCTACTACTGCGACTTCGTTGCTTTTGGGAACGGCTGAACCAACCTTATTATTAACGGGTGCTCTAGCTTCTCAACTGCCTGATGTAGATACCTCAAGAAGCATACCAGGGCGCATTTTGTTACCAGTTTCCTCTTGGTTAGAGAAACGATACCCGCATCGCACGATTACTCACAGTTTCCTAGCAACAGGAGCGATCGCACTTGTTACTCTACCAGTTGTCATTATTGCGAGCAAGCTGTGGCAGGCTTTGATACTAGGGTATTTTTGCGGTTGGTTCGCGGATGTGTTTACCAAAAGTGGTGTAGCAGCCTTCTACCCATCAGCAGCGCGGCTTGTGATTCCAGGCAATCCGCAGTTGCGATTGTCAACAGGAAGTCCTGCTGAATATTTTGTGATGGCAGTGCTAATTCTAGTGGCGATCGCGCTTCTCACTATCAATAGTAATGGCGGTATTTTAAGAACTTTTAACTCAACGCTAGGTATTCCATCGGGTGCTGTTGAAATTGTCAATAGCGAGGGGTCGCAGTATTTATTGATGGCTCAAGTTTACGGACGCTGGGCGATCGCTCAGCAGTCTGTTAATGAAAAATTTGAAGTAGTGCGACCGCTGACACAAACAGATTTATTGCTTAAAGATTCTTCAGGTAAGCGCTATAGGACAGGTAGTTCGCAAAATTGCCAGATTATTGCTAGCCGGATTTTAATTGAACGCAGCAGCCCAGTCAGACTGCAAGTACAAGAAATGCAATTAACAGAGCAAGTTGTGGCTGAAGTTCTTGCACAGTACCAAAATTCTATGAGTGAGCGAACTTACATTAATGGTACTTTAACTGTCGAAGATGCTGAAGATTTAGTCGTAACAACTCATGCCGATTCCTTCAATACGATTACTCTGCAACACGGTCGCGAAGTGGGAGTCGTGCAGTTAGAGTCGGCAAGTCCCGCAGAAGTTCTCAGCTTGCTTGGCGATTACTACGCATCTGGCAGCTTAATTATTCGTACAGTTGAGGTTTTATGATGTTTCAAAAGAAAGCCAAACCATTGCCAGAGGCAGTGTTGAAGGTAGTTCGCAATGCACCAACAGTGACACCAGCAGTGACTTCACCTGGGATTTTGTTTGGGGAAAGTACTTATTGGAATCCTGAGCTTTTGCCCAATGCTCACATTGCGATTATTGGAGCTAGCGGTAGTGGCAAAACACAAACGTTAAAGGCGATCGCCTACGAACTGCATCAACTTTACTCAGATACGCAGATTATACTTATCGATTTCCACGGCGACCAGGAAGTTGATGAAGAAGCTGTTTATCCTTTACACATGGCTTCACCTTATGGAATCAACCCGTTAGTAGTCAATCCAGATCCCGAAGGTGGCGGTCCCAATCTGCAAGCAATAGCAGTCGCAGCAACTCTCAAGAAAGTTTTAGTGTTGGGTCCCAATCAAGAAGGTAAATTACTAGAAATTTTCAAAACCTGCTATCAGAAGCGGGGAATCGTCCAGGAAAAACCAGATACTTGGTCATTGGAACCGCCTAATTTTGACGATTTAGAGGAGGAGATTAATCGCCGTAGTATTGACACAGTTATCGACGACGAAACGCAAGCATTAACTCAAACTATCGAGCCGCTAACATTGCCTCAATCAACTCCACCTAAAGCATCAGGTATTTATTTTGTGTTGCAGGGCGAGAAGGTTATATACGTGGGGGCATCAATGAATTTGTTTAACAGAATTACAGGCAACCACCACGTTCTTAAAAAGGTTAGTAAGAGCGCCGCAGTTCATTGGTATCAGCAGGACGGTGAATGGGAGCAATTGCTCAAGTTAGAGAACGCTTTTATTAGAAGATTTGAGACGAATTTTAATGAGTTAGAACTTAAACCTAAGTGCAAAGAAAGTGAAAAACTTAGGCTTAAACTAGCTGCTACTTTTCAGTATGGTATCTTTTCTAGACCTCAACCAAAGTTTGAGGAATTGTTGATTCGAGTTGATTTGTCAAAATTGCCACCAGCATTGCAATCAATTGCTGCTGAGTCGTTGGCTAGACAGTTGATGGATAAACACAGACTACTTGGGGAAATAACAAGCAAGGTTCCTAGAACATTTTTATTTATTGATGAAGCCAAGGAGATGCCTAAAAATTCCGGTAATAGTTGCGATCGCATTACGGCTGATGGCAGAAAATATGGATTAGCTTTGGTTGCAGCTTCTCAGTCTGAACGCCATTTATCAGCAGATCTAATTGGTAACTCAGCGACAAAGATCGTGCTACCAGTGGATCAAACAGAAGTTAGGTCAGTTGCCAAAAAGTTTCGCTTCGCAGAAGAAAGAGTAGCACGGCTATCTCCACTACAAGCACTGTGTAGATTCGGGAAGGATGCATCGCAGGTTGATATCGTGCCTTACTTTCAGCGATTGGAGGGTGAGGAATGAGTGAAGTTTCTATCCTACCTCCTCTAGAAACTACCAAAAAGCAACCTCACGCTTCTCGAACAGCGGAGGTATTTCATGTTTTGGATGAAGCGCAAGCCCAGGGTATTACAACATATGACGCGCTGATTGATTTTGTGCGACAAAAAACGGGGACGGGTTGTTCGCGGAAATTGATTAGTAAGTGGAAGAAAGAACGCGCTGCTTCTGTAACGAGCGAAACTAATGCACAAAATCTTCCAGTTAAAGTTGCTGCTATTACACAGGACAACGAGGTACAATCGGAAATACAGCAGCCTGAAAGTCTTGATACAGCAAGTCAGCGATGGCAACAAAACAGCTTTAGGAAGTGCATCAGACGATTACAGCCAATTCAATTACGAAAATTGCTCGTTCCTGTGGCTGCGATGAGCATTGGAATAACGCTATTGGTACAAGTTAAACCGACATTAGGCGATCGTGTTACAACGAATACTCAAGCAACAACGCCTGTACCTGCACCTAGTAATACCAACTTACCGCGAACGTTAAAGTTTAGCTTATCGGTATCGAGTCCAACTGATCTTAAGGTTAATAAGGGCGATAAAGTAGAAGCTGGGCAGGTGATAGCTGAACGAGTTGAGGAGCGCGATCGCCTGCAAGCTGAGCTTGATTCTCTAAATCTTCAATACCAGCAGGCTTCATCTCGTGTAATTCCCAAACCCACCTCTCACGCTCCAGTATCAGTAATTAAACAACTGCCACCAATTTCCTACGCGAAGGAAGAGGCAGCAATTCGAGCGGCGGAAAGTAATTTAAGGCAAGCCGAACGTGCTTTCTCGTTACAGCAGCAGAGTATGCGCTCATCACCAATCGCTGAATCAAATGCTGTGGAACGCGCACTTGTCGAGGTAGAGAATAAGCAGCGCATCGTTGATAACCAGAAGCGGAAGCTGGATGCAGTAGGTGCTTTGAAAGACTTACCTGCTGTACTCGAACACGAGCAAGAGGTATTGAAAGCGAAAGAAGCGGAACTCAAACAGGCTGTTGCCGATCAAGAACAAGCTCAAGCCAAGTTGGAGGCAGCATCGCGTAATCAAGTTGAAAAGTTGCAGCAGTTAGGTGCTGCTGTGGAAAAGGCGCGTTCTGACTTACAAGTTGCGATCGCTAAGCTTCAAACCAAAAAAGACACCAGGGCGCACCAGGAGTACGAAGCGTCGATTATTGCTGCAAGAAGGGTAGAAGAACGAAATGCATTGCAGGACAGTTACTCGCGCAATTTATTAGCAGCCGAACAGCAGGAGCGCGATCGCCAATTCCAACTAGCACAAATCAAAGCCAAAATTGACAATGTTAATACTCAACTTACGAATCTGTCAGTTGTTACTAGCCCGTATGACGGTACTGTCAAAGTAATCAAGTTCCGCAAGCAATCTAATAATGATTTGTTGGTTGAGCTTACTCTTAGCGTTGACGGTGCTACCGCCGCAACCACTAGTAGCTCAGGAGCAATCCCCGCAACCACAGCCACGAACAGAGAGCAACGAACAACCAACGGAGGAAACTGAATCAGAGCCAGAGCCAGAAGTACCCGAACCCCTTCAAACCAATCCTTTAGAACCAGCAGGAACAGATATAGACACGATTATCAAAGCTCGCATCAATGACGATTTGTGGGAGGCAATGAAAGGTGAATTGCCGTGTCTTACTGCAACGCGCGATTGTATTTCTCAATTACAAGCTACGGCGACTGGGCGTAATCCATTGTTGTTGGAGATAGATAACCGTATTGAGGAAATTAATATGAGGATAGAAGAAGCAAGAGCAAGCAATAAAAAGTCTATTCGGCTTTCGGTTCTTACGCCAGCATTGCAAGCATTGCTCTCCCCACAAACGATTACTCAGAATGGCAGAACGCGGACTACTGGAGGTTTTTTATCGAATATCATCTCTATATTTACCAATCCTGTAGGCATCGTAGATAAACTGCTTTCTGCCGTTGGCGTTCCGTTATTGCAATCGACATTCGGTGGCAATGAGCAGAATCAAAGAAATGCGATCGCTATCTCTGACCTTCAGGTGAAATCCGCCGAGTTGCAGCGGGGACGGGCAGAACTCGCACAAAAGATTCGCGAACAGGTGTATTTAGCAGTGTTTGACTATGACGATGCAGCGCGTGAATTTCAGATTTCGCAAGAAGTTGCCAAGCGCGATGCGGCTAGGATGCAGTTGTTAGAAGTAGAATATCGGTTCGGTGAAGGTAATACAAATAGTTATTTGAATAGCCTCAATAGTTTAGATGGCAAGAAAGGGCAAACTTATCGAGCATGGGCAACGCTGCGATCGCGGATTGAGAAGATTAAGCTATTAGTATTAGGAGTAGATGAGTGAATGCTTTTCAACAGTTTTTAGTAGCGAACCCACCCCGCGTTGAATTGCAATATGCTCAGAATGCTACTAGCGCTCAGGACAGATAGAATACTTCCCGCGCTTAAGACGCTTAGAAGACAACCAACGCTACCGATACTCAAGATACTTCCAGCACTGCCGATGCTCAGGATGCTACCAGCGCTACCAATACTTAAGATACTTCCAGCGCTACCGATGCTGAGGATACTGCGATAACTCATCCAACTCAAAATACTGCGTTCTGTAGCAAGCCAGCTTTCACTCATCGTTGCCTTTACAACTAAATCTGACGGGGTGACAGAGAGCCTACAAAGCAGACTGAATCAAAGTCATAGCACGTAGCCCTTGCTGAAAAGGGTGTGGTCAAAACCAGTTGGTAGGGGTATGAGGAGTTGACTGGTCAAAGGTTATGTGTTCTAACATGGGGCGAGCTAATGGTGAAGCCGTGTCCTAAACTTAATCTCTGCTTATCAACTGAAAATTACTCATTACACCAAATGGCACAATCGTATAATACTCACCCATCAGCTAATTTATAATTTTTTAGTTGCCGAGATTGCGAAAGAGTTTAATAAAAGAAATTACTCCACTAATTCAGACTAGCGATTATTACGCAAGAATTTCAAATTTTGACGGATAGTGATTGTGTTGGGATGATTTACCCCTAAGCTAAGTTCAGCAATTTCCAGAGCTTTCACGAATAGCGGCTCAGCTGCCGCATACCGTCCTTGAGAATGGTAGAGTCCTGCCAAGTTGTTGTAAATTCGGGCGACATCGGGATGCTCCTCTCCCAGCAGGCATTGTTCTATTTCCAGAGCTTTCACGTATAGCGGTTCAGCTTTCGTATATCGTCCTTGGGAATGGTAGAGTAATGCCAAGTTGTTGTAAATTCGGGCGACATCGGGATGCTCCTCTCCCAGCAGGCATTGTTCTATTTCCAGAGCTTTCACGTATAGCGGTTCAGCTTTCGTATATCGTCCTTGATTTCTGTAGAGTTCTGCCAAGTTGTTGTAACTGGCGGCGACATAGGGATGCTCCTCTCCTAAGCGAGAGCGGACTACTGACACACATTGCTCACACAAGGGTTCTGCAAGCGCGTATAAGCCCTGTCCAGAATAAAAGTTATCTAAACTAACAAAAGCCCAAATTAAATTTTCATCACTGATTGCATCAGTCAGATTTTGTGCTACCTCCTTTAAATGGGGGATGACAAGAGTTATAGCACTACGCATACACGTTAGGACATTCTTTGAAGGCAGCATCAACACAATCCCGAAAGTTATCAAATTCATCCCAGCGTTGCCGCATCCAATTCTTCAGGGTAAACCACCAATGCTCAATCT
>NZ_JADEWN010000088.1 GCF_015207655.1 Gloeocapsopsis crepidinum LEGE 06123 | reverse complement strand
CCCCAACTACTGCATTCAGGGTTGATCTTCTCATTGCCACTGCACTCGATTTAATTAATCCCGTGCATTTGAAAAACTGGTTTACTCACTGTTGCTACTGTGCCTCATAAAACTGCAATAGGCTGTATTTAAAATCTTCAAACGACAAGCCTGAACTTGAATGGAGAGCTAATAGTTTTGCGGGTAATTTTTTGGTTCCGAAACAAAGGCTTGAATTAGACTATTCGCTTGCCAGCAACTATGAAGCATGGGTGAGCCTGATCAGACAAATTGCTGAACGATTTCGAGTTAACTCACAAGTTGTAATCATCCGTTTAACTGAACTTGAATGGATTGCCAAAGATTTGCAGAAACAGCTATTTCAAGATAGCCGTTTAGTTATTAAGCATGATGAGAAATTTGATCCTGAAACTCCACCAAGTTTATCTTCGGGGATACGAGACAAATCCACACAAATTATACGTCAGGGTTTATCTTGGCACTTTATTAATCTTGGCACGGAGGCATACAGGCGTAGAGAGATTACTTATCACAAACTTCTAGATATGTTGTTACTTCCTTTAGAAGATGGTTATCAGCTCCTACATGAACTCCTAACTTTTTTGGAGGTAGATGGTTAGTGAAAGGAGTGGTAACTATCGACAAATGTTCAATTCTTAATTTCATGCATATTGATCGCTTTTATGTCCTTAAAGCACTTGGATATTCTGTAGTTACGACGATATATGTGCAACTAGAGTTTGAGAATTCAAAGCAAAAGTATCCTGATAGCTTTACTTATTTTAGCAACTTAGTTAGTTCCGAAGAAATTTCAAGATTCCCTTTAGAACTAGAAGATTTAGTGGAAATGTCAAATGTTCCTCAATCAAAACGTGCTAGTGATGCAGAACTATCTTGTTTTGTAGTTGCTAAGCGTATTGGCGGCAAAGTACTGACTGATGATGGGAGGGCGGTAAAATATATTCAACAATATATCCAAATGCCTCTAAGTAGTGTTACTCAGTTAGTTGAGATTTTAATAGAAGCTTATTTGGAAAATCATTTAGGCGATCATGAGCTTCGACCAATACAGAAAATACTAGCAGAACATAAATTTGTCATTAAGATTGACTTAGCCCACGAAGCAGCAAAGAGAAGATGGATGATAAGAGATTATGGTTAATTAACTTTTGTTGTAGGTAAAACTTTCTAGTAGGCTGAGGCAGCAGAACAACTTTGGTGCAGCGGACTGACCCAAGCCGCTTGTGGTGTTGCAAAGGTTATTAGCCGTGGCTGACCACGACCGCTAGAGATCCAAGTAGGCGATCGCCTGCTTTCATAGTCACGAAACTACATCACCAATTATTTGTTATTGCTTTTTATCCTGCCACTTCCTGTACTTGGACGATCTCAACTAAGAAAGCATATGCTCCTTAATATTTCCGCTCTAGTTTACGAGATGCGAGGGACATACTCAACGTAAACCAAAGTTTCTTGCTCTAATAAGTTTTCACTTAAAGTGTCTCTAAGTAACTTAACAAGTCTGCCATTTCTTTTGGACTTGGTTTGAACTGTGGCATCGGTGGTGTGTCGCCGCTAATGACTTGATGGATTAGACCAAAGCGAGACTTGCGCTTAGAAACACCTTGTAAACTAGGTCCAACGTTACCATCAGCTTGCCATCCATGACAACCAGCACAGTTCATTTGAAAAATTGCATTTCCGCGTACGGGATCTCCTGTTAATGACAAAACATTCTTAACATAAGGTTCAGAAACTTTTACCCTATGCACACCTACGACAACTAAAATTGCAACTAACAAAATCGCCAAAGCGATGAATGCAAGCCGCTGGAGCAGAATTTCTGGTTTAGCGAACTGATTAGCCAAAAGCTGATTACTTGAATTGAGAATTCACAAAAATATTTATCTCCTAACACATAGCTTAAAAGTTCTTGATAGTGTTCGCAAGCAAAGTTAGCTAAATCGGCATTTATAGTTAAGTTTTGTATAGAAGATTTACCAATAACCAGGTTTTCTCACATCAGTAATTCAGTGTATGCTGGTAAAAGTCTATTACTGTTGGCTACTGTTGAGTTATCTAACCTCATACAGCCTAAGCCACGAAGCGCGATTGCGCGTAGCGCAGCGCTTATTATGCGATTGCAACAGGAGATATTGTATGGTTGAACCACTACTCGATGGTATTGTTCTGGGCTTGATAGTAATTACTTTGGCTGGTTTATTTTTTGCTGCGTATCAGCAATACAAGCGTGGCAAGCAGTTGGGTTTATAAACTGTACCAACCATTACCTAATCGAGGTTGCTAGCCCTTCTAATGATTTTAGAAGGGCTTTTAATTTTTCGAGTTAGACTGCACGATAGAACGTAACAGCAGTATTCCCGTAGACTTTTTCGCGACAGATTTCTAGTGTAGACAGTTGCACCTTAGGCAGATTGGGATGATGTTCTACTGCAAGTTCGCCCTTCGGATGCAGCAATTGATACTGTGCGATCGCCTGCAACACTGGTAAATATAAATCACTTGCATAAGGTGGATCGAAGTAGATGCGATCAAACTGTTGTCCTGAAAGTGTTTTTAACCGCTGCACGACATCTCCGCGCAAAACTTGAAAGATTTGATCTGGTTGTGATACTCGTTGCCAATTTTCTTTAATAATTGTACAGGCACGGCTTGATTGCTCAATTCCCACCACTAAGGTTGCACCACGACATAAAGCTTCTGCACCCATTGAACCGTTACCCGCACACAGATCTAGCCACCGGCTACCTGCGATCGCACCTTGCCAAATATTAAACACTGCTTCGCGTACCCTGCCTGTTGTTGGTCGCGTGTCTCTCCCTGGTAATGTTTTGATGAGACGATTGCCGTGAATTCGCATGAGAAAGAAGCAGAAGGGCAGGGGTGCAGAGGGGAAAATATATTTATACTGGTACGACAGTGCGAACTTGACGCACGAAGTTGGAGAGGATTTGCAACCCAGCAGTTGAAGATTTTTCAGGGTGAAATTGCATTGCCATAAGATTGTCACGCGCGATCGCTGCTGTAACAGTTTGACTACCATGCGTTACTGTTGCTGCTTGAACTGTAGGATCTTGAGGATCGACATAGTAGGAATGGACAAAATAAACCCAAGGCTGCAATGATAGATTTTGCCATAGGGGACAATGAGGTTGAGTAAGTTCTAGGTGATTCCAACCCATGTGCGGAATAGTAATTCCTGGTTCGCTTTTAAAGCGTCGTACTGTACCAGAAATAATTCCTAATCCTGGTTCTACACCTTCTTCGCTGCTGTCAAATAAGACTTGCAGCCCCATACAGATGCCTAAAAACGGTTTACCACTAGTGATCGCATCTTTAATGGGTTCAACTAAGTCACGGGATCTAATATGTTGCACTGTTGGATCGAACGCACCTACGCCAGGTAGCACTAGCGCATCAGCTTTTGCTAATTCCATAGCTGAGTCAGTAATTTTCGGAGACGCCCCAGCTTTTTCTAAGCCTTTACAGACAGAGTGCAGATTACCCATGTCATAGTCTATAACTGCGATCGCTGCCATTGGGCAGACCCCCTTTGATATTATCCACTTTATTTATTCTAAGTTAAACACTTAACACCCTACAGCAGTTTGCCCTTGAATAAACCACACAATTCCCTAGTCCCTACTCCCTACCCTCACCACGATTTATCCATCTAAGAGGTACTATAATATGCCTCCTCAAATCCTCTTAACTTCATTTACAACATGGCTACCACATCAGAAATCTAATTCATCCGACGATCTCATTGCTAAAATCCATAAGCTATGTCTTACAAATAACGATTTACAACTACCTCCACTATCTGTTTTAAGGAAACTACCTGTCGAAACTCAACAAGCTAGCAATTATGTCAACAGAAAAATTACTGAAATTCAACCTACTGCAATTATTTGTTGCGGTATGGCAGAAAGTCGAACGCAATTAACTGTAGAATCTAATGCAACTTGTGGCGACATTGTTTTGCGATCGCCAATTGATTTAGAACAACTGATCGCTGAGCTTTCGGTGACGCAAATCAGTCATGATGCAGGAAAGTTTGTTTGTGAAGGACTTTATTTTGCAGTTTTGAATCACATTACAACACAGCAGTTAAACAGCCGTTGTCTTTTTGTTCACGTACCAATTTTGACAGATGAGAATATGCAAAGAGTAACAAAAGACTTTATATTAATTATTCAAAAAATGGCACTTTTATGAGTTATTTTATGTCTTATTTTGAATTAATCACAACCTAACAAAAGGGCAGAGAAAATTTTTCTGACCCTTATTCGCTGATCCTTGACTGCTGTTATGCTGCCATTGTTACCTATATTCACATTTGCTCAAGCTACACCTGCACCAACACCAACACCACCACAACAAGAAATCGTACAACCGCAACAAGTACGTCCCTTGCCAGGTTCTTTAGATAGTGTTCCTGTGTTTAATAGCAATAGCCCAGAAGTCGTCCAAACAGAAGGAATTCTACTATCGACGTTTCCTCCTACGGGAAAAGCCGCAAACGCCCACTTGAACTTTCCGTTTCAAGGACGATTTGATATTTTTGCCCATCACATTGCTAAAGCAACTTCTCCAGAGGACTTACGCACACTTTATCTAGGAGTGTTACTGCATAACCCAACTACGCAACCCGTTACAGTAGATGTCTTACAAGCAGCGAGTTATTTAAGTCAACCTGACGCACCGTTTATTGACTTACCGCCGCAAGCTGAAAATCCTTTAGGAACTATTTTTGCAGGTCCAGGCGATCGCGTAATGAATGATATTCTACGCGGACAGAGACAATCGATATTTCCTGCCAAAGTAACTATTCCGCCGCAGCAAAGCCAGATGTTGCTCAATTTACCAATCCCTGTGCAAACTTTAGAACCACCAATCAATGGGCGTTCTACTCTAATGAAACTCCGTAGCAGTGGGAGAGTTTATGCGGCAAGTTTGGCAATGTATGCTAAATCTAATCCTGATGGAAGTGAAAGAGCACCAACTTTAGCCGAATGGCAACAGTTATTAGAAACAGGAACTTTAGCCGGACCTCGCGATCGCGCTCCGACTCCTCCCGAAGCAGGTGGTAAAGTAATTTATGGTCGCGTTGCTGGAGTTGCGCAAGGTTCTCAATGGCAAGCTCAACTTTTTGATAGTCCTAGTGTGCAACATCTGAGTATTCCTCAGCGGGGTCAAGCGTTTTCTTATGGTTTAAGTACCTTAACCGCAGGAAGACAAGGGACAAATCAAGTCCAAAGCGCACCATTGCTGGTACGGTATCCTGATACTGCCTATCAAGCACACGGTAATTATGGCGTTGAATACAACCTAAGTTTGCCGTTGTACAACAATACAAATCAACCCCAGACAATTAGTGTGTCGCTACAAACACCACTGAAGGAAGACGAATTAACACAAGGTGGATTGCGGTTCTTGATTCCGCCTGCGACTCAAAACTTCTTTCGCGGTACAGTAAGACTGCGGTATAGTGACGATCGCGGTTTACCCCAGACTAAATATATCCACTTAGTACAAAAAAGAGGACAAGCAGGGGAACCACTTGTATTATTAAATATGCCGCCAGGCGATCGCCGTCTCGTACAAGTCAATTTTCTCTATCCGCCAGATGCAACGCCACCACAGGTGTTGACTATTCAGAATATGGAACAGTAGCGGAGAATTAAGATTTTTGGAAGCCCAGTGCTGCTTTCTTTTTCGTCTTTTTCGATTTTGACTTGTTGACTTCTGCGACGGCTTCTTCAAATAGGTTGTGTAAATGAACTGGAACGCTGGCGATTTCTGGTAATTCTGGTACGAGTGGTTTGTCAAATTCTTCTAGCAGTGGTTCTAAATCGCGGTCAATTTTAAATGGACGCTGGAGTACTGTTTGCAAAACTTGTTCTAGTTTTGTAGGATACTTCTGAGCTAAACGCTGCCAAATAAATGCGTTAATTTTGGGATCTTCTAGATAGTTGCGAATCAGTTTTTCTGCACCTTCGACCGTTTGCCAATCTTCAGCTTCTAGTAACGCCACGACACGATGATAGGTAGGTAAAAACATTTGTCCCCAGCGGGGATGCGATATTGCTGTTACCTGTTCGGCTTTTTTGAGTTCAGCAGGGAGATCGACCTTTGGCATCACCATTTTAGCCGTCGTTTTGTTCTCAAATAATTGAGCAACTTTGCCATCTACACCTGCTTCTGCGGCGGCGGCTTCGAGTTCCTCTTTGTCAATTCCTGCATCTTGTGCTATTTCTGCTAGTGTTTTAGATTCGTCAATACCGGCTGCTGCTAAACGCTGTTGCATTAAGACTTCTTGAAATTCAGCAATCTTTTTATTGAGTTGATAGCCTGGCATTGATACTTCGTCACTACCAAAGAAATCGATAAACTGTTGGTGGTAACGTGCGACAGATTCCCAAGCTTCGGCGAGTAAGTCAGGCGCGTCGCTGTAAAGATGATTTTTGTAGTTGTCTTTGAAGTTTCCAATTGCGACTGCTAGTTTTGGTTTACCCAATCTACCCAATGGCGTACAAGGTCCCGAAAATGTCCAATAAGTCTCTGTCACTGGTGAAATCCGTGTGAGTAAGATTTCTCCTTCTTTGTAGCGGCGAATTTCTTCGGCAAATTGAGCATTATCAGGTTTGACAATATATTTTTTAGCTGTCAGCCAGTTCATTAACTCAAATCCATCCGGCAAAATTTGAGTAATTGCGAACAAGCCCATAAAGCTACGATGCCAACTTTTCACTAACTGGCGATCGCTTTGAGATAAATCCTGACGATCTTCAATAAATAAGTCTAATGGTGTTTTGTCCCCGACTTGCCCTTCACTCAAAAAGCTATCAACAATAATATCCTGTTGCGCTTTTCCTTTATCTCGCCGCGCCTGCTTTGCTGCATAAGCTTCAAGCGTTGCTGCTAAATCGCCTTCGGCTGTCAAAACAAAATCTAGTAAGGCTTGTTTTAACTGGTGCGATCGCTCTAATGCTGCATCCACAATTTATTCTCTCAGTTCACACTTTTATAGAGTATAGGTTGTTATTCAAACAGGCTGCGAGTCTCATCTTTGAGAGAAAGCTTGGCAAATTGAATTTGCTGCTATGTAGTCATCCACCTTTGTGGACTCACCGGTAAAAGTTTTAGTGTACGAAGGTACACTTTGCTTGGGTAGCCTCGACTTCAGTCGGTGGGCATCTTGATCATTGATTTAATCAATGTCAATTACGGCAATTTCTAGATGCTTTTCGATTGCATCCATCCATGCAGAAAGTAACACATGTATTGTTACCCCATTGTGTTTATGAGTCTGTGTTTTCAAGTTACGAATTTGTCCTTGAATTTGGATATTTTCCCAAATTTGTTGTTGAGTCGTTGAATTAAAAAAGTCAGCGATCGCTTTTTGTTGAATAACTTCTGATGCACTGTATCCCAACATCTCAAGAAAACATTTATTAGCTTCTAGAATTAGACCATTTTGAATGTGGGCGCAAATAATTCCTACTGGAGCATTTTCAAAAAGATGACGAAATTTAGTTTCGCTGTGTTTAAGTGCTGCTTCTATCTGCTTACGTGCGGTAATATCGCGTATGATCGCACAGTTGTACTCTTGATTATTAAACTCCAAATAATTAGTAGTAATCTCTACGTTTAACTCTCTTCCGTCTTGGGTACGTGAAGTTGATTCAAAAGTAAAAGAGCCTTTTTGTTTAATTTCTTGCCAGTGTGACTGCCAAATCTCTGTTGGAAAATTAGGATTAACATCACGCACTGACATACTGAGTAATTGATTTTGAGAATAACCTAAAATCCGACAAGCAGCTTCATTGACATACACAAACTGCGCATCAGCATTAATAAAACAAACAGCATCCCGCGATCTATCGAGATAAAACTGTGTCAATCGTAGCGCTGCTTCTGCCTTTTCACGAGTGCGGATTTCTTGTTGTAAAAGTGTGTTTTGCTCTGTTAGTTGCTTTTGCAACCTCTGGATCGTCAAATTATTTTCTACTCGTGCAAAAACTTCTTCTTCGCTAAACGGTTTTGTGATATAATCTACTCCACCAACTGCAAAAGCTTTAACTTTATCAAATACTTCATCAAGCGCACTGATAAAAATTACTGGAACATTGCGTGTTTGTTCTTCAGCTTTGAGATGCTGGCAAACTTCATAGCCATTCATATCTGGCATCATAATATCGAGCAATATTAAATCAGGTGGCGCAGCTTGGGCAGTTTTCAGTGCTGTTTGCCCATTAATAACTCGACGAACTTCATACCCCATCTGCGTCAGCATGGCAGATAAAAGCCGTAAATTATCTGGGCGATCGTCAACAACGAGAATATTAGCTTTATGTATTTGTGTATGATTATTCATTCTAAATCGGGTTGCGTTAGCTCAATGATTTGATCAATCCGAAAGTTATTGACTAAATCTGTTAGAGCATTTGTTAATGCGGCAAGTTCATCAGGAATTTGTTCCAATAAACTAAAAATTAATGTTTCATTAGTCTGCAATGCTGCTTGATATAACTGTGCTACCCACTCAGGAGGCATTCGTGCAAGTTCATTTCTTAATAACGCAGGTTCGCGAACTAAATGTACTTCAACTTCTTCCTCGGTAGGAGTTGCGTCGTAGATGTAGCGTACTCCTAAATGTTTTGCTATTTTTTCAAAAATTTCTTCTTCGCGGAAGGGTTTACAAACAAAGTCATCACAACCAGTAGATAAAATAATTGATCTTTCCTCATCAAATGCGCTGGCAGTTAGTGCAATAATCACTGTTGCTTGACCTTTCAAATGAGCTTTAATACGTTTAGTTGCTTCATAACCATCCATCACAGGCATCCGCATATCCATCCAAATGAGATGCGGTTCCCACGCTTGCCAAAGTGCTACTCCCACTTGACCATTTTCTGCTTCACGAACCTCAAAACCAAGTGATGTTAACATTTTGACTAAAAGCTGACGATTTTCCCATTTGTCTTCGACGACTAAAATGCGATATTGAGGTTGATTTGGTGCGAGTGCGATCGCTCTTTGGTATTGTTGTCGCATCTCAACTTCAGATTGTGCGGGGCTAACTTGAATCTCAAAACTAAAAACTGTTCCTTGTCCAACGATGCTCCGAACAGCAATATCTCCGTCCATCAAGCGCACAAACTGTTGACTAATTGCTAAACCTAAACCTGTTCCTTCACGAGTTCCACCGGCTTTTGTCTGGACGAAAGGTTTAAACAATCGTGCTAGTTCGGCTGCTGCAATGCCACAACCAGTGTCTTCAACTTCAAAGCATAGGTGGTGAGGATTTGTCTGATGAGCAATGACACGTAAAATCACGCTTCCTGCTTGAGTAAATTTAACCGCATTGCCAAGGAGATTAATTAAGACTTGACGCAATTTACTCTCGTCAGCTTGTACATATTGAGGAACTTCGGGGCTGCGTTCAAAAATGAGTTGTAAGCTCTGCGATGCTGCTTTTAGTCTTAGCATCTCTTCGAGTGAGTCGAGCAATTCATACAAATCAAAACTGTTTTCATTCAATATCGTGCGCCCTGCTTCGATTTTTGCCATCGACAAAACATCGTTGATGAGCGTTAGTAAATGTTCGCCACTACGACTAATAATTTCTAAACTCTCGCGCTGTGCAGGGCTAACTGGAGAAGTGCGAGTTAGCAACTGCGCAAAACCAAGAATGGCGTTGAGCGGAGTACGAAGTTCGTGACTCATGTTAGCCAAGAATTCACTTTTGGCACGGTTTGCAGCCTCAGCTTCTTGAGCTTTTTGTTCTAATTGATGGCTGTAGTTCTCTAACTGTTCGCGAGAAATTTTTAGTTGTTGTGTTAACCAATACACACCAATCGATAGCGCCCCGACTGCGATCAGTCCTACTAACACTAGTGTTGTAGCTAATTGGCGCGCTGGGGCAAATGCTTCTTCCTGCTCCATTTCTACCAATAACGCCAGATCTTGTTCGTTGAGCCAGCGATACACGCCAATCACTGGTACTTTGGCATAATTCAGATATAATCCCGCACCACTAACACCACTCATTGCAGCATCAATACCTTGGCTACTCACTCCTTCAGGAAACTCCTGTGTGTTATTGGTGTCTTCTTTCGAGATAAATGTGTTTTGAGTTACCAAGGAACCAACTAAATAAGTTTCTCCGGTTGTTCCTAAGCCTGTGCGTTCGCGGACAATTTGATCGATGCGGTCTAAGTTTAAGTGCGCTAAGATGACGCCTTGACGAACTTTTGTGCGATCGCGAATCGGTGTTGCTAAAGTTACGGATGGCTCGTGAGTAATCGGTGAAACATAAAAAATTGGTGCAAAAGATTCTCCTGGATCAACTTGTTCAAGATAAGTCACGTTGGCAAGAATTTCGTAATTTCCTTCACGCTGTCGATCGGTAGAGAGAATGATTTGATTGCTGCGATCGAGGATAAAAATTTCGCTTAAAGCTGGCTTTGTTTGAGTTACACCAACTAGATAATCTAAAAGCGTTTTGTAAACAATTAGCTGATTCGGATTATTTTGTACGCTCAAAAGTGTTTCAAGATTTCTTTGCACTGCTGGGTACTGAGTAACAAGCAAAAAATCCTGTCGCTGATCTTCAAACCAACGTGTAATTTCTTCTTCTTTAAGTGTGGCTGCAACACTCAGGCGGTTAAATGCAGCCTGTTTTAATGCCTCTCTGGCTTGGAAAAAGGCAACGCTGCCCACAACACCAACAGCCATGAGGGACAAAAGTAAAAAGGAACCGGCAACTTTTGTCGTGAGATGCTGCTCCCAGAACTTCATAGATACGCTGCGCAAGAATTACGCACTGAACAGAATGACTAAAACGAACTACACCCCAGAGTACACTGAGGAAAGATTAATGCGTTTAGATATACATTTAGGTTGACTGTATGTTTTATTGTAGTTAGTTGGCACTTTTAAAAGCAGGAACTTTATGATTACTTCCACTCAGCAAAGATTCGCTTGATTCGCTCAATGGCTTCATCTGCTGCTTGTTCTGGAGAAACACCATCAGCAACGACTTTATGAATAGCGTCACCCCAAATATTCTCCTCTAAAACTATGCTGTAAGCAGGGTTTTGGGCAGTGTAAAACAAGCGTGTTTGTCCCTTAATTAATGGTTGGGCAGCAGTTGAGATGTGCGGATCGGCGGGATTAGTCCAGAAGGGGTCTTGCCAGACGAGTGCGTGTACTGGTAGAGTGCGTCCTCCAGTAGCTTTGAGGTAATCTCCTGATATTTCTGGTTGAATTAAATAAGTGATAAAGTCTTTAGCTAGTTCCAAGTTCTGCGATTCTGCAAAAATCACAACTTGCCGCACTAAGGTTAAGTAACGCATCGGTTTACCACTCGGCTTATTCGGATACCGCAAAGTACCCAACTTATTGCGATAGAGGTCTGGTGCTTGCCGCACAGCAGCGGGAATTGAGAGCGAGTTATTCGGCGTCATGACAACATGACGATTGAGCAGGCTGCGATTATTGTCTGGATTGAGCCAATTGATTGCTTCTGGTGGTACATAGCCTTGTCGGTAAAATTTGGTGTACCAGTTGATACATTGAATAATTCCTTGGCGGACTTGGGGATCGTCAACACGCAACTGACCTTGAGAGTCTAGAAGTTGAACATCGTAGGCTTCTAAAATTTGTTCAAACACTTCATAGGTATCTCCAGCCCGTTGTGACATTGGCAAACCGATGCCGTAAATCTTCTGTTTATGCTGAGCTAGTATAGTTTTGTGTATTTCCTGCCAAAACTCCCAAAAGCCATTCCAATCTTGGGGAATATCTTGTTCGCTGTAACCTGCTAGCTTGAGCAAATCCCGCCAGTAAAAAATCAGCGGTATTGCTTGATGAATTGGAATTGCGTAGTAACTGTGCTGTTTTTTGAGATTGTTGTAGAAATAAACATCTGCAAGTACAGTGTCAGAGTAATGATGCTTAATTGGTTCGATGATCTCGGAAACATCTGCTAACTTGCCTTCCCAAGCAAGACGGGGATTGAGCACCCGTTCAGCACTGTCATTCATTAAGATATCAGGTGGATTACCTGCTTGAATTGCCCTCTGTGCTTTGCGCGATAGTTCATCGTTATTGTAATGAGATAGCTGAACTCGGTTGCCAGTTTGCTGTTCCCAACGTTTGACAACTTGCTGAAGTGCTTCATCTTCTTCTAAGGTATAACCTTTATCCCACCAAATCTTCAATTCTGTACTTTGAGTAGAAGCTTGATTTGCCGGAGATAGCGCGATTTGATTGAGGTCAGAATTTTGCTTGCAACCAATAACGATCGCACTCAAGAGTAAGATAATCAAAACATGGCGATCGCTCAACCTCCAACGTTGCCTTTGACACTGAGACTTTGTCTTAGCATTTTGACTGAGTGTGATATGCATAACTACAAAAGCTCACCGCTAATCTGTCTTATGAAGTAGTTAAGCTTATTTCCTATATCAAGATGTCTCAACATTTGAGACGTTCGCCTACCTAATTACAACTGTAGGTTATGAACTCGTCTAGCTTTAAAATACAATCAAAATTTACAGATTAATCTAGAACTAGAACTAATTGCTATTCACTTTCACAACGATTATTAAGTTTACTTAGCAATGCTTGACATTGGTGACAAATATAATCCCTAAACTTAATGCGATCGCCAAGATCAAAGACAAAGTAGCTAAAAATAACTTTTGGAGTCGAGTGACTTTTTGCTCTTGAAGTAACCGTGCTTCTACTTCTTGAATTCGTTCTGCTTCTAGCCGTGCCTCAACTTCGCGGCGATCGCATTCTTGACTTGCAGCAAGAAATTGATAATCTAATTCACTTAAACTTTTATCTGGCAACCATGCTTGAGCTTCGAGTAAAGCTTGCCCGCGTAATAATCGTGATGTGTCGCGACGTTCTGAGGCGATCCAAGCATGCAATGCTTGCGAATAAGGGCGCAGTTGAGTTAATTGTTTTTCTACCCAAGCTCGATCGAACACCTCTTTGTATATACGGTTTTTGACCTGTAATTGTCCTTGCTGCTTGACGACTAAGCCTGATAACAGTAGTTCAATTTGTTCGCGTGAATCATCGGCAGGTACCTCAACACCTTCAAGAATTTGCTGATAGATTCTGAGTAGACTCGCATGGCGGTCGTTGTACAGTAAGCGATCGCGGATTGTTCTTAAATGCTCTGGCTCATCATTCGCTTCCCAATTTTCAATGATGTGCGATCGCACGAGCTTTTCCAAGATTAACGGTGGAAATTGATAATAAAAATTGATCAAGTGGTAATTGATAATGGGTAAATGGTAATCCAATTGATAGCGATCTGCAGCCTGATTGTTAAATTCCTGTAAGTTTATACTGCCACTGTGCCTTTCCTGTACCACGAGCTGACACAACTTTTGCGTCAGAAATGGTTGTCCGCCAGTCCAAGCTAAAATTTCTTTGAGGACAGCCATTGGATTTGCGACTTTTCCTTCCAAGCCTGCGGCTAATGGCTGAACTTCTGCAAGCTGAAAACCATGTAATTCGACTGCTTTTCCAATATTGAAGGGAGTACGGTTGCGCTCAGTAATTAAATCGGTAGGTGTTGCCACTCCAAATAATGCCCAAGTAAGACGATAATACTCTGGATTTTCTGCTCGCTGGTTATAGCAATACCGAATCAGCGCAAAAAAATCTTCAGTCGGAAAACTTAATCCTAAGACACTATCAATTTCGTCGATAAAAATAAAAATCTTGCTCTGCACTCGAACCAGTAGAATGTCTTCAATAAATTGACTCAACCTCTGCAGAGGTGATAAATCCTCGCGTTCTTGCCACCAGATTTTTAAATTAACTTCACCAAAAAGATTAAAACCTCGTAGTAATTCAACGACTATGCCTTTGTACCACTGCGCTGGCGTAATATTTTCGCTGCCGATGCGAGTCATATCAATTGAAGCACAATTGAAGCCTGCGGCTTGCAACCGATATCGAGTTCGCAACCGCAAACTTGACTTGCCCATTTGCCGCGAGTTAAATACGTAACAAAACTCACCTCTTAACAAGGCGTGATAAAGTTCAACATCAGCTTGTCGCTCTACATAAGTTGAAGCATCTGTTTTGAGACTACCACCGACTTGATATTCATCAGTGTTCATTAGCTTGACTCAATTGCTCGCGGAAATACAGTTGATATAACTTGCAACTTGGTACAGCCCGATTTCCCTCCAATTTCACTAAACCCATACTTTCTAACTTATAAGCAGCGATCGCCTCTAACGGAACAGCTTCAGGCGCTACTACCACTCGTTGCAATGCTGCTACGAGTTCAGGATGTTCTTGCAAATTTGCTAGATGACGCCGCAAATGATCGCTATAGATTCCTGACACAGTATAAGACGCTTGCAAAAGTTCTTCTAGAGATTCTTGACGTGCTAAATGATAGAGTGCTAGCCGGATCAAATAGGGATGTCCGCCCACCATTGCGAGTAAAGAAGCTAGATTTTTCCCTTCACCTTTAGCCCACTCTAATTTGTGCCTTACTGCTAAATCTTGTACCTGTGCCAAACTTAATTCAGGTAACTTAACAGGTAGACCAACGTTAAAGGGTGATTGATTGATGTCTAGCGGAATATAAGCCTCAGTTGCATGGACAACAATAAGTCGCAACTTTTGCCAAATCTCTAATTCTGCAGCATCTTCATACCAAGAACGCAATAGCGGTAGAAAATCAGCAGAAATTGCTGGGTACTCAAAAACTCGATTAACATCATCCAAAGCTAAGACAACAGGAGAATTGATTTTTGCCAGTACATAGCTTTGAAAATATAACGTACAGCTAACTTTACTACCAATGTCCTCATCCCAATACTCGTCTAATTTCGGTTCTAGATCGAGCTGTCGGCTGACGTTAGCACACAACCACCTTAAGAATTTATCCAATGAAGTAAAAACAGTGCTGTCTGCCCGCTGCAAGTTCAACTGCACAGTACGCAAACCTGCTTGTTTAGCGTGCGCTAGAATTCTATGCATTAATGAGGTTTTCCCCATTTGTTTGGGAGCTTTAATTCGGATCAAACTCCCAGGCTTACAGATCTGTGCATAGGCACGTTGTTCAATCGGAAAACGCTCGATATAGAAAGGAGAGTTGAGCGGTACTGGTCCACTAGGAAATTCTAAAACGTCGTCATTAGGAACGAGATCTTGAGTTGGAACCGCTACTCCTATTGATAAGCTGCGTTGTCGTTCCAGTGCTGCCTGAAAATTTGTTTTACTAACGGGTTCTCCTAGTGCTTGACTCAGAAACTTCCAAAATTTTGGTCCAGCATCACGAGTGAAGTAGCTGACCGAATAGCCTGCAGTATCAGCTATTTGCTCATAAGTCTGATTCTGCCAAGCCCCCATCACAATAATAGTTTCCACATCAGTTAAGTATCTGCCAAACTTGGCAAACACTGCTGCGTTAGCTACCTCCAGCGCTTGTTCAAAATTCATCGTTATACCGTATCAAACGCTGTATCTTGATGCTATCTGAGAATTGCAGAGGTCATCAGAAATACACTAATTTCCTTTAGAAGTCTTGATGTATCAGTACTCATTGCCGTTCTTTCACAATTTTCAACAGGAAACCTGAGGTTGAAGCAAGTTTGCCGAGAATTTTCTGAGAAATTGAGCAACTAAGGTTCTGAGATTTTCTGTAACGACAAATACCAAATGCTCGATTACTTTAGTAAATGAAAAGGGCGATTCCCAAGCAGCTACTAACAGGAACATAAAACACATCCTGAGCTAATTTGTGAAGCCTTGAACTTTCTACTATTTCTAGCTTTTAACTTTAGAGAACCTATATGGTTCTCAGGAAATTGTTGTGGGCAAGTAGTGAGTAAACATTGAACAAAAAATCATCCAAAAGGAGAAACGACAATGGCACTTATTGAAGGAACCTCTGGTAACGATACACGATTTGGAACGAATGGAAATGACACAATCAGGGGTTTTGGTGGTAACGACTTTCTCAATGGACTTGGCGGTAGCGATCAGATATTTGGCGGCTCTGGCAACGATGTATTATTTGGGTTTGGAGCTAGCGATGTACTCAATGGTGGCAGCGGAAACGACGATTTAGAGGGCGGATTAGGCTTTGATGTTCTTACAGGAGGCACTGGTGCCGATCGCTTTATCTTCCGGAACGGGTTTGATGGCAGTACTGACATCATTACAGATTTTGTCGTTGCCGACGATACTTTTGTGTTCGAGGATTTCGGTGTTGGTAACGGTACGCTGAACGTTGATGCATTCAGAATCGGTTCAGTTGCGGCTGATAGTAGTGATAGGTTTATCTACAATAGCTCCACTGGAGATTTATTCTTCGACGCAGACGGCATTGGTGGAATTGGTCAAGTACAAGTAGCGACACTTTCAGCTAATTTAGCGATGACGAATAATGATATCTTCCTCATTGCTTAAGACCTTCTGAGTCAAATAAGGGCTTTGAGGTCACGCTGTGACTCACCTTAACTCAGTTTGCTTTGGGCAGCTTGGGGCGATCGCATACTGGCAATGTCTATTGATGGTTATTATTTTATGCTGGTTTACGCGCAACGAACGCCGCATGAGATTTCGGCAGATTGTACTCTCCATAACTACGCATGACTTGAACTTGGAAGCCTATTTGGCGTAGTTCGCTAGCAATCTCTGTTGCTTTGTACAAACACAGATAGTGTACTTCGTCATCGCGTCTGTAGTGTTCTTCCACCTTGCGAAACGCGATAATTCGACGGGTCAATATTTCGCGTTGTTCCTCTTTTTCAACAAGTACGATCCAACCGTCTCCTTCAGTGAATCCTTTGACCTTAGTTCCCTGTTCAACCTGTCCTGGCTCTGCAATATCAAAGATAAAGATACCACCTGGTGTTAATGCGCTGTAGATACGATGGAAAAGCTGAATTAGCAGTTGGCGATCGCTGTCTGGATCAAACAAATAGTTGAGGCATTCACCAATGGACGTAACAGCATGACACGGCGGAATTTCTACTTTAAATAGTGACCCAACTTGAAAGTTCGCATTCGGCACTCTTGTGCGGGCAATATCGATCATTGATTCTGAGATATCAATTCCGAGAACGCAATAATCAGCCTTTATAAACTCTTGCGCCGATAATCCACTGCCACAACCTAAGTCTACTACTAAACCTTTGTGTATCTTATTTTGCTCTAGGATTGCCAGTATACCAGGAGCAGACTGGAGTGCATAGTCGCTAAAACCGACATCATGAATAAACGCGAGATCCTCTTTGTACCACTCACTCATATTAAAACTTTAGTTTTTGGCGAACTAAGTTGCAGATGATGCGATCGCATCGACAACTATGCCAGACAACACAGATATTGTAAAGTTGGCTTGTGCTAAGACTTTGGACGCTGACAGACAAGGTTGAGTTAGAATCAGACGATGCTTGTGGCTACAGCAAATCTCTAGAATATGACCGAAGTTCTACATTTTACTGGATTTATACGGGGAGTTAAATATAGAGCCTGCTTAACAGAAGAGTTAAAAAAGGTGTCCCTAGAAAAGTTTGATATCAACGAATCAAGTGCATATGGACTTATACAGGCAGACGATGCAGAGATAGCTTACTCAAAATGGGTTTCACCTAAGCGAACAAGGAGTTATCCATTTGCAAGAATTTACAATACTTACAATTCGTCAAAGATATTGACAGTAATACCTGTCATCAAAGATGAAGGAAAAGATGGGGATTTGGATAAGCTTCAATACTCTACAATCTCATGGATGAATTTGCTAAACACCTACATTGTTCTTGGATACTATGAGGATGCGAGAAAGAGCCAGAAGCCAGGGCAAAGTACTAAAAATAAACTTGCCTATCAAAGATTCAATAATGAATTTATTAAATCTCAGATTCGAGAGATATTAGACTATAAACAAAGTGCTTTGCATTGGAACAGAAGTTTATTTGAGGAACGGTTTGTTAGAAACTTTAGTCAATCCCTTGATGCTTATATAAATGTTTCTAATCAAACAGGTGTTTTAATACATTCTCAGGCTGGCATGGAGAAATATTTACAAGCAGTGCTTGGGGATTTCATAGAGTTTAAAAATCTTTCGCTCAAGGGATCGCGACGTGCAAGTAGACGGGAGGCAATGACATCACATGAACTTGAATATCTGATTGATGGTATGAAAGCAACTTTCTGTATTGAAAACTATTTAGGAGGGACTTACAGCCTATTGCAGTTTTATGAGGCACAGTAGCAACAGTGAGTAAACCAGTTTTTCAAATGCACGGGATTAATTAAATCGAGTGCAGTGGCAATGAGAAGATCAACCCTGAATGCAGTAGTTGGGG
>NZ_JADEWN010000087.1 GCF_015207655.1 Gloeocapsopsis crepidinum LEGE 06123 | reverse complement strand
CTGATTGAGGTGTCACCTTGTGTGTATGCCTTAACTATTTTTTCTCGCAAGTCGAGCGAGTACGGTTTCATTAGACTTCATTTGTGTACTCCTCTTACTGTACCTCATAAACTTGCAATAGGCTGTATGTATTAATGCCATTAATGACAAAACCATTACTACTATTGAGTGTTCCCAAGTCAAAATCTGCATCAAACCCCGATGCTTTGCCAAAGATTACGTAGCTTTTTCCTGCACGAATTTGATCATTAGAATTAGCATTAGCATCACTAATAATCAAGTCATCAAAGCCATCAGCATTGACATCTCCTGCACTACTAACAGATCTTCTTGAGAAGTAACCAACATCAATATCATTAATGACAAAACCATTGCTACCATCGAGTGTTGCCAAATCAAAATTTGCATCAAAATCTGATGGTTTGCCAAAGATAACGTAGCTTTGTGAAGCATACTGACCAACAGAGGCAGCAAAAGATCTGTTAACAATTAAGTCATCGAAACCATCTCCGTTAACATCTCCTGCATTACTAACATTCTCAGTAGCGCCGTTGATTGCAAAGCCATTGTTACCATCGAGTGTCGCCACGTTGAAACTGCCAGTAAACTCTGATGCTTTACCAAAGATAACGTAGCTTTGTGAAGTATATTGACCATAGTCAGCAAAATATCCAGTAACAACTATGTCATCAAAGCCATCACCATTAATATCTCCTGCATTGCTGATCGCAGAACTTAATGATGAACGACTACCGTAACTACTGCTATCAACAGGAAGAATCACAAAACTATTGCTGCCATCAAGCGCCAAGTCGAAATTTGCGCTAAACCCCGATGCTTTGCCAAGCACAACATAGCTTACCCCAGAACCTTTACCACCAGTTTCAGCAATAATCAAGTCATCAAAGCCATCGCCATTGATATCTCCTGCACCACTAACTGATGAACCAAAGCCATTGCCTCCATAACTACCATTAATAGCAAAGCCATTGCTGCCGTTGAGTGTTGCTAAATTAATTGCACTAAACCCAGTTGGTTTACCAAAAATAACATAACTTGCTCCTGTGTCAATGTTACCCCTTGGTGCGCCGATAATTAAGTCAGCAACGCCATCACCGTTGACATCTCCGGCGTTGCTGACTGAGGAACCTGAGGAGTCAAGTTCGTTGATACCATTAATAGCAAAGCCATTGCTGCCATCAAGTGTTGCTAAATCGAGATTAGCGTCAAACCCTGATGCTTTGCCAAATACAACATAGCTTGCTCCTGTACCGAATCGACCAATGCGGTTGGCGTCATATGCACCAACAATTAAGTCATCGAAACCATCTCCGTTAACATCTCCTGCATTGCTAACAGATCCTCCTGAACGGTCACGTGCAGCAACACCGTTAATCACAAAGCCATTGTTGCCATTGAGGGTTGAAAGGTTGAATTCATCATTTGTGAACTTAAAATAGTTGCCGTTCAAACTTAGTGAGGAACTTCCTTGAATAATTGCAATCAACTCATCCACTTCTCCATTAACTTTGCGGAAGATTGCAGTTCCTGCAAGTAAATTGTCTTCCCCAGAAGAAGCGCTTAAGAAATAATCAGTTCGTTTGCCGTTGAGGCGAATAAAATCATCGATGTTGAAATCAGTAATTAATGCATAATCGTTCAATCCTGCGGATGTAGTGTTGCGATCGTCGTAAAATACTGTTGTGGTATTCCCCAACATAAACGTATCTCTACCACTACCACCTGTGAGCGTATCTTTGTCGCCTACAGTTCCATCAGTACCGATGAGAATATCATTGCCTGCATTCCCTATTAGTAGGTCATTTCTCGCCTTACCACGAAGCACATTACTAAATGAATTGCCAGTGATTGTGTTATCGAGATTGTTTCCAATGCCGGATACATCATAAGTTTCATCCGCGATAGTTAAGTTCTCTACATTCGCGTTTAACTCATAAGAAGAGATACCAGAGTCAAAAATTACAGTATCTATGCCTGAGTTGGGGGCTTCAATAATTTGTGTATTAGGGTTGTAGACTATATATGTATCGTCACCTTGACCGCCATAGAAAAAGTCTTCCCCATAATATCCTCCATAAAGTGTATCATTACCTACACCACCATAGAGTGTATTATTGCCGTCACCGCCGTAGAGCCAATCATTCCCAGCGCCGCCATAAAGAGTATCATTGCCGTTACCTCCATAGAGCACATCATTACCTAGACCGCCATAAAGAGTATCATCACCATTACCACCCCGAAGCGTATCTTTTCTTCTACCTCCATAGAGAACATCATTGCCTCCTCTACCCAGAAGCAAATCATCGCCTGCAAAACCAAACAATGTGTCATCATTTTGAGTTCCGCTAAGAGTATCGTTGCCCGAAGTACCTTGAATAGTTGCCATAAATTTGTTGCCTGCAATATTGAAACAAAAAACAGGTGAGTATGAATATTTATTGACAGCAAAATCCTACTGTCTCCCCACAAATGTTGTCGGGAAGCAGGAATTAAGGAATTGAATTAAGAAAAATTTTTCCTCAATGTATGTAATTTGAGATTAATTGAAGAGTCAATATTAAACTATAAATTTTTTGTAAAGGTAAAAAGAAGTTTATCGCTCAAACATAAAGTTTTAGTAAACTATTAGTAAGTAGATATGTATAAAAAATAAAGGTAGTAGTACATATAATAGTAATATTGCGTATCTTAATACTAAGAAAAAGAAAAGCCCCCTCTCGATTTTTCCTAGAATCGGGGGAGCAAGATCTGATTTATGCAGAAGACTAGTTAACGATTTTGTTGTGTTGCAACTGGTTTTGGTTCAGGAATTGTAATATCAATTGATGTAACTTCTGATGCTAGTGCTGTTAATGGCGGTTGAATTGCCGCAGCATTACCCACAACTAAAGTGACTAAGTTTTCGGGTTTGAGATGAGTTTGAGCGACACGTTGGATATCTTCAGCAGTAGTTGCTTCGACAGCTTGACGATAGCGGAAGAGAAAATCTGCGGGATAGCCGTAATATTCGTAACGTAAAAGTCGCGTTAGAGTTTGTGCTGGCTCTTCAAAGTTGAAGACAAAAGAATTGAGAACAGAATCTTTAGCTAAAGCAAGTTCTTCAGGAGTTACCAATTCCGTTTTGAGGCGTTCAATTTCGGTTTGCATTGCTTGAATAAAAGACACTGTTGCATCAGATCGAGTTTGTCCGCCAGCAACGAATAAACCAGGGTAGTCATAACGCGGACTCCACGCACCGTACACTGAGTAAGCTAAACCTTGACGCGATCGCACATTATTAAATAACCGCCCGCCAAAGCCATTTAACACGCCATTTAAAACATCTAATGCGGCATAATCAGGACTATTAAATTGACCGCCTAAGTGCCCAATTTGCAAGTAACTTTGCGTTAGTTGCGGTTGATCTACCAAGAAAATACCACCAAGCTTTGCTTGACACACCGTTGGTAACTGCGGTAGTTGCATTCCAGGATTTGGTTGCCACTCAGCAAAATATTTTTGAATCAGCGATCGCATTTGTTGCGAGTCAAAATCACCCACAACTCCCAAAATCATATTATTGGGATAGAAATAGTCGCGATAAAAATTAACGATATCTTCGCGCGCAATATTATCTACAGTTTGATACTCTGGAATTCGCGCATAAGGACTGGCATCACCGTAAATCAACTTCTGAAACTCACGCTGAGCAATGCTACCTGGTTCATCATTACGCCGTGCAATGCTACCACGCAACTGTGTTTTTGCTAAATCCAACTTATCTTGTGCAAACACTGGCTGACGGATCACCTCAGCAAACAGCCCAAAAACTGTTTCAAGATCTTCACTTAAGGCATCAAAACTTGCCGAACCCGAAGCAGTACTAATCGATGTTTCCACCGTAGCCGCCCGTTGTTCTAATAACTCATTGAGTTCATCACCTGAATGCTGTTTCGTTCCTCCCGTCCGCATCACGGTTCCTGTCAAACCAGCTAAACCAGTTTTCTGGGCACTTTCCCAGCGTTGCCCAGTACGAAACAATGCCGTACCACTCACCAAGGGTAACTCGCGATCTTCCAATAGATACACAATCATGCCATTATCCGTTACGAAGCGCGTATACTCTGGTAACTGAACCTCTGGCAATGGCGCAAACTGCAACTCAGTAAAATGCACAGCACCCGCAACCGCAGGCAAACGCAACATTACTACCAACAGCAGCGCTACCAACCACAACCCAATCCAGTTAACACCCCGCTGATTTCGACTTGTACCAACCCACTGCATCAACATTCCCAAATTCCTTATTATTTAATCTCTGCGTTCTCTGTGCCTAGTAACGTTCGTTCTCTCAAGCCTGCGGCACCAACCGCCCCACTGTACGATTTTGTGCTGTAAAACTCGCCTGCGCCACGCGCTGAACATCAGCAGCCGTCACTGCCTGAATTGCCTCCAACTCCTTAAACAAATTACGCCAGGAGCCAGTTTTTACTTCATATTCCAATAACAACTGCGCCATCCCCATATTCGATTGCAGCGATCGCAATAATCCAGCCCTTGCTTGCGTCTTCACGCGATCTAACTCAACAGCCGAGACAGGTTCCGTCTTTAAGCGTTCAATCTCCTTTCTTAACGCTGCACCGACTTCGTTTGCGGTATGACCAGGAGCCGTCAAAGCATAAAATAACATGACATTTTGGTGCTTATCACCTGGAAATCCACTAAAACCTTGAGCAGAAAGAGCAAGTTGCTGTCGTTCAACTAAAGATCTATACAGCCGCGACGTGCGACCATCACTGAGTAATCTGCCAATGATGTCATAAGTAACATGATCCGGATCGTTAATGGCAGGACGATGATAGCCTTCTAAATACCACGGCTGCGATCGCAAACGCAATTCAAATTCCCGCTGTCGCTTTTGAGGTGGTTCAGAGACTTGCACTGGGGGGGCGGCAGGTTTTGCTTTGTAGCGACCAAAGTAAGTTTGTGCCAACTGTTGCACGCGATCGGCTTCAACATCACCAATCACGGCAATTGTCAAATTACTTGGTACGTAGTGCGTATCAAAAAAGTCTTGTAAGTCTTGCCGCGTCAAGTTGCGGATGTCTTCTTCGTAGCCAATTACTGGACGACGATAAGGATGCTTTGTAAATGCGGTATCGAGAAACTTCTCCACCATTTGACCGATAGGAGAATTATCAACCCGCAATCGCCGTTCTTCTAGAATGACATCTTTTTCTTGATAAAACTCACGGAAGACAGGTTCTAAAAATCGCTCCGATTCTAGCGACATCCAAAGTTCTAACTTATTACTTGGAAAACTGTAGAAATACCGCGTTGCATCTGCTGAGGTATTGGCATTTAAACCAACACCGCCTGCTTGTTCGACAATTTGCCCTAGTTCGTTTTGTTTCACATAACTTTGGGCTTGGGCTTGTACTTTTTCAAATTCTGCTTGCAAACGGGCGACTTCCGCTTTGTTTCCCCTGGCTTGTGCCGTGCGAATTTGGGCATCGAGTTCATCCAAACGATCTAAGAGTGGTTTTTCTGCTTGGTAATTGGTTGTGCCGATGCGTTGCGTTCCCTTAAATGCTAAATGCTCTAAATAGTGAGCAATTCCTGTTTTACCGTCAGGTTCATCTGCGCCACCTACATCAGCATACGTGAGAAACGAAACAACGGGTGCTCGATGGCGTACTAGAACAATAAATTTTATGCCATTTTCTAAACGAAACTCGCTCAGTTGATCGATGACACGATCTAAATAAGGCTGGATCGATGTCTCCGGCGTTGGTGTTTGCGTACGGGCGATCGCATTTGCTGGTAACGACGCCCAAGAAAACAAAATAATTATTAAGAAAGTGAAGATCCGCCATCTTACATGATGAGGTAAGAACAATTGGCAGCAACGTTTCAAACTCATAAGTCACAATAAAAGTACTTTTCCAGGATAGATCCCTTAACGATCTATTACACTTTTAGCGGGGAATCTGCTTGATAGTAGAAAATATCGCTACAAGTGGCACTGCAATCATACAGGCATCGAGTCTATGCAAGTTTTTCATCGTCCTTCCCAATCTGAAGAATCTTCCCGCGATCGCATTTTAAAAGCAGCACAGCGGTTATTTGCCCGTCAAGGCTACGATGGCACAACAACGCGCGACTTAGCCGTTGCCGCAGGTGTCGCTGAGGGAACCCTATTTCGTCATTTTACGAATAAAAAAGCGATTTTGATTGAAATTGCCACGCAAGGTTGGGTAGAAATTCTCACCGATCTTCTCACCGAATTAAGCGAAATGGGTAGCTACAAGGCGGTAGCACAAGTGATGCAACGCCGGATGTGGAATTTTCATAAAAATGCGGATATGATGCGTGTCTGCTTTATGGAAGCGCAGTTTCATCCTGATTTACGCGATCGCATTCAAGCCGAAGTGATTAATAAAATGACTGATGTTGCTGAGGCATTCTTCCAAACTGCAATGGATCGGGGAATTTACCGCAAAACAAATCCGAAAATTGTCGCCCAAGTATTTTTAGGAATGTTTGCGATCGCTGGTTTTAGTCACAATACACTAATGGAACCAGATGCTTCTCCCAAAGCTATGCAAGAAATGGCAGAAGGACTCGCGGATATTTTTCTTAATGGGGTGTTGGTGAGGGGTGTTAGCGCAGCGGGACGAAGTCCGGAGTGAGTGGTGAGTGGTTAGTAGAACTGATGAATTTTGCTTTAGTGTATGAATAGTTACAGTAATCATAGCCTTGCGGATATTTTGGGCGATCGCCGTCGGCGATTGGCTGAAATTTTTGCTGCACCAGTCATTTTATGGTCAGGACGTCGTAGTCCCCGCAATTTTGCGGCAAATACGTTTCCTTTTCGCGCTAGTAGTCATTTTCTCTATTTTGCTGGGCTATCGCTCGAAAATGCGGCAATTTGTTTAGAAGCTGGGCAGTTAACTTTATTTATCGACGATCCGTCTCCTAGTTATACGTTGTGGCACGGAGAAACACTTTCAAAAGAAGATATTGCGCAAAATATTGGGGCTGATGCTGTTTTCCCCATGGCAGAATTACCTGCACACTTAGCTGGAGTTGCGACAATTCCGGTGCAAGATGCGGCGACTTGGACGGAACAAACACAATTGCTTGATCGCTGGGTATTGCCAGAAAGACCGCTGGAAGGAATTGATTTAGAGTTAGCGAAAGCGATTATTTCTCTCCGCCTTGTTCACGATGCGAGTGCATTAGCTGAGTTGCGCAAAGCTGCAGCAGTGACGGTAGCAGCGCATAAAGCTGGAATGGCGACGACTATGAACGCTAAGACAGAAGCTGATATTCGCGCGGCGATGGAGAGTGTAATGATTGCAGAGAATATGAGTTGTGCGTATGCAAGTATTGTGACGACTCATGGAGAAGTATTGCATAACGATCGCTATTACAACACACTTAAACCTGGAGACTTAATACTTGCTGATGTTGGTGCGGAAACTGCAACTGGTTGGGCATCTGATGTGACACGGACTTGGGCAGTAACAGGCAAATTCTCATCTACCCAAAGAGATATTTACGATATTGTTTTAGCAGCTCACGATGCTTGTATTGCCAAAGTTTATCCAGGTGTTGAGTATCGCGATCTTCATTTTTTAGCAGCAACGACGATTGCTGAAGGGTTAGTGAATTTAGGTATTTTGCACGGTAATGCGGAAGATTTGGTAGAAAAAGATGTTCATGCGTTATTTTTCCCCCATGGTGTCGGTCATTTACTCGGCTTGGATGTCCATGATATGGAAGATTTGGGAGATTTGGCAGGCTACGAACCAGGAAGAACAAGAAGCGATCGCTTTGGTTTAGGATATCTGCGTTTGGATCGTCCTTTACGCCCTGGAATGCTGGTGACAATTGAACCTGGCTTTTATCAAGTTCCCGCAATTTTAAATAACTCCGAAGTCCGCACTGCGTATCGAGATGCAGTTAATTGGGAACGCTTGGCGCAGTTTGCAGATGTACGCGGAATTCGGATTGAAGATGATGTGTTGGTTATGGACACAGGAAGCGAGGTATTAACCGGAGATTTGCCCACTAAAGCCGAAGATATTGAACAATGACACTGAATCCGGTTAATTAGTGATGATAAAAATAGTGACTAGTAAAGGGTGACTAGCAACTAACCACTAGCCACTAGCCACGCTATTTTAATCAGTTTAGTAAGAAATCTCTTGGCGATCGCGGAAGAATTTCCCACTGAGGTCGGGTGATGCTTCAGTTGCTAACCAAATTGCTGTATCTGCGCCTTGTTCTGGCGATCGCGGTGCATTCTTACCACCCATATCGGTTTTTACCCAACCAGGGCACATTGCATAAACTGCAATACCTTGTGCTTGTAATGCTTCTGCAAGCATGATTGTTGCCCCATTGAGTGCCAGTTTGGATAAGCAATAACTAGGAACACCTGCAGACAACCCACTCAGTTCGCCATAGCCACTCGAAACATTAATGACACGGGCTTGGGTAGCTTTTTGCAATAATGGGAGGAAAGCTTGCGTTACCTGAATTGCACCAAAGGTATTAGTATTTAATGCTAGTTGCAGTGTACTACGCGAGATGTTGAGAATATTTGTGTCTTGATCGGGGTACACTCCTGCATTGTTGACAAGAACATCCAAATCATCTTGATTTAATTGCTCTGCTGCACGGTGAATACTATCATCATCAGTGACATCAAGTTCGACAACACGTACAGAGGCGTTTGCTGGTAACTTTTGTACAGCTGTTTTGGCTTTATCAAGCGATCGCGCTGCAATAATTACCTCAAATCCTGCTCGTAGTAATCCTTGACAAATTGCAAATCCAATGCCTTTGTTACCTCCAGTAACAAGTGCCCGTTTTCCTTGAAATTCAGAATTCATAGCGATCGTAATCTCATGCCTCTTAGTACATCAATGCATTTTGTGGTTTTTTATTTGCATAAACTTCATACTCAAGGAGTAAGTTTTCACTGTATGTACACTTGCACAATCGTGCATTGATACCAGCTTCGCATTTTGCTAAGATTTCATTTGTTGTAAGCAGCTAAGTAACCAAGTGGTTATAAATCATGGAGAAATTTCATATGTTCTACTCTCATTAGCTATGCACGTTATTACTCGTTCTCGTCTTGTTGAGTTTTGGAAAAAACACCCTGATTCTCAAACTGGTTTATTTCTTTGGTAAAAAATTACAATTAATGCAAGTTGGCAGAATTTTGTAGAGTTACGTGAAGTTTTTCCCTCGGCTGACCAAGTTGGAAAATTGATCGTTTTTAATATTGGTGGTAACAAGTATCGATTAATTGCTTTTATTGATTACACATACCAAAAAGTGTTTATTCGCTATGTTCTTAATCACTCTGAGTATGATAAAGATGATTGGAAAAAAGATAACTGGTATAGGTAGATTGTTAACGAGGTTAAGAACATATGTCTACTACTGCATCTGATAATTATATTGAACTTTTACAAAATTTCCCGCCTCGCCCAATCAAATCAGAGGCAGATCGAAAAGTCGTTCAAGAAGTCATTGATAATCTACTTGATAGTGAAATAACGCCAGAAAAACAAGATTATCTTAATGTACTAGGAATTCTGGTTTATGCATACGAGGAAAAATCTTTATCAATTCCAGATTTAAGTGGTGTTGAGTTACTCAAAGCATTAATTGATGAATTTGATCTTAAACAAAAAGAAATTATTCCTATTTTTAAAACTGAATCTATTGTATCTGAAATACTAATGGAAAACGTAGCTTTACTGTAGAGCATAGTGAAAAATTAACTGATTTCTTTCACGTTTCTCCCTCTGTCTTCTTTCCTCAACCATCAATAATAGCACCACGTTCTAGCAAGTAATGCTTCATCTCAGTAGAAAGTCCTTTAACATTGTGCATTTGAGTATTCTCTACTTGCACGTCATTGAGTTCCACACGAGTTAAGTCTGCGTTGCTTAAGTCTGCATGACTCAAATTTGCCCCACTGAGATCTGCTTGTTGCAGTAGTGCGCCCTTGAGATTAGCAGCATGAAGGTCAGCATTTTGCAGATACGCACTGTACAGATTAGCATGACTCAAAGTTGCCCCACTTAGATTAGCACGGGGCATTAAACAGCGTAAATTGGCATTTTGCAAATCTGCATCTTGCAAGTTAGCATCGCGGAGATTGGCATTACTGAGATTGGCACTTACTAAACAAGCGTTTTGTAAACTAGCACGACTTAAATCAGCAAGTTTGAGATCGGCATCCTTCAAAATAGCGTGTGCTAAATTAGCAGAACTGAGATTAGCGTAACTCAGATTGCAACTACTCAACTTAGCACCTTGTAAATTTGCCGCTTTGAGATTTGTATTGCTAAGATTAGTACCACTTAAGTTTGCTCCTGCAAAGTCCTCAATTAGGTTTAAACCAAGCATTTTAGCAACTTTTGTAAAGTCATCAGCGGTAGAGGAAGTTAATATTTCTAGTGCCAAAGTTAACTGTTGCTGATGGTACTCACTTGCTTTTGTGGCATCGTCTAAGGCTAAGTAAGCATTTCTTAAATTTAATAGTGCATTCACTTGACCTTTGTTATCTGCTATGCGCTGCGCTATCGTCAAGTGTTGTTCAAAACAAGCGATCGCTTCGGGTAGATTTCCCAAAGCTTGATATGCTGCACCCAAGTTTCCTAATGCTGCACCTTCGCGTTGCAAGTCTCGATCTGTGCGATATAAATTTAACGCCTGTTGCCAGGATTGTAATGCTTCCTCAAACGCATTTGTTTGATATTGGATAATTCCTTGTTTGAGTAATTGATTGCCAGCATTAGTCATAGGTTAGGAGTTTGGTATTAATATTCGCAGTTAGCCATTGCTATTTGACGCGTTGCGGCAATGAAGGCTTGAAAAATACGATGTTGCAAAGGATCAACACTACTCGAAAGTTCAGGATGCCATTGCAGTGCGATCGCCCAAGGGTGATATTTATGTTCGAGGGCTTCAATCACTCCATCCGCCGCCCATCCGGTAACACGCCATTCTGAAGATACATTGCGTACAGCTTGATGATGCCAGGAAATAACATCAACTGTGGTTGTGCCAATCACTTCTTGGGCAAGACGACTATCGGGAATAAGATCTACTGAATGTTGAATTGATAATAATTCTTCAGCACGATGCGTCACAACTTCACCATATTCATCTGGAAGATGAGGGATCAATGTTCCTCCGGTTGCCACTGCAAGCACTTCTAAGCCGCGACAAATACCGAGTATAGGAATATCAGAGGTTAAAGCAGCTTGCGCTAAAGCAATTTCAGCGCGATCGCGTTCAGAATCAACGTTATAAATTGTCGGATGCATGATCCCGTTATAAACTGCGGGATCAATATCTCCGCCACCAGAAAAGATCAAACCATCAATTCTTTGCAAGATAATATCACTTGCTGCGGGTTCACCTGGGGGGATCAATACTGCTACGCCACCAGCGGCTTTGACGGCTGCTGCATACGAACTAGGTAAGCAATAACTACTAGTTTGAGCGTGACCAGAGGTAGTAATCCCAATAATCGGAGGCTGTATCATTTCCCAAGTTTAACAGTTAACATACTGCTCAACTTCCCAAGTTGTCACTTGTGCGTTGTAACTGTTCCACTCTTGATATTTGAAATCAAGGAAGGTTTTGGCAGCTTGTTCCCCTAAAGTCTGCATCAGCAAGGAATCTTTTTCTAAGCATTGCAGTGCTTCGAGTAAACTTGTTGGCAGTATTTGCAAGTCTGAAAATTCTAAACCCCGAACAAACATATTTTCATCCAAGCGTTTCCCTATCACAAGATGTTTTGCCATGCCTTCCATTCCTGCTGCTAAAATTCCAGCTAAAGCAAGATAAAGGTTTGCTGCACCGTCAACAAGACGACACTCAAAGCGCCCACCTTCGGGAATGCGGATCATGTGCGTACGATTGTTTCCACCATAGGAGATATAGCGAGGACTCCAAGTGCTACCTGATGCAGTTGTTGTCGCACCAATGCGGCGGTATGAATTAATTGTTGGGCTACATAGTGCAGCTAATCCACGACCGTGTGACAGAACACCCGCCAGAAATTCGTATGCTATGCCTGATAGTCCCATTTCTTCGCTGGCGTCGGCAAAGATATTTTGACCATCATTCCACAAACTCATGTGAATATGTGCGCCGTTTCCGGTTAGCTGGCTGAAGGGTTTGGGCATAAATGTGGCAGTTAATCCACGTTGTTCGGCTAAGGTTTTGACCATGTACTTGAAAAAGACATGGCGATCGCACGTTGTCAATGCATCAGTATACGTCCAATTAATTTCAAATTGACCATTAGCATCTTCATGATCGCACTGATATGGTTCCCAGCCTAACTCCTCCATATATCCCACAAGTGTGGAAATTAATTCAAATTGCCGCATCAAGTTCAACTGATCGTAGCAAGGACGTGCAGCAGTATCTTGAGTATCAGCGATTTGATAACCTTGTTCGCTCTTTTTAAGTAAGAAAAATTCAGCCTCAACTCCGGTTTTGTAGCTATAACCCAAATTTTCGCACTGTTGCGATACTTTTTTAAAAATGACTCGCGGTGATGCAGCAAATGGTTCGCCATCTAAATACACATCACTCGCCAACCAACCAACATTCGGTTGCCACGGTAGTACAATCAGTGAACTTGGATCGGGTACAGCAGCAATATCATGGGCATCAGGTCCTAACCCTAGATTACTGGCAAACGGCGCAAAGCAAGCCCCATCGTTTTCTACTGCTGTAATTTTCGCAGCGGGAACGAGCTTAGCACGAGTTCCTCCCAACAGGTCGGTATAAGATACTAGAAAAAAATCGAGTTGTAATTCTTTGGCTAACTCGGCTAGGGCTTTGCCTTTTGTCAAGGTTGTTGTCACTGCCGTACTCCCAATTGCTCTGTCTCCGAGTAAACCAAACTTGTTATGACAGATTTGTAGCAGGAGATACTGACTGAGGATTCATGGTGGTAAGAACCTGAGATTCAAACGCTTAAGCCTTCAAGAACTGGCGTTGCTAGTGCATCTTTGCAGTAATTAACTAAAAAAGGAGTGCGATCGCCGTTCTTTGTCCACAATATTGGAAAGAAACTCTCGTCCATTGTCGTATCGCCCACGCGCTGATAACGTCCATAGATATATCCTGCGCCTCTAGGACGAAACTTTGCTTCTGATGACAGTGTATGCACTCCTAAACTGCGACGCACTTTATCAGTTCTGGTATTTTTCCCCGAACCATGCCATACATTACCATGATGAAAAACACAGCCTCCTGCAGGAATTTCTACTTGCACAATTTCAGGGTTACTAATACCCATTTCTGCCGCAGCTTGTAGCATTTGAGCGCGATATCCTTGCGTAGGTGCGTGAAATTCTGCCACACTATCCAGCAAGCGCCATTTGTGTGACCCTCTGACATACTCAATTGTGCCAGCATCAGCGCTTGTGTCATCTAAGGCAATCCAACACGTAATCATCTCCGGCGGATCGATATATTTAATGTACGTCGCATCTTGATGTAGCGCTACCTCTTTACCGCCAGAAGGTTTCCACCATAAGCTATCTTGTCCAATTCTCGCGCCTGTCCATCCTGCCAAAGTTGCACTCAACCGCCCAATTTCTGCGGATAAAACTACACTTGCAATTGTGAGGTCACTTTTCCAAACATTACACATTTCTCTAGTAACATCAGGCAAGCTCAAACTAGGACGCCAATACCATTCATCAGGATAAATTCCTGTTTCAAACTCCCCAGAAAATAATGGTTCAATTCTTTCAATTAAACGCGCTACTAAATTGGCATTAATTAAGCGAGGAATAACTAAAAAACCATCATGATTAAATTTATTTATCTCTGTTGTAGTTAATTTTATCATATTATTCGACATAAAATATCATTTTAAATATTGCTAACACAACTTGTTATAATAACAATATATAGTAGGCAAATTGTAGTTTTTAATACAGTTGTATACTTTAATGTATTGAATTTTATTAATAAATGAGATTACTTAAATTTTTCATAGTAATCATCTGACCATAACTATTAATCAATGAATTTAAAAACAGTCAAGCCTGGCTATCTAACTATTGCTGCAAGTAACTTTGATGCTCGTCCAATGACTTATCTTGAAGGAGAAACACGTTTAGGATACGAGCCAGATGTTGCACGGGCAGTATGTGCAAAACTTGGGCTTGAGCCAGTGTGGTTTAATGTACCGTGGGTCAATTTTTATCCAACCTTAGCAGCAAAACAGTGTGATGTCGTTTGGTTCAATCAAGCGATTACTGAAGAACGTCGCACCCGTGCCAATTTTTCCCAGCCCTATGGTTTCTTTGATGAAGCCGTACTGGTTCAAGCAAAAAGTGAAATTTACTCTACTACTGACTTAGTAGGATTACGTGTAGGAGGATTAGCGACGAGTACCAATTTGCAACTAGCCGAAAGTTTTGGTGATGTCGAGATTGTGGCTTTTCCTGGTAGCGATCGCGTTTTACCAGAGATGCTAGAAGCATTACGCAATGGTGAAATTGATGCGTTGGTAGATGATGAATTAGTTCTCATTGCGGCTGCAAAACGAGATCCAAACTTGCGAATTGCGTTTACTGTACCAACACAAATTCCATTTGGTATAGCAGTACATCAAGATAATTTAGACTTGTTGCGATCGCTCGATGATGCACTGACAGCATTAATTCAAGAAGGTAAGCTAGCTGAAATTTGGCAGCGCTGGATTCCTGAAAAAGAATTTCCCATACAATTTTGAGTAGATACCAATGCACTAAAGACAATTGCGATGAATCGTACCGCAAATCAACTTGGCCTCCAAGAATTTCTGTCTCTACCAGACAGCGATCGCTACGAGTTGGTCGAGGGACAGCTTCAACCCAAAATGTCACCCAAATACAAACATTCGACATTGCAACTACGGCTATTAATAGCGTTAAATCAATGGTGCGAGCAACAAAAGCACGGTCGGGTTCGTCCCGAATGGGGTGTCATTTTACAACGACAGCAAAAAGATTGGGTTCCTGTCCCTGATCTAATCCATGTGTCTTACGGCTACCTCAATTGTGTTGCAAACAATTTAGAGAATATATACGCAGTGCTGAAGGATATAGAATATAACTCTCTAAAGAAGCAATAAACGGTAATAACGCTAACCACATACGGCAATTTGTGTACAGAAGTGTACGAAATTACTAAACCAATAGGTGGGGAATACGCTGATGTTTCCTATTTCATTCAACATCTTGCCAAGTTGGTTAAATCAAGTGAAAGTATCTCTAGATACAGCCTTGTTATAACAAGATTGCTTTACTACAAAAAAGCGTATCAGGAGTCATGGCAGTGACTGGCACCTTAACACGAGTTGAAGCGCTGACCGATTTGGAAACTTATGTTGATGCCGAAGGTCGTGCGGAACGGGTAAAGCAAGTACGAGCAAAGATTAATGAATTAGGAATTCAGTACATCTATTATCAGTTTGTTTCTGTCACAGGTCGCATTGTCGGTAAAGGTGTCCCTGCGGAACATTGGGAAGCGATCGCCCAAAATGGTTTTCAGTTAGTTTACGGTGCAACTGCTAATTTATCTCTCGATCGCCACCGAAATTATATTGGTTATGGTCCCGAAGCTTCAGAACTTGTTGCCATTCCCGATCCGGAAACGTTTTGTCAATTACCGTGGGATAAACGTGTCGCACGAGTTTTTTGTACGTGTTTTCGTAACCGCGAAGAACCAAGCGATCCTGGTGCGTATTTAACATCAGATTGTCGCGGGAATTTACGCCGAATTCACGCCCAGTTTCAGCAAGAACACGATGGGCTGCATCTGCGTCATGGTTGCGAACCGGAAATGATGTGGTTGAAAAAAGGTGCTGATGGAAAACCAGATGGTGGAGTTACGAAACCAAATTGTTACCATATTGATCAGTTTGAAGAGTTGCGTCCTGTGTTCTTGAAGGTGATAGAATACAGTCGGGCGATGGGATTAGACATGATTCAGGGCGATCATGAAGATGCACCAGGGCAACTAGAACTTAATTTTATGTTTGACGATGCCTTAAGAACGTGCGATCGCTTGACTACATATCGGCAAATCTGCGCTCAAGTAGCGAGAGAATATAATCTCATTGCTTGCTTTATGACAAAACCCTTTATGGGCGTTTCCGCTTCTGGTTGCCATCACAATTTATCTTTATGGCATGGTGGAGAGGCGATTGTTAAAGATTTTGGTCATGAAACACTACCAGGAATGGCAGAGACTTTTCAGTATAAACAAGGTGGAGAAAATACTTTTCTGCCATCAGAATCATCGAAACTACCTGGTGCGATCAGCTTAAACTGCATTGGTGGCGTGATTGAACATCTGGGGGCTTTAACTGCGATCGGTTGTTCGACAGTAAACTCTTACCGACGGTTGTGGGATACCGGATTATGGGCACCTGTATATGCAGATTGGGGTTATCAAAACCGCACGTGTGGGTTGCGAGTTTCTGCACCAGGAAGATTTGAATATCGCGCTGTGGATTCGATGGTGAATCCGTATCTCATGGCAGCTGCATTGCTGAAAGCTTTTGATGATGGTATCAAGCGTAACCTCGATCCAGGAGAACCCGAACATCGCAATTTGTATGAGGCGATGGAAGCTGGTAAGCAGGTGAAGAAGTTACCAATGTCTTTGGGTGAAGCTTTAGATCGTTTAGCGGCGGATGAGGTGATTAAATCAGCGTTGCCTGGAGAGATGTATCAAGTTTATATGTGGTACAAGCGTGATGAGTGGGAGCGATTTTTATCTACAGTCAGTAACTGGGATGTGGAAAATTATCTCGATTGTTTGCCGTAGTAACAGAAATTAGCCTGAATATTCTTCAAGTTTTACATACACTTCTGTTGGATGCGATCGCGCATAAGAGATATCCCATTGCCGAAACCCTAAACTTTGATAAAGTTTTGCAGCTACATCATTCTCTTTTCGATAACTAGTCGCAATGATTTCAACATCAGGATACAGCTTGAGGCGGCGAATGACCTCAATCATAGTAGCTCGTCCATAGCCTTGACGTTGATACTTGCTATCAATCATCAACCGCATGATGAATCCTACACCCGCAACAATTTCATACATTGCAAAGCCAATCATCGGCAGTTCGGGTTGTTCGTACCCACATACAGCAGCATCGTAAACAGCTAAGGGAAAAAGATTAAGATTAACGTAAGCTTCAGCTAGAGACTGCATGGTAGTAGCAACTAAATTCTTTTGCGACTCTGCCACTTGAAGATTCAAGCATTCTCGGAAATTTTCTCGTGTAACTTTGCGTAAGTGAACTTTTACCACAAGCATGGAATTGCCTTTCGCCACCTAGCTGAATAATCTAACTTGATTGTCTTTTGTTAGGATAAACTGCTCCAAGTCATGATATTGCCCTTTCCAAAAGCCATGTTGCTTCCATTTGCCCTGATGGAAACCTAATTTTTGCAACAACTTTTTAGAAGCTACATTCTCTAACATAACCTCTGCAATAACATACTGTATTCCTATGGTTTCAAATCCATATTGCAAGATGGCACTTAAAGCTTCACTCATAATGCCCTGTTGCCAAAATTGACTGGCAAGTTCGTAACCAACCTCAGCAGCATTTGCTTCTTTATCCCATGTGAAGCCGCACGAACCAATCAAACAATTGTCTTGTTGGCGAGCAATTCCCCAACGTATACCATACCCGCTTTCAAATCCTTTTGATCTGCGCTCAATGACCTCAATTGCTTCATCAAGATGGGTGAATGTATCAAGGTTATGAAATTGAGTGACTTTAGGATCGGAAAATACAGTAAAGATAGCCTCAGCATCTGCTTGAGTTGCTGGGCGTAGTATCAGCCGTTTTGTTTTCAGATGGGGGAAAGCAAGCATGAATAACAATTGGTAGCAGCATTTATTAAACTTTAGAGTATGTAAGGCGATATCAGAGGGAGAAGTATTAGGTGAAACCTCTTTATTTACCCTTTGCGAATGGGCAATGGCGGATGGCAATGGGGCTAAAGCCTTTACAGTTGCAACACTGGATTGAGATTGATGAGGATTTTGCTGACGAATTGAATTACAAGGACAAACTACTCAAAGATCGTAATTCAGAAGTTTTCGGTAGTCTGCCCGAAAGTGAAGCAGCACAGCAAGAAGTATTGCAGTTACTGTTAGAGCATTTGTTGCAGTACTTTCCAGATTATTATCAACAGCAAGATAACTGTATATTCAATAAGATTACCGGACAGGCGTGGCATCTGAATGATTTTGCGGCAAATCCGCTTGATTTAGCAGGGCGTTTAGTGCAAGAAGATTTATGTTTAATGCAACTTAAACGTGAATACGTACTGACTGCAGGTTCGGTGTGTTTTCCAGCACGGTGGCGCTTGTCGGAAAAGTTGGGGCGTCCTTTGGTGCAAATTCACGATCCGGTTCCAGGTTACGCCCAGAAGCTAGAACAATCTGTAAATAAGTATTTTCATCACTTGAAACCGGAATGTCCTGGGTATCGTCTAAATTGGGGTATTGTTGATTCTCCTGAATTGTTTCTGACTCAACGCCACAGTAATGAAGCCTTTGGTACAGATATTACTGCTGATAATGCTGGAGAGAAGCTTTGGTTAAGAGTTGAGCGTCAAACACTGCGATGCTTACCTATGAGTGGTGGTATCTTATTTACAATTCGTACTTACGTGCATTCTTTGCAGAAACTGGCAAGCGATCCGGCGATCGCATCTCAACTAGCAACAGTCGTTCAGCAAATTCCTCCCGAAGTGCAGATCTACAAAAATATTTTTCCTATTCAGACAGCACTTTTAGCCTATTTGCAGCGAGTTAGAGCTTGATCAGCCCTCAGTATGATGAGGATTTCATCAAATGCAATATTAACTGAGTGATATCGCTATCTGGATAAAGAGGTAATAAATATCACTCAAAGGCTTTAACTATAAGGAATTAGCGATTAGGTTTTGTTGAGCCAAATGTTTTATTACTCAGAGGAGGTCTGAAAAGTAAAAAAGCTCTCGTTACAATAACCTGTCAATAGCAAAAAATGACAGAGAACGAGAGTCATGGGTCAATCATATCGTACCGATCTCACAGATGAACAATGGGAATTACTG
>NZ_JADEWN010000086.1 GCF_015207655.1 Gloeocapsopsis crepidinum LEGE 06123 | reverse complement strand
CATCGTAGTCCCGTCAATTTTGGTGTTAATGTCCTCTGTGGTTTGATTGCTTATTGTCATCAGCCCAAAAAGCCCTCCCTTCACTTAGAATGGGCTTTACCTCCATCTGCTTAACCCGAACTCAGGTTATTAATAGGCAATCTGCTACTACAATCTGTCCCAATCATATTTCCACTTACCCAACCATTGTGGGGATAAGTAATTCTCAGCCAACCCCCTGATTTACCTACAACATTAACGTCGCTACCTTCGTAAGCACGTCCTATAATAGAATGTTGTGTGCTAGGACCTGTGCGGACATTTACATAACCATCTTCAATAACATAGCTACGGCAAGCTTGAGCTTTTGATGGAGTCGTAACACTTAACGAAATTACTCCTAATCCTAGTAAAATTAAATATTTCTTCATTTTCAAAGAAAATATTTTTACTACATAATAAATACCTAAAAACTAAATTAACCTCAGTGCTTTTACTGAAGCAAAGAAGTTTGCTTAAAAACTTTATAAGCTTGTTTATTTTTAATGAATTTAAGATGTTTTCCTAATTGACTAGATTCTTTAAATTAATGCTTTTATGTTACCTTTTTTATAAAAGCATATAATCTCTAATGAAAAGTAAAATCTAAGTAATTAAAAAAGAAATCAAGAGCCTAATAATGAATTTATCATAGTAAAAATAATAGATAAACAAAGTAATTTTAAATCATTCTTGAAAAGCTCTTGCTATGACTTCCTTTGTACTTTAGTGGCTCATTTCTTAAAAAATCTTATAAATTAAACAGAATTACTATGTACAAATAGCGCTAACTGCCCGAATTAATTGCACAATAGAAGCAGTTCGTCAAAAGCTGCATAGTATGCCCTCACCACTAGCTGATGCTCAAAATTTATTAACCGAGTTGATTGCGCGGTATGCACCCCGTGTTGATTATCTAATGATTCGCCTTGAGGAATCAGAAGGAACAGATATTTTACTGCGTGGTGATAAGGTAGAAACGCTCAGTGAAGGAATTTCGATTGGCGGACAAGTGCGGGCTTGCTACAAAGGTGGTTGGGGTTTAAGTAGCTTTAACCAGTTAGAAACGATTAGCGAAAGAATTGAGGAAGCCGTTTTAGCAGCACGGATTGTCGGTGATGAAGAAACGCGGCTAGCAGAAGTAGAACCCGTGCAAGATAGCTGTTTTGTGCCATTGAGTGGGACTGATCCGCGCTTGATTTCTTTAGCAACGAAAAAAGTATTATGCGATCGCTACAGCAATATCCTTAAAAGTGTAGACTCGCGCATCACAACAACTTCAGTACGTTACAGCGATAGTGCCCAGCGAATCATCCTCGCAAGTTCCGAAGGGACTTTGATCGAACAAGCTTGGGTAGATATGGAAATGCGCTTTGCCGCTACTGCAAGAAACGGCGACACAGTACAAACCGGAAGAGAAACAACAGGTTCGCGCAAAGCTTATGAAGATCTTACAAGCTTAGATGAACAAGTTACTGGGGCGGCGCAACGGGCGATCGCAGCTTTATCCTTACCACCAGTTAAAGGTAACATTTATACTGTCGTTATCGACCCTATTTTAAGTGGTTTATTTGTCCACGAAGCCTTTGGTCATCTTTCAGAAGCAGACATGGCTTACGAAAATCCTGATTTGCTAGAAGCGATGAGTCTTGGACGCAGATTTGGACCTGAAGAACTGCAAATATTTGATGGTGCTGCACCTGCAGGACATCGTGGCAGTTATTTCTATGATGATGAAGGTACGCCTGCAACAACGACGCAACTGATCGAAGACGGTATATTAGTCGGACGCTTGCACTCTCGCGAAACTGCTGGCAAATTGGATGAAACAGCAACAGGTAATGCGCGGTGTCTCAATTACCACTATGCCCCGATTGTCCGCATGACAAATACCTGGATTGAACCAGGAAAAACCCCTGTAGCAAATTTGTTTACTGGGATTAAAGAAGGAGTCTATGCGCGTAACTGGTTAGGGGGAATGACAAACGGCGAAATGTTTACATTTAGTGCGGGTGAAGCATGGATGATTCGCAACGGACAAATTGCCGAACCTGTGCGCGATGTGACGTTATCAGGTAATGTGTTTCAAACTTTGGCAGATATTGAAGCGATCGGCGATGATTTCTATTGGGATGAATCTGGCGGTTGTGGTAAAGGCGGACAAAATGGTTTACCTGTAGGTTGTGGTGGTCCTAGTCTGCGAATTCGCGATGTCGTTGTTGGTGGTGAAGCAGTGTAGAGGCTAATACCAAGTGTCTATTACCCAAAGAAGCTAAACGCCACTACGCCGAAACTGAACGTCAAAGATCTGAACGACTAGTAGCAAGTTTACGTGAATTGGGCGAACCCAATCTTTTATAACGCTGCATCAACTTGTTGCAGTAATGTCTCTAATGTAGAAGAGTTATCTAAAACAACATCTGCGCGGGATGCTTTTTCTGCTAGCGACATTTGACTGTTGATACGGGCTAGGGCTTGTTCGCGTGTTAGTTGATTGCGTTGCATCAATCTTTCAAGTTGTTGTTGTGGGGAACAAATCACAACCCAAATTTCTGTCACTAAATTAGTTATGCCTGCTTCAAATAATAACGGAATAACGCAGACGATTGTTGGATACGGTTTTTGAATTGCCTCAGCAAAGCGATCGCGCACATAAGGATGAATTTGTTGTTCTACCCAAGTTCGTTCCTCTACATTGTTAAAAATAATTTCTCCTAGCTTTTTTCGGTTCAGCGTACCATCTTCTAGGAAAAGATCTGCACCATAACGCTGTGCGATCGCTTGATATACAGGAGAACCCGTTTCGACAGCGTCTCTAGCATAAATATCTGCATCGAAGATTGGGAGGTGATGGTGAGTTGCTAGATAATGTGTAACGGTCGATTTTCCTGTTGCAATTCCACCTGTTAAACCAATAATGCGGCTTTGACTTATCATTTGTGCTGTGCCCACTGCACAATTGCTTGTGTAAGTCCCTCTAAAGTATATTCTTCAGCTTCAATATCAACTCGTCCAAATTGTTGTTGACAGGCTTTAGAAGTGAGAGGACCAATTGATGCAATACGAACAGAGTCTAAATTAGCGCCACCATGACTTGCTAAAAGTTGACAAAAATTTTTGACAGTTTTGGAACTCGCAAATGTAATGACATCGACTACTTGCTGTTGTAAAGCTGTTAAAGCATCTGGAGAAATGGTTTGCGGACAATGCGACTCATACGCAGCAACTTCAACAACTTCTGCACCTCTAGCCGTAAACTCTTTGACTAAGACTTCTCTTCCTCCCGTTTCTACTCTGGGAAACAGCACTTTTTTTCCTAGTAAAGCTTCGGGAAAGTGTTCTATTAAAGCATCGGCAATAAAGTTAGGTGGAATAAAATCTGGCTGTAAACCGTGTTCTTCAAGGCTATGGGCAGTTTTTTCACCTACTACAGCAATTTTGACTCCAGCTAAAGCCCGCGCATCTTTACCTTGTGTTGCCAATCTTGTAAAAAAGTGATCTACGCCGTTGGTGGAAGTGAGAATTAACCAATCGAAATCACCCAGATGTGCGATCGCCCGATCTAAGTCTTCCCAACTTGTAGGCGGACCAATTTCTAATGCAGGCATTTCAAGAACATTGGCACCTGCTGTCGCGAGGCGATCGCCAAATTCACTCAGTTGCCCAGCTGATCGCGTGATCAGAATTGTTTTACCGTGCAGAGGTTGGTCAGGTAGCATATCAAGAGGAGAAAATTCAATCTCTATCTTTGCATTTAACCGTTCTGTAAGCATGACAACTTCACCAATAATGATAACGACTGGTGAAAGCGAAACACCTGCTGTCACCGTTTGAATGTTTGCTAAATCACTCACCCAGATTTGTTGTTTTTGAGTTCCAGCCCACTTAATGACTGCTATTGGAGTGTGCGGCGATCGCCCGTAGTGTAACAACTGCTGTACAATTGTTGATAATTGTTTTCCTCCCATCAAAATCGCGAGTGTTTCTAACCGTGCTAGCGCTTCCCAATCAAGTTTTTCTGGTTCGTGGGCGGTAAAAACTGCAAAACAGCGACTTAATATGGGATCTGTTAAAGGTATTCCTACGACTAAGGGTGCGGCTAAAGCTGAGGAAATTCCTGGCACAACTTCAAATGGACAGTGAACAGCAAGTAAAGCATCAATTTCTGCCGCAGAACGCCCAAAAATGAATGGATCGCCAGATTTTAATCGAACTACTTGTTTTCCTAACTGGCAATATGCTACTAACAGCTGGTTAATTTCTGCTTGCGGTGTGCTGGGTTTTCCTCCGCGCTTTCCGACATCAAGTTTCAAACAGCTTTGCGGTACTAACTGTAATAGTTGCTCATCAACGAGTGCATCATAAATCAAAACTTCAGCTTGCCCTAGTATCTGTAGCGCTCTCACCGTAAGATAGGCTACATTGCCTAACCCTGCACCTACAAGATAGACTTTGCCGTTGATAGTCATGATTTATTATTAACGATTAGCAATTAGCATTCGTTCGATTAGGTTAAACTTTGCTGCTGATTAATTTCTTGGAGAAGTTGGGCAACAGTTTCAGCTTTTTGTGGATTGCGTTGAGATTGAAATAAGTTTTTGGCAGTTTCGAGAGAGGCGATCGCTTCTAACTGATTGTGTTTTAGCAATGCCATTCCTAAGCGTAAATGAGCGTCAACATTTTTCGGTGCGCGGATTGTTAATTCTTGCCAAGTTGCGATCGCCTCTCCTACTCGATCTTGTCGTAGTAAAGTATCTCCTAGTAATAACCGTGCCAAGTCATTACTAGGGTGACGCGCAATGACTTGACGAAAAGCAACTTCCGCTTCGCTATAACTTTTGTTTTGATATAGTTTGACTCCTTGTTTATAAATGCTAGAGGTAATGACTCCCTCACGGATGAAAAAAGCCAATATTGTTAAACCAATACCGACGACGGTAATTGCAAATACAGTCAGTTGGGGCGTATCAGTCATTGGAGAAAAACAAGCCTACTTAATTTACCGTAACAGACACGCGGCAGAAAAGCTCAAGTTCTCCACAAAATAATAAAAAGTACATCTATTTATTCAAAATGAGTCGTTAGCAGATTACTAAATCTACCTATAAATTGAAGTTCAATTTTTATTATTTAACGTTTCTAAAAAACGAGCGACTATTTTTGAATAAAATGTTAATAATTATGCAATATAAATGTTATCTACTCAGTTCCAAATATCGTTACTTTGGTATATAACTCGACCAACCAATTTTTAAGGTTGTTGGATGATAGGTAACTTTACTAATGCTTACCTCTGCCATAAGTAGTGAGATTGATATCTATCTATAGAAGGGTTAAATTATATTTTTTTGTTTATTAAATCGGGTTCTAGAAGCTGGTATAAAACCTGCTTTATGGCTCAAAAAATTAAGGTTGTTTAGATCTGAGGGTATAATGACTTACGCTACTGATGATACGACAAAAAAATCTGTCCAAAAATTTCAACAATTTGATGCAGATACGCAACTAGGTTTATTGTGGTTTGGCTATAAAGATATTAAAGATCAACTTCAACCAGCCAATGAAACTTCTGCCCAAGATACTGCGGAAGCATTGTTTAATCAAATTCAGTCTTTGTCAAAAGAAGAACAACTACAAGCGCAGCGTGATATTGCCAATCGGGCAAATAATGACATCAGCCGTGCTTATAGCTCTTTAAGTTCGAGTGGTAAGCTTGATTTATGGTTGCGCCTAGCTCAAGGGATGGATAAGGGTACAGTAATTCAGGTACCATCCGATTATGAGTTGCCTGCTGAAACCAAAGATTTTGTAGACACGATCAAGCAACTCGATTTTGAACAACGCATTGACTTTATGCGTAGTGCTGTGGTGGAAATGGGAGCTAAGTAGATGAGAGTAAGGGGCTAGTCATTCGTGGCTGGCTTCCTATTTTCGATAAATATCACATACGTATTGCGATCGCTTCCGTACAATAGTAAAGTATTGTTACAACGCGATCGCTCATGTGCCGTTTGCTTGCTTATTTAGGTTCGCCGATTTTACTAGATCGGATATTGACTAAACCAGAACACTCATTGGTTGTACAAAGTTATCAGCCGCGTGAAATGAACTCTGGGCTATTGAACGCTGACGGATTTGGGATTGGTTGGTATCATGCTCAAAAAGATGCTCCGCCTTTTACTTACAAAAACATATTACCAATCTGGAACGACACGAATCTTTCGAGTCTAGGACGCTACGTAGAATCAAGATGTATATTAGGTGCGGTGCGTAGTGCGACATCTGGACAAGCTGTAGATTTAAGTAACTGTCAACCTTTTGAATATCAACAATTATTGTGCGTTCATAATGGTCGGATTGAAAGTTTTAGAGAAACATTAGCAAGACCATTACGCGATCGCCTAAGTGATAATGCTTATAAGTCAATCAAAGGCAGTACAGATTCCGAACACTTTTTCGCTTTAATTATTGAAGAACTACATAATAACCCTACAGCTACAATAACTAAAGCAATGCACAATGCTTTACTCGCATTAGATCAGTTGGTAAAGTCGTACGATACTACAGCATCTGCCAATATGATCGTCACTGATGGACAACAGCTTGTTGCTTCGCGGTTTGCTACTAATACTCAAACACCCTCACTCTATTGGCTGCGCGACGATCCAACATATCCAGAATCGATCGTCATTGCTTCAGAACCATTGTTTGCTGGTAACTGGCATCCTGTTGCAGAACAAAGTATTCTCAGCGTAGGACAAGACTTGAATGTTCAAATCACTCAAGTCTAGTGTCATCAAATTCTGATAAGCGCGTAGTATTTTACTGTATATTTTTTCAATGTCTCATACATTAGCTCATCTCAACAGCACTGACCAAAAGCGACAGCAGCTAAAGCAAGCAATGCAACAATGTCGTCAAAGAACGCTTACTTTATTTAAAGGAATTAATTATGATACATTCTGCCGTCAAGCACACCCTGAATTTAGCCCCGTTGGTTGGCATTTAGGTCATATTGCATACACAGAAGCTTTATGGCTACTCAAACACAGTGCCATAAAGCCGCGCCAGTTTTCTAAGTTTGGTCATTTATTTATTGCTGATGGCATACCTAAAGCAGAACGCCAAAAATTACCTACACTAGCAGAAATTCAAGTTTACCTTGATACAATTCGCACGCAAGTTCTAGACTATCTAGAGATAGCTGATCTTAACCAGCAAGAACGTCTTTGGCGTTGGTTGATTCAGCATGAAAGTCAGCATAGTGAAACAATTGCTTTTGTGTTGGAGTTGCTAAAAGTTCAAGATTCAGCAGCGATTCAATGTTTACCCAGTACGCAACATCTCTCTGATATGATTGAGATTCCTGCGGGTTATTTTGAAATGGGAGATGATTCGATTGAGGCATTGGATAATGAACGCTTAGTGCATAAAGTGTATCTAGATACTTACTCAATCGATCGTTATCCTACAACTTGTGGACAGTATCAAGAATTTATCAATGCTGGAGGCTACCAAAATCCTGAATGGTGGTCAGATGCGGGTTGGCAATGGCAACAACAAGCGCAAGTGACACAACCACTTTACTGGCACAATGCAATTGCAGATCATCCAGTATCTGGCGTGAGTTGGTATGAAGCACAAGCCTATGCTCAATTTGTGGGTAAGCGATTACCGACAGAAGCTGAATGGGAAAAAGCAGCAAGCTGGGATGCCACGCATGAGTGCCGTTACACTTATCCTTGGGGAAATACAGCGCTTGATCCTCGTAAATGCAATCATGATTGTGCGATCGCTCAAACAACGTCTGTAAATAGCTACCCAAATGGGCAAAGTACCTACGGTTGTTACGATATGCTAGGGAATGTTTGGGAGTGGACAGCATCACTATTTCAAGGCTATTCAGGTTTTACTCATTACCCGTATATTGGTTATTCCCAAGTTTACTTTGATGAGCAACATTATGTCTTGCGCGGTGGTAGCTGGGCAACTCGTCCTTGGGCACTACGCTGTAGCTTTCGTAACTGGTATCATCCTTATATTCGGCAAATTTTTGCAGGTTTTCGTTGTGCAAAGTAAGTCGTAGTTCTGGCTGATGATGGGTGATAGAAAGAGTTACGAGTTAAGAAAATTCAAAATTAAAAATCCCTTTTACCTAGTCGCATTGGTATTTTATTGTAGTGGCGATATCAAGAATTTATTTAGGCATTTGTGTGTATATCGAGGAATATTTAACGTTTAGACCCTGTCAGCTTGAAACATCTAGCTCAGGCGTGATTTTATATGTAATGGCTTTATGATTTACTCTCTGAGGGTGACTTATTAGTTCTTTGGCGATCGCAATCGCACCCAGCAGTAAACTAGACAATACTGCTTTTTTTGTGCCTATGCAGTCTATCCCGCCTTGGCAAACGGAGGTTTAATGTCTATATCCAAAGCTGCAAGCAACCTATCTCTTCAATCTACAGCCGAACCCTTGCAGATCGAGTATCTCATCAACTCCACTGCACCAACAAACACAAGCGATGGTAATGACGTTATTCAAGGATTAACCAAAAAACCAAAATCCCTCCCTGCGCGATACTTTTATGATGATCGAGGTTCTCAATTATTCGAGCAAATTTGTGATTTATCAGAATATTATCTGACTCGTACTGAAACAGCCATATTACAAGAATGTGCCACAGAAATTGCCCGCATTACCGGCGCTTGTGAACTGATAGAACTTGGAAGTGGTAGTTCGACGAAAACTCGTATTCTCTTAGACGCCTACAATCAACTTGGCTATCCTCTACACTACTTACCGATTGATGTCAGTGCTGGCATCTTAGAAAGCAGTGCCCAACAATTATTAACTGATTATCCATCATTGCGAGTTCATGCATTAGTTAGCACCTACGAACTAGCACTTGAAAAACTTATGGCTGCTGAACTACCAAGTCGGATGATTTGTTTTATTGGTAGCACACTCGGAAACCTTTCTCCACAGGAATGCGAACTGTTTTTCTCGCAAATTACTTGTGCATTGCTTCCTAAAGAGTATTTCTTATTAGGAGTAGATTTACAAAAGCCAAAGGATCTACTTGAAGCAGCATATAATGATAGCCAAGGAGTCACCGCCGCCTTTAATTTGAATATGCTGCAACACTTAAATGAGCGCTTTGATGGTGATTTCGACTTACAGCAATTTGAACATTGGGCATTTTATAACGAAAGTCAGCATCAAATTGAGATGCACTTGCGGAGTCTGCGATCGCAAACTGTTTTCTTAAGCGCCCTAGATACAACTGTCCAATTTGCCCCAGAAGAAACGATCCTGACTGAAATCTCTCGTAAATTTAATCTCAACACTCTGCAACAAATACTGGCACAGCAAGGTTTGACGACGGTTAAGGTTTGGACAGATTCTCAACAATGGTTTGCCTTGCTACTGTGTCAGTTGCAGGCATGACACAATATTTCAATTAACAAATTGGGCGTTTCCCAGGGTTGACTGCATGAATATACTCGCTTCCTGCAATTGGTAGTTCCCGATTGTAAGCAGCAGATTCTGGCTGTCCCCAGCCTAGTTGCAGCAGGATTTCAAGAAAGTTTGCTTTCTCCCACTTGCATAAATTAGCCCATTCCATGCGCTGAGCAATTTTGTTTACCTGTTCCAATGTAGTTAACCGATAATCTTTACCATGATTGACACTTCTGTAAAGATCCATTCCAACAGTGACTTCATGCCAGAAACTGACAATACTCTCTTTTGCAAATTTTAATATTTCTAAATCTTTAGGTAGAGCAATTAACTGTGAGTCTACCTCAGGATAGGAAATACTTTGCCCCTTGAGTGTTAGCTGACGCCAAACAATTCCCGACACACCATATTCTTTCTGATAGCAATGAACAGCTGCTTTAAAATCTTGATAAGCATCAAACTTCTGTACGCCATCACTTTTGATAAATCTATCTACGATCGGATTACCAGAAGCCGTAGCTGCAATTTTGAGACGCTCCCCCTTTAAGCAAGCCTGGCGCTCGTTTGCTAAAATTTGTATCAGCTCTGCGGTAGAGTATGCCATTTTCCCTAGCGAGTGGATACGTGTCTAGTTGCATCTTAAAAGCTGAGCGCCAGATTAGTTCTGTCTCGATAGTTACTCAGCTAGTTCAGAACTAAATTCGTTGATTGATCGTCTTTTCAACTCTACCGACTCGGAACGCGGCAATAAATCGAATAGTTCGCGAAAAACGCCATCAACTTTCTCAAAAGGTACTTGTCCTGTTTCATTTAAGACAACCTCACCCAATTGGTTAAATACAACAAGTTGCGGAACATTACCTGTATAGTAATACCCTGCTTCTGTTGTTGCGTAGCTCTCTTTGGGTAAAATGGTGTCCACGCTCACAGGAATAAAATCCACAACGCGACCATAGAATGCTTGTAAGCGTGTAACGACTGTGGCATACTGTTTACAATCACTACTGTCGTCTACATAAAAGATGAGTAAGGTAGGTCTATCGCGTTTCAATGATTCTTCTAGCTTGACCTTAGGTGGTACCAAAGAAGCATTCCCACCATATAAAACAAACACGTTGCCCTCAAAATGATCGTCGTTGCTACCAGCAAAAGCTGATGGAACAGCTAGCATAAATTGGCAACATATAAGTACCAGACAAAGCACGACAAGACGCTGCCAAGAGCAAAACGTTTTGTACCAAAAGTGTAATAGGAAATTCATTGAAACAACTAAGTTTAACTATGTTTAGAGCTTTAATGTCTTTTAGTCTAAACTAGCATAAGCTCAAAATTTGCTGTCAAGAGATTATATCTTTACTTTTCAAAGTAGTTATATCGGGTAAAATGAACATATCAGTTTATTGTAGAGCCTTCACTATCCAACACTAGCTAGTTTGATAAAGTTTAGTTTTCACTCCATACTTTAAAAAATCTAGCTATTTAACACTTAGATTATTTTGTACTATTGACGAGTCTGATAAATTTTACACTCCACCAATTTTAATGGTAAAAGTAGTATACTTAATGAAGTATATAATATAATTACTAGCTTATATAAGTGAAATATCTGCAAATTGTATTCACATTATTATTAATACTTACTTCATTTCCAAGAGCTGTTTTTGCTCTTCCCATAGATCAAAAAAAACCTTCATTCATAACCAAAAAGCAAATAGATGTTTTTGAGTTCGATACTCCTTTGTGTTATATGCGTACAGCAAGTGGGGGATTTTTAAATCTGAATAATCTGTGTGAGCCAAAACTAAGAAATACTGCAGTTATTCCATCACGCTCCATAAACAACGTTTACAATCCCGTAAGAATAAACAAGTTTGATCGCGAACTCTACGGAGAATAAAATATTATTTTTTTATACTTGTGAATTAATATGAGGAACAATTTAGTATATAAATCGAACAAAAACTAATATAAGAACTGTACTAACTGCTAACTCAAGTGTTACATGCCAAATAAGTTAACAGTTAGTTTTACTATTTGCATTAAGTTAATTTAACTTACCTGCTTTTCAGTACTGTCTCATCATACTTACTACCTTAAGACAGCCTAAAATATTGCCCTGTTCGGTATAGAGTTGAATTGCCGTTTGATAATCTTTTATTGCAGCTTGACGGCTTTTGAGCTTAACATAAACCTGGGCACGATTGAAATATGCTTCAGCACGACCAGGGTTGATTTGAATTGCTTTGTTCAAGTCCTCCATTGCTTTTTGCGTGTTACCTAGCTGTAAATAAACACCACCTCGATCGCTGTAACCGAAACCATCTTCAGGATAAAGTTTGATGGCTTGCGTATAATCGGCGATCGCTCCTTGACGATCGCCTAAAGCAACTCGCGCGTCTCCTCGACTATTGTAGATATGAGCAAAATTTGGGTTGCCTTGCAAAGCTAGAGTGTAGTCTTGAATTGCTCCTTGATAATCCCCTATTTGATAACGCGCATCACCTCGATAAAGATATGCCATGTCATGATTGGAATTCAATTGTAATGCTTGAGAAAAAGCTTGAGTAGCTTCTTGATAGTTTTGTTGGTGTATTTTTTCTAATCCTTGATTTACAAAGTGTTCAGCACTGATTTCTTTAGAAGTCAATGTTCTTACTTCCGTAGGAATCATTGGCGATGAATGGTATTGATGGTCAGGCGACGCCACTGCAAAATTAGCAGTAATAACAACATCCATACCCGCAAACAGAATTACTCCCAAGGCAATTATTGCTTTAGAAAAGAAGTACATACTTGTAATTTGTAAATTGAAGTTTTCTAAGTCAGGAACAATTATTGATACGTGAATGTCATAGTTAAGTAAATGGGTAAAAATGAAAGTAAATTAAAGCTGATAACTATTAGCCATTAGCTTTGCGGTTATTTCTTTCATGACCCATTACTCAATAAACAAAGATGTAACTTTATAATTGCGATCGCATAGGTCTCAGTTCACCACTAAAGATTATAAATCTCAGTATTAGTACAGGACAGTAAGCAATCCTGTGTAATGAAGCGTTGGTGTTTGCTTACTCTACTTCTAACATCTGCCAATTTATCTAATCAGCTTTCAACATTGTAAAAATCTTATCTTTGAGCAACACTTGCTACAAGGGAGGTGCAGGAAGTTGTTTTGGTCGTGCTGCAGCAATAGGATCTTGACCGATATTCCCGCTTTGTGAAGCCAGTGAATTTTGCAATACTTCAAACTGATTCATCATGTCATGATCTTCATGAACTGTGTTATGGCAGTGTTGCATGTATTTGCCTGTATTGGGACCAAATTTACCAATTACCCTAACTGATTCATTCTCCCCAACATAGAAAACATCCTTCCAACCAACTTCATATGGAAATGGGGCTTTACCATTACGGTCAAGAATTTGACAGTCAATTAGGTGCAGATGTATGGGATGGAACCAACCACCTGAATTGTTATACAAACGCCAAATTTCGATATCTCCAAACTGGGGAGCAGCATCAACTCGATTAGCATCCCAGACTTTACCATTAGTTACCCACAAACCATTGGTACGTTCGTATCTAAATTCTCTGGTGCGGACAGCTTGAGAAGCTAGCAAGGGAGTAAAAGTACGCAACTGACTGGGTATTGAACTGTCATCAGTCGCATCTCGTACGACGTCAAAACGCATGATCGCATTTGTTCTACCAGAATAATCTTCATTATTTTTCGGGCTTGTGTTTTTCAAGACGATCTGTGTACCAATAGGATACTTAGAAAAGTCAATAACAAACTCGTATCGTTCTGCCATACCAAAACGGAAACTTTGTACCGCTACAGGTGCTGGCTTGAGTCCCGCATCGGTACCGATGACGATTAAAGGGTCGCCTGTGCTGAGTGATAGCTGATAAGAACGAGAAATAGAGCCATTCAAGGCACGGAAGCGATACTTGCGTCTTGCTACTTCCATCCGCGGCCAAGGTATACCATTGACTACAATAACGTCACCAAACTGACTTTTTTCCCCTTGGTCATCAAAAATTAATTTGCCATTTGTGGCAAATTGCTTATCCTGGATAATTAATGGCACATCGTACTCCCCTTTGGGTAGGGGTAAATCAAGTTCAGTTTGATCTTGCACAATATACATTCCCGCTAGCCCCATGTAAACATTACGGGCAGTGTGGTGAATGGCGTGGTCGTGATACCAGATGGTGGCGGCACGGTTATTGGGATAATAGTAATCTTTGTAATACCCTGGAAAGATGAGATCTTCTGCATAGCCGTCATATTGTGGTAAGGACGCCATGCCATGTAAATGCGTAGAGGTTGGTCTACCTAAAGTATTATTGATAAAGCGAACAACGGATTGTCGCCCTACACGCTGAATAATTGTTGGTCCAGGTGTAATTCCGTTATAACTCCAAATTTCGCTTAATTTGCCAGGCAATATTTCAACCTGAGCCTTACGCATAGTAATTTCGTAATAGTCAGTCTGCGCATCACTTCGCACCGGTTGAAGCACCGGTGGTCTACGAAAGGGTAGTGTAAATTTGTTTGGAACAGTCTGAGCATAGCCTATGCGTTCCCAACCTGCTGGAAGCAGCAAAGATCCTCCCGCAAGCGCTCCTAATTTTAGTGCTTCTCGCCTTGTTATTTTCATTATTCCTCTTGGTGTTTTCTCAACAGACTTCACAGCCTGCGAATTTCATAAGTAGATTTGCTTATGAAATTTTGTTAACCCTGCTTTATCTACGATGACGGATCTGGTATCACAGTGATGCCAAAGATATGTAGAAGTTATGTCTGAGTTTGGCAGAATTTGATGATTAAGACTCTTTGCTACACAGAATATTGATTAAAGTCGCGTAAAGAGTCTACATATGTACAAAACAATAGGAAGCTTGTTTTGCAAACTTGTTTTATTAATGGTTGTTAAATGGTGTTAGTTCAATGACAATCTAATTCCACTGCATAAAGATAAACTTGCACTAGAATATCGTTAACAAAACTGTATTTTTGTCAACCAAACGCTTATGTAAAAAGATCTCACAAATTCTTTAAAATATTAGAAATTCGTTAGTCTATACATGAAAAAGTCATAGCAAAAAACATACGTGATTTTTATGTGTCAAAGTATATACATTAATTTGAGAATAACAAAAGTGCTTTATATGTATCTTTAAGCAATCAATAATATTGCAGCGATCGCCCAACTCCAACCTTACTTAAAAATAGCAATTACAATTCTCAATATCTGCGTATTGGCGCTGCTAAATATTACGAATAGTTAGAGTTGCAAACACATCTAAACATGAAAACTGCTCAATCTGAGATCAGGTGAAATTGTGTTCAGCTGCTAACAGCCTAGAGTCAGAATAAGATCAGTGAGTTACCTCACTTGACTCGAAGCGGTTGTCCTTAATTGATTTGTGCTAGACATTGTCTGCACAGCAAAAAACAGCAACGATCAACTCACCAATAGAAAATAGCAGTCCCACCAAACTTAGAAATATTGTATTTCTAGCTTTATCTGGTAAGACTTTCCTAGCGAAAACTTAGTTGCACATTGCATTATGATTTAATAATTTTATGCTGTATAAAGTTGTTTCACTTTACTCTTGTGGTAAAACATAATTCAACTGAGGTAAGCTGCTACTAAATTGAGAGCAATTGTTATTAACAGCAGATTTAATTGCCACATCAGCAAATCGCCCAACGCCTTCTGTACCTAATTTAGCGATTACATCTGCAGGAAACATTGAATTACTACTAGCTATCACACCTGCTTTAATGGTTTGATAGGTTCTTCCTAGTCTGAAGTCTCTACAGGTTGTATTGGATAGAGCTATGAGTCTGCCGGTGGGAGCAGAGGAGATGAAATGATAATGCTTGTTTCCTGGTTCTTCTCGAATCCAATCAGACTCTCTGGCTAGTTGGCTGAGATAATTTTGAAATGGTATTGGATACTGGGTGTCATCTGCTCGTACTAATGGATGGAAAGGCAGTACAAAAGCGGCTCCTAATACTACTCCAACAAATTTCAACATAAATTACTTGTACCTATGATATTCAAAAATGCGCTGAATAATGCTCTAGTCTGGAAAACGCCATGTGTTCTTTGCTGACACAACTGACGTCCATTTATATGTGCACAAAAGCACTATTGATAACTTAATACCTGACTCTTACTATTTATTCAGAGGTGTTGCTGGTAGCGGACTTGCTGAAACTGCAAAACGTAAGTTTCTGTTTTACCCAGCTTTAAATTATTGTATCATCGTCTTCGTCAACCGTATTGCAAAAGTGCGTTAAGATAAAGGTTTTTCTGTATGAGTTAGTGCAGAGTTATGTAAAAGTTTGTACTAATGTGACAAGGTTCCAAATCTAAATGTGTCTTAGCGATCGCTTCCTTGGCACAAATTCTAAGTGAAGTTATGCTGGAAATTGGTTTTCTAATCGCAGATGTCAGATTACTCAAATATCACCGCAGCGCTTGTCAGAGAAACTAGGACACGCGAAAAAGCATTACCCTTAATGAACGACAACTGTCGATCGCGGTTTTTATTACAAGCACAACGTACTGACAAAGTATGTTTGTTCTTTCATGGATTTACTGCAACTCCTGAACAGTTTTTTCCAATCGCAGAAGCTTTCTTTCAAGCTGGTTATAATGTCGTGGTTCCTTTATTGCCAGGACACGGACTTGCCGGAAATTGGGATAGTGACAATCCGCCTCCCCTACCAGAAGAACAACACATCTATCAAAGATTTGGTTTGTATTGGCTAGAACAAGTGCAAGCATTAGGCAAACAAGTCGTTATCGGAGGACTGTCAGGCGGAAGTACTCTAGCTGCTTGGTTAGCCTTAGAATGTCCTGAATCAATTCATCGGGCGTTACTATTCGCACCGTATTTAAGTAACAGCAATCTTCTTGTTGACTTCATCGTTAAGATTATGCCGATCTATTTTCAATGGCGTACTGAAGAGGGCGCGATTAGTTACGGCTATGATGGCTTTGTGATGCCTGCATTGCGCGTGTTTATGGACATGGGGCAAGATCTCCTTGAACGCGCAAAAAACAGCATTGCTGCAGCACCCTGTTTTGTCATCTCTAGTGAAAGAGATCGCGCTGTTGATGATAACGAAAACCAAGATTTGTACGAGTCACTTGTGAAGCTACAACCTAAATGCTGGTACTACTCTTTTGATAAAGTTTTTGATATTCCGCACAATATGATGACTAAAGCGGAAGGAAATGATTACCAAGACTTAGTGTTTGCAGTAGCTAAAGCTTATGTTGGTAGCGATGTGACTTGGCAAGAAGTTGAAGAAATTACTTACCAAATGCTATTTCAAGGAAAAACATTTGATGCTGTAGTGCAAGAAAGGAATTTCACTCAGCGCGTTTGTCCAGATTTACAAACACTGATTTCATTACTTGATAAACCAGCTATTGTGGCAGCGCGTCAGTCTAAATCCTCATGAAAATTTTTTACTCAGCTTGTCTGCTAATTTTTGGAGTCTAATTTCGTGCAGCATGACATAAAAGCAAGGAATAATGAACAGCGTTAATAGCGTTGCCAAAGACAAACCAGAAAAAACAACAACTCCCAACGGCTGTAGAAATTCTGAACCTTCACCAATTCCTAAAGCCAGTGGAAACATCCCTAATACTGTCGTAATTGTCGTCATCAAAATTGGACGCAGGCGTTGTGGTGCGGCTCTGAGAATAGCACTTTTACGATCAATTTCTTCTCGATCGCGAATTTGATTGGCAAGTTCCACCATAATGATGGCATTATTTACGACAATTCCCACGAGTAGCACTGCACCCACAAGCACGGTAGCGCCGATTGCAGTTCCGGTGATGTAAAGTCCAAAAATTCCGCCAGCAAGTGCTAAAGGAACAGTGAACATAATCACTAGAGGATCGATTAAGGAGTTGTATTGTACTGCCATGACAACAAAAACTAGAAACGCCGCCAATCCGCCTAAAATTTGCAGCGATCGCTGTAGTTCTTGATTTGTTTCTTCTACAGAACTTGGTAAAATACTTACGCCCTCTGGTAGATCAATGTTTTCTAGCACTGTATCAACTTCTGCTAAAGCATCTCCTAAACTTGCACCTTCACTTAAGTTACCCGCGATAATAAAAACTTGGCGTTGATTGATACGTTGAATCTCCCCAGGTGCTTGACCTTCACGAATACTCGCAACATCAAACAAGCGAATTTGGCGATTGCTATTGACAAAAATTGGCAAACGCGCTAACTGTGATTGGTTTTGAATATCGGCTTGATTCAGTTGCACTCGCACATCTACTAGGCGATCGCCACGCTGTAATTGTGTCGGCACTGATCCTTCAACCGCAGTTTGAATTGTTTGACCAATATCTTGCGTTGTCAAACCAAAACTTGCCACGCGTTCCCAATCAGGGACAATCTGAAGTTCAGGCTGTCTAGAGTCAGCATCAGGGCGGAAAGTTGCTAATGTCGTTTGCTGATCTAAAGCTTGGAGAATTTGTTGTCCTGCTTGGCGGAGGTTTTGTTCGTTGTCACCTTGCAAAATAACATCAATTTCTGCGCCGCGCACCGGAGAATTACTCAAAATTAAGCCGCGTACTTGCCCAGGACTTAAGCGTAAACGAATACCAGCCAAGTTAAGTCGATTAAATTCTTGATTAACTCGATCGACAAAAGCTTCTACATTGCTACCAGATTTTAAAGTAATCGTACTCGAACTCCGTAACGGATTTTCGGTCGTATTGCTGCCAAACAGAAAGCCACCTGCCGTCGAGAAAACATATTCAGTTTCGGGTTGTTCTAAGAGAATGTCATCGACAGCATCCATTACTTTGCGGTTATTTTCAACAACAGTTCCAGGGGGAAATTGTGCAAATAAAGTTGCTTGTCCAGTACTAATCCGAGGAAGAATTTCTTGTGAGATTTGCCCCATAAGAAATAAACTGCCACCACCTAAAACCAGAAATGCGATCGCAATAACAACTAAGCGATACCGTAAAAGCTTCGTCAAAAAATTGCTATACGCTTGAGTCGCTGCATCAAATCGGCGATTAAACTCTTGTAATATCCACAATCTACCAATTTTACTTGACCACCGAATTGCGAGTAGTCGTGATGTCACCATTGGCACAAAAGTGAGCGCAATCAAAATTGATGCAGCTACTGCAAAGCTGATGGTTAAAATTAATTCACTAAATAGCAGTGAGAAAAAACCACCAATCAGCAGAAACGGCAAGACAGCGACTAAGTTCGTACTTGTTGACGCGACTAAAGCTGATTCAACTTCTTGACTACTACGAACTGACTGCGAAAGTAGTTGTTGTGAATTCATCCGCGTTCTGGCATCTTTGCCAGGAGTCATCCCCGCGCCTTCGGCAATATTTTCCAGCATGACAATCGAGTTATCAACAACGATACCTACCCCTAAAGCAAGTCCCCCTAAACTAAATACGTTGAGGGATAACCCAAACACTCCCATTAAAATAATTGCCGCTAGTGTTGCTAAGGGAATTGCACAGACAATAATAATGGTTTGCCGCAGTGAACCAAGGAATAACAGAACTGCGATCGCAGCGAGTCCAGCACCAATTAAACCAGCAGTAGCAACATTAGTAATTGAGTTGCGAATAAACTGCGATTCATCTAAAGTCGCAGTCAACACCATATCTGCTGGAATCACACCCGATCTTCTTAGTTCTTCAATGCGTTGCTTAACTCCATCTACAACTGTAATCGTATTAGCGTCAGGTTGCTTTTGAATACTCAACTTCACTGCTGGCTGTTTATTGAGGTTCACAAACACGCGCTGGTCTTCTGTACCATCCACAACTTCAGCAAAGTCACGCAGGTAGATACGAGGGGTGAGGGGCG
>NZ_JADEWN010000085.1 GCF_015207655.1 Gloeocapsopsis crepidinum LEGE 06123 | reverse complement strand
GCCAGCTTCTGCTTAACTTCTTCAACGCTCTGGTGGGCTACAACTCGACTGACTCTTGCCATAACAGTGCTCGTTTCTCGGTTAACTGCACCCTACCCTAATTGTTCTTTAGAACGCAAGTTCGTATGACTTAGCACATCTTTCTTAAGAAATATTTCGCTAGCAAGTCAAGCCAATTTATTATGGTACATTTGTACTATTCTGGGTGTTGAGCAGCTATAGCATTTTACGCAAGCAGATTCTTCAATAAACCTCTTGTATGAATGCGTAACGAATGAATTCGCCGCTAGACAAACATAGTCCACCACTATGGACTGCGGCTAAGGTATGCCTTACTGCTCAAAACTCTTATCTATTCAGTTGAAGGACATCAGTAATTGCTACAAGAGGTCTAATCATCAATTAGTCATAAGGAGCGCACGATGCAGTTGAATCCCTATCTGACTTTCAACGGACAATGCGAGACAGCGTTCAAGTTTTATGAACAGTGCCTAGGTGGCAAAATCGAAGAGATGATGAGCTATGGTGAGTCACCAATGGCAGAGGAAGTGCCGTCGGAATGGCGCAACAAAATTATACATGCCAGCCTAATTGTGGACGACCGAGTATTGATGGGTTCTGACTGCTCACCTGAACAGTATGAAGAAACAAAAGGTTGTTCTGTATTACTCCATATTGACGATCCAGTAAAAGCAGAGCGTATTTTTCAGGCATTAGTTGAAAACGGGACAGTGCGGATGCCTATGCAGGAAACCTTTTGGTCTGCCAGTTTTGGTATGCTTGTCGATCAATTTGGCATTCCGTGGATGATTAACTCCGAGCCAGCCGTCTGATGCATCAGACACGAAGGTGAAACGAAGAACCGAACAGGTAAGAGAAATCAAATAAAGCATCATAGGAGTCAGCAATGAAAACTGAACTACAGAACGAACACTACTGGCTACAGAAGCTTGTTGGCGATTGGACATACGAAACAGAGGTGATGATGGAGCCAGATCAGCCTCCGGAAAAGGCTACAGGAACTGAAAGTGTGCGATCGCTTAAAGGACTTTGGATTCTAGCCGAAGGACAGGGTGAGATGCCTGGCTGTGGTACTGCAACAACGATGGTGACACTTGGCTACGATCCGCAAAAGCAGCGTTATGTGGGCACTTGGATTGGATCGATGATGACTCACCTTTGGCTGTACGAAGGCGAACTAGATGCAGCGGAAAGGGTGTTAACTCTCAACAGTGAAGGACCTGCGATGAATGGTGAAGGAAAGATGGCGAAGTACAAGGATGCAATTGAGTTTAAGAGTGACGATCATCGGGTAATGACTTCTCACGTGTTGGGTGATGACGGAGAGTGGCACAAGTTTATGATTGCGAACTATCAGCGCAAGCAATAAGAGTTGCGCGCTGCGCTTGAGGATAAATTTCGTTTACAATTACCAGCGATCGCACTTGACAGTGCCTGACAACAGATAGTTGCGATCGCTAATTGATGTCTACTTCCCCAAGTAGAAACGGAGGAGGTTTAGATGATAAATCAAGCACTGAAGAACAAAGTGGCTTTAGTTGCAGGAGCAACGCGCGGTGCAGGTCGCGGTATTGCCACTGAATTAGGTGCAGCTGGAGCAATTGTTTATGCCACAGGTCGAACTACCCACGCTCAACGCTCCGAGTACAACCGTCCTGAAACTATTGAAGAAACGACAGAACTGGTAAATCAAGCGGGTGGTCATGGTATACCTGTTCAGGTCGATCATCTCGATCCGACACAGGTTCAAGCTTTAGTAGCACGCATTGACAGCGAGCAAGGTCGGTTGGATATCTTGGTTAATGATATTGGTGGAGAATATCTGGCGGAGTTTCATCAGCCCGTGTGGCAACTTTCTCTAGAAAAGGGACTGCGATTGTTCAGACTGGCAATTGATACGCATATCGTCACCAGTCACTTTGCGCTGCCGCTTTTAATCAAAAATTCAGGTGGTTTAGTCGTCGAAATCACTGATGGTACAGCAGAATACAACAACAACAACTACCGACTATCGCTGTTCTACGATCTAGCGAAAACCTCAGTAATTCGCATGGCTTGGGCACTTGCACAAGAGCTTCAACCTCATCAATGCACAGCTGTTGCGCTGACTCCAGGATGGTTGCGATCAGAAATCATGTTAGATCATTTTGGGGTAAGCGAAGCCAACTGGCAAGATGCAACCGCACAAGAACCTCACTTTGTTATTTCTGAAACCCCTCATTACATTGGTCGTGCTGTGGCGTGTCTTGCTGGAGATCCAAACGTTGCTCGCTGGAATGGTCAGTCGCTGTCGAGTGGTCAACTAGCAAAAGTCTATAGCTTTACAGATTTGGATGGTTCGCAGCCTGATGCTTGGCGCTACATTTGTGAGGTTGAAGCAGCGGGTTTACCTGCTGACGCCACTGGATATCGTTAGTGTCGCTCAAAATTGGAAGCTAAAGTTTAAGTGTGCTGCATTTGTAGTGCTTCAACCTTCGTTTTCTAAGCTGCGCAGATACTCTGCATATTCAATCTGAAATTCAAGTGCATTTTTGAAATCGGTGGAACGTTTTGACAGTGCTTCAACAACTGCTTCCTTGCTAGTTTCTGTTAAAGCAACTACTTGCGGTTGACGAGGGAGGCGAAACTGGGTGTGGTCGTGAAAGATAATTGTGACGATTGTTCCTAGTGCCTTTCCTTCGTTTGATGTAATTGTGCTCCACATCCATCGCTGCTGATCGCTTTGGTTGGCATTACCCCATTCTCTTGAAATGTTGAAATCTCCAGGCAACCAAGGTGAGGGGCGTAACCCAGTATGTTTAAGCTGTTGGTGAATAGGGCGAAACAGCTTGTAGCAATATGCTCCATATGCCATGTCACCCGCTTTGTTAAATGTCTTTAGCAACTTATCCTGATTTTTGAGAAGAAGAGTTTGCCAATTTTCCGTAATATGATTCGCAATATAGTGATTGAGCACGTAAATATCGCTATTTTTGTTGCCTGAGAAAACAGTTGGTGATGAATTCATTAAGCGTTGCTTCCATCTCAGCATCTTGCATTGTGGCGTATAACCAATACAGAAGGATTGTAAAAAAATGACCTCAATTAGGCAGCACTATATGTTGGGGATGAAGACCTCGGTATTTGAGGTAATCCGTAGGAGTACAATCAGCAAAGCTACGAAAGTCATGAATGAAGTGTGCTTGGTCAAAATAGCCGCAGGATAGAGCTATATCTATCCAATCGACGGATGATTCTGATAATAGATTGAGGACTTGGCGCAAGCGTTGCACCCGACAAAATACTTTGGGAGTTAGCCCTACGCGATCGCGAAAGAGTTGGTTAAAATGACGGGCACTAAAACCAATTTGCTGAGTTACTGTAGCGATTGTAGATGTATGCGATCGCTCAAATTGCTGTAATGCAAAATCAACGGCTGCATGATGTTCGGGCAATTGTATCAAACTTAAGAAGAACTGCTCTAAAACGAGGAAACGAGTCTTAATGGTTGAGGCTTCGAGTAGGCGATCGCGTAGTGCTATAGCGAGGTGATTCCACAATTCGTCTAACGATAGAATCTGGTTGTGTAATTCTTTGGCAGGTACAGCAAAAAACGGAATACCTCCACCTGGCTTAAAGTGGACACCCATCACGCAAACCTCACTGTTAACATTAACAATAAAGCTTTTGGAATGTGGTCCACAAATCATGCTGCCGCGTGCATTACCATACTGTACTCTACTAGATCGATCAAACAGAGGAATTGAATTTTCGCGCAAGTTAATAACCAATTCCATTGAGCCGGTTGGCAGTAAGCGTGCTTGTGCCTTTGGCACGTTATACCCTTCTCGAAACCAGAAAAACTCCACAAACTGCGATAGAGGCGATCGCGGAATATAAGTGCAGTAAATCATAAATCTCAATGAGCCTCAATCATCAGGTTCTTATATAAGTAGCCTGCTCATCTTCTAGTCAATAAAACTAACAATTTAAAGTTCAAGAGGAAATATATCTGCAACTACGTCTCCTTCTCCTAGTAAACGAGATTGCGCTGGTGCGTCATACAAAACTAGTAAGGAATGTTTAGAATAAATCTCATCAAATAAAGTTATTCCCTCCGCATGATCGTCTCCATCTCCATACGGAATATCCAACTCTATTTTGGGTTGTGACAAACTATTTTCAGACAGATGGACGCCATTCTCTAAACGATATATCCTTACAGGACCGTCTAAATCCATCGTGGGTCCTGCTAACAATAATAAATCTTCCCCATCTAAACACAAATCCCGAATTCCTAAACCATTAAGATTAATAAAATGTTTTTTATACTGCTTTCCCTCTGCACCAATTGATTTAAGAGTTAACGTTTCTGGAGTCCTATTTTCTACTTCGATCTCTAACATGACAGCCCAACCGCGTAGTACTGGACCTCGCATTCCTAAGTAGATGCGATTTTCATAGACAGCTAAACCTTCAATATCAAATCCATTTTCTTTCCCAGGAATTGCTGCATCTATGTAAGAGCCTAAGTGTGGATCGTCTACTAAAGCATCCATCAACAAATTGCCGCGTGGCGTAATTTCTAATTGAGCAGCAGTAATTTCAGCACCTTCTTGGGTATAAGTCTGATATAATTCGCCGTCAATTAAAGGAATTCGTCCTAGTAAATATCGATTTGCTTCTGACTCTAACTTTGTAAGGCGAGAAACGTTTTTTTCGGTCGTTTTATCAGGTTTTGGCTTTTTGCGTTTCCAACTGTGAGAACCAACAAACCATAAATAAGGTTCTACATAAGCCATCCCTTCTATATCAATTTCTTGATCTTCTGTTGCTGGCAAATCTAGATAATCTTTAACTCGAAATTGTTTGTGTTCTGTGAACAACTGGAGATCTGAATTATAGGTCAGGCGCTCAATGGATGATGTTTCATCTGAACCTAACCATAGATATTTATGAGAAGTTAGGCGCACTGCTGAGAGGTCTTTTCGATGCTCTCTAAATTCATCTTCAAAGCGAAGAATAATTTGGTTTGAATCATGGTTATTTATCATTTTTTAACTATTTTTGATTATTAAACTAAACTATCACTATTTTAGATAAAGACAATTGACTTGACAAATTAAACATCTTATGGAAAATGTACATGAATCTTATATGTCTAAATTTTTAGGGTGCAATATTTTAGCAATACTAATCTTCTCTCAAATCATAAAAGAACTCACTTAGCTGTTCAGTCACTTAAGTCTATTAGGTATACGCCGTTAGTATAAGGTAGTTTGCATAACACTAAAATTTGTATAAAATGCAACTTAAATTAACTTAAAAAGCTGTTCAGATGTGACAGAAATGCTCTAATCTCTAAAATGAGGAGATAATGTACCTCAGGCACTTACCGGAGACTTATATTATGGTTGCAGGAGAACTGTTCATCGCAGAAGAGATGATGACTGCGCCGGAACATCCTCTAGCAAATCAATTAGAAACATTTGTAGCTGATCCTTTGCAAGAGTCACCTGTCACAATTCGGGACAAGCAACAGCGCGATCGCATTCCAGGGATCGTTAAACGCATCATTCCCATCGACAATAATACAAACTGGGAATATTGGTGGTGTGTTCCAGGGCGACTTATTTTACAAGAAGACTTACAAGTATTGCAAAGCGATCGCCCTCGTGTAGAAGCAATTGTATCAAAGCTGATTTGGCTGTGGGGAGGACACTGTTTTGGCGAACAATCAACTCATAATCTTGCCAACAGCGAACCAGTTTACAATTGGCAGAAAGTTTTAGACTTTGCCCGCGAACAAAACCTAACACCAGAAATACTCGACATTGACTTTTTACCCAGCGCAGTTCATCAGCTATATAGTCAAGAATCGAATGCTACATCAAGATCAACTCCAGACTATGTAGGTGTAGAACCAGCGCATTGGCATATCGAATTTTTTCAACTCCAACCAGTGGAAGGTGGTTACGAATTAAAAGAACCAAAGCAACTATGTAGTTGCCAAATCTGGACGAGTAAACCTTTTATCAAAAACATTGCAACTGGTGAAGTCACAATGTCAGAACAAGCTTTGTGGCTGTCTCGCCCTCTCGACTTAACTAGCCCGCCTTGGTCAATGTCACAGATTGCTACATACTAGCTAAGCGATTGGCAATCAAATACATAAAATATCTATAATAAATGTCTTTGGCTATTGCCACTCCCTCGTTTACTCACACATTCTTATCGAGCTTGAGTCATTCCACTCAAGAGCGTACCTAAAATGATCATAAGTACAAACAAAGCTCATACCCTTGGAGATTGGGCATCTTTAGCAATTCAGAAACACTTTGAGAAGTTTCTCAAACACGAAGCGAACGTACTGAAAGACAAACATCCTGAAGACTTGCACCAAATGCGTGTGGGGATGCGTCGCCTCCGCAGTGCGATCGCTGGATTCGCACCAGCAATCAGCTTACCCAAATCAGCACAAGAAAAAAAAATTGGTAATATTGCTCGCACTCTAGGTGAATTACGCGACCTAGATGTATTGCGCGAAGCATTGGAAAAAAAATATCAGCCAACTCTACCTGGAAAAGAAAAGAAATCTCTTGACAAAGTTCTCACTCAGTTAGATAAAAAACGTACTCAAGCGTTTGCTCAAGTTAAAACCACTTTAGAAGGCGAGGCTTACCAGTCACTCAAGCAGTCTTTAACAAAATGGCTCAAGCAACCTACTTACAACAGAATTGCTCAAATGCCAATTCAAGAAGTCTTGCCAGATTTGTTGTCACCACAAGTCAGTCAATTACTATTACATCCTGGCTGGTTAGTCGGTACTGAAGTGAAAGACGGCGAAATTCGTATTTTAGAAGACCTCTCGCCTGCAATGGTAGAACAGCAACTCGCTGACGATGGTCATCTTCTCCACAGTTTACGCAAAGAAGCGAAACGTACCCGCTACCAAATGGAAGTCTTTAATGACTTTTACGGCGAGACTTACAATAATTATCTCGAAGAAGTGAAGCGAATTCAAAGTATTTTAGGTCAAATTCAAGACAGCTTTGTTTTGTCTGAGTTTATGACAGATTCTTTGCGCTCAGAAATGAAGAATCATCTCCCCAATTTAGCAAACCAACTCACAGGCGCAAACTACCAATCATGGCAAGAGTGGCAAAGTATCCATCAGCGATACTTAAATCCTGAAACAAGAACTAACTTTCGGGCAATGATTTTGCAACCGAATGCAGAAATAACTCAGTAAAGTAAAGTGGCGCAGGCATCTCACCTACGCACACTCCACTCTAAATCTAACGTAAAGCTTGGCGACTAAAGTCACAGCTAAACAAACCAAGTCCACCTCCGTGGACTTGGAAAAATCTTTTTTTTGTAAAAACCTATGAAGATAGGTTTTGTATATGTAGCTGCGGTTTTAACCGAATCAGCTTTTTATCGAACTAAGACGAAATCTCAATTTAAACCTTAGCTTCTTCTTTCACAAGCTTCTCCCAACCCAAATCTTTAAGATTATTGTTACGACGCAATGGACGAGTTACTAACTCTAGAATGTCACGAGCATTAGTAAAGCCGTGAATTTGAGCAAAAGTAAACTCAACTGACCACTTAGTATTAATTCCCCGTGCTTCTAAAGGATTAGCATGTGCCATACCAGTGATCACTAAATCTGGCTGGAGGTCTTTAATTCTTTGAATTTGGTTGTAGTTATCCGGCTTCTCCACAATTTTAGGCAACGATACGCCCATTTCTTGGCAAGTTTTTTCTAGCAAAGCCAATTCCGCAGCTTGGTAGCGTTTATCCATATAAGGGATACCAATTTCTGGCACTGTCATGCCGCAGCGAATTAAGAAACGCGCTAGCGAAATTTCTAGTAAATTATCGCCCATAAAGAACACTGACTTACCGCGAATTAACTGAAGATAATCTTCCAAGCTTGCCCAAATTTGAGCTTCGCGTTCTTCTAATCCTTGAGGAGTCACACCAAATACTGAGCAAATTTTCTCAATCCAAGCACGACTTCCATCAGGACCAATTGGGAAAGGCGCACCAATCAGTTTACACTTGCGTCGTCGCATGAGTGTTGTTGCTGTACGACTGAGGAAGGGATTCACACCAGCAACATAGTAACCTTCTTCTAAAACAGGCAGTTCAGTGTAACGCTTTGCCGGTAGCCAGCCAGAAACTTTAATTCCCTGCTTTTTCAGTTCTAACGTTAACTGTGTAACCACAGGATCGGGAAGCGAACCGAACAAAACGAGTGGTGGGTGATCGACGTACTCAGATTCTTCTTGGGCAACTTCTTCTTTTTTCTTACCGAAGTGGAGTAGTTTTTGGATTGCGTTACGGTCATTCTTTTCAGCTTCAGGTGCTTTATCAGGACACCGCACCGCCATTGCAGCTAGTACTGTGTCTTCTCCTTGAGTAAAGGCGTAATCTAAACCATTCGCCCGCGCTACCACAATCGGAATTCCGATTTCAGATTCAAGTTTGGGGGCTAAGCCTTCCAAATCCATTTTGATAATTTCGGTGGTGCAAGTGCCAATCCAAACAATGACACTTGGGTTGCGATCGCGCTTAATCTGCTCGCACAATCGCTTTAATTCATCATAGTCATTCAACTGCGCTGAAATATCGCCTTCTTCTAATTCAGCCATTGCATAACGGGGTTCTGCAAAAATCATCACCCCCATAGCATTTTGCAGAAAATAGCCGCAAGTTTTTGTTCCAATGACCAAAAAGAAGCTATCTTCAATCTTCTGGTATAACCATGCAACACAGCTAATTGGACAAAAAGTATGATAATTTCCAGTTTCGCACTCAAAATTTAATGCTTCAGTTTGAGCAACACTCATAAATTCTCCCCTTATTTTTCTTATATCGGCACACAAAAACAATCAGCTATTAGCAATTAGCTATTAGCCATCAACTAGTAGCAGTATGAAATTATTAAAAGTTAGGAAATAAACGCGAAATTACATCACCATTACTACCCCGACTGCCTTCAGGCTCGAATTCTTCTTGGCTAGACTCATACTGAGGGCTAGCGATCGCTTCTTCGTAAGGCATCTCACTCAACTGTGTCAGCGTTTGGATAACAGTAACAGATTCTGTTATGCCTTCATCTTGAGGTGGTAACATTTTCGCAATTTCTGCATCCGACAAAGGCACTTCTTGAATCTGTTCTGCTTCTGGCTGTTCGGTAGCTTGTATTGGACTATTTTCTAGCGCTAAATTTGGGTCAAAATTTAACTCTAGTACCTCAATTAAGCTATCCACATCAGGATTCAGTTTAGAAAACGGTAGCATCAATTGTGCTACTTGTGGTTCAAGCGCATTGACAACACCCAGGATGAGGTATGATGCTGGTCTTTTGCCACCATCTGGAGTTGCCACAGACGCTGCATCCATATACAAATTAAGCCAGGAACGATTTGCTTGAAAGAAACGTAACCACTTTTGTTTCAAAGAGCTTTTCAAATCTTCAAAAAAAGCCATGATCTCCTTACCCCATCCTGAGAACTAGCTTGATAATAGCGACTGGAGAGTAACAATTAGCTGCTTACGATACCACTTAGTAGGAGTCAGTCAGTAAAAATCAACATATCTTAAAGACTGGGAATTATTAGCCATTAGCTTTTGTTTAAATGCTAACTGCTTAATGCAAGCATATAACTCCTATGATTTATTTTCTCCTTGCTAACAGCTAACCGCTAATAGCTTTTTAGACCATCATTAAATCGAGTTCTTCTTCTTGCTTCACCACCTGTGGCTTAGTGGGATTGAGGTAGAAATCAGACAGCAACGAGAACAACTCCCGATCTGGAGCATCATTTGGGACAACACCTTCTGGGCGTGCCAAAATTTGATCCGCAATATTTAAGTAGTAGTCACAGACATACTCTAACGATGGATCGCTCTCCGCCATCTCAAATAAAGTTTTACCCTTAACGCGAGAGACTCGAATATCTTCAATTAAAGGCAGAACTTCCAATACTGGCATCGGCACTGATTCGATATATTTATCAATCAAATCCCGCTTCGCTGTCCGGTTGCCAATCAAACCTGCTAGACGCAATGGGTGAGTACGAGCTTTTTCTCGAACTGAAGCTGCAATTCTGTTCGCTGCAAATAAGGCGTCAAAACCGTTATCGGTGACAATCATACAGTAATCTGCATAGTTGAGCGGTGCTGCAAATCCACCACATACCACGTCGCCTAAAACATCGAATAAAATCACGTCGTACTCATCAAAGGCATTGAGTTCTTTGAGTAACTTGACTGTCTCACCGACAACGTAACCGCCACAGCCTGCACCGGCTGGAGGGCCTCCTGCTTCAACACAGTCTACTCCACCGTATCCTTTGTAAATGACATCTTCAGGCCACACATCTTCGTAGTGGTAGTCTTTTTCCTGAAGTGTATCGATAATTGTGGGAATCAAGAACCCAGTTAGTGTAAAAGTACTGTCGTGCTTTGGATCGCAACCAATTTGCAAGACTTTTTTGCCGCGTTTAGCTAGTGCGACCGATATATTACAGCTTGTTGTGGATTTACCGATGCCACCTTTTCCGTAGACTGCAAGTTTCACGTTGAGTTGGCTCCTATCTTTGTATGAATGCTTTTGACTAGAGAAGTTTTTGACTAGCTTATTTGATCGCATTATTGTCCAACTTACATGGAAATGAAAGCAGTCTTAAGAGTAACTATAGATTTAAAAACGCTCAAATGCACGTATATTAAATCGATTCACTTTTAATCTCATATAATGCTTTCTCAGTCTACAAAAAACTTAACTGGTAAAATTTAAGTTACTTTCTTTATAAAAATAGTTACAAAATACAAAAAGTATTTTTCCTCAAATCATAGTCAACCAAACGCACAACTGAGCGAGGTACGTGTAAGCAGATGGATAGTATAAGGCAACAAATCTGTAGCGTGTAACCAGTGCCTTGAGGCTTTACAGGTTCAATTGGCGAGATGCAGTAAATGGGATGTCATGAGTTTCAAGTTTAGGTCGCGGCATACTTTTATCGAGAAAACCTTGAGTAAATATCAATAAAAGGCGATCGCCCATGCTTTAAGTTAAAAATAATAAAGTTTTAGTTTTGCAAATCGCGATCGCGATACCTAGTTACAGAAAATTCTAATTTCTGCGAAAAGAGACTCTGAGCAATTCCTGATCCTGACTGTTGCTGACAAAATTGGGTAACAGCATTTGCACTCAAAGGTTTACTAAACAAGTAACCTTGCATTCCATCGCACTTCACAGCGTGTAAAAACTTCAACTGTTCTGGTGTTTCGACACCTTCAGCAATGACATTTAACTCCAACCCGTGCCCTAGCGCGACGATTGACTTAATAATCGCTGCGTCTTTTTGATCCGTTGTGATATCGTTAACAAACTCGCGAGCCACCTTGAGGGTATGTAAAGGAAAACGTCTGAGTGTCGCCAGCGAAGAATAGCCAGTGCCAAAGTCATCCATAGCAATGTACACGCCCATATCCTGCAACTCTTGAAGGACGCAAATCGTGAAGTTGACATCGTGCATTGCAATACTTTCAGTAATTTCAACTTCCAAATAACTCGGATCAAGCCCTGTTTCAGCAAGAACGCGAGCAATAGTTTTTGATATTTTCTGTTGAAACTGTCGTGCCGAGAGATTCACTGCAATCCGCATTGGTGGTAGCCCTGCGAGTTGCCAAGCACGGTTTTGAGTACAAGCAGCTTGAAGTACCCACTCGCCAATTGCTCCGATTAATCCCGTTTCTTCTGCTAAAGGAATAAACTGGTTGGGGGAAACTAGTCCTAACTCTGGATGTTGCCAACGAATTAAAGCTTCAAGTGCGACGATCTGACCTGTTTTTAAATTGAGTTGTGGTTGATAGTGCAACAAAAACTCATCGCGGTTTAATGCTTTGTAGAGATGATTTGCTAAAACAAGTTGCTCCAGTGCTTTCTTATTCATCTCCGGCGCGTACAATTGAAAGTTATCTTTGCCCTGCTGCTTAGCGCGGTACATTGTCGCATCTGCGTTCTTGAGCAGCGTTTCTGTATCTTCGCCGTCGTATGGAGCTAACGCAATCCCAATACTCGTTGTGATGTGTAATTCGCGATCGCCAATCCGATATGGAGATTTGAAAGAAGATAAAATTCTTTGTGCTAACTTAGCAACTTCTTCTGGACAACTAATTCGTGGCAGAAGCAAGGTAAATTCGTCGCCTCCCCAACGGGCGATCGTATCGCCTTCACGCAAACAGCCCAGCAATCTTTGCGCCACACTTTGTAATAGTGCATCTCCCACCGCATGACCCAGCGTATCATTAATTGTTTTGAAGCGATCTAAATCAAGAAATGCCACGGCAAGCATTTCGCCACGTCGATATGCTTGAGCAAGGAAGAGTGAAAGTCGATCTTCAAAAAGTATCCGATTCGGTAGCCCTGTTAAAGGATCGTGTGAAGCTTGATGGCGGAACATATCTTCTACACGTCGCTGCATCACAGCCATGTATAGGTGGTTTCCTAAAGCTTGAGCAAGTTTAACCTCATTGAGACTCCACTCTTGTGCTTGTCCTTGTTTGATTTCTCGCCATGCTGCAAACGATTCACGCGGACGAATGTTGCGTTCGTCATGATTCAATCTTCCCGCCCACAAAGTCTCAGTTTCGATTTCATTGCGGAAAATCGTAAAACATCCTACACAATCTTGACGATACTGCAGCGGCATAATCAAGATCGAACGAATCGTCGTTGCTGTAAAAGCTGAGACTAACTCAAACTGTGGTTCTTGATACAAGTCACTAATTGTTCGTAAGTAGGGAAGCTTTGGCGAGTGCGTACTATGGTCAGATAAACTTCCAAGATTTTTTGTCACAGGAAAATTTCGCACGCGCAGTTCTTCATAACTGTATTGCTGATTTGGAGAGGTCTGCGGAAACCCCATAATTTGCTGCCAATATGAACTTTCCTCAAGTTCACAGTAAGGTTGCTCTCCATAGGTATACAATTGCGCTGGCTTACCTGTAGGTTCTGCGGTGATATAAAGTCTACCTCCAGAACCTTGTAAGGCTTTGACAATCTCTTCTAAAACAGTTTGGCGAATTTCTGCGACGCTAGCGGGAGAGTGCAACAAGCAACTGATTTGATTGAGTGTTGCTTCGTGCTGTACTTGTTGTCGTGTCTGCTTCAATAAATTTGACTGCGAAATTCCAATTGAAAGCTGATCGACAAGCATCTGTACAACTTCTAATTCTTTGTGGCAAATCTGTCGTGGTTTGCTGTGGTGCGAAACGAGCAATCCCCAAAGCTGGTTTTGGTATAAAATTGGCAACGTGAGCGAAGAAGACACACCCATATTGGATAGGTATTGGGCGTGACAAGGATCAATAGGGTAGTAGCGAATATCTTCTACTAAAAGGCTTTCTCCGTCCAAACTATCGAGTTGATTAAGTGCTTTTCTTTGAGCAACAACATCTACAATGATGCGCTGACGCGTTTTCACGAACATCTCCCGCGCCTGCGGTGGTATGTCATCAGCAGGGAAATGCAACCCTAAAAGTGAGGGAAGCCGCTTCCCGTGAATTGATTCAGCAATGACTTCGCCACTTCCATCAGGATGAAATCGGTAAATTTTAACTCGTTCTGTGTTTAGAAATGCACGTACTTCCTCTACAGTCGTTGTCAAAATCTCTTGTAGTTCCAAAGATTTACGGATGCGACTAGTAATGCGATTTAGTACCCCTTCTTGAACGCAAACATGGCGTGACTTTTTGCCTTGCGATCGTTTCATAGACACAGCAACCCCTCTACTAGGATAAACTCTTACCCTACTTTTAAGAAAAATTAAGCTTTATTCTATACAATATCAGCAAGTTATAAATAAAACTAATCTAAACTTGCTCTAGAATGTTGATTAAAAATGTCAATATTCTATTAATAGTTTGTAACCAAAAAGCAATTATCTAAAACCGAAATATTACGTATTTCGCTGCATGGTATGATCGCCGTGCAAAGTTATGAACTATGAACGGGATTAACTCAAACCTCAAAATTCAAAACTCAAAACTCAATACTCACCTGTCGCAAGTTCATTGAGTTCGGCAATATCTTTCAAAGATTGCCAGCCAGCTTGCCATTGCGAGCGATCTTTGAGTAATGTAGCATTCAGCCAAAATCGTACATTAGGGTCGCACCCTGCAACCATTTCCGCAAACAGCCACTTACCTTGATTTTTGCGGTTGACCACTAGAAAATGACGCCAGCCATCGATTTTTTGCTGTGCAGTCCATTTAGATCCGACTAAATAAGGAAATTTCTGCTTTTTTTTTGCCATGAGATGAGAAGTGAGAAGCAGAAGTGCAGAGGAGAACAGACAATTACGAATTTTCTCGATCCTACACTACATACCAACTAGATAATGACGATCAGAAATTCTAGGATACTCCATTGAACGGAAATACCCACGCAGAAATACGTAAACACCGATCCAAGCACAAGTCAGCTTCTTTCTACAATGACCTGTAGGGATAGCAGTTAGCCTTTCTTTATATTTACCACTCTGTGCTCTCTGCGTCTCTGTGGTTTAGAACTCACACCAGCACTCAGAGGGAATTCAGAATATGCAACCAACAAATCCAAATCAGTTTACAGAAAAAGCGTGGGAAGCGATCGCCCACACTCCAGATATCGTGAAAGCTGCACAACAACAGCAGATCGAAAGCGAACACTTGATGAAAGCGCTGCTTGAACAGGAAGGTTTAGCGAGTAGTATCCTAACTAAAGCTGGAGTTAACGTTCAGAAAGTCCGCGATCGCGCTGAACAGTTTATTCAACGTCAACCGAAAGTTTCAGGTAGTGGAAGTTCCGTATATTTAGGACGTAGTTTGGATACGCTACTTGACCGCGCCGAAAGCCATCGGAAAGAATTAGCAGATGAATATATCTCAATTGAACATTTATTATTAGCCTATGCTAACGACGATCGCTTCGGTAAAAGCCTGTTTCAAGAATTTGGTTTAGACGAAGCAAAACTCAGGGGTATCATTAAACAAGTTCGAGGAAGTCAGAGAGTGACTGACCAAAATCCAGAAGGCAAATACGAATCTCTAGAAAAATATGGGCGCGATCTTACTGAAGCTGCCCGTCAAGGTAAACTTGACCCAGTGATTGGGCGTGATGATGAAATCCGCCGCACTATTCAAATTCTGTCTCGTCGTACCAAAAATAACCCTGTCTTAATTGGCGAACCTGGCGTCGGTAAAACGGCGATCGCTGAAGGACTTGCCCAACGAATTGTTGCAGGTGATGTCCCGCAATCGCTCAAAGACCGTAAACTCATTGCCTTAGATATGGGTGCATTAATCGCAGGTGCAAAGTTTCGCGGTGAATTTGAGGAACGTCTCAAAGCTGTGCTCAAAGAAGTTACCGAGTCGCAAGGTAAAATCATTCTTTTCATCGATGAAATTCACACCGTTGTCGGTGCAGGTGCGACTCAAGGCGCAATGGATGCAGGAAACTTGCTTAAACCGATGCTGGCACGAGGTGAGTTGCGGTGTATCGGTGCAACCACTTTGGATGAATACCGCAAGTACATCGAAAAAGACGCGGCTTTAGAACGCCGTTTTCAGCAAGTGTATGTCGATCAACCTTCAGTGGAAGACACAATTTCGATTCTACGCGGACTCAAAGAACGCTATGAAGTCCACCACGGGGTAAAAATCTCTGATAGTGCAGTAGTTGCAGCTGCAACGCTGTCGAGTCGATATATTAGCGATCGCTTCCTACCGGATAAAGCAATTGACTTGGTAGACGAAGCCGCCGCGCGGTTGAAAATGGAGATCACTTCCAAACCGGAAGAACTTGACGAGATTGATCGTAAGATTCTCCAACTTGAAATGGAGAAACTATCACTCCAAAAAGAAAGCGATCCAGCGTCCAGAGAACGGTTAGAACGATTAGAAAAAGAACTTGCAGATCTTAAAGAACAACAACGCGCCTTGAACGCGCAATGGCAGTCGGAAAAAGATATTATCAATCAAATTCAGGCAATCAAAGAAGAGATCGATAGAATCAACGTCGAAATTCAACAAGCTGAACGTGACTATGACCTAAATAAAGCTGCTGAGTTGAAATACGGTAAGTTAACTGACCTGCATCGTCAGCTAGAAGAAGCCGAGGCAAAACTCGCGCAAACACAAACTACTGGTCAATCACTTCTACGTGAAGAAGTCACTGAAGCCGATATTGCGGAAATTATCTCGAAGTGGACAGGAATTCCGATTAGCAAGTTGGTGGAATCTGAAAAAGAAAAGCTTCTACATTTAGAAGATGAACTTCACCGTCGCGTGATTGGACAAAATGAAGCAGTAACAGCCGTTGCAGATGCAATTGCGCGATCGCGTGCAGGTTTAGCCGATCCAAATCGCCCAACTGCGAGTTTTATTTTCCTTGGTCCTACTGGTGTCGGTAAAACCGAACTTGCCAAAGCACTTGCAGCATATCTCTTTGACACCGAAGAAGCAATGGTGCGGATTGATATGTCGGAATATATGGAAAAACACGCGGTGTCGCGCTTAATCGGTGCACCTCCAGGATACGTAGGTTATGACGAAGGTGGACAGTTAACAGAAGCAATTCGCCGTCGTCCCTATGCAGTGATACTATTTGACGAAATCGAAAAAGCTCACCCAGACGTGTTTAACGTCATGTTGCAAATTCTCGATGATGGACGTGTCACCGATGCGCAAGGTCATACGGTGGACTTTAAAAATACAATCATCATCATGACGAGTAACATTGGTTCGCAGTACATTTTAGATATTGCTGGCGATGACTCGCGTTATGAAGAGATGCGTAGTCGTGTAATGGATGCAATGCGTAACAGCTTCCGTCCAGAGTTTCTTAACCGGATTGATGAGATTATCATCTTCCATGCTTTGCAAAAAGCAGAACTACGCCATATTGTACAACTGCAAATCCAAAGACTTGAAAAGCGTCTTGCAGAACGTAAAATGACACTAAAACTCTCTGATGCAGCGCTTGACTTCTTAGCCGAAGTAGGATATGATCCCGTATTCGGTGCAAGACCACTAAAACGGGCAATTCAGCGCGAATTAGAAACTCAAATTGCTAAGTCGATCTTGCGTGGCGAGTTTAATGACGGTGACACGATATATGTCGATATCGAAAACGAACGTCTTGCTTTTAAGCGTTTACCGGTTGAATTGCTCACAATGTAGCTTGGCGAATGAATTTGCAGCTAAAAATACAAAGTCCACCTCCGTGGACTTACTATTAAAAATTTTACTTTAGTATGCGCTCGTCAACTTCTTTTGGGAAGCCCCGACTCTAGTCGGAGGGCTGTCATAACAAAGGTGGGCAACCCACCTTTTGTTTTATCTACCACAAATGATTCGCCGCATTTGCCGCATATTTTCCGGCAGTTCTAGATGCATTGCTTGTTGAATAAACATTGTCGGTATGGGCATGTTTGGTGTCGCTTGTACTGCATAAGTCAACACCGTACCAATGCCGCAGTCTTGTAATTTCAACTCCGCAGTAAAATCATTAAATGTTCCTTGCTCTAAACGAAACTGAATTTGCTGCTGTAGAACTTCAATGACGTTGAGGTAAACTTCAACTTGGGCAGTAAACAGAAAAAAGGCTTTTTTAGCAACTTGATATAAACGTTTAGTTTCGCCACGTTGTAGGACTTCGCTTTTAATTACATCAGGAAAGTATTGCACCCAGCGGGGATAATCTGTAACTTGCTGCCAAACTTGCGATCGCTTTAACGGTAAGTACATCGAAGCTATAACCGCACCACCCCACGCTGAATGCGATCGTGTTTCTACTAAAATTTCACCTTGCAATAGTGCTGTTTGCTGAACTTGACTCCATGTTCCTGCAGGCTCGACTAAATTTGTTACAGAAAGTGTATTCATCTGACTTCAGCTACTCCTCAACACCTGAAAAATAATCTAAATATTTATGCTTAGTTGCTTTTTGTTTGCAGCAGTTGCTCATACTGCCCAATTTACCTACACAAATATAAAGAAATAGTAAAGTTAGCGTAAAGGTTCCAAGAAATTACAGATATTTGACTTTAAAGTCAGAAATCTATAAATTTCAACTCTAATAAATCACAGATCTTGAAATTTAGCTACTATTAAAAATGTGATAAAATATACAAATTTTAATGCGATACCAAGTAAAAACCGGAAGAATCGCTCATCTTAATTGCCACTGCTCAGAGTTATGAGCTTAAGAGAGTTACTCGTAAAGAGTGTTAAGTTATGAGTTAAGAAAATTCAAAATTTAAAACTCAAAGTAATTGCCTCCGGCACCTTTCTTCGCGAACAATTCAAAACTCAAAGCTTTAAACCACAGTAGAGAAGTATATTAAAGAGGAAAAAGTGAGTCGAACTCGTCGCAATCGTAACATTCGCGCTTCACAATTTTTTTTCATTTTCACAGGAATTACAATCCTTGTTTGGGTACTAAGAGGGTTGGGAATTTTGACATTTATTTCTGGCGGAATTATTTGGATATTAATTTCCCTATCTGTGATAACAGGAATTTGGAGTCAATTACAAAGAAATTAGGGTTTATTATGAGTTATGAATATCCGGCTGGAGTTGCTAACTTTTCATAGAAGAATTGTTCTTTGCTCTTAGCAATTAGCAATTAGCACTCAGCCAACTGTTTGTAGTGTTCGTAAACCATTAAAAAGTGCTATATGACATAATTTTTTTAGCTTCAATTCAAAAGAAAATGATATTTCTTATTAAAAGAAAAGCAAAGCTACGCATTTCTTCCTTGGAATTATACATAGATGTAGCATGAGACACAGCAGAAGAATCAATCTTATGGACGAAGATGTTAATTTCAGTCACTGGTATTCTTCCTGATTAGTTGGGAACATAAGGGAAAACATGACTGCAACTGATACAAATGTGACGCAGCCTAATGCTACTGAGTTTCGCAGCGTATCTGCGATCTTCAACAACCGCGAACAAATTGATAGCGTCATTCGCCGCTTACTTGACAGAGGAATTTCTCGCGACGATATTTCTGTCATCGGGAAAAACTTCCACTCTGAAACTAAAATTGCTGGTTTTATTACTAAAAAAGATGTCATTCTAGGTGGATTGAAACAAGGAGCGATATTTGGCTCGATCTTTGGTTCCGCGCTAGCTTTATTGACTGGAGTAGGCGTACTATTTGTACCTTTTATTGGTACTTTAGTTGCTGCAGGACCTTTAGGCGCAGCTTTATTAGGTGCCGCAGGTGGTGCGATCGCAGGTAGTGCTGGTGCAGGTTTAGTATCTGCCTTAGTCACATTAGGAATGCCAGAAGAGAAAGCAGCAGTATATCAAACTCGAATTGAAGCGGGTGACTTTTTGGTAGCAGTAGAAGCCCCTGCAGACAAAACAGGTGAAATTCAGCTATTGCTTGAAAGTGCGGGTGGGGAAGAAACTCACATTAACGAAAAATCCTTACCTCGCAGACGAACTGGTCAAATTGAAAGTGCAGCAGACTTATCGCCAGAAGTGCGATCGCACCTTTCAGAGGATGCACAGCGAGCGTTTATTGCTAACTATAACAAGGCGTTATCAGAAACAGGTGACGAAGAAAAAGCAGAACATCAAGCTTGGGATGCAGTTTGCGAACAGTACGAACAAGACGAAGATGGAATTTGGTCAAAAGCAAAATCAAGTATTTAGCAACTGTTAGTTTGTCAGTTAATTGACTACCAGCCTCTGATTCATTTCAGAGGCTTCTGACAAAGAATTAAGCCTGGCAAATGAATTCGCACACTATAAACAAAGTTCACCAATGCTTTCCAAAACTCTTTAAGAGTCAAAACTGGCAACTCAAAACTATACTTAAATAACCCCGAAGGGAGTTGGAGAGCATCTACAATTCATACAGAGGTCTACATCAGGTAGTCATTATGCAAAAGTATATTTGTACAACTTGTGGCTACATTTACGATCCTGAAGTAGGTGATTTGGATTCGGGAATTGAACCAGGTACGCCATTTGAAAATATTCCTGATGACTGGGTATGTCCAGTATGTGGTGCAACTAAAGATCAATTTGAATTGGAATCCTGATGAGTTAGTTCACTAAAACAGTTGGTGAGGACGGTATTTTCAAGCTATTGGTGAAAAATACAAGATACTGTCAAACAGTAAATACAAATGGCAGAAGTCGAGCAAGTTTATTACGGTTTATTCGTCAACTGATGCACATTGAAACTGTTGCAGAGTATAGAATTCCTAACCGTGTCCACAAACTTATCAATCGCTTACTGGTAGAGTCGTTCTCAGATTACCCCTTAGAGCGAAGCTATTACAAGCTTTTGCCACAATTTCGCTATTTGGTGTGGGTGGGCGAGGACTTGATTGCACACATGGGCATTGAGCATCGAGTCATCACTATCGCTGGGATTCCAGCACGAATCTTCGGTCTGATTGACCTGTGTGTAGCCTCATCCTACCAATCCCAGAAGATTGCCACGTCACTGTTACAGCAGATAGAGGAATTGGGTACAACCAGTGGTATTGACTTTTTGATGCTATTTGCCGACGATCCTCGTCTCTACACTAAAAACGGGTATCACCGAGTCGCAAATCTTTGTCGTTGGATGATGGTTGATGAACATCAAACTCTTGGCGTGGGTGAGGAATCAATGTCAGATTGTATGATGGTCAAGCAGATTGGTATCCAGACATGGCAGGATGGGACGGTGGATTTGCTCGGATACCTGTTCTAAATTCAGATGTAGTTTAGTTAGCAGCCCAAACATTACACTGCAAGAAGTCCTTGGGGTTCGGGTAGCCATCGAAAAGCTATCAATGAGAGGCTCAGTGTTAAGATTTGCTTTGATTATTCGAGACAAAACCAAGCCATGCTTGCTCAATCGACAATAGAGACAAGTAGATTGATCCTGCGTCCACTAACCCATGCGGATACATCCTCAATACAGTGCTGCGCAAGTGTTCGTGAGATTGCCGATACAATGATCTCGATTCCCCATCCATATCCTGAGGGTGAGGCAGGGCGGTATGTATCAAGACAACTTGCAGGGTTTGAGACAGGGCATTCTATTTCATTTGTCATTGAGCGCAAATTTGAACAAGCATTTTGTGGAGTTATCGAGATTCGAGAGATTGAGCCAGAACATTCTCAGGCAGAGTTAAGTTTTTGGTTGGCAGTTGAGATGTGGGGAAAAGGTTATACTAAACCGCGTTCTAAAGAACAATTCTCAGATGAGGGAAGTAGGTCATGGAAGACAGCTTTGCAGGAGCTAGCATTAACTCCTGCAAGCCTTGGCAAAGGACATCTGTAACAGCATCAAGTGAGTCGAA
>NZ_JADEWN010000084.1 GCF_015207655.1 Gloeocapsopsis crepidinum LEGE 06123 | reverse complement strand
TTCGACTCACTTGATGCTGTTACAGATGTCCTTTGCCAAGGCTTGCAGGAGTTAATGCTAGCTCCTGCAAAGCTGTCTTCCATGACCTACTTCCCTCATCTGAGAATTGTTCTTTAGAACGCGGTTTAGTATGAGAATTGCCGCGTCGTCAAACATACGATGGGTGAAACTTGCATTCCTCGTAACCCTCGACGAATTATCGTCCTCAGAGAAGATACTTTAGCCAATAGTTTGGCTTTAGGTGTCAAACCGATCGCATCGGTCTTTGCACCAGACCTGCCGCTTCCGAGTTATCTTCAAGGTAAAGTTGATGGCATCGAGTCGGTTGGAGGATATGAAGCTCCCAGTATCGAAAAAATGTTACAACTCAAACCCGACTTGATTTTGGGTAACTCTTACTACTCGAAAAATATATACAATCAGCTATCTCAAATTGCACCCACAGTTATCTTGAACATACCGTATCCGCCGCCTTCGTGGAAGGAGCAATTAGAAGAACTTGCTCAAGTATTAGGTAAGGAAGACGTTCATCAGAAATTGATGAATGACTATTGGCAAAGAATTGAGGAACTCAAACAAGCTTTAGGAAATAACCGCCACTCCCTCGTGGTATCCGTTGCGAGTACGAATTCACAATACGGTATTTGGGCATACGGACAAAAGCATTTTTCGGGAACGGTTCTTAACGATATCGGGCTACAACGTCCGCCATCACAGCGAGGAGATTTCTTTTATGTCGAAAACATCTCTGAAGAAAACATTGCTGAGATTAATGGAGATGTTCTTTTCTTTTTAACTTGGGCACCGGATGATGACAAAAAAGCGCTAGAGAAGCTCAAACAAAGACCCTTATGGCGACAACTCGAAGCAGTTCAACGCAATCAAGTCTATTTCGTCGGCACGCATTGGCACGATGCAGCTATTTTTGCCATTAATATGATCGTGGACGATCTGTTTAAATACTTGGTAAATACGCCTTGAGTTTATTCTTTTACTTAGTAAGCGCGATCGCTTCCGCAGAATAGACCTCCTGCGTGAAAAGAATTGCGAATAAATTCGCTACTACATAAACAAAGTCCACCAATTCAAAGTTCTGAGTGTTGAGTCGTGAAGTGTTGAGTTTTAGGCAAATTCTTTTAATTCAAAACGTGCTAAGGCACCGCTACGCTAACAAAACTCAAGACTTAAAACTTCGTTTGAGTAGCCCCGACTTCAGTCGCAGGGCATTTGTGATTCGTGCAGGAGGTCTAATGATCAGAAAATCAACTGGGCAATGTCACAGACAAGCTGCTCTGCGTCTAAGCATTAATGTATTGACAAAAATAATTATTTATGTATGAGATTTGATTTTAGCTTCAAGCTAATCGCTTTGACTTAACCAAGCTTCTAAATCAACAATTTGCTGAAAATCCAAAAGTGCTTCAGCTAGATTTTCGGTTTGTTCTAACGACAGCGATGCAATTTGAGTTCGCACATCTTGCGGTAATTCTCCTAAGCGTCGAGTTAGTTGACGCAGCACAAGCGATCGCTTTCCTACTCAGCGTCCTCGTTGTTCTCCGAATTGTTCTCCCTCAGCTAAGATTGCTTGATAAATGACCGACTCGCGCATCATTCCCTCTCGAAATAGTCTTGGAGAGTTTGCCTCTGGCTTCGTTGGAGCAATCCTGCGAGGTTAAGATTGCACTGTGAACTAAGAATCCTTGTACCTTCAGGCGGGGAGTGTCAAAGTTGAAGATTGGATATGATGCGACAACAAAGTACTTGAGAGCAAAAAAGGGGTGGGTATTACCCACCCAATCACCTAATACTCAGGTACAGAAGCATCAACTTCACGACTCCAAGCGGTGATACCACCTTTAACGTTTGTGCCCTCAATTCCTGCTTCTTGGAGAATCCCTAAAGCTTTTGCAGATCGTCCGCCCATCTTACAATGCGCTATTAAACGATGACCGTTGAGTATTTCTTTAACTTTCTCTACGCCTTCACCGCTTTCAATATCGGGTAACGGAACTAGGACAGAACCTGGAATTTTTGCAATTTCGTATTCATTAGGATTGCGGACATCAAGCAGGACAAAATTATCAGCACCACTATCAAGTAGTTCTTTTAATTCCTGCACAGTCATTTCTTCCATTGCCATCTGTCGTTTCTCCTCTTCTGCTTTTGCTTGGGGAATACCACAGAAAAATTCGTAGTCAATGAGTTTGTCAATGACGGGACGTTCGGGATTAGGGCGCAACTTCAACTCGCGGAACTTCATATCTAGCGCATTGTACAGCATCAGTCGTCCACTGAGCGTATTGCCTTGACCTAAAATAATTTTGATCGTTTCTGTCGCTTGAATTGTGCCAATAATACCGCATAAAACGCCGAGTACGCCGCCTTCCGCACATGAGGGAACCATTCCTGGTGGTGGTGGTTCGGGATACAAGTCGCGGTAATTTGGTCCGCCTTCGTAGTTAAATACGGTTGCTTGCCCTTCAAAGCGGAAGATCGAACCATAGACATTAGGCTTGTCTAACAGCACACATGCATCGTTGACAAGATACCGCGTTGGGAAGTTGTCGGTACCATCGACAACAACGTCGTAGGGCGCGAGTAGTTCGAGGGCATTCTCTGAACTCAGGCGCGTTTCGTATAAATCAACCTGACAATTGGGATTGATTTCTAAGATGCGGTTTTTCGCTGATGCAATTTTGGGTTTACCTACCCAAGATGTGCCATGAATAACTTGCCGTTGCAAGTTTGAATTATCGACAACATCAAAATCAACGATACCAATGCGTCCAATACCTGCAGCTGCAAGGTATAAAAGTAGAGGTGAACCTAGTCCCCCTGTACCGATACACAGAACGCTTGCTGCTTTGAGACGCTTTTGCCCATCAAGTCCAACTTCGGGCAAGATCAGATGGCGCGAATATCGTTCGTATTCTTCTTTTGTTAACTGGATTTCATCCAGATTAGGATTGAGCATAGCAGTGTGTGAAAGAACGGATTTTCGATCCTATCCAAAGATAGCCTTTGGATGTTGGGATTTTTGTGGTTTTTAAAATAATGAAATTTAAACAAGTTCTGCAACAATCATATTTTCTGAGTGAAATTGATGATGCTCATCTAAACTCCAGTTTTGGACATCATCACATTCGCCATTTACCACGGAAACTATGATATATGAGTATTGCTGCCAAGCATAGATGCGATCGCATTCTGAAGGAATTGCCGGATGATTCGGGTGTGAGTGATAGATTCCAATTATATCTAAATGGCGATCGCGTGCGGCTTTTTGGATTTTTAACATTTCTTGCGGTGCGATCGCATAGCGATCAATTTTGCCATGATTAGTAGAATTGTCTTCCCATTCAGGTGCTTCAGTGTTCCAAGTATTTTCCGTTGGGATAACTTCGACTACTAATTTTTCATCATCAACTGTTTTACCCAATAATAGACCACAGCACTCTTCTGGGTACGTGCTTTCGGCATGAGTACGGATAGCTTGTAGCTGTGGTGGAGAGATACTTAATACCATATCGATATCTCGACTTAAAACTTAAAATCTTGCTAGTGGTGTTTACCTGCGCCGAGATAAAGTTCGCCAACTTTAGGATCGTTGAGTAATTCGCTACCTGAACCGGAAAAGCGATCGCGTCCTGTATCGAGTACATATCCGCGATGTGCCATTGCTAGTGCTTTACGTGCATTTTGTTCTACAAGGACAATTGCTGTCCCTCTTTTATTGATTTGTTGTATTTGCTCAAACACATTGTTGACTAACAACGGTGAAAGTGCTGCGCTGGGTTCATCTAATAGTAGTAAACTAGGTTCTAGCATCAATGCCCTTCCCATTGCTAGCATTTGGCGTTCTCCTCCTGAAAGCGTTCCTGCTCTTTGACGGCGTCGATTTGCAAGTACAGGAAAAGTTGTGTAGATTTTCTCTTTTAATTCACTCAAGGGCGTATTGCGGATAAAAGCCCCCATTTCTAAGTTTTCTTCTACACTCAATGAAGGAAACACATTTGCAATTTGCGGCACATAACACATCCCGCGCTGTACGATTTGATTTGATTTGAGTCCAGCAATGTTTTCGTTGTTAAAAGTGATTTTTCCACGCTGCGGAGTTAATAAACCAAATATAGTTTTTGCTAACGTTGATTTTCCTGCACCGTTAGGACCGATAACTGCGACTAATTCTCCAGGGAAAATCCGAAAATTAATTCCTTGCAGGATGTCTAGGTCTTTGACGTAACCCGCCCAGACATCCTCAACTTCTAACAGAGGAGTCGTATCTTTCATCGTACGCGAACAGCAAAAAGAGGTGAAGTATGAATATTATCCTGCAACCTTCATCTTTTAGCTGCTTAAGCGATCGCTACGTTTAAATTAAGCATCAAGAATTTCTTAGGTAAACCTCATTATTTAAATATTTACTTAAGGAGTTTTTTGCAACTCTGGTCTTTCTTCAGGAACAATTGCAGCCTCAACAGGGCAAACCTGAATGCAAATACCACAGTCAATACAGGTAGCAAAATCAATCCAGTACCAGTCAGTACCCTTCATATTTTTTCCTGGTCCAGGGTGAATACAAGCAACAGGACAAGCATCAACACAGTCAGCAACTCCTTCACAAGTTTCTGTAACGATTGTATGCGGCATATTCTTCTCTCTTCTGCTTCTTGAACTAAGTCAATTAGAATGTTTTTTGATTCTAACAAAAAACTTTTATTTTAATTTTCGTTTCTATATTTCACTGTAAGAAATTCAACCGATGTATAAATATTTCTCTTTTATTTTTATTATATATATTGCCAATCAGCACAAACTAATCATCTATTCCTTAGGAAGGTTGCAATAGCTATTATTAGTTATTTAATACTTTTTTGCTGTTTGCTTTTTAGTTCAAAGTTAGAACTCAATACCGCAGTTAAATATATTAGCTACGATAAATGGTGAGCTGTAGAGCAAGCAAGATGGCTACGTTACACTTGAGATGCAATGTTTTTACTACATCAACAGGGTTTTGTTTGTAATTTAAAATATCATCAATTTAATTAATGCTCAAAAAAATTACGCTAACTTGTATTTCAATTTACAAGCTAGCTTCAAATACTGTTATCTAAGCTAAAAAATAAACTTAAGTATTTGATTACTCAAGGAAATCAAAGAAAATTACTAAGGATTCCTATTGCGAAGGAGATAACAAACTTTTTGTTGATGTTATTGACTCAATTGAGGGTAAACCTTCAGATTTTATCCAGGCAATTTGTTGAATGCGGCGGTGACGGGCGTACTCGCGAATAGTATCAGGATCAGAGTCGCCCAAATCCATTTCTACCCTCACAAGATGTTGAGAAGCGCGTAATTTGGCTGCATAGGCGAATGCGGCAGTATAAGCTTGAGGTGTTTCGGGAATAACCAACCAATTGCTTGTAGGGGTGGCATGGGGAAGTTGTTGTGAAGGAAGTAACACCTGGTGTAAATCTTCGATATTAAGAGAAAATCCAATACCTGAAACCGTTTCTGCTTGGGGGTGATACAGTCCTAGGAGTTGATCGTAACGTCCACCTTGTCCAATAATCCGCGCTGGATAAGTAGTATTGCTGACAACTTTAAAGACAATACCCGTATAATAATCAAAAGTTTGGATCAAACTTAAGTCTAAGATAATTGGCGAAGATGTTGTAGATTGAGAGGACGATACGGGAAAGCACTCATTTAATAAAGCAATTAATGATTTGAGACGGTGAAGCGCCTCAGCTTGAGGAGTTTCTAAATCAAGAGAAGCAATTTTTTGTAAGACATCAGCCGGATGTCCCCGCAAGTCAAGCATCATTAGCGCGCGATCGCATTCTTCCCGACTGAGGGGCAAGGTTTCTAACGTAATGCGATCGAGGTGGGCGATCGCATAGCGGACTTGTTCGCGCAAATTCGCCGGAAATGTTGACAACAGCGATCGCGCAATTCCAGCTTCGCCTAGGATCAGACACCAGTTATTTAAACTCAGTTCTTGCATACACTCAGCAAGTAACAGGAGGATTTCTGCATCAGCTAGCCAACCTTGGGCACCGAGTAATTCCACACCTGCTTGATAAAACTCTTGTTGCTGATTGTGGTGAGTACTAGATGCACGGCGAAAGACATTAGCATTGTAATAGAGGCGTTGAGGATACAACGCTCCCGCCATGCGGGTAACTGCTGTACGGGCAATCGATGCGGTCAGTTCTGGACGTAGTCCAATTTCTCCTTCATCAGATTGCAGCTGAATCAGTTGCGATCGCTGCACCGCACCACCTGCCATCAGGGTATCCAAGTGTTCTAGAGTTGATGTGATAATCCGGTGATAGCCCCAGCGGTGAAATACCTGCTGTAATCGTTCTTCGATCCAACGTTTTTGTGCTACGTCTAGGGGCAATAAATCCCGCGCCCCAGCTGGCGACTGATATACCATTACTTTTTCTTCCCGCCAAATAATCCACCAAACAATCCACTACCTCCAGAAGTATTTGTGCCTTGAGTCGGCTGCGATGCACCTGTAGGTTTAGTACCCGTTTTCTGCGCTGCTTGATCTAAGAATCTCTTGGCTTTGAGTGCCATTTGTTCTTGCGGATTCAACTGCAATGCTTTATTAATATGAACCTTAGCCATAGTGACTTGATTTTGCTTTAAATACAATACTCCCATCAAGCTATGGCAGATGCTGTTGTTTGGTTCTAACTTCAACGCATCTTGTAACTCAATCCTAGCTTGGGCAAAATTGTTATTTTCCATAAAAGCTTGCGCGCGGCGATAATATTGCTCAACCACGCTAATAGACTGAGGCGTTGGTGCTGGCTGTGGTGTTTCTCTTAGATTGTTACTAGTGCGCGCAACTGGTGTAGGGAATGGCAAGCTACTAGCGCCTTTGCGCATTAAGTAAACTAAATTCAATTCGCTCATCAGCCCAATAATGTCTGAAACTTGCTCTAAGTTTTCATATTGCTTCGCTGCTAGCTGCTGAATCGACTTTTGATAAAAATGTTCCAGATTACTTGCTTGGGCTAACTCTTGCGAGAGTTTAGATTTTAGTTCAACTGTACTTGCTTCTTGTGCCAGACGCTTACTCATTTCTCGTAAAACGACAAGATATTCGGCGCGGTTACGTTCTTTAGAGAATTGTTCGTAAGCAGGATTGACAGTTTTAGATAATAATTGGTTTGCACGTTGTTTTTCTTCTAGAGTCGTCGCTGCACAACTATCAGGATGTAGACGACGGGCTATTTGCAGATAGCGTTTGCGGATTTGATTAAAATCTGCATCGACAGGAATGCCTAGAACTGCATGGTGGTCAATTAAATCATATTGAAATAAGCCACGGTCGATTTTAAATGACATAGAACCTTGTGCCACCTGCAAAGCCTATAAGTTGTTTCTAGTGTACTTCGCCATATCTCTCAAGTTATGGATTCATAACCATTAGCTAGAAGTGCGATCGCTTTTGTTATATCATTTCCGGTCAGAATAACCAGACTGTCAGTATTTTCGCCCGTAGTTGGTTGCTAGTCACTAGATCGCTTCTTACTCCTCACTTCTATTATTCCCTGAAAAAGAGATTGAACGAACGTGCATTAATTCATTACTTAGGGCTGCGTGGAGGTAGCCGTTCGTTGCTAAAATTCGCCCTGATGCCATATCAAACGGACTCGCATCGTATGCACTAACTTTTCCACCAGCTTCTTCGAGTAAAACAATTCCCGCAGTGATATCCCACGGCGAAAGTCCGCGTTCCCAATAACCATCCAAGCGCCCACATGCAATATAAGCTAAATCAAGTGCGGCAGAACCACTACGGCGCACGCCTTGGGTAAGATGTGTAAGGTGACAAAATTCTGCATAGTTGTTGTCTGGAGTTTCGCGGCGATCGTAGGCAAAGCCTGTCACTAAGAGACTCTTACTCAGTTCATTAGTTTGGGAAACTTGAATCGGGCGGCGATCGCGCGTCGCGCCTAATCCTCTACCCGCGCGAAATAACTCCTGATGAAAAGGAGCAAAAATGACGCCAACTTGAGGAACATCCGCAACAAGTAACCCAATCGACACTGCAAAACTAGGGTATTGGTGGGCAAAGTTAGTTGTCCCATCCAATGGATCGATTGCCCAAAGATACTCGCTTTGGGAATTTCCGACATTTCCCGATTCTTCTGCTAAAATTCCATGCTGTGGTAGGTGACGCTGTAGCACATCTAAAACGACAGCCTCGGAGGCTTTATCAGCTTGGGTAACTAAATCTCCAGGGCGTCCTTTTTCAACAACGCCATCTAATACTCCATAGTAGCTCTGAATAACTGTACCAGCAGCTAGCGCTGCTTCAGTCGCAATATCTAAATACGTTTGCAGTTCAGTAGTTGAAATCATGATTGACGAGATTGACATGGCAGCGACTGCGGAGGACACTTCTGCAATATTAGCTGACGGCGAAACTCTGCTGGAGTAAAACGCATTGGTTGAGAGGGATTCCAAATTCCCCGCCCCATGAGTCTAGCCGATTCTTGGGCACGATTTAGTTGTTGGGTGTACTTGTCATTGGGATTTCTCGCAACAGCGAGTACGTACCCCTGCGTCACTAAAAATTCGTTTAACAACACTTTGTCATGCCAAACATAAGCTTGGTAGCGTCCAAAATTATCTTTTTCTTGCACGTCAAACTCTAGTAAAACAGTGTTACCTTGAACAATTTCTGCTAGTTGTTGTCGCGCAGTTTGTCCCCACGGCTGCTGTTGTAGATCGGGTGCGTCTACTCCTATGAGGCGTACTCGCGAGTTAAAATTGCGTTGTTCCTCTAAGCCGATGACTTCCAATGTATTGCCACTTACTACCTGCGTGACTTTGACAATTTTGCCTTGCGGCGTAGTCTCTGGTTGACAACTTTGTATTAGCACCAGTAATGGCAGGATAACAAGTCTACTCAGCCGAAGTCGGTAACACATCATAATTTCTAGCTACTAGCCACCAGTCACTAACCACTAATCTTCATCTAACGGCAAACCTGCCCGAACTTTTCCTTTACCAAAATAACGTCCAAATTGTAGTTCGTATACTTCATCTTCGTCTTGAGTTTCAACTTCTAAATCAGAAAGTGGATAGCTAACACATAGCAAAGCATAGCCTTTTGAGCGTAATTCGAGAGACAATCCCATTGCTTCAGGTTGATAAATTTCTCCTGCAAGCACTCGTACTGCACACGTCGTACAAGCACCATTACGACAAGAAAATGGCAGTTCTACGCCTTGATGTTCGGCACTTTGAAGGATATAGCTGTCTTCAGGGACTTCTAGTGTATAGTTCTTGTCACGGGCGCGATCGCGAATCCGAATTTTGTAAAAACGAGTCATGAGCTAAAGGCAAAAATTAACTTCTTCTATTTTTACTGAATCTGTATTGTTTCGTTGTATAATTAGAATTTGTGACACCTGGAGAGGTGGCCGAGTGGTTGAAGGCGCAGCACTGGAAATGCTGTAATAGGGTAACTTATTCGTGGGTTCAAATCCCACTCTCTCCGTATCCCTTGCACTGTAAAGGTTTCAGGAATCATTTAATTACTGCTTTAGTTTCAATTGGTTGAATTGGTTGAATAATTGGTTGAAGCTAAAACTACCTAGATATGCTCTCTATGGCATACTTTATTAATTTTTATTACAATATATATATTTATTACCCTGAATATGCGTAGAGCAATATTCTACTTGCAATAAGGCTGATACTTTAGCCAATAAGCATAGGTATCACTCTCTCAACAAGCAATACTTATTGAGAGATAAGGTATCAGAGTTAGGCTGTAAACCCCTAATTCTGATACCTTATTACCTAACAAGCTGATTTGTTAGGTAATTTGATAGGTAACTAGAAACCTTACACTGTAAAGATTATAGCATAATTACCTATCACCTATCAATATATGCGGTAGGCTATTCTCACAAAAAAGTATCATTTTTGCAATAAGGACATTTTTTTCAGATACTCAAGCCTTGCTTCAATTGCGGAATTTGCTTTAATTCGCAATCTTAAAAGCTTCTCTAAATTCTCTCTGTCGTTTTTACAAGCATCGATGGCACTCTCATAAGCGTCTGCTACTGCTAAAACAAGCAAATAGTTGATATGTTTTCTTGCTTTGATTTCATTGCTTAACTTGCCTTAAATCACTGCTAGCTACCCAATAATCACACGCCCAATTAGGAGCCTTTACGCGTGCCTCTAAGCCTTGATAGCGTAATTCAAGTATTTCTAGCGTTCTCCCCTTACAAACTACTGCCATAGCTCCTGGATCGCCTACCCATTTACAGCGATCGCCTACTTTTACCTTGCGTGGTTTCCTACGTGGTATGTGTTCAGAAATACCATCAATAGTTGCAATAGAATTTCCTAAATTCTCATTAGTTTCTCTATTGTCATTAAGCAAAAAAGTATCATTTTTAGGTATCAAGTGATCGCTGCTTTCTTCTAAATTGATATTTTTTTCTTCAGCAGGTACAGTAAAATTACTACTCTTGCTAGAATTAATACTGAGAAATTCATCTGTTAATTGAGTATTTGTTTTAGCTTCAATAGCTTCATCTACAAGCTTCTCAGCTATTGAAGAAAGTTGATTAAATATCTCAGTATCACTTGCATTTTGTGTATCATCAGGATTTTTTTTGTACTTTGTACCGTCAAAAGTATCACCGCTTGATAGGTTATGGTGATTATTGGCTGTATCTCCCTTACTGCAAGGTTTTTCATTACCTATCAAGTCATTTTTTTGATAGGTAATTGATAGGTCATTAAGCGACTCTACTGACATTGCATAGTAGTACGTAGCTGGGTAGTATTTCTTACCTGGAATTTTGTAAACCTGCTTTTCCATCTGAAGCCTCCATAATGCAGTTGTGACGTAATTAGGATTCAAATTAAGCACGCTGGCAATCTCAGGAATAGTCGCCTTTTTAGCCTTTTTGAGATACTCCAAAATCTGCTCTACTTGCGTGCTACTTGATTTAGGATTCCATGGTCTTACTGCTTTCCAAGTCAGAGTTTCCCCGTCAAGTAGCACTTCTAAATCTTGCTTTTCCCCAAAACCATGCTCTACACACAATCGATAAGTGCGATCGCTTGCAGCTAATACCCAACTCCCCCGACACACACCACGAATTGCACTACTACCACGAATGGTGTCAAATACGTTTGTACTACCCGCGTTCTCAATCGTGATTTTAGTTGTGTGATGAATTAGTAGTACCGATAGCCGCAACTGCATCGCCATATCTTGCAATGGCTCCAAGTATCGCGATATCTCGGCTGATGTTTCCTGACTACCATCATCACGAATACGGCTTAAGGTATCCAAAATGATCAGCCGTGCGTCGATCTCCTCTGCTATTTCCCTTAAATGTGCAGTTTCGGATAATTTAAAGCGATCAAGCCAGTATATTGGTACGTCTGTACTCCACTCTTGCGCAAGTTCACGCTGCTTGATCTTCGCTTCGGAATCCTCAAGATTTACATAAAGTACAGCACCTTGTGTCACCACACGTCCTAAGAAGTTCTCACCCGTTGCAATGCATTTAGCTAGCAGCATCGCCATCAGCGATTTACCAGCACGTGGACTTGCAGCCAGTACAAACAACTCATTAGCCGGCAACATATCCGGTACTAACCAGTCGATATAGTCAGGAGCGCGCGCCATTAATTCAGCATTGCTTACCAAGCGCGATCGCAGTGGATTTTCACTCTTGTCTACTTTTGGTTGCGTTGCTAGTGCTGCTGCTGCTACAAAATCATCAAACTTAAATCCCGCATTGATCGCGTCCGATACATCCCAACCAAAACGATCTTCGTAATACGAATTACACGGCGTTAAAGCAATAAACCCGCGATTTTGTAATTGACCTGCAACTTTGATCGCTCCTTTGTCTCCAGGTAGTTCTCCTGTCTTACTATTCGGTTTATCGTTGCGATCGTAAAAAATCGTCACCCGTCCAGGCAGTTTATCTAACTCTGTTTGTGGAGGTACAGTATCGCAACCACAAGTAAATGTCGCGATCGCAATTTTGGCATTAGCACACTTAGCTAACCATCCAAGCATCATTGCATCCCACTCGCCTTCGCATAAATAAGTCTCCGTTGCATCTGGAGGATTATAGGTAAGCCACACCATTGCGCTTATCCCTTTTTGGTCCCACGCTTTCAATCCACTAGGGCGATCGTCACCTTGCAACCACGGCTGTATTCTTAGTTTCTGGAAGTATCGCGTGCCATATGGATCAGCAGGTATAGGAATAGAGATCGCGTACCACAATTTATTTATTCTCTTAATTCTCTTAATTCCAAGCTTGTAATGCTCAATCATTTCTAAAGAGAAACCCCGATCAAGTAGCCATTGCTTACCTAATCGGGATTCATTAATCAGCTTTGTGTGATAGGAGAGAACATCAGTTGGCGTTACTGTAACCTCGGAGACTTTACTGTACCCAGTAGGCACTATCTTATCCAATGAATATCCAAGTGCCAATTTTATTTCACCGTTTTTCTCACCTTCACATTTAAAGCAGTGATAAGCTCCATTTTCTAGATTGATACTGAGTGCAGGATTTTTTGTAGATGCATCCTGACAGTTAGGACAAGCAATGTGAATATTACCGCGATCGCGTCCTTTTGAATCAATGAAATCTCGAATATCGAAAGCCATTTTCAATCCTTATTACCCTTATTACCCTGCTAAAATTCAGCCTCATCGTTGTCTTCATCAACAAACTCTGCCTCATCACCAGTGACAATCGTTTCTGATTTAGCTTCAGGCAATAAATAAGTAAACACCGGTAGATCTACCGCATCTGGTTTAATTCCTTGTGTTCTTAAGAATTCTGCTGTCGCATTCCATTGATTAGTAGCTTTCTCAATCTTGTTATTTAATTGTTCTAAATCCCAAGTGCGATCGCGCAGTTCCTTGTAAAGCTTTTCTAGATTAGGATGTCCGCACTTTGTAATTTTATCTCTTAGTGCTTCAATAACTTGCTCTACTGTCTCTCCTTCACTTACATCAGCTTTAAGCCCAATTTTTTCATTGTTATAATTGCCAAGATTAACCAAAGCTGAATAATAAACTTTCTTAATTTCCATAGTCTTGAAGTTCCTCTGAATCAAATATTTGCCCTGTCACCACTACAGGAGTTGAAAGAGTTTGTGCAAAACTACTTTGAGTCTCAATGTGCGCAATTAAATCTTCAATCTGAGCCTCGTTTAATTTTTGAAACTTGGCAATTGTTTCTAGCCAAATTCCTGAAACTATCACATCACAATCTATTCCTGTAGAGTTTGCTAAATTTTGGATAGCGCTACTCAAACACATCGATTGCATAAGCAATCTTTTCTTATGCTCAAGATCTAATTGTGTAAAGTCCATAACTAACTTGCTTTACTATTTTGTTTTTCATACTCACGCCATACTGCAACCATCAACTTAAGTAGTTCAGTCAATGATTTAATTTCTAACGGTTGCAGTATCTCAATAGCTATTTTGCTAACAACATACGATCGCTCGTATGTAACATAAACAGTCTCTCTATCTTCAAATCGCTTCTTACCAATTGGGCGAATAATTTGTTTACGAGTGCATTCGCTCCAATTGAGCATTGCTGGTTCCAGTTTTTTTAGGTATTTATTACCTGGAAAATCTGCCCAGTAAACTGTTCTCATATTTGGCTTCAAAACAAACAAGGATGATTTTACTCCCCCCCGAGAAAAATCATCCGTAGTAACACTTATATTTTGAAGTTAAACTTTAAAATCTTGTTTTTATACAGCTTGTTTTGAAATTAGAGAAGAAGAATAAATGATACTCAATGGTAATTGCTGGATTTTTTGATGTGCAAGATCTGCCATCCATTTACGAAACACATCCCAATGATCTTGTATTGGCAGCACAATACAACCAGCACTGCCTGGCACATTCGCATCAAAATGTATGCCAAAATCGCCCCTAGATATCTTCTCATCAACTTTTACGCTAAATGGCGCAATCGCGTAAAAACTTCCCTCCACGCCTTTAACGTGTGGTAACCAAAGCCTTTGAGTCGATACGCTCCAAGTAGTAGGCTCAATTGCTTTACTTGGAGGCAATGGACCACGCCCTTTCAACTTCCAAGAACCAGAATACTGAAACCCAGAACAGCCGCTTGTCGCTTGTAATCTGATACCCGCTCTACTGGAATTGGATTTAAGTAATAAAAAACCTTTAGCGAGTGCTTTAGTGCTAGCTAAAGGTAAAGATAAGTGAAATTCAATGGATGGATTCATTATCGTTTATCAGTAAGTACAGCGCCAAGTTTCTGAGCAATTGGATCTGTATTTATTCCTAATGCTCCTGCGATTAAAAGCATTGATGGTAGTAGTAAAGCTAGAGGCACATCTCTAGTTTTAAGCTCTAATCCGTTACCTTTTGTATATTGAAGATCTACAGATTGCCAAGCGAGTAATGCAGTAATTGAAATAGAAAATAAAAAGCAATATCCTTTACTTAATCGAGTCACGCGATTTGGGCATGAAGCAGGGCAATAAAAATCTTTATTATCCATTTGTTTAAATAGTTACTAAATCTGAAAATTAAAGTTGTTATTTCTAAGTGAAGAATTAATGTAATTAATATCATCCTCTGTCCAAATAGTACCCATTGCTCGATGTAAATCATTCAGCGCAAACATTAAATCTTGCATGGTAAAAGCATTAGTATTTAAAGCTGCCATGAAAAAAGCCAAAGCACTTAATATATCTGCATTAGTTTTAGATGCTATGTAAGCTTTTCCAAATACTGGGGTTTCTCGTACTGCTGTTGTTAGTCCTGAGTAGTTAGGCTCAAGAGGAGTACTCGCATCTGTTGCAGCAGGGCGATCGCTTAAATCAAGTGTTTGCCATTCCTCTAAAGCTTCAACTTCACTCATTAAAGTAAAGTCCATAGGCGATTGCGGTTCAAACTCTTTTGTGTCAGAGTTAAACGGCAAAGACGCCCACATCGGGGATTCTTGAGTCCCGCGATTGTAGTGGATAAATTGCGGTTTTCCTTGTTGTGAATACGCTATATTTATTTTCATTTTATTTTCTTGCTAAACGACAATAGATGCCAAGCATAACTTGCCTTAATCCTTGTGTCGTAAGGTTTGAACTCAGCCTACAAACAAAATTAAAAGGCGACATGGTGTTAGTATTATGTAGCTCCGCTACGGTTCTAGTATTAAGGTGAAAATTAAGGTTTGCTACAGTACGTACAATAGAGGAGTGACCGTCTATTGTTCCTGTTGTAGAAGCTGAATTTGGGATTTCTGTGTAAGTAGTACTCGAACTTATGTTAGACCACGGAGTACTAACACCAATCCTTGTTGTGTAATTTGCGCTTGATGAACTACCCATGAAAGCCGAGAATATGTATCGTGTGATAAACAAGTTATTTTGCCGGTCAATTGCCTGTCCTACTGTAAAATCAATCACTGGGTTAACTGTGCTACTAAGACTTCCCAGATTAAGGTTTTGCGTGAAAACAACCTCTGCTGAACTCAGCCAATACGTACCATTCCAAAACCATTCTTGGATCAATAATCTAGAGCTATCGCGCTCTTTCCAAATATCGCCAATAGCAGGATTTGTTGGGGCTTCTTGCTGGTCGTAATAAAAATCAAATTGTTGTTTTACTGGCGCTTTTATTAATGGCATTAAAATAATTCTGTGACGAGACAATTACCCACTGCTGCAACCCAAACACCTGTAACTATGCCTATATATCTAAATGGCAATTCATAATAATCATCTGCATTGAGCAATACACTAAAACTAGTATCTGATACTTCATCTCCTAACTTTAAATACAATTTCTCTGGGCTTAAGTTATAAAATGCTGCTCCTAATCGATTTTGATTTGCAGCAAGTAATACAGTCAATGAATTTGTTGCTGCAACAGTAGTAACATTTGAGTTAGTAGCAACAATAGGTAATCGATCTTTTACAGCTTGAACAGCCTCATTTGTAGCCATGCTAGCTGGTAAATTGACTACTTTATGATAAGTAATAAAAGGATTTGCAGCAGATCCATCACCATCTGCTGCAATTTCAATTTCTGAATTATCCTTATCAAGTGCTTTAATATTTGGCATAATTCAAATAACTGCTAAAATTAATGTTCTTCCTGGGTCATTTAACTTAGTTGCCAGTCGTTCAGTACGATTAATAACAATTAATTGCGTAGTGTATTCTATAACAATATTCCAATTGTTAGCCGTTCTATAATCTTGACGAAAAGCTAACACTCTATCACTAAAAAAAATTGGTTTAACATATACTAAACATTCATAAGGTGTTAAACCATTTAATCGTTTAACATCATAAAACTGATACAATCCGTCAGATGCTAGTTCTGCTTGAGCAATAAATCCTATTGGTGAAATAGGAGGATTTAAATGCCTCAACCGAAAAATTTGAGCTTCAATAGCTGGCGTAAATTGCCATGACTTAGTAGGGCGAATAGTAAAAAAAGGCTTCCACATATTACTGTCCTACAGTACCTGAAAATCCCGAATACAAGAGATCTTCAATACTATTTAAGCGATCCAACATTTCTTGATATTGTTCGCCTCCTTCCTGAATATCATCTAAATATTCCCAAACTTCCACATAAATATCTTCAATCCAGTAGGGAATTTCAAGCTGTAGAGCATAAGGAGAAACTCCGTAATTCTCAAATTTAACTAACGTTAAACGATTTAATCCAATTCTTTTGATATCCGAAGTTTGTACGCCGCTAATAAAGCGATCGTTCATACTAGGAGACACGTACAAATATTGTGAAGCTCTAGCACCCAAAAACCAATAAGGCTTTGCAGTTTCGCTGTATGTACCGATTAACAATACATGAGAATGAGGATTTGTATAAATAGGAGATATAGGCTCGTACTCATACAAACTATCTGAGCGAATAGGTTGCTTTCTTTGAGCTATCCTAGTTTCGCTCAGAATCAACTGCCAATTATCTAACGTTGCTAAATCCCAGCGTGTCATTTAAGCAGGAGTAGTTGGTCCCGTTGGAGTTGCAGTACCTACACTACTTACGGGAAAAGTAACGCCTGATGGAGTTATAAAATAAGTAGGTGTATGAGCTTTAAGCTTAAGCGCTAGCCATCTTGAAATTTCAGCATTACTTGCTGCACCTGGAAATCTAATCGTAGTAAAACGAATGCTTCCTATGCGTTCTGGTGGGTTTTCTGCCGTTGATGTTTGCGCCGGAATACTAATCAACTCAGTAGGAATTTTAATCGGTTTCCCGCCTTTAGAATTAAATAGCTTTGATCGCTTTTTATCTATTACTGCTACTCTTTCAATTGTTTTTACTCTTGTCGGTGTATCGCTATCTAAACGATTGCTGAAGATATTGCGCTTGTGAGCTTTTCTTGAACCTTGATACTCCATCAAGGCTTTCTCAGCAGCCGTCATATCAGGAATATTAAAATAATTTTTTTGATCCTGTCTTATTCCCAGCATTCCAATATATACATCGCTCAGCACCATTATATAAGGTTGATATTTTTTCTCAACAGCCATTTTTTACAAACTCTTTATAAATTTTACGGTTCAGGGTTTACAGATGATTCTGTAAAATCTTGAGAAGTTACAATGTATTCACCAGTATCTACATTGATTTCAGTTTTCAACGGGATAGCAAAAGTGCCTCGGAGTTCCAAATTATCCAAATCCCATTGCACCTTGACTCCTATGTCAGAATACTGTGGTTTAAGTTTTGATTTGGCAACTTTAAGAATTGCACTAAATAAGCTTTGTCCTGGTGTTTGCATTAAACCTTTTCCTTCCCAATGTATTAGTTTTAATGCTCAGGACTTACTACCGTCAATACTTTGAGCTTGTTTCTAGACAATAAATATTTGACGGAGGTTAAGCTTGACCAACTACTTATTTGACCAACGCATTTGTTTTTTTTCCTGTTCTGTCAAAAAGGATTACCGTTTTTAATAAAGGGTTAATTCGTGCCTCTGCATACCTAAATCTCACTTGTCGATTGGGTCTTCTTTCAGGTAGTTCTACTTGTTTACCCATAACCAACTTTGTTTGGGGAACAACTGGATATCTTTCAGCCTCTGAGGCATTTTTATTCTTAGTTAAGTATTTCCACTGTGGGGTATGATTTTGCAAGCTAAGTATTTTTGTAACTAAATCTCTTACTTGAGCTTCCGAACGAGCGAGTATTTGCATTTGATATCCTCGACTCCAATCTGCATAGCAATACATCTCTTTGCCTTTACTCCACAAATAACCGCCATTAGCACCAAAAATTTGTTTGATTCGCGTTCCTAAATTGGTTAGTTCAGCTTCACTAATTGTCTCTGTTGTTTCACTCATTAGGCGAAAGCTAACTTCGCCTTTTGTTCTGTTTTGTCCTCTACCTTTAGGTTGATTAGTTCCTGGTCTAAAATCAGAATCTTCTCTAAAGTGCAATATGATTAGTGGATGGTATCTTCTCCCTGGATCGAAATCTTCGTTTATTGATGAAGTTGCATCAACTTCAATTTGTTCTAGAAGTTGATGCATTGCTAATATTTGTGTAATAGCAGGTTTTAACAAATTTTTGTTGCCAGCTAGAACAATTTTATTGTTCATGGTGACGATGTGGCATTTGTGTCTACAGTAACAGCTTCATTATCTCTTATAGGCTCAATTGTTACCACGCCATAATCACCTACAAGTGATTGATTCGCTAACTTTTGTGCTGCAAAGTAAGAGTCAGCAGCACCCGCAATAATAAATCCTGCTTCTATACAAGACTCTTGAAATTCATCCCAAAATTCCTCCGTATAAGCTTGTTCAATTGGATCTTCTATTGAATCAATTGATTCTTCAAAGGCTCCGGCAAACGACCAAGGCTTATTTCTGTTTTCATTGGCTTTATCTACTGATTCTTGGGTTAATCTACCCATGCGAACAAGAATATTAGCAAAATTAATTGCAGCACCTCTTAATAGTGTTCTGTAGTTTTTAAATAAAGCAGTAAATCCACGTTTTACTTGTACGTCAAGCTGTAATGTAATCATGTTTGCTAAAGACGATGCTATTTCATCTGCTGCTTCTTCTCCTAATTCCTTGAGCATATACAAAGCTAGCGGTTCATTAAAAACAGCAATCGTAGCAGTAGGAATTAGACCACAAATAGCAAAACCTAGTGATTGACCTGCTAATGCTCCACGACTTGCAGCTAAAGCTATTTCAGCTTGCTTAATTTGCTCGTCTAGTTGTTGATCGGTACTATTCCAATTGAAATTCATTAAAAATAATCCAGTTTTAACAAATTGTGCCCAAAACTTCGACCATGAGAATTTAAAGACATCAATAAATGCTTGCAGAGTATTACGCATTAAAGATTGACCAAATTTTTCTATGGCGTTGTAGACACTTGCTACAGGATTATCATCTTCTTGCACTGCTGTCGTTGCATTTAAGGCTATCCTGCGAATGCCACTATTTCCTGCTGCAACTTTTCTAGTAGCTCTAGATGCCAGTGAACTAAGAGATATAGAAATAGCCATTATGTTTGCTCATCAATGTCTGACAAATCTCGAACCTTTGGACGTTGCGTGTAAGGTCTACCATAAGGTTGAGTTGCGTCTCCTACTGTAGGAATATCTGTAAATCCATTTTCTACACGATTGATAAATTCCTGGAAATTCTCGCCATCATCATTAATTTTGTTCATTGCTGCATAAGTTTTTAGTAGATAATCAAAGATTTGATCTTTGATATTGCCTTTAGGATCTAGCTTCCGTTTATAAACCGCTTGCAAAATTCCTGCTGCTTCTCTAAACCTCATTAAATCTGCTTCTAAACCAAATTTATCATCGAATTCTACACAAGGCACTTGAACTATACTTTCTTGAATGAGTTCATCAAATCTAGTTTTATTAGGGCTAAAAGTTAAGGGCATTTCTAATTTGATATCTTTCTGTTTAAAGCCTACCCAGTCTGTTAGAGATTGCAACAGTTTGTAAGTAATAAAGTTTTGTTGTTTGTCTGTACCTGTTTCTACTAAATTGCGAGTGACTAGATTGAGTAAAGTTTCTGAATTTGCATAGGACTGAAAAGACAAAACAAACATTTCTGCGATCGCTTCTGCCATATTTGGTAATTTCACTCCTTTAGGCTGATCTCCTGGAGTACTTGGATCGCTATCTTTAATCTCGATAGGTATTTCCCACTGCCCCATAATTTCATCAAAACGTTCTACATACCAAGCAAGAAATTGTGTTAAATTAGCAATTTCTTTATTAGGATTAGGAATTAAGTTACCGATAAATCCTTCGTCTTTACTAATAAGCGATTGTGGTAAAGATGCCGGAAATTCATCAACACCGACTATTTCAGATAATTTATCAACTTTATCTAATAAGTCATAAAGTAAAGCGTTAGTTTGTGGACAACATCCCATATCATCTTCCTGTTCTTTCTGATCGAGGGGCGGTGGTGGTGGTTTCTTTTGCTGATTAGTAGGACGATAAACTCCGTTGCAAAATCGATAATACTTTAAAGGTCCATTGCTAGCAATAAAGTCGCCAAGAGATTGACGCCAACTTATGTATTCATTGCTATCCGTTAATCTTGGAGGTACAAATTCATAAATGAATAACGATGCAACAAAGTAGTCGTGTTCGGCTTCAGGTCCTTGAAAAAAAGTGGCGAATCTCAATCTAGCTGAAAAACTTCCTGTATTGAACGAACCAAAGTCAGTTAAGAAAGTCACAAAGGATTCTTCATCAATTAGATTTACTCCATAAGCAGTAGCGCTATTAGCGGATGGATCAAAGAAAAAGGGAGAAACATATCCTGCGGATGCAAAGCCGTCAGCAAGAAAAGTTTGAACTAAATAATGGGCGCAGTCAGAAGAAAACTCTAAAGGTAAGTCATCAGGTGATATCTTGTCAGATTCATCATCAAACCGACACTCTGGATCTCTGTAGACTAGATACTTAGGAGGCATTTTAATAAATGCTAGAGATCCAGTAAGTTTGATTCCTAAGTTACAAGGATTTCTAACTATCTGAATAGACAAACTAAGAGCATTAGGTGATAAAGGATTACCACAAAAAATACTGCCAGGATATCTCCTACAATCAAGTGGATCTACAGGCTGACCTATATCTGTGTATAAACCTGTATCACCTATTGGGACTAAATCTGAAGGAATATCTTCATTCAGTGAAGGAAACTTAAGAAAACCAATACTAGGGCTAAGGATTTTCTTGACAAGAGTTTTGACTACCATAATTTACAGCCTATTGCAAGTTTATGAGGTACAGTAAGAGGAGTACACAAATGAAGTCTAATGAAACCGTACTCGCTCGACTTGCGAGAAAAAATAGTTAAGGCATACACACAAGGTGACACCTCAATCAG
>NZ_JADEWN010000083.1 GCF_015207655.1 Gloeocapsopsis crepidinum LEGE 06123 | reverse complement strand
CCCCTCACCCCTCACCCCTATGCCTGCTAAAGTTGTTGAAATTCTCTCTGCTGATGAGATCCGCCGCACTGTCACGCGCCTTGCTTCCCAAGTTGTAGAAAGATCGCGGGATTTGTCACAACTCGTCATTTTAGGTATCTACACTAGAGGTGCATTTTTAGCAGATCTGTTGGTGCGTCAAATTGAGGTACTTGAAGGTGTAACAGTTCCTGTAGGGGCGTTAGATATTACATTTTACCGCGACGATTTGGATCAGATTGGTATTCGCACTCCAGCTAAAACAGAAATTCCCTTTGATTTAACAGGAAAAACTGTGTTGCTCGTTGATGATGTGATTTATAAAGGACGTACTGTACGAGCAGCTTTGAATGCTGTTAATGATTATGGTAGACCTGCGGCAATTTGGCTAGCAGTATTAGTTGATCGCGGTCATCGCGAGTTACCAATTCATCCAGATTTTACAGGTAAACAGCTACCTACAGCGAAAGAAGAACAAGTTAAGGTGTACCTTCAAGATTTTGATGGGCGCGATGCTGTGGAGTTGATCGGTAATTAAATGAATTTTAGTAACAAAAAATACCTTTAGATTCCGTTATTTACTTAATCAAATGCGATGAACAGGCATCTTGCCTACCCCATATCTAATTTATTTTATTGAGTTAACTGAATTTTCTCAGTATTCACCCTTAGGATAGATGTAGCTTACAGCAGTAAACAGTGATGTTAATGTGTTAACGCTTTTTATATTTTCTTAATAATCAGGGGCGATCGCTATGAAAGCTGTGAAAAACATTACGACTATTCAAATCGTTTAGCGTTACGAGTTACCGCAAATAGTCCTGATACTAAGCGGCTGTTATGCAAACTGAGTAAAAATATTACTGCTATGGGTATAGCCGCATCATGGAAATGAAATTTCATTGGTTGAACCTTAAGACAAGCTAAGCATCTTGCCGCAAAACCTGGATAAATGACTGATACAAAATACTAATGACTTTTTTCTATCCCAGACTAGGCCATAACATCACCTTATTTGCGATCGCACTTGTTGTTTTTGGCAAACTACTTCTAGAACCAACCACTCAACTGGATTTTGGGCTAGCGTTATTTGTGATAGTCCTAATAACAAGCACCTGGCAGAATCTCATTTTAAGGCTTGCTGTTATCAGTTTAGCTATTGGGCTGTTGCTATGGAATGAGGCAGATAATGCAGCCTATTGGCAGCTAGGATTATGGGGAGGAGTAGCGCTTGTCCTTAGCGTCATCAATAACTTAGAACGTCAATCAGTAGAAGTATCCGCAACAACACTTGGGGAAGTCACGATGGCGTTGGAAACTGCTGTCGAATGCATTGCTAGGTTAGACTTTCAAGGACAATATTTAACAGCAAATCATGCCTATGCTCATTTACTAGGCTACAAGCCAGAAGATTTGATTGGCAAAAACTGGGAGATTACAGTTCATCCCCAAGATGTCGCCAAACTCACAGCGACTTATCGACAGATGTTGACGACAGGTAAAGCCGAAGGTGAAGCAAGAGGTATTCGCCAAGATGGATCGCACTTTTATAAACAAGTTACGCTTGTCAAAGTTAATAATCAACAAAACAGTGTTAGCGATTACTACTGCTTTGTCAAAGATATTACTCAACGCAAGCAACAAGAAGAAAGATTACGGCTATTAGAATCTGTAGTCGTAAATGCCAATGATGCGATCGTGATTACCGAAGCAGAACCAATTCAAACTCCAGGTCCACGAATTATCTATGTTAATGAAGCTTTTACGCGCATGACAGGTTATAACTTGCAAGAAGTTTTAGGGAAAACGCCGCGGCTACTGCAAGGACCAAAAACTGATAAAGAAACTTTAACTCGGATTCGGACAACTTTACAACAATGGCAATCTGATGTTTTCGAGTTAGTTAACTACCGCAAAGATGGTTCGGAATTTTGGGTAGAACTAAGTATTGTGCCGATTGCCGATGATACTGGCTGGTACACGCATTGGATTTCTGTACAGCGCGATATCACGCAGCGCAAAGAAGTAGAAGAGGTGCTAGCTAAACTGCTGCTACGCGAACAGCAAGTACGGATGGCAACTGAAGAAGCTAGTCGCATGAAAGATGAATTTCTCGCGGTTGTATCTCACGAGTTACGTACACCACTTAATGCAATGCTTGGTTGGTCGCGGTTACTGCGCAGTCGATCGCTTAACGAACAAACTACCATACGTGCTTTAGAAACAATAGAGCGAAATGCCCAAGCCCAAACCCAACTTATTGAAGATCTTCTTGATATTTCCCGCATGATGCGTGGCAAGTTGCGCTTACAATGTCGCCCTATTCATCTGACAAATCTTATTGAAGCGGCGATTGATACAATTCAACTAGCAGCAGCAGCAAAAGATATTCAAATTCATTCTCTACTGACAACAACTAAATCAGTTTTTGGAGATCCCGATCGCCTGCAACAAATCATCTGGAATTTGCTCTCAAATGCGATTAAATTTACGCCTCATGGCGGACGCGTAGAAATATCATTAATAGAACAGAACACTTATATTGAGCTAAATGTAACTGATAACGGGCAAGGTATCAGTGCAGATTTTCTGCCCCATATTTTTGAACAATTTCGTCAGGCAGATAGTAGTAGTAGTCGCAAACAGGGTGGTATAGGATTAGGGCTGGCGATCGCTCGTAATTTGGTAGAACTACACGGTGGAACAATTAGTGCGACAAGTCAAGGAATCGGTACAGGAGCAACTTTTATTGTAAGATTGCCCTTGCCACGAGAGAGTGACGTCCCTGAAACGACAAATGATACAGAATTTTCCCCAGAATCAGGAATTACTGGTTTAAAAGTGCTAGTTGTTGATGATGAAGCTGATGCTCGCGAACTTCTCAAAATCATGCTAGAGCAAGCAGGTGCAAATGTCACGGCAGTTAGTTCAGTTAGCGAAGCAATAAACTTAATTGAGCAACTTCAACCAGATATCCTATTAAGTGATATTGGTATGCCAGAAGAAGATGGTTACTCTTTAATCCAAAAAACCAAGCACTTGAAAACTAAGTCCGGAAAACAAATTCCAGCCGCAGCAATTACTGCTTATGCACGTGCAGAAGATCAAGCAAAGGCACTACAAGCAGGTTTTCAAACACACCTCTCCAAACCTATCGATCCAGTGCAATTAATGACAGTCGTCAAAACTCTTGCAGAACGGACTTCTTGCTAAAGCAACTAGAACTCACCCCTCACCCCTCACTCCTCACCCCTCTTTTACACGCTGCAATACTTCTGAACGTTTGAACTCCTCTAGATCTGCTGTGCCAGTACAGAACAGAACTGTAGTCATTTCGGCAATCAATACTTCAACTAACTCGTAAAGCGCTGCTTCAGATTCGGCGGCAGCTTGTAAGAAAGGTAATGCTAAACCTGCAAGATCTGCACCGAGAGCGATCGCTTTAGCAATATCTAATCCATGACGCAAACCGCCAGAGGCAATTAGAGGAATTTCGGGTGCTACCGCTCGAATGCTCGTGATACACTCTGCTGTCGGCAATCCCCAATCTGCAAATGTCATCCCTAAGCGACGCTGTAGGCTATTTTCTGCGCGTTCGCTTTCAACTTTTGCCCAAGAAGTTCCGCCTGCACCTGCAACATCAACTGCGCTAATTCCCGCATTCATCAATTTTTTTGCCATAGCCGCAGAAATCCCATTACCGACTTCTTTGGCAACAACTGGTACAGATATTTTGCTACACAACTTCTCTACTTTGTCAAGCAAACCGCGAAAATTCGTATCACCTCTGGGTTGAATGCACTCTTGTAATGGATTGAGATGCAAAATCAAAGCGTCAGCTTGCAATAAATCAACAACGCGCCGACATTCATCTAATCCGTATTTGTAATTGAGTTGTACTGCACCCAAATTAGCTAATAGTAAAATATCCGGTGCAAGCGATCGCACGGCAAAAGTTGGAGCAACTTGTGGTTTTTCGAGAGCAACTCGCTGCGAACCAACTCCCATAGCGATATTGTAATGCTGGGCAACTTCCGCAAGACGACGGTTAATTGTTCCAGCAAATTCTGTCCCGCCCGTCATTGAAGAAATCAACAGCGGATATGATAGCTGTTTTCCTAAAAACTGAGTTTTTAGGCTAATTTCATCGCGGTTAATCTCTGGTAAACAGCAATGTATGAAACGATAGCGTTCTAATCCATTTGTCGTTTGCGAAAATTGGACATCTTCATCGAGACAAATGCGCAAGTGTTCTGCCTTACGTGTCTGTGTTTGTCCTAACGAGTTTAAAGGGATCACAGGTTAATTTAAAAGCGATTTTTTACGACTGTACAACTAGTCATACTTCTATTAGCGAGATATTATTTAAACTTTACCCAATAAGAAAAAGGATGAGCAAGTGCCTTCTCGCACTCACTTATCCATAGATTAGAAGCAGTGGGTTATTATTTAGACACCTAATAACTAAGCAACTTTTGAGACACTATTGTTTGCATGAACATATTGATTGAGCTTTGCCATCACTTTCTCGACACTTTCAGACAAAGTCTCCTGGTTTGTTCTGCATTCAACTTCAGGATTGAGTGGCGGTTCGTAAGGATCGTCAATTCCAGTGAAACTCTTAATTTCTCCAGCGCGGGCTTTTTTGTATAGCCCTTTAACATCACGCTCTTCGCACACAGCTAAAGGCGCGTTGACATAGATTTCAAGAAAGTTACCAATCTTACCGCGTACTTCGTCACGAATTTCACGATAAGGAGAAATAGCAGAAACAATGACGATCACTCCATTGCGAGTTAGTAACTGAGCCACAAAACCGATACGACGAATATTTTCATCGCGATCGGCTTTGCTAAAACCTAACCCTTTCGTTAAGTTTTCCCGAACAATATCACCATCAAGAACTTCAACTTTGTAACCTTGCTCGCGCAGTTGCTCTTCTACCGCTTTACTAATTGTTGTTTTTCCTGCACCACTCAACCCAGTAAACCACAAAGTCATTCCTTGATGTTTCATCTTCCTGCTACCTTTACTTTTATTGCTACTCATGTGTTCCACACAGTCAAACAGATCGACGTGGAAATCTCTCAAACCTTTTCCTCAGTTGCAATCAACTTCCTAGACTAAATAGGGTAAGTCATAGTTTCTTGCGGCAAGATAAATAACATGAAGCTGGGTTCTATTGCATTACTACCTCTTGATAGTTCAGGAATATACACTGGCTGAATTGTAAACAAAATCTATCAGATTATACACACATATTAAAATTTTATTAACTGATAGTAAGAATTGAGTTTTATTAGAAAATAATATATATGCCAAGTGACAAAGCGTGATAAATAATCATACCTTTCGAGATCGGGTAATGAGAAAGCATTTAGCAGTTGGTATTGAGTTAAACAAAAGCTAATAGCTAATCGAAGATTGGTAACAGCTACCAATTACTCACTTATTCAGTAATAATTAACATTTTGTCAAGACTGGAATAAGTGACTTAGCAATATCTTTACAATCAACAGAAGTTTGTGAAATTTATGTATAGCAACGCTTACACCACGCTCCTGATATTTCTTATGTTGTAACTTTGTCGCATTATCCTACTTAAAGTCACAATGATTTAGTTACACAGATAACAGAATTTATATAACCTGAAGTTATTGCTGTACAATCCAGAGTTCTATTCTTCCTACTCGTACATCTGTTGATGTTTTTTCATTAGCTGAAGATATTTTTCATGCGTTTTTGCTAAAGCCCATTTCTCTTTAAAGATTGCAGCTGATTCAGCTTTGACAGGATCAATCTCTAAAGGTAAAACTTCTTTTCGCGCTTGCTTTTCGGCTTCCTGAGAACCTGCTTTTTGGGGGTTGGCTTTATACTTCCTGCCACTTTTATGATTGGCATAGCGACGCGATCGCGTGTACCCCATCTGCAAAAACTTACGCGCCATATCCGCACCAACAAAATCATCTTGTGCTAAATAGTTGAGAAATAGCTCATAAATCTTGTCACTCGATTCCCTGGCAATTTCAGGAGTTTTAAAGCGCCAGTATGGTAGGAGCTCCGACTTGTAAGGCTCTACTAGCAACACTCCTTGCTCACCTTTACCTACACGGTACAGTTCAGGTGAACAGCGAAAATCAATATTTTTAAAATCTAAAGAATAATCAAACGTCATAGTAACTTTGAATATAAATAACCAATAGTCCTACAAACTCTTTGCCAGTTTTGTACCACAAATCTTGCAGTACTGAGCATCCGCATCATGTAGAGATAATTGACAAGTAGGGCAAAGAGTTTCTACCTGGTTACTTGCTTTAATAAATTGTCTAATTAAATTACCTACTTGCCAAGGAATTAATGCGACACCAGTCATAATCATTAATACTGCTAGTAATCGCCCTACTTGCGATACAGGCGTGACATCTCCAAAACCGACGGTTGTCATAGTGACGACAGAGAAGTAAACTGCATCTAAAAATGTATTAAAATCAGAATTGACAGGATGTTCAACTTGATAAATTAGCCCTGAATAAATAAAAATAATAGCAAATAAAGTAAACAGAATTCTAGCAAAAATAATGCTATCTTCACTGCTAATGCGTTCAAATAAGAATTTTTTTTGAATAAATCTAACTAATCTAAGAATCCGAAACCAACGTAGAATTCGGATAAAACTAATATTGACCAAGCCTATGAAGAAAGGTAAAATTGCTAAAAGGTCAAGGAGCGAATATAAGCTAAAAAAATACTTTACTTTAGAATCTGCACACCAAAAACGCAATAAGTATTCTACAGCAAAAATACTTAATATAATTATATCTAAACCATCTAAAATTTCTTTCAAGTTATTAGAGATTGGATATGTCTCTATAACGAAAATAGCTGAAGATACTAAAACTAGGCTTGTAATTGCTAAATTAATAAACCTTCCTAGAGGGGTTTCTATATCTTCTAAATAAAATCCAATAACTTTTCTGGCTAGCAACATACTCATTACTTGCTAGTATTATACGAACCCAATAATATTAGTTTGGATGATGGCGCGTTATTCATAAATAAAGATTGTATTACACTAAATAGATGACATTTTTACAAGAAAAAATAATTCTATGTAATTAGAATTTAGCATATTTTTTATAGTCATAAAGCTACGGAAGCTCTATATTGTTGAAATACACCTACTAGCATGATTACAAGATGACTGCAGAATATTTTATGCGACTCGCGCTAGAAGAAGCAAAACAAGGAGATGCGCCCTATGGTGCGGTAATAGTTAAAGATAATAAAATTGTCGCAGCAGCACACAACACTGTGCAGCAAGATAATGACCCTTCTGCCCACGCAGAAATGAATGTCATTCGCAAACTGACATCTCAAATAAAAAACCTGTCTTTGGCAGGATACACAATATACACGACAGGTGAACCTTGCCCGATGTGTGCAACCGTATGTGTTTGGGCTGGTATATCTGAAATTATTTGTGCAATCTCTATTGAAGACTTAATTCGTATAAACCAATCACAAATTGATATATCTTGTGATGAAGTTATTGCCAGAAGTTTTAGAGATATTAAAGTGACAAAGGGGTTATTGAAAGAAGAGTGTTTGGAGCTATTTAAGTAAAGATAAATTGCTAATTAGGGGTACTAAAAGTTTGGAATTTTGTTTGAGAAGAAAGGTGCCGGAGGCATTTATTAAAAGAATTTCCTTAACTCAAAGTTTCACGACTCTCTTAAACTCAAAACTCACAACTCAACTAACTTTTTCTATCAGGTTCTACATGGTGGAGGAACGAATTAGCAACAATAGCCGCTTGCGTGCGATCGCGTAGAGAAAGTCGATTCAAAATACTTGTAACGTGATTTTTGACAGTTCCTTCTGAGATATGAAGTGTTTGGGCGATCTCTCGATTACTTTCACCAGCAGCAATTAAGCGTAACACCTCGCGTTCTCTTGGCGTAAGTTCTGTCCAACCTGAGGGTGTTATTGCGGAAGATTCTGGAACTTTTGCAATAATTTTCTCAACCAAACCAGGTCCTAGCTGAGTATAACCTTTATAAACTGCCCGAATTGCTGCGGCTAACTCTTCTGAGGGTGTATCTTTAAGCAAATAGCCCATTGCACCATTACGCAATGCGGCGGCAACGTACTCATCATTATCAAAAGTTGTGAGTACAAGCACCTTGATTTGGGGAAACTGCTGAGTAATTTCTTTTGTTGCGGCGACACCGTCCATTACTGGCATTCGCACATCCATAAGTATGACATCAGATTGCAACTTTTGCAGCAAGTGCATTGCTGCTTGTCCATTTTCTGCTTCTCCGACAACTTGTAAATCTGGTTCTAACTCAAGTAAAGCTTTTAAACCCTGACGAATAAGATTTTGATCGTCTACCAGTACTAGGCGAATCATGTCAATAACCTTGGCAAGGGGATTGTCGCAGTAATACAACAACCACCACTAGGCACGCTGTTGATTTGAAATTCACCTCCCAACGCAAGGACGCGATCGCGCATACTTTGCAGCCCAAATCCTGTAGTGTTCTTGTTTAATGCAAATCCTTTGCCATTGTCTGCAATTTTCAAGTGTAAAGATTCCACTGATGTTTGGATATCTATTTTGACTTTATTTGCTTGTGCGTGTTTCCAAATATTAGTAAGTGCTTCTTGTGCGATCCGGTATACCGCAGTTTTGACATCAGCAGGAATCGGATGGTTCAGTGATAGATGATAAATTGGAGAAAATCCCGTAGAACGATGAAACTCAGTCGCTAAAGCAGCGATCGCCACTTCTAAAGACTGACCATGCAGCGGATCAGAGCGCATTGCCAAAACAGATTGTCGCACCTCACGTAATGATTGAGAACCTAAGTTTTTGGCTTGCAATAAGAAAGTTTGCGCTTTAGCAGGGTTAGATTGCCACAATTTTAGAGCAGTTTCAAGCTGCAAGTTCAAGGCTGTTAGAGAGTGTCCGAGTGAGTCATGAATATCTCGTGCAATGCGGTTGCGTTCTTGGAGGGTTGCTTGATCTTCAATACGTAGTGCATATTGTCGCAGTTGCTCATTTGCGATCGCTAGTTTTTCACGAATTTGTCGCTCTGCCAGCACAGCATTCATCAACAACAATACAAATACTAAGCTTAATCCAAACGAAAGCGCAAAACTTAATAATGTAAACCGCAATCGTTCTTGCAACATGGGAACTGCAGGGACGTGTTGAAATCGCTGACTCAATGTCAGGATAAATAAAGTAAAAGATAAAGTTGTCACTATAATGCGTCCTGGTAGTTGAAAAATAAGACAACTACGGATGACAAGAATAATATAAAGAAATGGAAATAGCCGAATGCCTCTTCCCACAAAAACTCCAGCGAAAAGAATCAAGAAAATTTCTAGTGCCGTGTAAAGTATTTTAGAGATGAGTTTATCTCTAGGCATTCGTAAACCTAGTAATCCAAAAAACACTAAACTAATAATCGTTAAAGTTGGTAAAGCATGAAATCGGCGAAAGTGAATTGATAAAGCTTCTGTAATAGCAACCGCCAGTAAAAGTAGCCACTCTAGTAGTAGTAAAAACCGAAAAGGATGTGTGTGAATGTGGATTGGACGATTCATCTCATCTAGATTTTTTGCTAAATGTTGAGTAGGTGAGCGTAATTATTGCTCACACATTTTAGGCTTGTTAATACTTAATGGTTAATTATTGCTCCACTGACTATTGACCATTGACCGATAACAACCCTAAGTTACATTTATTTTCACTTACTTACTACCTATTACCCATTACTGTACTCAGTACAGTGAATTTATTGACGATCAGCATCAGCAATACATGACTTTAGTCATACTTCAATTCGTGACTTTTTCCTCATGCTACTTAGGAAGGCAAGTTTTTAGGATAGATACATCAAATATGAGGAAGTCAATAATGTCGCCATCAAAGAAACTAAAATTTATGTCGCTGTTTGCTGGAGCAATAGCACTTTCTACTGTCTTCGCACCTTTAGCAATTAATGCACAACCTGCTGCACCTCAATTAGGACAACGTGCAGGTGCTGGCAGAGGTATGGGCAAAATGGCAGGTATTGAACTCAGTGCGGAACAACAAGCTCAAATAGAACAAATCCGCAATGAAACGCGCACTCAAATCGAAGGAGTGCTTAGCCCCGAACAACGTCAACAATGGCAAGCTGCTGCACAAAATGGGCAACGACGACGTGGTGCAATGGCTGCTTTAAATTTATCCGAAGCGCAAAGAACTCAAATTCGCCAGATTATGCAATCTTCAAAAGATCGCGCAACAGCAGTTCTTACCCCCGAACAACGCCAACAGATCGAGCAAAGAATGCAGCAATGGCGTCAACAGCGTCAGCAACGCAACCAAACAAGCAATTAGCAATTGATCAACAACCCCTCCGGTAGTATTTTTGAACTGGGAAGAATCAGTTAAGATAACAAGGCACAAGTGATCTGTCACAGTATAGGGAAACTTCGGTGTAAATCCGAGGCTGTGCCGCAGCTGTAAAAGAAGTTGTGAGTCATGGGGTATGAATCTAGATATCAACTCAAAACTCAAAACTCTCTAAAGCCAGAATGCCTAACTGTGACTCGCTCACACTATATTCCTGCGTCGCACAGGAACGGAGCACTAAAACAAAGATGCCTACCATCAATACAGTAAATTCCACTCTACTGAAGAACCCAGTTAGTACAATCGAGTTACCCCCTTTACCTTTACGTCGTCCTTTGCTGATGATTGGTCACGGTACCAGAGATGCAGCAGGGCGACAAAGCGTTTTAGACTTTGCTGCTGCTTATCAAGCTTTAGATTCCTCCAGACCTGTTGTCCCTTGTTTTTTAGAACTAACAGATCCAACGATTCAAGAAGGTGTCGATCAGTGTGTCGCCCAAGGGTATACCGAACTTTCTGCCCTACCAATTTTGTTATTTGCGGCACGGCATAATAAATTTGATGTGACTAACGAACTTGACCGCGCGCGTCAACGTCATCCTCAAGTGAAATTTCACTACGGGCGACATTTTGGCATCACACCAGGAATTATTGATTTATGGCGATCGCGTCTTGCTGAAGTAGACGATCCACATTGCGATCGCGCTGATACCGTTTTGCTATTTGTTGGTCGCGGTTCGAGCGATCCGGATGCCAATGGCGATGTTTATAAACTAGCACGCATGCTTTGGGAAGGTAGCGGTTATCAAACTGTAGAAACCTGCTTTATTGGTATTACCCATCCTCGCCTCGAAGAAGGCTTTCGCCGCGCGCGACTTTACCAACCCAAACGGATTATTGTACTGCCTTACTTTCTCTTCACTGGCGTATTAGTCAATAAGATCTTTGATATCGCTGCCCAGCAACAAGCACAGTATCCAGATATTGCTGTCACCTGTTTACCAGAAATGGGGCTACATCCGCAGTTGTTTTCCATTCTCCGCGATCGCGAAATTGAAACTCAACTTGGCAATGTGCAAATGAACTGTGAAATGTGTAAGTTTCGGCTAGCGACTGTAGGTCCCCATAACCATACGCACAACCACGATCATCACCATCATCATAGTCACGACCACTCGCACCCTACAGTAGATCCTTACGCCGATCTCGAACAATATCACCAAAAAATTTGGCAAGTTCCTTAAGAGAGATCAGTAATTGGCTATCAGCAGCAAAAATGAATATATTCTGTCATGCTGATAGCTACTAGCTGAAGCCCAGTTATGTCTAAAGAATTTGCCATTGGAGAAACTGTGCGTGTCGTCGTACTACCACCCTACTTAAAAACATCCGATCCCATGCCAATGTTGCGCCCACCAGACATCATTCAAATTGGTGAAGAAGGAATTGTCATGGATCGCCGTCCAGGTGGGTATTGGAGCATTCGCTTTACACGCGGAACTTTTCTGATAGACGGTCAATACATTGAAGCAGTGAGTAGTTTAAATGAGCCACCATCTGCTAGCCATCTAGAGCAACCGACAACAATCAGTCAAATTGACACGCAACCACAAAGCGACAAAGATAGCAGTACGTAATGTAAACTTATGTTAAGTTGAGCTTGCTGTTTGCATTATGCTGTCCCGTCGCTATTTTCTTCGTACAATCATCAGCTTGTGTTTTGCTGTCACTACTTTATTTTTTGCCCCACCCAGCTTTGCAATTGGTGGCAAACTTCCTGCGCTCGATCAACTCGCCCCAGAATTTACTTTGCCAACCAATACAGGAAATGGAGAAATTGCACTTACTGATCTACGCGGTAAATGGGTGGTATTGTACTTTTATCCTAAGGACTTTACAGCGGGTTGTACGTTAGAGGCGCGGCGTTTTCAGCAAGACTTACCAAAATATATAGCTCAAAATGCTCAAATCATTGGTGTTAGTGCTGATTCAGTTGACTCCCATGCTGAGTTTTGCAACTCAGAAGGTTTGAAATTTCCCTTACTTGCGGATACAACAGGCGAAGTGAGTAAAGCCTATGGCTCTTGGCTAGGTAATCTCTCAGTACGGCATAGTTTCATCATCGATCCGAAGGGAATTTTACGAGCTACCTTTGTTAAGGTAAATCCTGTCATTCACAGTACAGAAGTCCTAACCCGTCTCACTGAATTACAAGGAAATGTTTCGTAAGAGAAGAAAGTATACCCAATCTCTGAAATGACTCAACACTGCTCAAATAATTGATGACGATGACATTGTTGTGCAGTTTAATCTATTGGTCAAGGCAATCCATTCAGGTGATGTATCTAAGTTGAGCGTTTGAGGAAGTTATCGTTACAGTAGTTGATTAGCAGTAGGCGGTAGAAATGACGCTAACCACATACGGCAAATTTATATATAGAAGTGTATGAGATTATCAAACCAATAGGTGGGAAAGATGAATTGCTTAGTTGTTAATCAACCCTAAAATTGAGGAAAGATCAAAATCACTCGCTGCACAATTCTGATGGAAAAAGTTGATGTTGCAGGATTTCAGCCGTTCTCTGTTCCCACCGCGATCGCACTACCAAAAGCGGCGATCGCTCAATTCTGTCAACGCTGGAAGGTGGAAGAGTTTTATTTATTCGGCTCGGTGCTACGGAATGATTTTCGTCCCGATAGCGATATCGATGTGATGGTGCAGTTTGCGCCAGATGCTCATTGGGGATTTGAAATTGTAGAGATGAAGCAAGAATTGGAAGCGATGTTTAGGCGCAAAGTTGACTTTCTGACCAAAAAATCAATTGAACAGAGTGAGAATTGGATTCGCCGCAAGGAAATTTTAGGAACCGCAAGATTAGTTTATGCCCAACGATGAAGCTTCAGTTTTGGATATTTTCAAAGCAGGGCAACGAATAATCGAATTTGCTCAAGGATTGAGTAGAGCCGATTTAGAAATAGATGTGCTGCGGCTATCTGCAATTTTGTATCAAATTCAGATTGTCGGTGAAGCAACGAAGCGTCTATCGATTGAGTTTCGGGAGCAGCACTCGGAAATTCCCTGGAATCGAGCAGCAGGAATGCGAGACATTATTGCTCATCAATATGATCGCATCGATCTCGATGTGGTTCGGACTGTAGTTCAAAGGAGCATTCCTGAGTTGCTGGTAATGATTGCGCCATTGTTACCAGAAGAACCGACATAGCGATCGCACAATGAGCAGAACTTACCGATCTCGATCGCTTTCTCACAGAGATGCTCAAAGCAGACATTTCAATTTTTGAGTCTTCACTGGAGCCATTTATTTGTTTTTGCAGGTTTCCGTACGTACCTTATTGTCATCTCTATGTACAATATCTCTAAATTGCTACAATACTTGCTCCTCGGAGACTGTATATGGAATGGGAACCAGATCCCCTTACCGCAAAAAAGGCGTATACTCAATTTCAACTTCAGCAGTCTAAGCCTCTAGTTAGATGGCGAAATACAGAAGCGTTACTACGTCACAATACATTAGCAATCCTCATGCCTATTGTGCCGTTGTCAGTAGAATATCGTTTACGGCGAGCATCAAAACTTGCAGAAGAATCATTATTAGAGTTGGCAGAAATTGATCTTGATACGATTAGTGATACTGAATTGCAATCAGCTCGTATTCTAATTGGCTTAAGCTTTGTTGGGTTTGGAGCGCTATTTACAGCCTTTTTACTACTTTACGTATCTACATTGCATCCCGAACTTAACTCGACTGGACAAATACGACGCTATTGGTATCAATACATCTGGTTTGTCTGTCTCGGCGTGGCAGGATTATTTGTATTGGGAAGAGAAGCTATGCGATCGCATAGCCTCAATGTTACGTCATCACAAAAGGTTCCTTGGGACGATCAATCAAGCTGGAATTAAGCAAAAAAAAATGCCCTACCATTGTGTTATGGCAAAGCATTTAGTGGTGTGAGGAGCAGACTTTATGTCTACTTATAAATAAGCATATTAAATGCATGTGGCAGTACAGTGGCAGTAAGATTGCAATACTGTGACATTTTTATGTGTTGTCATGGTTCATCAATAAGCATTTGTCGCAGTGCGATCGCGATCGCACTGCGAAGGTTGATTTAAGCTTCAACATCGGATGCTAGGAGTTTTGACACTTCTGCATGTGCTAACACCGCAGCAGGTTCTTGCTGGAGAGCATTATAATATTTTCGCTCAAATGCATTACCTACTTCTGATGGCATCAGCAGTTCGCGAACATCAGCCATCAAATCCTGAAGATCGTCTTGCAATATTGGTTCATCTGCTGAAAGCATCTCATCAATATAGACAATTAGCTCAGAAATACGATGTAGCCAGGCAAATTGTTCGTGCTCAATTACAAGTTGTAGTAGCTCTCCACTTGATACTCGCCCGCGTCTTTGTTCGTAACTAATACGTTCTGCTTGCAGCAAACAGGCGTGGAGGTGTAGCAATTTGTTGCGTAAATTGCGCAAATATTGATGTTGCCGTATTCTTTGGAAAAGTTGATTAGAAGTCAATGGAATCCATCCTCCTAGTACGATAGTCTTCAATAACTTGAGATCTTCTTGTTATGAGGCACTATAGCGGATGACAAGCTCGTTGATTTGTGTACTACTAGTAAGTGACTCATTTCACGTATTGTGTTAGTGGCGGTTGCTACTTTTTTCCCATTTTGTGCAAAGATCAATAGCCTATCTCACACACACTTCTCGCCTATTCTAAATAAGCCTTCCCTTTTTAGTACATTAGTGGGGTATCTTATACGACCGTTACAAATTATTCCATCTTTGCAATAGTCCGCAATTCCTCAATAAGAGAACACCGCAGCGATCGCATTTCTCTTCATTAAATTTAGCTGTTTATATGATTAATCATATACTAAAATAGTTGTATATAAGAGGGTGACAACACTACTACTAAATGAGCCGTGAGATACGGAAAACCGCCTGATGTCGCTAGCATACGCAATTTTAGGTTTTCTACAAAAAGAAGGGATGACCGGCTACGATCTCAAAAATAACTGCTTCGATCAAACCATTGCTCATTTGTGGCCTGCAGATCAAGCGCAAATCTACAAAACCCTTGACAAGTTAGTGGAACACGGTTGGATTACCTGTACCGTTGAGAGGCAACGCGATCGCCCGCATCGTAAAGTCTACAGCGTCACACAGACAGGAAAAGCAGCACTTTCACAGTGGCTGCAATGTCATCAGCCCTTGCCAACAATCCGCGAACCTTTGCTTGTTCAATTATTTTTTGCGGCTGAATTATCAAATGCAGAAATTCTATATCTACTAAAACAAGAATTTATGGCTCATCGAAAAAAGCTTGCTGATTGTGACAAGATTACATTATTATCACCGCTTGATGCTACAGCTGTCAGTCGCGAGCAAGTTATGCAACGGTTAGTACTGGATTTGGTTAGGCAAAAAGAACAGACCTACCTTGACTGGCTGTGTAATGCCATTGATGTTGTTAGTCATCTGCAAGAACAACGCGATTGTAAGTAGCACAGCATGAGAGGCGATCGCATTGAAAACTAGCACAATACTGATACAAGACTTATATTTGGGTCATTAGTTCAATTGATTTGATTTAAAAGTAGATTCTGTTTACTCTTCAACCAAAGGTTTTTATCATGGCTGATTTGCTGCATGACAAGCATGTGAACACTCCTTGGTCAACCTTACCTGTTGCAGCATGGCAAGATACGTATGCAACACTACATCTGTGGACTCAAATTATCGGCAAAATTCGGCTAGCGTTAGCTCCCAAACTCAATCATTGGTGGCATTCTACTTTGTACGTAACTCCACGCGGACTAACAACTGGTTGCATTCCTGATAACACGCGCACCTTTGCAATTAGCTTCGATTTTTTAGAGCACAACTTACACATCGAAACAAGTGACGGTATTACTCAAACAATTGCTCTCGCTTTGCGTTCGGTAGCAGACTTTTACCAAGAGGTGATGGAGAAACTCCGCGCTAGTGGAATTGAAGTACATATTTGGACAATGCCCCAAGAAGTGGCAGATCCTATTCCATTTGAGAGCGATCGCCAACACGCAGCTTACGATCCGCAGGCTGCACAAAAGTTTTGGCAAATTCTCGTGCAAGCCAACCGCATAATGACAACATTTCGCTCGCGCTTTATTGGTAAATCTAGCCCTGTACACTTTTTCTGGGGTAGTTTCGACCTCGCAGTGACTCGCTTTTCTGGGCGTATGGCTCCAGAACATCCTGGTGGAGTTCCTAACATGGCAGACTGGGTGACACGCGAGGCGTATTCGCACGAAGTCAGTAGCTGTGGCTTTTGGTTTGGTGGTGGGGCGGTAGCAGAACCAATTTTCTACTCCTATGCTTATCCCGAACCTGAAGGTTTTCGCGATTACCTCGTTCAGCCACACGAAGCATTCTACAGCGCGGATATGCGAGAATTCATTTTGCCCTATGAAGCAGTGCAGCATGCGAACAATCCTGATGCAATGATTCTTGCATTCTTTCAAAGTACATACGAGGCGGCTGCAAATCTAGCTAACTGGGATCGCGCAGCGCTGGAGCGGTAGTAATCTGTTCTACTTTGAGGTTGATATATGTAGGTAGCAGGGGAGAATACAGAATCTAGAGTAATCAATAAATTACAAATTACGAAGTAGTATAAGTTCTGATTAAAAGCTCATACCAAATTCGGCACTGTAGATCTTGAGGCACAAAGATTAAGCTGGAATAATAAACCCCAAAAAATACTCGGTTGATGTCGCTTACCCTTGGTGGAGATGGATATATTAATTGTTGAGGATGAAGCCGAAATTGCCGGATTGATTCAACTTGCACTCGAAAAAGAAGGATTTTCTTGTCAAAGCTGTCGTGATGGTTTAGCTGCGTTGCGCTTATTTCAAGAACTACAACCTGATTTAATTATCCTTGACTTGATGCTCCCTGGCTTAGATGGACTGGAAGTATGTGCCAGAATTCGGCAAAAACCTGGTACTAAAGATCCTTACATCCTCATGCTCACAGCAAGAGGCGAAGAAATTGATCGTGTCATTGGTCTATCGACTGGTGCAGATGATTATCTGACCAAGCCTTTTAGCCCCAGAGAGTTAGTTGCGCGAGTACGAGCATTGTTACGGCGGAGTCTACGCCAAGGCGGACAACATCAAATTCATCGAACTCAGCATTTTATAGTAGATGTAGAACAACGCTCTGCCAGTCGTCAAATCAGCAGCGATCGCACTGAAGATTTAGATCTGACAACCTTGGAATTTAACTTACTTAGCACCTTTGTGAGTAATCCTGGTCGTGTCTGGAATCGCACGCAGTTGATTGACAAACTTTGGGGAAGTGATTTTTTCGGTGATGAGCGTGTTGTCGATACCCACGTTGCCCGATTGCGAAAAAAAATTGAGCCCGATCCTGCTAATCCTACTTTTATTAAAACTGTTGTTGGTGTCGGCTACAAGTTTGAAGACTCAACAACACCCTGAAGCTTATGACGAAAGTAGATTTACGTAAGCGAAATTTGCCACTAGCATCTCGTCTGTTCCTTTCACACTTGTTAGTGGTGATGGTAGCAGTCATGAGTCTTGTCATTATTGGTAAAGTGTCTTCTCCACGCTATTTCGTTGTCCGTCTTGAAGAACTCGAAGGCACTGGATTTCGTTTGCGCTTTGCCCGCACTGAACTACTTCATGGATTTGAAAGCGCTTGGTTTCGCGGTACAGTGTGGTCTGTTGTTGTGAGTACTACAGCAGCCGGAGGACTCAGTTACTGGGTATCCAAACGCATCATGCAGCGGCTAACGGAGATGGAACAAATTACTCAAAAATTTGCTGCTGGACAACTAGATGCACGGCTACCTGCAAGCGATATTCCAGAGTTACAGCGCCTTGGTATTAGCTTTAACCGCATGGCAGCTAGCTTGGAAGACGTAGAACAAAGGCGACGCGAACTGATTAGCGATCTTACGCACGAATTACGAACTCCATTAACCGTTGTTCGCGGCTACCTAGAAGAACTAGCAGATGGTGGAGTCGAACCGTCAACTGAAATTTATATGCGGCTTGCTAGAGAAACTCGACGTCTAGAGCGCTTGGTTAATGACTTACAAGAACTCTCGAAAGCTGAGGCAGGTTACTTACCAATCAATCTACAACCAGTCAATCTTTCCCCGTTATTGCAAGCTTTGATAGAAAAGTTTTCAGATCAGATTTTAGAAGATGGTCCAGTTTTGCAGCTCAAATGTCCATCGCAATTACCACCTGTGCTTGCAGATATTGATCGCGTGGAGCAAGTTCTCGTTAATTTGTTAGGTAATGCAATTCGTTACACAACTCAAGGTGCAATTACTATTCGTACTTGGACTCAATCGCGTAAATTGTGGATTGCCGTGAGTGATACTGGTATTGGTATCGCACAAGAAGACTTGCCTCACGTATTTGAACGCTTTTGGCGTGCAGATCGATCGCGCGATCGCCATTCTGGTGGTACTGGAATTGGGTTGGCAATTTCGCGTCGTTTAATCGAACTACAAGATGGTCAAATTTTTGTTGAGAGTCAACTCGGCAAAGGTAGTACATTTTACTTCTTTCTACCCTTAGCTTGACGAAAGATGATGAGGCGGATACTTACATCAAGTTCGCTTGATAAGTGTTAATTTCTGAATCTACACAAGACCTATTAGCAGATGTATGCACCCATAGTTACAAAATTGAGACCTGCTGCATCTGCACCTGATGCTCCAAAAATAGTAATGCTAAGTAATTTACGCAACACACTCCGTCGCAGTCTACTTCGAGTGATACGTCAATCAAGAATCAATAAGTAATTAAGGCATAAGTTCCTTGAGTCCTTGCCTGCGTTTGTACCTTGACTTTTGCCTCTTTTACCCATTTTTCCAATGTTTCCATTTCACCAGGACGATGAGCATCATCGAGTAAGATCGTATTTTCGTTGGAGAGATACTGCTTCATTACAGGTAAAAGTCCATAACGACCTCCAGGCGTTTTTCCAGGAGGACCATCACAAATAATTAACTGGAATTGCTGAGGCAAAATGTTCAAAGGTGGGTCGTACCAAAAAAAATCACCATAGTCTCGTAAGGGAGATAAGCATACATTGACTGCTGGTATTCGGTGTTTTTGCAATACATCAAGAACATGCGATCGCCAATTTGGTAAATGTTCTAGCGAGTAAACCTCAACTCCACGACGACCAGCAAGTAAGCCCAAAATAATCGTTGTTAATCCGCTGCCACACTCTAAAATTGGACCAGATGTCTGAACTGCTTGCTTCGCGACTTCTTCAAGATAGTCTAAGTTAGCTACAAATCCATAATTTCCCCAACCGAGGTGCAAGTTCTGCAACATTTTTCGTGTAGGAATTTGTCCTACTGGTAGTTGAGCAATTTGTCTTACTGTGCGATAAAACAAATACTTTAACCAAGCTGCTCTGATTGTTTTCTTGTATCGCGGAGGAGATAAGCGGATAAGTAGTTGAATCATTTGAATTTTCCTTGTGTAAGTGTGGATTATAAACTCATAAATCTACTAAAAAACTCATTGGAGTATCAGTATCAGAGTCACGGTATTACACTATTGTGTGTTACTGAGAAAAACATTAGATTAACAAGACAGTTTATACCAAACAACCATGTTTTTTATAAAAAAAATATTTGCTGATATAATTGTGGTTAATCTAAAATTAACCAATTGAGCAATGAAGTCACTACAATTGGCACTTAAGTTATCACTTAAAGTTTTTTTTGTAAGTATTTAAAACTACATTTACTATCAAAATAGCTATTGTACATTAAGTAGCAAAAAGCTATTTTTGAATACATTAAATCGAAGTATCAAGTAAGCTCAATAAAGTAGAAGGTAGAGAGCTTAAATGATGAGTTGTCGGTACCCTTTGATAAAAGTGCTAGGCAAACTATTCTTCTTGTATTCTTTTCTCCTGTACTTTGATTACCTATTTATATCAGCTTTGAAGCGAAATGCTGTGATTTCTATCCTTTTAGCAGCCTTATAGAGGAACAGTAGACCTCCCGCATGAATCACAGGTACCCTAAGTTATAAGTGAAAGCACACTTAACAGTGGCAGTTTTATCAATAAGGTGATTTCTGTAGAGTATGTTTATTTAGCTACAAATTTATGTGTGCTTGCATTCATGTATGATGTTTAGGATACAAAGTAGCGTTTTAATGATTAATAAAATAGGGGTTCTTGCAAGAACCCCTAATCTGGTGGCTGTGAACTTTTAGCGACTTGAGAACAATCTGTAGATTATTCTCCTAAAACTGCTTTTGCTTTTGATACCACATTATCAACTGTGAAGCCAAATTTCTCCATACAGACTCCACCTGGAGCCGAAGAGCCATACTGATCAATACCGATCGCAATACCTTCATCACCAACATAACGACACCAGCCAAACGTCGTGCCAGCTTCAACTGACACCCGCTTTTTCACTGCTTTAGGTAATACCGATTCCCGATATTCAGCATCTTGCTCTTCAAATACTTCCCAACAAGGCATAGAAACAACTCTGACTTTCTTGCCTTCGCCCCGCAACTGCTCAGCTGCCTTGACACACAATTGAGTTTCGCTACCTGTACCAATTAAAATCAAGTCCGGCGTGCCATCACTATCAGATAGAATATAAGCACCCTTCGTGACTCCTTCAATCGAAGAACCGGCAAGATTTGGTACAGCTTGGCGAGTCAGCGCAAGTACAGAAGGTCGTGTCTTGTTGCTATATCGCTTACCGCGTGCAGCTTTAATTGCGACTTTGTAAGCGCCAGAAGTCTCATTACCATCTGCAGGACGGATGACATACAACTCAGGAATAGCGCGTAAAGAAGCAACATGTTCAACAGGTTGGTGTGTCGGACCATCTTCACCCAGCGCAATCGAGTCGTGAGTCATGATGTAAATCACGCCAGCTTCAGACAATGCCGAAAGACGAATTGCCGCCCGCATATAATCGGTAAACACGAGAAAAGTTGCACCGTAAGGAATCAGTCCAGAACCATCGAGTGCTAGACCATTGCAAATTGCGCCCATACCGTGCTCGCGCACTCCAAAACGGATGTAGCGATTTTCGTATTGACCTTTTTGGAAGTCTCCGGAAGTTTTGAGCAAAGTATTGTTAGAAGGAGCCAAGTCGGCTGAACCACCAATCAGTTCGGGAAGAACTTCAGCGATCGCATTTAAACAATTACCTGAGTGAGCGCGGGTGGCAATTCCTTTGTCTTCGGGTGTATAGGTAGGTAGCACCGAATCCCATCCTTCAGGTAGCTCAGCTTGATGCATCCGCTCTAAAAGGCGAGCATCCTCAGGATATTGCTGCTTGTAGCGCTCGAATAATTGATTCCACTCTTGTTCTAACTTTGCACCGCGATCAATCGCTTGACGCCAGTGATTTAAGGCATCTTCAGGAACTTCAAACGGTTCATGATTCCACCCTAAATGTTCGCGGGTTGCTTTAACTTCATCTGCACCTAGCGCTTCACCGTGTGCATGGCGAGTGTTAGCTTTTTTGGGAGAACCATAGCCAATTGTAGTCCGTACCTTAATTAAGGAGGGTTTATCCGTTACAGCTTTGGCAGCTTCAATTGCTTGGTGAATCGCATCTAAATCAGTGTTACCGTTTTCCACGACTTGGACGTGCCAGCCGTAGGCTTCAAAGCGCTTACCAACATCTTCGGTAAACGCAAGATCGGTCGAGCCATCGATTGAGATCTGGTTGTCGTCGTATAGGGCAATCAGCTTACCAAGACCTAAGTGTCCAGCTAACGAACACGCTTCACCGGAAACACCCTCCATGTTGCATCCATCACCTAAAATAACGTAAGTGTAGTGGTCAACAATGGAGAAATTAGGTTTATTAAACTTAGCAGCTAAGTGAGCCTCCGCCATAGCAATGCCAACTCCATTGGCAATGCCTTGACCCAAAGGACCCGTTGTAATTTCCACCCCAGGATTCATAAAGTTTTCTGGGTGTCCAGGGGTTTTTGATTCCCACTGACGGAACTGCTTAAGATCTTCAAGCGTCAGATCTTCATAGCCTGTTAGATACAGCAGGGCATACAACAACATACTGCCGTGTCCTGCCGATAGCAAAAAGCGATCGCGGTTGAACCAAGCAGGATTTTTGGGATTGAATCGCATAAATCGATCCCATAAGACAAATGCCATTGGAGCCGCGCCCATCGGCAGCCCTGGATGACCAGACTTTGCCTTTTCTACAGCATCGATTGCTAGAAAACGAATTGAATTAATACAAAGTTCTTCGAGGGATTGGGTTGCAACAGCCATAGTCTCTTATTGTTAACGACGGGTTAGCACGCTCATGGAGTGGGCTGAAATTGTAATCCTCAGAGATTGCCCTAAGCACTTATTAACGATCATCCCATTCTTGGGGATTGACAGGCAAGCATTCTTGCCCAAACCATGATGAATAAGTTTCTCCACTTGACAATTTTTACTACGAGAGCGTTGATTTAATCGGCAACAGCTCAAACAGAAAAAAGCTGAGGAGCAAAGGTATTTTTAGAATACTTACTATAACTTCACCTTTTCCTCGCTAAATTTGGCGTTGCTGAATAGGAGTATAATTTGCCCCCTTACCCCGTGAATAAAAGTGTCATCCTTATCT
>NZ_JADEWN010000082.1 GCF_015207655.1 Gloeocapsopsis crepidinum LEGE 06123 | reverse complement strand
AGGAGTTGCGTGCTGCGGAAGACCCTGAGTTCGAGACTTTCTACACCAAAAACATTCTGCTCAATGAAGGTATTCGGGCTTGGATGGCTCCCCAAGACCAGCCTCACGAGCATTTCCAATTCCCTGAGGAGGTACTACCCCGTGGAAACGCCTTATAATGCTTCTTTTAATCGAGATTTAATAATGGGCGGCGGTCGCGACCAAGAATCGACCGGTTTTGCCTGGTGGGCAGGTAATGCTCGTTTAATTAATTTATCTGGTAAGCTGCTGGGCGCTCACGTAGCCCATTCTGGTTTGATTGTCTTCTGGGCTGGAGCAATGACTTTATTTGAAGTCGCGCACTTCATTCCAGAGAAGCCAATGTATGAGCAAGGACTCATTCTGTTGCCTCACCTCGCTGCACAAGGATGGGGTGTAGGTCCAGGTGGTGAGGTCATTAATACATTTCCTTATTTTGTAGTTGGTGTACTTCACCTCATTTCTTCTGCTGTTTTGGGATTCGGTGGTATTTATCATGCCATTCGCGGTCCAGAAACCTTAGAAGAGTATTCGTCTTTCTTCGGTTACGACTGGAAAGACAAAAACAAAATGACCAGCATTATTGGTTTCCACCTCATTATTCTTGGATGTGGCGCTCTGCTGTTGGTCATTAAGGCAATGTTTGTTGGTGGTCTTTATGACACCTGGGCACCTGGCGGTGGTGATGTTCGCGTGATTACGAATCCCACACTGAACCCAGCCGTTATCTTTGGTTACGTACTGAGATCTCCCTTTGGTGGTGAAGGCTCCATTGTCAGCGTCAATAACTTAGAGGATGTTGTTGGCGGACACATTTGGGTTGCCTTACTACTCATTTCTGGTGGTATATTCCACATTTTGACTAAGCCTTTTGCTTGGGCACGTCGTGCTTTTATTTGGTCTGGAGAAGCATACCTGTCCTATAGCTTAGGTGCTTTATCTTTGATGGCGTTTATTGCCACCTGTTTTGTTTGGTTTAACAACACTGTTTATCCTAGCGAATTTTACGGTCCTACAGGTCCAGAAGCATCACAAGCTCAAGCTTTGACCTTCTTGATTCGCGACCAGCGCTTAGGTGCTAACGTCGGTTCTGCTCAAGGTCCTACAGGTTTGGGTAAATACTTGATGCGCTCTCCCACTGGTGAAATCATCTTCGGTGGTGAAACAATGCGTTTCTGGGATGTCCGCGCTCCTTGGCTAGAGCCTTTACGCGGTCCTAACGGTTTAGACCTAGACAAAATCAAGAATGATATTCAGCCTTGGCAAGCTCGCCGTGCTGCTGAGTACATGACACACGCACCTCTCGGTTCAATCAACTCTGTTGGTGGTGTGGCTACGGAGATCAACTCCTTCAACTATGTATCTCCGCGTTCTTGGTTGGCTTCCTTCCACTTTGTGATGTTCTTCTTCTTCTTGGTGGGTCACTTGTGGCACGCTGGTCGTGCAAGAGCAGCAGTAGCTGGTTTTGAAAAAGGTATTAACCGTGAAAATGAACCAGTAATGGCTATGGGCGATCTTGACTAAGCAACAAATTTATAGCTTTGTCAGCGTCAATAAATAGTCAATGATTTTACGGCTCCTGTATCAGTACAGGAGTTTTTTTTGCATACTTTTCATGAGTAACCAAAGAATCTAAGTTAACGAAATGCAAATATTTTTCATACTGAGATATGACACAATTTGACTTAAATAAGTAGGTGTCTTTTGCACATCTTACTTATCAGAGGACATTGAATGTCAGTGACTATTATGAGTGACTTTGAATATATAGAAACTTTGCAATGGACGCCTGAAGCCAAAGCCAAATTAAAAAATATCCCTTTTTTTGCCCGCACTCAAGCCAAAGCACGTATTGAGCAATTAGCGCGTGCCGCAGGGCAAGAAGTTGTCACAATTGAGTTAGTAGAGCAAGCAAGAGTAGAGTTTGGTCAGTAACAGCGATGGCGTTCGCGAAGCGTCTCAAAGAGAAGCGCCGCTGCCTTCGGCAGATCGCCAATTTTTGAGAAAGTCTTAATCAAGAGATGAGAATAATTTAAAGCTCGCTTAGCAATTTTTTAAGACATTGCTATCACATCCTTAACGCCTCATGCGTAGGGTGTAGTTGACGTGTGCAGCGACGAAGGCACTGTGCTTTGAACTGATGCCTATCGTGTAAATCAACATGAAACTATACCAACGGATTCTCCATGTCGCTCTTTGCTGCGGTTTCAGTCAGATTTGTGCGCTTAGTATACCAATACCCGTTGCTGGGCTACCTTCCCTCGTGTCGCCTTGTCATGAAAATTCCAGTGCGATTTCATACACCAACTTGGTACATCCAGCAATACATCTAGCAAGTTGGATACATGAGCCACAAATTTTGCTTTCAAAACTTGTGCAAGATCTCGGACCTCTGCTTGTAGCCTCTTTGAATTCTAGCTCAACACCAAATTTGCACACTAGAGCAAAGCAGGCAAGAGTACCAGTCATGATGTATCACGATATCTTGCCTCAAAAAGAAGTTTTTTTTGATGTAACACCCCAAGAACTTGCTAGTCATCTCGAACTTATTCGAGTCCAAAAGCTTACTCCAATTAGTCTGGCTCAATTAGTAACTCATTTGCGTACAGGAATACCACTACCAGAAAAGCCAATTTTGTTGACATTTGATGATGGGTATGGAGGTCACTATCAGTATGTCTACCCCTTACTCAAGAAATATGGTTATCCTGCTACTTTCTCAATTTATACATCCAATCTTGGTAAAAACACAGGGAGAACGCACGTTAACTGGGAGCAATTACGCCAGATGGCAGCTGATCCGTTAGTGACGATTGCGGCTCATACTGTAACGCATCCTACAGATTTAAGGACTTTACCCCAAGACCAATTGCAATTTGAAATTACTGAGTCGAAACGAATTCTAGAAACTCAATTGGGAATTTCGGTTGATTACTTTGTCTATCCTGCGGGTAAATACGATGTACAAGTAGCAAACTTTGTCGAACAGGCAGGGTATAAAGCAGCCTTAACAATGGATGATGCTGTGGATCGCTTTGCTGGAGAATCTGAGAATCTATTTGCGATCGCCCGCATCGGACAATCACGATTAACAAACGCGATCGCCGCCGCTTGGGGAGGACCTCAACTACCTGCTTGGGGTGTCAAATTTGACTTTAATAGTGTGATCGCTATAAATACAACCACGCTCAACCAAGCCCGACTCATCCTGATTACTGGAGGTCAACCAACTACAATTCACGCCAAAAGCCGCTACCAAGTCCCCCAAATTCTCGCAGATACCCCCGCAGTTGCTGCTGTTGATGGTGGGTTCTTCTCACTCAAATCGCTCGATTCCAATGTCATGATTGGACCTGTATTAAGCCACAACAGTAAATTTGTTCCTGGAAATAATAGCGAAAATCGCAAACTCAACGGACGTCCCCTGGTAGCGATCAATTCTCAAGTTGTCAAGTTTGTTCCTTTTAACTCGCAACAGCACAACACTCTTGCTGGATTGAACACTGCATTACCACGTGTCACTGATGCGTTTGTTGCAGCAGCATGGCTCGTAAAAGACAGTCAACCTCAACCTGCGAGTACGTTTGGTAGTTTATTCGATTTTGACGCAGCCCGCCATCGAGCTTTTTGGGGTATCAATCAAGCAGGACAACCAGCAATCGGTGTGTCCACAACATTGATAGATTCAGTTTCTTTGGGTTTAGCACTCGCTCACGCTGGATTACGTGACGCCGTGATGCTTGACTCTGGGGCAAGTACCTCGCTTGCCTATAAAGGAGAATCTCTTGTCGGCTATAGACCCCGCCCTGTACCTCATGTTGTGGCGCTGGTTCCTCCACAAATAATGACTCAAAACCACTGTAGAGTGAAGAGTGGCTAGTGACTAATAACTCAAATTTGTACTATCAGAATTAAACTGCACCCCAGCCTGGTGGGGGTAGTGCAACTTGATCGTCTGGTTTTGACTGCGAAACTCGTTGCATACTGGCTGATAGCCAGATAAACATTTCCTGAAAGTTTAGTCCTCTTAACTTCAGTGGTGCGCGCACTACAATTTGGCTTAGGCGATCCATGTTAGCCCCCTCCACACCGACAGCAAAAAAAGCTACTCGCTTGCTACTTTCATCATCTCTAATTCGCTGGGCTGCTTGTTCTACAAGGCTTTCTAACTCACCTTGCGGCTCTCCGTCTGTAATCAAAAATACCCACGGACGGTAGTAGGCAATACCATTGTTGCGGTATTCAGTTTTACGAGCTTGAATGAGATCTAGTCCTTGATGGATTGCTGAACCCATGTGTGTTAAACCATGTGCAACAAGTGTTGGTGGCTCAAATTGATCGGCGGTGACAAATTCTTGAACAACTTTTACTTCAAAATTGAATGAAATAATTGCAACCTCAACTCGTTTCTTAGCAAGGCTGTCGCGATTCAACTCATCCCTAAAAACTTTCAATCCTTCGTTTAAAGCTTCTATGGCTTCGCCATGCATTGAACCGGAAGTGTCTAGAAGTAGGACACACGGACATCTTGGTTCTGGATTCTCGGCGAATTCTACAGCGTCTTCAAGTTTCAAAATATCAGACATAGATCTACAACAGCTTAGCTTAGTATGAAAATTCTTTAGTTATTAAAGCTACTACAGCTTGAGACCGTAAGTTTCTTAGATTGGACTATCTTAACCAATACGGTAAAAACTATGTGTTTTCACCAAAGCAGAAATTAACTTGTCTCAAATAACACTTTGCCTACAGTTTTTCGACTTTATCAAAAATCTACAGATAATTCTGAACTTCCTTTAAGTTTTAACTGTTTAGATTAGACAAGATTTTACTAATGTTATCTTAGACGCAGTCACAAGTGAATTGTAGATTTTGTAAGACAGCATTTTTAGCTAGTTTTGGATAAAACAGTATTTACTTTCACTTTGATAGATTAATATTTTCGATAAATAAAGAGTATTGATGCATTTATTTTTATATAACATTAGAATGAATAGAGAATTTTTTATCAAATTAGTTTTTGTAACCTCATATCAAGCTGATAGGAGAAGCTAAGTCATGCGGAAGTGAGCACAACTAGATTTCGGAGTATATTTGTATAAAATTTTGACATACTCGATCCTTGACTTAATTCACAAAACTTAGGTAGTATCCTAAAGTCTACCCAATCTGTCTGAGTTAGCTTAGATAAGATAACCTAAGTATTTTCCAGGAATAACGTAACATTAAGTTAAGAAATACGCAACTCGGACATTCGCTAAAAATAAAATTATCAACTTGCTTCAGTATTCATTGCTACCAGAAAAGCCTGCTGAGCAACCTGCTGGTAGACAACGTTTAAATAATGCATCACTACTTCAGAAGAGTTATCGGCATTTTCGGCAAGATCATTTGACAGAGGAATTGCGCCTAATATTTCTAAGACATCGCTGCTAGTCGATGGAGCAATGACAACTAAGTTCGATTCTAGCGGTTCTCGATAGTGCCAAAACGATGTACCATTGGCGTTTAGTGATGTTTGCGGGGCTGATTGAAGTGAGAGCGGCTCAGGATTTACAACTTGATGTGCACTACGCAATTCGCGCAAAGCATCAATGATTTGGTTTTTAGTGCGTCCTCGTAACTGAAACAAGACAAATGGATCTTCGCTAAAGCGATCGCCCAACTGATAATATACTGCAGCGATATGTTTGCAGGGATTTGCTTTATCAGGACAAGAGCATTTGCTGCGGACTTCAGAAAGCGTAAAGGGAAACAGTGATAACCCATTGAGCGTGAAAACTTCTTCAATGTTAGGTGGCATTTCTCCTGCTAGGAGTTTGGCAGCAAAAATTGCTCGTTGCGACATTGTTTCTATCACATACTGCCATTGCTCATCTGTAAAGGGTTCCAAAAACAGCGAAACTTGATAAGGCTCAACTTCTGTACCTTGTACTCGGGCTGATACCTTTGCCCCTTCAAACTGAATACTTAAAACATTACCCTGACGCGAGTAGTTGCGCGCTCTTTCCAGACGTTTTTTAAAGCGATAAGAATCTAGTAAATCCAGCCAACGTTGCGACCACCATTCGCGGCTAGATTGAAAGCTAAAGTTGGTCATTCTGCATCCTCATCAATCACAGCATTGCGATCTAGAACGAGTAAATTACGTAACTGATTGGTATCTAATTCCGTCAGCCATTGTTCGCCAGCACCGACGACTTGTTCGGCTAAAGCTTTTTTACTTTCAATCATTTCGTGAATTTTTTCTTCTAAAGTGCCACTACAAACAAATTTGTGGACTAACACATTACGAGTTTGACCGATCCGAAAGACGCGATCTGTTGCTTGGTTTTCTACTGCAGGGTTCCACCAGCGATCAAAATGAAAGACATGATTAGCACGAGTTAAGTTTAACCCGACACCACCCGCCTTTAAAGAAAGAATCATAATTGGCGGACCTTGGGGATCGTGCTGAAAGCGATCGATCATTTCCTCGCGCTGTTTTTTGGAAGTACTGCCATAAAGAAAGAAAATTTCACGCTGTAGTTGCTGTTGTAAGTATGGTTGTAGCAGTTTTCCCCACTCAGCAAACTGTGTAAAAATGAGTGCGCGATCGCCTTCTGATAAAGCTTCTTCTAACATCTCCACAAGCCGGAGTAATTTCCCCGACTGGTGAGGTTCAGCAATTTTATTTTGTTTAAGAAACTGTGCCGGATGGTTGCATATTTGTTTTAGTTTAACAAGCAGCCCTAAAATCATTCCCCGACGCTGTAAACCTTCTGCTGCATCAATTTCTGCTAACGAGTTTTCCACAACTTGTTGATACAGCGTAGCTTGTTCAGAGCTAATTCCACAAAACTCAGTAATTTCTTGCTTTTCAGGTAAATCTTGAATAATATCGCGGTCAGTTTTGACACGCCGGAGAATGAAAGGCTGAACCAGCGATCGCAACTGTGTTAACGAATCAACATCGCCATACCTTTCAATTGGCATTGCAAAGCGTCTTTGGAAAAATTGCCGTGCGCCTAAATATCCTGGATTGAGAAAATCTAAAATTGACCACAACTCTTGCAGTCTGTTTTCTACTGGAGTTCCTGTCAGTGCAATCCGAAACGCTGATTCGAGTTGGCGAATGGACTGCGATTGCTTTGCTTCTGGATTTTTAATATTTTGTGCCTCATCAAGCACAATTCCTTGCCAAGTCACACTTTGTAAATCTTTGACGTCGCGGTGAATCAATGCATAACTTGTAATCACTAAATCGTGCTTTCGCACTGCAGCGATAAATGCTTTCCCTTTAGAACGCTTATCTCCGTGGTGCAGCATCACTTTTAACTGTGGACCAAATTTCTTGACTTCGCGCTCCCAGTTACCTAAGACTGAAGTTGGACAAACAAGTAGCGTCGGATTTTCGAGTACCTCTTGCTCTTTCTGATACAGCATAAAGGCAATGAACTGAATCGTCTTACCGAGTCCCATATCGTCGGCGAGACACGCACCTAAATTCCAGCGTTCGAGAAAGGCTAGCCAGCTAAAGCCGCGTACTTGATAAGGACGCAGTTCACCTTGAAAGCTTTTTGGTGTTGGGAGTAGCGCGATCGCCTGATTATTAGTCAGCGCAGACATCAACTCTTGCAACGCCCCAGTTGCTTCAAAATTTACGACTGGCAGCTTTTCAATCACTAAACTGTCACCAGTACTTAAGCGTAAAGCATCTTCCAACGATAGCGATAACTTCTCTTTACGGCTGGCAAAAAAGGTTTGAGCAGTTTTGATATCTTGCGATCGCAGTTCTACCCACTCACCATTAATTTCTACTAATGGACTATTCAATGTCACCAAGCGATCGAATTCAGCTTTCGAGAGTGTTTGTCCTCCAATTGCTAATTCCCACTCAAAATTTAATAGGCTTTGCAAGCCTAGTTCTTTTTGCTTACGCGGTGTCACTGCCCGAATTTTTAATCCCAGGCGATTCGCCCAACCTTCACGTTCTGCTAAACTTGGTGGTAAAATGACACCTAAGCCACTGTCTGTAAATCGTGGTGCAATCGACTTAATGAAGTCATAAGCTTCTAAAGGTGTTAAATGACATGATGTCGGGTACTGCTGTTCTAAACTTGCACCTACAGGACCAAACATCCGAGAAGCTAGCCCTAATCCTTTGAGAAATGTTTCCTGTGGCTCAACAATTGTGCGATCGCTAATTACCCATTCTTCAACAGGGTGACTCCAAATACTTGCCGCATCAACGACAAATTCTGCATCATTAGCAGCTTGTAAACCATATGCTAATGTCCACTCATTAGCTGTTTCGGGTGGATGTAATCTAAAACAAGTCCGAAATGAGCTACGAGCCTGATTGATCTGATACTGAAGTGGTGCCGTCCATGCATTGAGTACAGCTGCTAATCTTTCTAGTTGATTTGGTACTGCTTTGACTTTTTGATCTTGAGTTGTTAACGCCTGTAGCCATTCTCGAAGTGGAGATGGTGCGTTTGGTGGGGTTGTACCCGCTAATATTGCCCGAATTTGAGTATCTATCATGCTATCCAAAAAACTCAGTAGCAATTCCTGCGGCGACGATGGTGATGTGGAGTTTAACTGTTCCTCCTCGCTGCGATAAGCAAGACAAACCTCAGGCATCACTTTGGCAAATTTTTCTAGGCGCGAAGCATCCACTGCACTATCTAAGAGCGATCGCCAGCTAGCCGCAAAAGCATCATCAGACTGGTTTAATGTAGGCAATAATTTACATCGACTGAGGAGATCTAAACTCCAACGCGCAACGTGTGACCAAAAACGTAAATCTCCACCTAAATACTCATCTTCTTGATGAGCAGTACCTAATGGTAGTGAAGTGAGAAATTGAAATGCTGCTAAAGGTTCTAAATATAAACCTTGTACCCGCCAAGGCTTTAGTGAGTAGTTGGATTCTAGCGAAAATGCTGCTGAATGAATTGGATATGCACTTCCTTCTTGCTTATCAGAATAAGTTGGTAATAGGACACACGGCGATCGCTCGATCTCTACAACGCTGTTAGCTTGACTATTCTTGCGCTTGCGGTTACGTCCAGATGACACAACTGCTGTATCTTCTAGTAACGTTTTCAACAAGTTACGTGACACTTGTGGTAATAAATCAGATTTACGCAGCCACTCATCTAATTCTGCAGGTGTCATGACTAAAGGATGATCGTCTAACGATGCCTCAATGCCACCCAAAGAACGCCAAGTTTCTCCCCAAACGAATAAACAGTTTTTTTCTGCTAACCAGTTACCGTGTAAAATTGTCATCTACCAACTACTCGAACTTACATGAAATCTATACAATCGCTCTTGTTTTTATAAATTATAAAATTAATATTGTGTTTGTTATCTATGCTTGAAAATAAATTTGTTTTTCTTTTGTTCTGTATGACATTTCATTATTTCTAGAACATCTTATTTTTTTTAGTTCTAGAAGTTTTATTTTTATTGAAACTCTCTAAATATTTATTATCAAGAAAGCATCTAGAATATTATTAAAAATAACTCTAATTCCATATAAAATCTAAAGTTTATTTGTAGTAAAATTTGAAGATTCAATTAAGGTCTATTTCAAAAATGTGTTACTATTATTATGACTGTATAGGCACAGTGTTTTTTGATATTGAATTCACTTTCTGATGCATATAGCTATTGGATTTGGATCTTATCTTAGATTTATTGTACAACTAAAATGGCAACAGCAGGCTACACGTAGATTGAAATGAGTAATATTATTGCAGGTTAATGAACACTGAAACTATGCCACAGTAGTGTTCAATTTTGATATAACGCAAAACGTAACTATCTGGAAGTTGAGGGAATGGTGAAAAATTAGAGCTATTGAACGTATTTTTGCTGCTAGGTTACTTAGTGAACCAGGCGTTGAATGTATTTATAGTGCATCGTAAGTTACTGAAAATATTTACACCAAGCATTAGTAGCAAAGCTTACTCTAATACATATTTCTTTTCTCTTTATAGTGACATATACACATACCGAAAACTTTATCAGCTAAGCTTTTGACTCTAGTCTCTATTTTGCCATTCGCTGTAGGGCAGTAGCAGGGCTATAAATGCTAGGATTGCCACAGAAAAAGAAAGTGATAAAGAAGGACAAAAAACTTAATGGTAGAGATTGATAGGTCAATATCCTTTGACGGAAGGGATATTAGATTGACCGTAGGTCTACTAGCGCCCCAAGCTGGTGGGTCAGTATTAATGCAATCTGGGGATACTGCTGTGTTAGTAACAGCTACCCGCTCTGCCGCAAGAGAAGGCATTGATTTTCTGCCACTGACGGTAGACTACGAAGAAAGACTGTATTCCGTTGGTCGAATTCCAGGTGGTTTTCTCCGGCGCGAGGGACGTCCACCAGAAAAAGCAATTCTTACTAGCCGTTTAATTGACCGTCCCCTACGCCCTTTATTTCCACAGTGGTTGCGAGATGACTTGCAGATCGTTGCAACAACTTTGTCGATGGACGAGTTAGTACCACCGGATGTATTAGCTGTAACCGGTGCATCCCTTGCTGTCTTGTTGGCACAAATTCCATTTGATGGTCCAATGGCAGCAGTGAGGGTTGGTTTAGTGGGAGATGACTTTATTATCAATCCCACCTATGCAGAAGTTGAAGCGGGAGATTTAGATTTAGTTGTCGCAGGTTCACCAGCAGGCGTGATTATGGTGGAAGCTGGAGCGAATCAATTGCCAGAACAAGACATTATTGAAGCAATTGATTTTGGTTACGAAGCTGTACAAGATCTTATTCAAGCGCAAAAAGATCTCATGGCAGAAATGGGTCTGGAAACAATACACGAAGAGCCACCAGTAGAAGTAGAACCGACCTTAGCCGAGTTTATTCGCGATCGCGCTCAAGAATCTGTCAAACAAATTTTGTCGCAATTTGACCTTGATAAAAATAGCCGCGATACGGCGTTAGATGGAGTTAAAGAAGAAATCGTCGCGGCGATCGCTGAACTACCAGAAGAAGACCCTATTCGCGTTACAGCAAGCACAAATTCTAAAGTAGTAGGTAATACGTTTAAAGATTTGACCAAAAAACTCATGCGCCGTCAAATCGTTGAAGATAGTGTGCGTGTTGATGGTCGTAAGCTCGACGAAGTTCGCCCAGTTTCCTGTCGTGTAGGTGTTCTCCCAAAACGCGTTCACGGTAGTGGCTTATTCAATCGCGGACTAACACAAGTACTATCTGCTTGTACGTTAGGTACGCCAGGAGATGCACAAAACCTCTCTGACGATCTCCAGCAAGATTTAGAAAAGCGGTATATCCATCATTACAACTTCCCACCATTCTCGGTAGGAGAAACCAAGCCACTGCGCGCTCCAGGGCGTCGAGAAATTGGTCATGGAGCATTAGCCGAACGCGCCCTAATTCCAGTATTACCACCCAAAAATGAATTTCCCTACGTCATTCGTGTCGTGTCAGAAATCCTCTCTTCCAACGGTTCTACCTCAATGGGTTCCGTTTGTGGTTCTACAATTGCGTTGATGGATGCGGGAGTACCCATTCTTAAACCTGTCAGCGGTGCGGCAATGGGTTTGATTAAAGAAGGCGACGAAGTGCGCGTTCTGACTGATATCCAAGGCATTGAAGACTTTCTGGGTGACATGGACTTTAAAGTTGCTGGAACCGATAGCGGCATCACAGCCTTGCAAATGGATATGAAAATCTCTGGTTTGCCTTTAAAAGTCATTGAGCAGGCAATAAAACAAGCCCTACCAGCGCGGTTACATATTTTAGAAAAAATGATGCAAGCAATTGAGCAACCGCGCATTGAAATGTCGCCCTTTGCTCCCCGATTACTCACAATCAAAATCGATCCAGAAATGATCGGTCTTTTAATTGGACCTGGTGGCAAGACAATTAAGGGGATTACAGAAGAAACTGGAGCTAAAATCGATATCGAAGATGATGGCACTGTCACAATCTCTGCAATCGACGAGAGCAAAGCCAAACGAGCAAAAAATATTGTTCAAGGCATGACTCGCAAGCTGAATGAAGGTGATGTCTACGCTGGTAAAGTCACGCGCATCATTCCAATAGGCGCTTTTGTTGAATTCTTGCCTGGTAAAGAAGGTATGATTCACATTTCTCAGTTGGCTGACTACCGTGTAGGCAGAGTCGAGGATGAGGTTGCCGTAGGTGACGAAGTGATTGTCAAAGTTAGAGAGTTAGACAGCAAAGGTCGGATTAACCTGACACGCTTAGGGATTCATCCCGATCAAGCTGCAGCAGCTCGTGAAGCGGCAACCACAAATCAATAAACCTGCTGCATGATATCCTCAAGCCCACAGACTGAAGTCTGGGGCTAGACAAACAAAGTTTGACAGCGCACACTGCATGAGTAGTTTTAGCGATTAGATCGCGGAGGTGGTCTTGGTCTGATTAGCTACGACTTCAGTTGCTCAGCGATTCATGTAAGAAGTCTCATAATTCACGCTTGAATTGATAATTTTCGGGGCGATGCTAGAAATTGAAGGCTTCGCCCTGTATACATCTTGTCTATCTCCTCTTCCAGAATCAGCAAGCTTGCGTGTGAAATTGTTCCCTTAAAGCTTTAAACTGTTTTTACATTTCATTGTGTTTTAGATTTGTATTCATTGAGTCACCTGTGCGAAAAATAGTTATTGCCGGTAATTGGAAAATGTTTAAAACCCAGGCTGAATCCCTGGAGTTTTTGCAAGGATTTATGCCTACTTTAGAGCAAACACCAGAAGCGCTAGAAGTTGTACTTTGCGCTCCGTTTACTGCACTGTCGTTAATTTCTAAGAATCTCCACGGCAGCCGCGTGCAATTAGGGGCACAAAATGTCCATTGGGAAGATCAAGGAGCTTATACAGGTGAGATTGCGGCTCCTATGCTGACAGAAATTGGAGTACGCTACGTTATTGTTGGTCACAGCGAACGGCGGCAATTTTTCGGTGAGACGGATGAAACAGTCAACAAAAGACTCAAAGCAGCTCAAGATCATGGTTTAACTCCTATTTTGTGCGTGGGAGAAACTAAGCAACAACGCGATGCTGGTGAAACTGAAGCACTCATTGCGATGCAGTTAGAAAAAGATCTTGTCGGGGTCGATCAGCAGAACCTTGTCATTGCTTATGAACCTGTTTGGGCAATTGGAACTGGTGATACTTGTGAAGCATCTGAAGCAAACCGTGTAATTGGTTTAATTCGTAGCCAGTTAAGTTATCCTGATGTGCCAATTCAATACGGTGGCTCAGTTAAGCCCAGCAATATTGATGAAATTATGGCACAGTCGGAAATTGATGGTGCTTTGGTTGGAGGAGCAAGCTTAGAACCAGGAAGTTTTGCTCGAATTGTCAATTATCAGTAGCGGCAACTTGGACATAACTCGATGGCAAGCTCAATGCCAATATGGTCAGGACACTCATTTGAATGGGGTAAGCGCACATACCTAATGGGAGTGTTGAATGTCACGCCAGACAGCTTTAGTGATGGTGGTGAGTTCAATACCCCAACAACTGCATTAGCTCAAGCACAACGTTTAGTAGCAGCTGGTGCGGATATGCTTGATATTGGCGGACAATCAACGCGTCCAGGTGCAGTAGAAATTTCACTAGCAGAAGAACTAGAGCGCGTCTTATCTGTATTACAAGTCCTGCGTCCAGAAATATCTGTACCAATTTCTGTTGATACAACGCGAGCATCTGTCGCCAAAGCTGCAGTTACTGCTGGTGCAGATATCATTAATGACATTTCTGGGGGAACGTTTGATGCGAATATGTTGCCAGCCGTGGCTGAGCTTGGTGTACCTATCGTATTAATGCATATTCGCGGTACACCACAAACAATGCAACAACATACAGAATATAAGGATTTAATTGAGGAGATATATGAGTTTTTAGCAAGTAGGATTAGTGCAGCGATCGCATCTGGAATCTCTCAAAATTGCATCATTATTGATCCTGGTATTGGCTTTGCTAAAAAATACAACCAAAGTATCGAAATCATTCGTAAATTATCCAAATTTCGCGCACTCAATTGTCCCATTTTAGTGGGACCATCGCGGAAAAGTTTTATCGGACATATCTTAAATCAGCCAGAACCCAAAGCACGAGTTTGGGGAACCGCAGCCGCGTGTTGTGCGGCGATCGCTAATGGTGCAGATATCCTCCGAGTTCATGATGTACAAGAAATGTACGACGTCTGCCGTGTTGCGGATGTTCTGTGGAGAACTTGAGTAAAAATTAGCGCAGTCTGCTGGTAACTTTCATAAAAACTTCATCATTTTTGCCATATGTTTAACTCTACTCTCAAAGCACAAACATATAGTGCTCGCTAGAGGATGGCAAGAAAGGCATTACTCTCTGATAATTCTCTGCTAAAGCTGATATGTTTACTTACATAAAGCAGTGGTGAGATAACTATGGCAATTATTAGAGGAACTATCGGTAACGACACACTAATAGGTACTTTAGCCGTAGATTCAATTTTTGGTTATGCAGGAAAAGATAGCTTGCTTGGATTAGAAGGTAATGACACACTTAATGGCGGTTTTGGAAACGATACACTTAATGGTGAATTAGGTATTGATATTCTCAACGGTGGTGCGGGGGATGATACCTATATTATTGATAGTACAAACGACACAATTAACGAAACTTTTAATTCAGGCATTGATACTGTCCGCGCTGCACGCAACTATATTTTAGGTCGTAACCTTGAAAACCTGAGACTCACAAATAGAGCAGTTGAAGGCATTGGCAATAATCTCAACAACGATATGATTGGGAACGAAATTGACAATATCCTGCGTGGTGGTGCAGGAAATGATACACTCAACGGCGAAGATGGTAACGACACGCTTTACGGTGGTGCAGGGAATGATTTATTGATAGGTGCGGTTTCCTACGCTACTATTTTTGGCAATCAAGGCATAGATGTTTTATACGGTGGGGATAATGATGATACTTACTACATTAGTAGTGAAGATATTATTATTGAAGCTGCAAACGCGGGCATAGATAAAGTTATTACACTTGAAACATATGCTTTAGGTGATAACTTAGAAAATCTAGAATTATCGGAACCTTTATTGAGACTAGGTACTAGAGGTATTGATGGTACTGGTAACAGTTTCAATAACATAATCGACGGTGATGTGTATGATAACCGTCTAGAAGGTCGAGCAGGGAGTGATTTACTCAATGGTGGTGCTGGCAATGACACCTTAGTTGGTACGGCTAATGGAGTAGGAGAAAAGGATGTCCTAACAGGCGGATTGGGTAGGGACACATTCTTGCTGGGTAATGCAAGTCACGTATTCTACGACGATCGCAACCCTTCTACTCCTGGTCTTAACGATTATGCCCTCATTACCGACTTTAATCCGAATAACGAAATTATTCGTCTAAACGGCAAACCTACCGACTATGTTTTAGCCGCATCACCGCAGGGTATGCCTACAGGAATAGCGCTATATCGTAGCGATGGCAAATCTAATGAACTGATCGCCATCATTCAAGGTAACTTCTCAAAACTCAATCTCAACGCTGGTTATTTCCGATACTCTAGTTTTGTTGATGTCATTGATGTATCTGAATTAAACGGTAGCAATGGCTTCACTATTAGAGGACTTGAGGATTACGATCGCCTAGGCTTTTCTGTCAGTAGTGCAGGAGATATTAACGGTGATGACTTTGCAGATATAGTAATTGGGGCTATTAGCGGTTATCCATTTTATACGAGAAATTCAAAAAGCTATGTGGTGTTTGGCAAAGCTGAAGGTTGGAATGCAAGCTTTGACTTAACCAAACTCAATGGCAGCAACGGCTTTAAAATTCCGGAAATTAATTCATCTCAATACTTAGGTTTTTCTGTCAGCAGTGCAGGAGATATCAACGGTGATGGTTTTAGCGACTTGATTGTGAGCGATCCTGACACTGATCCTAATGGTCAAACCGAGGCGGGAGAAAGCTATGTGGTATTTGGTAAAGCAAGTGGCTGGAGTCCCAATTTTGACTTGACTAAACTTAACGGTAGTAATGGTTTTACTATCAAGGGAATCAATCCATATAACCGCTTAGGTTTTTCTGTCAGCAGTGCCGGAGATATTAACGGCGATGGGTTTAGCGATTTGATTGTGGGTTCAGGTGAGGATGCAACAAAAACCTATGTCGTGTTTGGCAAAGCAAGTGGTTGGCATGCCAATATGAATGTCGCTAATCTCAATGGGCGCAATGGCTTTACTCTTACAGTAAATGATGCATTTAATTTCTTTGGTAGCTCTGTCAGCGGTGCTGGCGATGTCAATGCTGATGGATTCGCCGACATAATTGTCGGTTCTCCCTTTGCTGGTCAGAATCAGACTGGAGAAAGCTACGTCGTGTTTGGCAAAGCCAGCGGTTGGAATGCTAATGTTAATGTTGCCCATCTCAATGGTAACAATGGCTTTACCCTCAAAGGAATTGATAATAGCCGTTTTGGTATTTCAGTAAGTAACGCAGGTGATGTCAATGGTGATGGATTCACTGACTTGATTGTCGGTGCTTCTTTTGCTAGCCCCAATGGTAAAACTGAAGCTGGAGAAAGCTACGTCGTGTTTGGCAAAGCAGGTGGTTTTGCAGCACAAATTGATGTAGCTAATCTTGATGGTAGTAATGGGTTTGCGATCGCAGGCATTAATCCCAGCGATCTCTCAGGTGTTTCTGTGGGTAGTGCAGGAGATATCAATGGTGATGGCTTTGACGATTTGCTAGTGCGAGCTTCTTATCTTGGCGATTACTATAGCCCAAATAAGATTGATGATACCTATGTGATATTTGGCACTCAAAGCTTCAGTCCACGGCTGAATTTATCGGCACTTAACGGTCGCAATGGCTTTGTTATCAAGGGAGAGGCTAACGGTTTATACGAGGGTGGTAACGAGTTAGTCCGCGCGGCAGGAGACATCAATGGTGATGGCTTTGCAGATATCATCACGAGTACTCCTAGAGGTGGTGGTGCTGAAAATGGCAGAAGTTACATTGTTTTTGGTAAAGACTTTAGCCACAAAGTGACCAAGAATGGTACTGCGGGTAATGACGTCCTCACTGGTACTGTGGGCGATGATAACTTAATTGGTGGCAGGGGAAATGACACGCTGCGGGGTGGTTTAGGTCGCGATGTGCTTTATGGGGGTGCAGGCGATGATATTCTGAGCTTTGGTAAAAATGACCGTCGTTTAGACGGTGGTAGCGGTACGGATACTTTAGCAGTATTTACTGCAGGGGTAACGATAGATTTAACAACAACTACTAGTAGCCAACTGCGGGGTTTTGAAATAATTGATCTGACAGGAACAGGTAATAATAGTCTGAAACTAACACGCCTTGACTTACTTAACTTATCGGATACTAGCAATCAACTCATCGTTAAAGGAAACGCAGGCGATCGCGTCACTTTTACGGGGGAAGGATGGTTATTTGGCGGTCAAACTACATTCACATTCAATGAAACACAATATGACCGCCACACAAGTGGAGAAGCAACGCTGTTAATAGATACGAATATTACTCAAACAATTAACTAATTCCAAAAAAGCATTTTCAGGCACTCCCCTGTCTTGATATGCCAAAGCTTAATTGTCTCATCATTGCTGCTAGTAGCTAGGATCTTGCTATCTAGACTGATGGCGATTGACCACAGCTAAATTCGTTGATTGATCAACAATCGCTACTAGAGTTGAATCTGAGTGAATAATCTCTCAATCAGGCTATTTTTTTGTGTAAACCTTTATGCTTACTGATGAAAAGGACAGCCGTTAGCGATCGCTTTTTCACCAGATGTCAATTTCCCTAAGAAAGAATTGGTATCAAAATAATGTTCTAATGATTCAATTTTTAAATCATCAGTCACCCGTGCCACACTAATACCAACAACTTCGACAATTTCTCCGGTTGGTTGATGTTCTTTATATGCACCATTAAAAGTTCCCCAATGACGCCATTTAAAAGTAACATTGGGTGGTCCTGCTAGTACCTCAATCACTTCCCATAAAAAACCATTAGGAAATGCTTCATGAAAGATTCTTCCTGACGATTCAAAATCTTCAGCTTTCGCGCTGTAGCGATCCGATTCTCCTAAAAATAAGTTGTAAGTTCCAGCAGCGACGATGTCCTCGGCAGTATATTCTGGTTCAGTATTTGTCCGCATCCGAAACTTATCAGCGACAACTGATAACCACTGTTGGGGATTCGTTTTGAAGGAGGCTTCCATTTCAAAAGTTCTCACTAAGTTTTGGACAATCGCTTCTAAAGAACCTTCGATATGATTGTATTGACTTTGTTGTTTGAGTGTTGCATTGTTACGCGAATAATCTGGTGGTGTTCCATAACGCCACTCAACATTACTTTCTTCAGTAATCACTGTATCTCTATCTTGAACCCACAAAGGTGTATCTGATGTTCCCATAATCGTTATTAGTTATGCTAGATGAAATGTTTTAATGTGATAGAGCCTATCAAACTGTAGATAGTGAATGAATGCGAAATCTACTGAAAAACTCAATTGATTATTTTATGTTTGGAGATAATAACAGTAATACTACTGAACTCCAGCGGGCTTAATGTTTGCTAAAGATTTACAACTTAGATTTTCAATTTGGAAAGCAGCAATATTAGGTGATACAAATTCTGTAGCAGCAAATTGTAATGAGAGCGCGGCAATGCTTCAATTAGGAAGCTACAAAGATATCATAAGTTTTGTAGTATAGGTCAGGCAGGATATATCTTTTACAGCCTTAAGCGCGATATCGCACTTCTTACACTCATGACAACAACCATTGACTTTCTCAGTCACCTCAATCCTAGTCAACGCCAAGCTGTAGAACATTTCTGCGGTCCCATGTTAGTCGTTGCTGGCGCAGGTTCTGGTAAAACGCGGGCACTAACCTACCGAATTGCCAATCTCATTTTGAAGCACCGCGTCGATCCTGAAAATATTTTGGCTGTTACCTTCACGAATAAAGCAGCGCGGGAGATGAAAGAACGCATCCAGAAGCTGTTTGCAGAACAAATTGCACTTCAAGACTACGGAAAACCCTTAGAAGCGTTAGCACCGCACGAACAGACAAGTCTGCGATCGCGCGTATACAAAACCATTATCAAAGATTTGTGGATTGGTACTTTCCACAGCTTATTTTCCCGTATTCTGCGATTCGATATCGAAAAATATCAAGACGAACAAGGACGGCGCTGGAATCGTAATTTTTCAATTTTTGATGAATCAGATGCTCAAAGCCTTGTCAAGCAAATAGTCATCAAACAACTCAATTTAGATGACAAAAAATTTGAGCCGCGATCAGTACGCTACGCAATCAGTAATGCAAAAAATCAAGGATTAACAACGCAAGAATTTGAACGCCAACAACCCAATTATCGCGGGCGCGTAATTGCTGAAGTTTACAGTCAATACCAAAGCGCTTTAGCCGAAAACAATGCTTTAGATTTTGATGATTTAATTCTGGTTCCCGTACAACTATTTCAACAAAACGAACAAGTTCTAGGTTATTGGCATCGTAAATTTCAACATATATTAGTTGATGAGTACCAAGATACCAACCGGACTCAATATGACTTAATTCGGTTACTTGTTACCAATGGAGAAACCAATAAACACAACTGGGATTGGCGCAATCGCTCAGTGTTTGTAGTTGGTGATGCGGATCAATCGATTTATAGTTTCCGCATGGCAGATTTCACAATTTTACTAGAATTTCAGTCTGACTTCGGTGATGGATTGCCTGATGCTGATACTCGTACAATGGTGAAGCTAGAAGAAAACTATCGCTCTAGAGAAAATATTCTCCAAGCTGCCAACGAACTGATCGAAAATAACACTCAACGCATCGATAAAGTTCTCAAACCTACTCGTGAAGTTGGCGAACAAATTTATTTATATAAAGCTGATGATGAAATTGCAGAATCGCAGTTTGTAATCAATCAAATTCGGAATTTAGAACGCCGTTATTCTGATTTTAATTGGGGTAGTTTTGCAATTCTCTACCGGACTAACGCACAATCTCGACCATTTGAAGATACTTTAGTACGCTGGGGTATTCCTTACACAATTGTTGGTGGATTGAAGTTTTACGATCGCAAAGAAATTAAAGATATTCTGGCTTATCTACGTGTAATTGTTAATCCTGCAGATACGGTAAGTTTACTGCGTGTCATTAATACACCGCGACGTGGTGTTGGTAAAGCCACAATTGATGCTTTGGTAAGTGCAGCACAAGAGTTAAGCATTCCTGTATGGGAAATTATTAACGATGAAACATCAGCAGGGACTTTAGCAGGGCGATCGGTGAAAGGTGTAACTAGTTTTGCACAGTTAATCAGCCGCTGGCAAGAACAGGTAGATATCACTCCTGCGTCAGTAATTGTGCAAGCAATTATGGAAGAATCAGGTTATATTCAAGACTTAAAAAATCAAGGTACAGATGAAAGTTTAGACCGGTTACAAAACTTGCAGGAACTTTATAATGCTGTCGTCCAATTTGAAGAAGAAAGTGAAGATACTTCTTTAGAAGCTTTTTTAGCTAGCACTGCATTAAATTCTGATTTAGATAATTTAAAAGAAGGACAAAAAGCTGTTTCCTTACTAACATTACACGCAGCTAAAGGGTTAGAGTTTCCTGTCGTTTTCTTAGTAGGGATGGAACAAGGATTATTACCTAATTTCCGTTCCTTAGACGATCCTGATGCTTTAGAAGAAGAACGGCGTTTGTGTTATGTCGGAATTACTCGCGCGCAAGAACTATTGCATCTTTCTCATGCACGGGAACGCCGTCTTTATGGTTCGCGCGAACCGGCGATTCGTTCGCAGTTTTTAACAGAGTTACCCGAAGAATTACTTGCAGATCAACAGCCTGTGAGTCAGAGTTATACAAAACCACCGAGTATTGCTTCGCGAAGTAGAGAAGTAGCAGCAACTCCTGTAAACACAAGTCCACAAAGTTGGCAAGTCGGCGATCGCGTACTACACAAAACGTTTGGAGTTGGTGAAATCACCCATGTTTTCGGTTCTGGAAACAAAGTATCTGTCGCGATTAAATTCCCCACTCTCGGTCAAAAAATCATCGATCCTCGCATTGCGCAATTGCAACGAGTAAATGAGGAATAACTACATTTTCACTAGTTACCCTGTAAAGTTGGGATTTATCCATGCGAGAAGTCTTACTGAACAATGAGTGGTATATCGACTTCCTCTACACGCCAAGCTGCATATGTCAAAGCTTCACGTAAATCTTCTTCCTCTAAGTAAGGATAAGCTTCTAAAATTTCTTCTGTAGAATGTCCTGATGCTATCAACCCAATCAGCATTCCTACAGTTACACGCAAGCCTCGAATACAAGGTTTGCCTCCCATCACGCCAGGATTGAATGTAATTCTTGTTAAATGTTTCATAGCGTCTTAATTTTATTCGTAGATTGTGCAAGGTTTTCTTAATTTAAACAAGCCCGCTGGATTCACTTCCCACGACTGTGTAGCGCGAGTACGGCGACTATTACAGATGAAGCGTGTAGGACATGGCGGAACTTTAGATCCTGCGGCTACAGGTGTTTTACCGATCGCTTTAGGAAAAGCGACTCGCTTGTTGCAGTTTTTACAGTCAGATAAAGCCTACAAAGCAACAATTCAATTAGGAATCACGACAACAACAGACGATCTCGAAGGGGAAGTCACTACCTCACAGCCAGTATCCGATTTAAGCCTAGAACAAGTCGCAACCGCACTCAAACAATTTCAAGGCAAAATTGACCAAATACCGCCGCGTTATAGTGCAATTCAAGTCAAAGGAAAACGTTTATACGATCTTGCACGCGCGGGGAAAAACATTGAAATTCCTGTACGGAGTGTAGAAGTCTTCCAAATTGAAATTTTAGACTGGCGATCTGGAGATTTTCCTGAAATTGATGTGGCAATTGCTTGTGGTACAGGAACATATATTCGCGCGATCGCCCGCGATTTGGGTAGAGTCTTACAAACTGGTGGAACTTTAGCGAAACTCATTCGTACGCAAAGCAGTGGCTTTGACATTGCAGATAGCTTAACGTTTGAGCAATTAGAATCTCAAATTCAACAAGGTAGTTTTCAACCAATTCCACCGACACAAGCTTTACAGCATCTTAATTCTGTCATCTTACCAACCGCGATCGCCCAAAAATGGTGTCAAGGTCAAAAGATTCTTTATGATGTTACCGATTTACCGTTAAATTTACCCTTGCAGATTTATGAGGAAGGCGATCGCTTCTTGGGTATTGGTTACATAACTTCAATAAATACTGAAGAAAAGCTAATTCCACAAATTGTCTTTTAAACGGAGAGGGAGGGATTCGAACCCTCGTTGAAGTTACCCCCAAACAGCATTTCCAGTGCTGCTTGTTAGTTTTCTATAGCCTATGTATATCAACATTTTGCGGCATTCTACGATAAATATTTGAACTACTTCAACCAATTATTCAACCATTCATGCTAATCTAAGTGCTATCACTTCAACCATTTAGAGCAAACCGTATGGTAGCAACGAAACCAGATTTTAAGCATTTAAGCGTTATGGTCATGAGAACCAAGTACGGAGAGATGTATCAATTACGCTTAAATAGCAAGCTTGGGCGAAAAACTATAGGACTGGGTAGCGATAAGATTCAAGCATTAAATCTAGCCTTACTAGTCGATGAAGAGATATCACAGTGTATTGCCAAGCTACAGCCAGTAGACTTAAACGCTCTTAAGCAATTAGTGCATGAGAAACAGGAGGAAATTAAGGCAAAAAAAATCGGTGGTTTAAGATTAGTAGAAAAAGATGATTTACAAATTCTTTGGAATAAGTATGTAGCTTTTCACATTAGTACTGGCGCTTGGACAGAAACTTATATACTCACTACGATCAAAACCGTTACTAGCTTGATAGAAAAATGCCCAATTCAAAAGCTAGAATGTAAAAGTGATTTAGTACAGTGGATTTTTAGCGATTTAAGTCGGACTACTCAAACTAGTAAAGAGAGATTTAAATTAATAGTCGCTGCTATTGATTGGAATAGCAAACAAGGCAATATTCCCAGACATTGGGGAATAGAGTACCGAGATCTCCTATCAACCATTAAAAATAAATCACGCGATAAATCAGAAGATGAAGGAATTGATATTTTTAGTGTTTCTGAAGTTTATCAAATTCTAGAAGCTTTAAAATTAAATACTTACTCTAGATTTAAAAATACTCACTCTCAGTATTATAAATATGTATATTTTTGTTGGCTAACAGGATGTCGTCCGTCTGAAGCAGTCGCGTTAAAATGGGAAAATATTGATTTAGTTAGAAATAAGTTGAAATTTGTTGAAGGTCAAATAAATGCATCTGGGAAAATAGTAAAAAAGCAGGGTACTAAAACAGAAGCTTGCAGGGTATTTCCTATAAATGATGAATTAAAAAGTTTATTGACTTCTATACCCCATAGAAAAAGCTACGTATTTTTAGGAAAATTGGGCAATCCTATAAGTCAACAAGCGTTAAACGGAGTATGGCGATCGCTACTTACAAGTATGGGCATTAGATATAGAGTTCCTTATCAATTGCGTCATACTATGATTAGTTACAGCCTATTGCAGTTTTATGAGGCACAGTAGCAACAGTGAGTAAACCAGTTTTTCAAATGCACGGGATTAATTAAATCGAGTGCAGTGGCAATGAGAAGATCAACCCTGAATGCAGTAGTTGGGG
>NZ_JADEWN010000081.1 GCF_015207655.1 Gloeocapsopsis crepidinum LEGE 06123 | reverse complement strand
CCCCAACTACTGCATTCAGGGTTGATCTTCTCATTGCCACTGCACTCGATTTAATTAATCCCGTGCATTTGAAAAACTGGTTTACTCACTGTTGCTACTGTGCCTCATAAAACTGCAATAGGCTGTATCTATTGCTGAGGTTGCTCACCGCGTTGGTTATTCCCATCAGGGACGCTTTGCTGAAGCCTTTAAGCGTAGGTTTATGATTACACCCAGTGAATGTTTATTCGGTAAAAAGTCCATTTAAGAGCTATAGTTTCGTTTTTGTCATAGACGCAGTTGCTAATAATTCGCTATACTCAGCTTCGTTGAAGCGGGTAACTATTAGCGATTAGCTTTTGGCGATTGGCTATTAGCTTTTGTTTGGTTGCTAAATGCTAAGTGCTAAAGGCTTACCTATTACCCAACAAAAGTTCTGCCTGCTGGTGGATCAGGAGTTGAGATGAAGCGTTGGTGGTTGTCTGGTGGTGTGCGGCTGTGGTTTTTACTGATATCGGGATGCTTGAATGTTGTTGCGATTGAGCCTGGATGGGCAGAAGTTAAACCAATTGTTGAGCAGCAGGAAGTTCAAAACCAGGAAATCAAACCGGTTGCTTCTGAAATAGGTAATTACTGGAGAGTGGAAGATATTCCCTATTTGGTAGGAAAAATAAATGGAATTGAGTTTTTACATTCTTCTAGTGAGTTTAGCTTAGAAAAGCTGCTATCACTTCAACCTGACTTGATAGTTGCGCTATCTCTTTCAAGAGCCAAGACGGACTATGACCTTTTGTCGCAAATTGCTCCTACAATCTTGCTGCCTTGGGAAGAAACTTCAGGAGATTTTAAGCTATTTCTTCAAGATGTTGCAACAGTATTTGACAAAACAGAAAAGGCTAATCAGCTCATAAACGATTATTATCGCAGAGTTGAAGAACTGAAACAAAGATTAGGCGATCGCCGCCAACAGATTCGCGTTTCTGTTATTTATTTGCGTGATGGCGGCATTGTTACTAATGGAAAATTAGGTTTTTCAACAAAAATTTTAGATGATATTGGGCTAAAGTATCCTCCATCCTTAACGACAAATGCTAAATATACTCTTCCTATTTCTGAGGAATACTTACACAGTATTGACGGTGATATTCTCTTAGTTGTATCCCATCCTGAACGAGAGGACTTTTTAGAACAGCTTCAGCAAAAACCACTGTGGCAGCAACTCAAAGCCGTTCAAACTAAACAGGTGTATATTGTAGACTCCAATGTTTGGGATGCACAAAATATTCTTGCCGCTCATGCTGCGCTGGATGACATCGAAAAATACCTCATCAACATACCTTAAAGTCACACCCAAACATACCATATTTATCTGCAAAACCTGCCATTGTTCCTCAGAAAAGTGATCAAATAATCTATCTTTTGATGTCACTATTTCACCAGACCAACTCAACAGTTTATGCACAAAATAATTCCTAGCTTAAACATAAAACCCTGCCATCATTCTCTTGCTAATAGAGTGATGGGGTAGAAGAGCGATCGCACTTTATATAGGTTGAGCGATCGGGATCAAGACGTTGAGGAAACGCAGCGGAACCTCCGAGAGTGTTTGCACATGAGGATAGTTCAAAATCTGAGTGTCTAGAGTCACCAGAGGAATATCATATCGTCTAGCAATTGCAATTAAAATTCGGTCTATTAAATTTTGTATTCGATTAGATAATCTAGATAATCGATTTGAATCATGAAGCTACCACTACCAAACATGAGTATCCAACAAAATCATTAGCTCAATGCTTCCCAAAGTTCTGGCATTGGCTGATCAAAATCTTCTGCAACCACCAGCGGCAATCCACGCAGCGGATAGTCAGGATTTAAAGATGGAGCTGTCTGTTGCAGCACAGTAATTTTTTCCTCCTTGACTAACTCTGCTAATAAAAACTGCATCACCTTCAATTTTTCAGTTCGAGGTAATTGCCTCAGTGTTGTTAATAGCTCTGTAATAGCCATAGGGTTTTACATGAATTCTATGGGCTATATTCTTCTCACCTCCGTCCCTGCGCCGTCTTCTTCTCTGCCCTGAAACGTTTCAGTCGCGGTGTATTGCGAAAATTCTAAGGCTGATGGGGCGATCGCAATTTTTCCTAGGCAAGCTAACCCTGTTGTGCCAACCAAGCTTGCAAATCAGCCATACTCATAAAATCCAGTAAAGCTTCACTTAAATCTTTCAATGCAGGCAATGGCAAACCCAAAACTGAAGTACGCATCTGTTGGGGTAATTCTCCCAACCGTTTTGTTAATTGTCGGGCGATCGGATTTATGAGTGGGGCGATCGCGCTTTGTCTAAGCTGAGCAATTTCATGATGATGTCAATCGCTTCGCTAAATAGTGTTCATCGAGAGCGCGTCGTAGCATCATTTTAATCACAGCTTGACGGCTAATATTGAGTTCGTTCGCCATTTGGTCAAGCTCATTCAGCATGGCAGGCGGAATCTCTAAATTGGTGATTGTCTGATCTTGTCCTCTACGTGAAGTCATCAAGCGGGGTGTGCCAACTCGTATGGTGGCAGGGTCAAAATACTGATCAATCACTTCTTCGCCAGCCTCAATTTTCTGTTCCAGTTCTTCAATAGAAATATTGCTCATAAATCTCTCGCTCTCTTTTTGTACTTTTCCAATACGTAACTAACCAAACATATTCCCCATCCTCATCAGAACGAATCTCATAAATTACTGATAAAAGCGTATTTCCCAAATATCCAATAGCAATGAACTGTTCAGGATCATCTCGCTTCATCTGCTCCACATAATCACCTGCCAGAATCCTAGAAACCTCTTTGAGAGAATATCCCCGATTTTGCTGAAGTAGTTGACTTTTGCGGTTATCCCAGTCGAATCGCATTCTTGCTTACCCTATTTTAATTTGACTCCCCCTCACCGCTACAGGAGGAACCTACTTAACCCACCCTCTTCATCTGCCAATCTTGCCGCTGGGAGGTGATATATTTTGGAGACAAATTTTTGCAATTTTATAGTAGGCTATTTTTATGTAAATTCTCCTACAAAATTCGCACTTACTAACTACTCATTACATCAATTACTGCCTAATTTTTACCTAGATTTGATTACAAAACATCCGGCAGTTCTGCAAGTGTATTTGCTACAACAATGCTGCGTCAAATTTCCTGCAACCGCTCTAAATCAGAAATCTGGGCTACTTGGGACATTAATTCCAAGCCCTCACTACCAAATTTCACCTCTAAAATGGTAGCAATGTTGGATAAAATTTCCTGTCTTCGCCCGCGGTATTCACCGAGTTCCTCACCGATGCGTATTCCCCGCTGCTCAATTTCTTGATACCAAGGCGACTCCCTTAACACAGCCATATCCCACCTCATAATCTCTTGCACTAACGCACTATCAAGCACGAAGGTAGCAAAAAATGCTAAAACCGTCTCTAGTTGATTTAATTGTTCATCCGCACGTCAAAGAGGACGCGGGGAGGGGTGACACGGAGAAGGGGGGAAAAGACCGATGAAGATTCCCCTTGTCCTCCCATCCTCTTATTGACCCAGTTATCGGGTGCGAGACTAATTAACTTTTTGGTGCTGACATCGGCACGTTTGACCATCTGCTGTAACTACATCATTAACGTAAGCGATCGCTCTTTAAGTCTCATTCATGCATACATCTACCATGACATAGCCGCAATCTTCTCATTTTGAATCAGCATCAAAGTTCCTGAAGAATGCGAGTGCGAATGAATTCGCCGCTAAATAAACGAAGTCCACGGAGGTGAACTTACTCATAAAAATCTTGTTTTAGTGTACGAAGGTACACTTGGCTTGAGTAGCCCCGACTTCAGTCGGAGGGCATCTAAGGATACAAACCGCGATCGCTTAGTGCTTGGGCAATACGACCCACGCCTAAAGTATAGGCAGCTAACCGTAATGGAACTTGCCGCTTTTGCGACTGTTTGATGACTTGCTGATAAGCATTAACCATCAATGCTTCCATTTCCCGATTGACGCGCTGTTCATCCCAAAATAGGTAAGAAAGTCCTTGCACCCACTCTAGATAACTGACAACAACTCCGCCAGCATTCGTCAAAATATCTGGTAGCACAGTGACACCCCGCGCTTCTAATTCCTTATGTGCCATTAACGTTACGGGTGCGTTTGCTGCTTCTGCGACAATTGATGCTTGGACTTGATGCGCATTTTCTTCAGTGATTTGATTTTCTAGCGCTGCCGGAATCAGGACATCACAAGGCAAAGTTAATAATTCCGTATTTGTAATTGGAGTTCCTTGTGCAAAACCAGAAATCTGCTTGCGGTTGGCTGCTGCATAGTTTTTTAATGCTGGAATATCTAAGCCTTTTTCTGAAAAAAGACCACCAGAACCTGTGGAAACTGCAATAATTTTCGCTCCGGCTTCATGAAGTAATAATGCTGCAGCGCTACCAACATTACCAAACCCTTGAATGGCAATTCTTGCTCCTACCAGCGACTGACCTCGCGCTGCTAAAGCTTCTCGCACAACGATCATTACTCCGCGTCCTGTTGCCTGTTCGCGCCCTCTAGAACCACCAATTGAAATTGGCTTACCCGTAACAACCCCAGGAACCGCATGACCGACATTGACTGAGTAGGTATCCATAATCCACGCCATTTCGCGGGCAGAAGTTCCCATATCGGGCGCAGGGATATCCACCTCTGGACCAATATCTTTAATTAACTCACTGGTATAGCGACGCGTAATTCTCTCTAACTCTCCGGTACTGTAACGAGTTGGATCTAAGGCAATTCCTCCCTTAGCACCGCCATAGGGAATTCCCAGTAGTGCGCATTTCCACGTCATTAGCATTGCCAAAGCTGATACTTCACGCAGTGTGACTGCTGGATGATAGCGAATTCCTCCTTTATAGGGTCCTAAGACATCACTGTGCTGCACTCGATGCCCTGCAAGTACTTGCACTTCACCGCTATCTAATTTCACAGGAACTGAAACAGTGACGACTTTACGGGGATGACTGAGAACAGCTAATAAGCCTGGGTCGAGTTGTAATTCTTTGGCTGCTTGCTCTAGATAACTACACGCTTGATCGAAGGGACAGATGTGTGCAGGAGAAGGAGCCTCTAAGGGTAGTACTGATGCTTCTACCATAATAGTCTTTTATTCACTGTAGCTTTGACTACAGAATAAGTCTCTATTTGTAGTTTATGCCCTTTTTTAGAGAAAATCGAGCTAGTGTAACAATTTGAGCTTTTGCGAATTGCATCTACTACCAAAAAGATTTTTGTAACAAAGACTGGATATCGTTTTTGTGTGAATAATTGGTGAGTTGTCTAGCAAATCTTAAGTTTGTTAAAGGACGTACGGGTTTAATCGGTGCTTCGGCTGAAAAGGTGAAAGTAGGAAGGCGATCGCCTAACGTCACAAACAACTGCGCGATCGCATGAACGCATATTTCATCTCGTTGACATTCACAATTCGCAGTTGGAGCGATAGATGTTAATGCTAAGGTGTTGTAGTTCTCCAAAAACTTCACGACGTCATGATGCTCGATACAGACTGCATCGGACATAGTTCTAATTTGCAGTCCTCTTGTTGAGTTGACTGTAAGGCTGCGAATAGCCTCAGTAATGCTGTGCGTTAACTTAACTAGCTTTTGAATTAAAGATGTCAAAACTTTGCGTTTGATGAACGTACAACAGCGGCGTTCTCCAACTAGATAAACGATATACGGGGTGTTTGAGGCATTACGTGTAAATCCAACGCGCTCAACTGTGATTTTTTTAGCAACAAGCGGTTTGAGTTCAACTGAATTTTTGGGAAGCTGTGAAGAAAAATATTGATTTATTTCCGTTGAAGCGATCGCAAAATTGGATGATTGGGTAAAATGCATTATATACCTCCTGTATACATTAGTTTCTGTAGACCTCGCGTATACATTATCAGTAGACCTTGTGTGCTGTAGATCTTGTGTATACTTCACGTTCTGAGGTTTAGCCAGAGGAGGGGAAGCTGGTAACTTTGTTCCTCTGGCATTCAACTCATAAAAAATATTTTATCATAATAAGATCTATCGTAAACATTAAAAAATATGGCAAAAGAAGGGGGAAATCCACAAAAGTTTGTCAAGCATCGCATGGAACTAGCAGCGTCTCCATTAGCGATTCGCTTGCCTGTAGAAGTTGATAAATATGTGCGATCGCTTCCCGATAAATCGGAATGGGTAAGAAACGCGATTATGGCGCAGATGGAACGCGATCTCAAAGCGCAGCAGCAAGATGCTTCTTAAACTTGAGGAAACAAATAGTACTAGCTACAGCGATAAAGCTGATAGGGAATCCCGATCCGGTAATGCTGTGTCGTGTCAATATCACATTGCTTGTTTGATAATGTCAGTTGTGGAGGGTAGGCACGGCGTTTTAGTCCTGGCGCGACTATCCATAAATTGACTCTGGTAGCTTCGGGTAATGGTGATGTAGAAAGCTTTTGCCAAACCGATTCATATCCTGGCGATCGCGATAAAAAAGCTAGATTTGTTGAATCGTTGACTCTTATTTTCTCTAGCGCTAAAGCGAAGCTTAATCCTAGGGCAACATCTTGATAAGTTTCATATCCTACTACCATCATCAGCGGTATAGTAGGTTCTAAATTCATATTTTGAGCAACAAGCTTAGGATTAAATGGTTTTTGAAAAGCTAAATTATTCACTACAAAAATAGAACTTATCAGCCCAAAACTGATAACAATATACTTAGCATTGGGCAGTTTTAATTTAAAATTTTGAACAGCAAGGCTTGCTCCCACTAAAGCGCAAAAACTAGGATAATAAACAAAGTTATAGCGCGGGGCAATTGTGATATCTCTGCCTAAAAAGTAAACAATAACGAACATCTCTAGTAAGACAATTATTGTAAAACTCAATAGTATTTTTGTTGATAAATGAGTTTTTGGAGAATGCCACAGTTGCTTTAAACCTCTGAAAATAAGCTGTGTGCTCCAAATGCTGAACACTATCATGACCAAAGCGACAACAATTGCAATCCACCAAGGCTGATTCTCCACAGGTAACGCTATTAGCATTAGTACCCAACTAGCCAGAGTTTGATAAATCGGAGCAATAGGATTTGACTGTGATAACCATGTTGTTTCCGAACGATTAGCGTGACTCAACATCGCCAGCAACCACGGAATAAAGCTAGCAACAACCACTAAAATTGACGCAGCGATCGCTAAGAAGCTGTAACGTGGCAAGCTACGGCGTCGCGAGTACATAAGTGCAAGTAAGGTAACTACCTGAGCAACGAACGCCAAAATAAAAAAGTAGTGAGTGTAAAAACCAAGACAGTTTACCGCGATCCATCCCAACCAAGTAAAATAGCGTAGCTTCTGTTGCAGTAAATCCTTTTGAATCTGGGTTAGTCCTACGAGTGATAAAGTAATCAATAGGATAGGCAATGTATAATGACGCGCTTCTTGTGATAAATACACAGCAAAAGGTGAAACTGCCATAAAAGCTGCTGCTATGAGTCCTGCACTGCGCGAAAAGGCGATCGCATTCAGCCAGTAAATTGCCGCGATCGCCGCAACGCCAATTAAAGCCGGAAGCGATCGCAAACTCCACACCAAACCCCAATCTTCTATGCCAACAAAAGCTGTTTGTACCCAACTGTGAAGTAAACAAAAAAACAACGGGGGATGCACGGACTGAGTAGCAAGATTCGCAGCAATCTGAGGACAAGATAGCGCAGCCTTAAAACTGAAAATTTGCGACAGACCCTCTACAGGAAACACAACATCCAAAGGCACGTCATTGTAGTTTCGCCCCAGACTGAATAAGGCTGTAATAATTTCATCTAACCAAAATGACTTCAAATCTAGATGCCAAAACCGCAGCAGCCCACCAACCAAAATGACTGCAATCAAGGCGAAGTAGTGAAAATGTTTAGAATTTGTCATTTATAAACTATCAGTGTAATAAAAGGAGAGGGTGCGATCGCATAAATCAATGGTTAAAGGTTATCAGCCCTCGCCCCTAACCCCTCGCCCCTAACTCCTAAAAAATGCCAGACGCGAATTTTACTCAGACTGAATCCGAATTATCATTGCATTCTGCCTCTGCACTCCGCACCACAGCTTGGGAACGAATTAGAAATAGCTTGCGATCTGGGCAGCAGCAAATGGCAGATTGGCAGGGTGGTGCTTTGGCAGTAAGTGCAGTTCCAGGTGCAGGAAAGTCTACAGGAATGGCAGCAGCAGCGGCGTTAGCGATCGCGCGTTACCAACTCCACGCCCGACGTCAGATCGTGATTGTCACGTTTACGCGTTCAGCAGCAGCTAATATCAAAGCCAAAGTGCGTAAATACCTGCGTGAAGAATTATCATTACCTCCTACTGGGTTCGTTGTCCACACCCTCCACGGGCTTGCCTTAAATATTGCCACGCGTCATCCTGACTTATCAGGCTTACAACTAGAGAATGCCACTCTAATTACACCTAATCAAGGTCATCGATTAATTCGGACGTGTGTTGAACAATGGATTGCGAATCATCCGCGACGTTATTCGCAATTACTTGAAGGGTTGTACTTTGATGGTGAAGAAACCGAAAGGTTACGTCGTCAATCGGTACTGCGAACCGAAGTATTACCAGATTTAGCTGCTACCGCGATTCATGAAGCAAAAAGTTCGGGTTATCAACCACAACAGCTGCGGAAATTAAGCACGCAAACGACTGATGAATATGGAATTGTCGAAATTGCTGCTGGGTTGTACGAACAGTACGAAAATCTCATGCGATCGCGTGACTTGATCGACTACGACGACATGATTCTTGCCGCATTGCGTGTATTAGAAAATCCTAACGCTTGTAAGTTCGAGCAAAATCAGGTATTTGCAGTATTTGAAGATGAAGCGCAAGACTCTACCCCACTCCAAACCAAATTATTAGAAATTCTCGCTAGCGATCCTAATACTCCAGAAGCTTCTCCACACTTGATTCGTGTTGGCGATCCTAATCAAGCCATTAACTCAACGTTTACACCTGCTGACCCGATCTATTTTCGCCAGTTTTGTGAAGAGTGCCGCTCTCAGAACCGACTAGCAACAATGGATCAAGCCGGTCGCAGTAGTCAAATGATTATTGACGCTGCTAACTTTACTTTAAATTGGGTAAATCGGACTTATGGAAGTCAGAACAAACAATCTGTTTCACTTCCGTTTCGCATGCAGAAAATTCGACCTGTTGCCGATAGCGATCCGCAACCTAATGCAAATCCTGTACCAGTTGGTCGTGGATTGGAACTATATACACCACGCGATATCCACCACACAGCAGAATTAATTGGCAAACGCTTAGTGGATCTATTTGGAGAAAATCCTAACGGCAGTGCGGCGATCTTAGTCCGTGAAAACCGCCAGGGACGGTGGTTAGTGTCAGAACTGACATCAATTTGTCGCGAGCATAACATACCACTTTATGAAGTTTCAGAAAGCGATCGCCACTCACACGTTCCGGCAGAAATTTTGGCAATGCTGCAATTTCTCGATCGCCCCCATTCTTCTGACTACTTAAAAGCCGCGCTAGAAGTTCTCGTCCAGCGTCAGATGATTCCCACACAAGACCTCAATGCACTGGCGAGTGTCCCTGAACAGTTTCTCTATCCTGGACCATTAGATCCACCCCAATCTGAAGCAGCACTACAAGGGCGGAACTTATGCTGTAGTATGCTGCGCGCACGGATGGAATTACCCTACTACCACCTAATTGCTTTTATCGCTTCTGAACTCAAATACGATCAAGCAGAACTAGCTACTGCCGATAAACTAGCTGAACGTATTACACGGCAAATTACTGGTAATAGTTCTAGTGAAGCAATATTTGTCTTAAATGAGATCGTTAGTTCTGAACGCTTTGAACCAGTCGAAACCGAAGAAGTTGAGGCGCGTTACACTCGTCCTGGTCAAGTCACAATCATTACGATGCACAAAGCCAAAGGGCTAGACTGGGATTATGTTTTTATCCCGTTCTTACACGAAAACTTGATTCCTGGGAGTTTCTGGGTACCACCGCAAATTAAATTTCTCGGCGACTTTACGCTTGCAGAAGTTGCCCGCGCCCAAATTCGTGCTGCACTGCATGAATTTCCGTTACCCGACGTTACCGAAGCGAGTGAGCAAGCAAAGCAACTCAAAACTGCGGAAGAGTACCGTTTACTCTACGTTGCGATGACACGAGCCAAGCGCCTGTTGTGGATGTCAGCAGCTCAGAAAGCTCCATTTACTTGGAGTAAACCAGAGAATTTCGAGAATAGATCGCCTTGTCCTGTCTTTCCAGCTTTAAAAAAGCAATTTCCCAAATCAGTTGTTAGAAGTAATTAGCTTAAAGCGATTCAAGTCATTTCTCCTCTGCTCTGTATCTGCTCCCACACGACTAAATCTTCAGGGCGATCGACATCTGCTAAAGGAGGAAGCATGGCAACCGATAAGTTCAGCTTTTGGGCGATCGCTTGTGTTTGTTGCAAAACTGCAGCACTTCCCCAGGAAATATTATTAAAGAGTTCTGCAATCAACCGACTAACACCAATTAAATAATATCCACCATCGATTGCTGGACCAAGAACTAGATCGCATTCATGCAATTGATGAAAAGCCATTGCAAGTAACTCTGCGGTTATACCTGGACAATCCGTGCCAATAGTCACAACTCGTTGACTACCACGCGCAAAAGCCGCAGCTAAGGAATGCTTGATTTTAGTACCTAAGTCGCCTTCACCTTGGGGTTGATAGTTAAGATGATGACCTAACCACTCTTGCATCAATTTTAAATTACCATCAGCAAAACGCACTTCTACTGTTAGCGAGCGATCGCATTTGCTGACTTGTAAAAGTGTATGCTCGGTCATTTGCCGTTGTAACTGTGCGGCTTCTGCGGCTCCCAATGCTGGTATTAATCTCGTTTTAGCTTTTCCTGGTTCGGGATAACGCGTAAATACGATTAAATGTTCTGGAAATGAATTTATAGAACTCACGCTGAATGATCTAAAACAATAACGGTGCCGTTCACCTGCCGCAGACAATCTCTCGAACTCAACCAACTTTCTACAGTCGAGTACAGCGATTCTTATGTTATCCTGCTGATCTATGCGTTTACGGCTGCAAAACCGCTACACGACATAATTCTAAACCACCTTCGCTATAACCCGAATGAATCTCAATAACTTCAAAACCCCACCCGACTAAATCACAATCAATCCAGCCTTGCCTCAAATCATCACAGCGGCTGCGGTATTGTGAAATGATCAACCGACCATCCTTAGCAACAAACTCCGCTATCAATCGCTCAACAAAACGTTTTTGATAATTACGCGGTACATAATTCAGTTCAGTTCGCACGTAGTCAAAGCGTTGATGTGGAGTCCAATTCCAAGCATTACCGACATAAATGTTATCAGCATAAGTTGATAGACGTTCCTGAGCTAAGGCAACTAGTTTTACTGAATAGTCTAGACCGTACGGTATTAACTCAATTCCCTTCAGCCGCGACCATGCAACTAGACACTCTAGCAAGTATCCATTGGCGCAACCAATATCAAGATACTTGCCTGGTTGATTCACTGCTGCTATGTTTGCCACACGAAGTCTTGTCCACTCCTCAAATGTGCCGCTTTTACCCGATTGCTGCCAGGGTGTCGGTGCAGCAGTATACGCATTTTCTAAGATTTGTTTTATTTCGGCAAACCAATCTTTTAAATCTGCTGATGTTACATCATCAAGCGCAAACCCACACTGACAGCGTTGAATTGTTTCATTGACGTTTTGTAAACATCGAGGGCAACGCATCACAAAATTCAAACAAATAGAAGCAGCACAATCCTAGTTTAATTCTTACTGCTCACCAGCAATTTTCAAACTCGCTCTAATGAATCACACAAAGCAGGATAAGAGCTTTAAGTGATATTACTGAGGCAAAAATTTATGAGTTTTTGCATACTCTGCTTGATGAATCAATTGTTTGCATATTTTGAGTGGAGGATAAGAAATTATAAAGAGTATATATTTTTATGTTGTATCAAGAAATATAAAAAGAAATATTATTTAATAATTACCAGAATATAAAACTAAAATTTAAAAGTTTCAGTATGTTAATGCTGGATCAAATTAATATTAAAAAATGAAAATTGAAGTTTTACCAGATAAGTCAGCACTAATTGAGCGATCGCTACATCTAACGGTCGTTCAGATGACCAATGCGATCGCCGAACGTGGTGTGTGTACAATCGCGCTATCTGGAGGAAGTACACCTAAACCATTGTACGAGGCGATCGCCGCGCAACAGCTACCTTGGGATAAAATTCATGTGTTCTGGGGTGATGAACGCTATGTGCCACCAAATGACCCTGATAGCAATCAACTCATGGCACGCAAAGCTTGGTTGGATCGCGTTAATCTTCCTGAAGAAAACATTCACCCAATTCCTACGGACGAAGTTGAACCCGCAGTCGCTGCCAGCAAGTATGAACAATATCTCCAACAGTTCTTTCAAATCAGTAGTGGGGAGTTTCCCCAGTTTGATATTATTTTGCTAGGTATGGGCGGCGATGGACATACTGCGTCGTTGTTTCCGCACACTGAAGCATTGCAAGCACGCGGCTTGATTGCAGTTGGTAACAAGCAGGATGAACCCCGAATTACATTTACAGCGCCGTTGATTAATCACGCGCGATGTGTGATGTTTGTAGTTGCTGGTGCAGACAAAAAATCTGCCTTAGCGCAAGTGTTTGCAACTGATGCTGATGACTTTAGTTATCCTAGTCGCTTGATTCAACCACAAGGAGAACTATGGTGGCTACTCGATCGAGATGCAGGAGAAGAGTTACAGATTTCTACTGCTGCTGAATCCTAAATTAGTGACTAAAATTTGACGTAGTATGTTCGGTTAAGCAAACTCGACGTTCAATTTTGATGGAAAGATATTCATGATTGTCTGTCCCAACTGTAATCACTCTAACCCCGACGGAGCGCAAACGTGCGAGGCTTGCTATACTCCTTTACCTGCTACCGCAAGTTGTCCTAATTGTGGAGCAACGGTACAAACAGACGCAAGTTTCTGCGGTCAATGTGGTTTTAACTTAAAAGCAAGTCGAGCAACAGAAGAAATTTTCGCAGGTGATATCAGTACGGATGTTGGTAATGAGATCCCAGAATTAGAAACTCCTGAGCCACTTGTAGAACCACAGCGCTTGGTAATTAGCGCACAACCGAGTGCAGAAACATCAAGTCAGAGTTACTTAGTAGAACCAGTAGAAACACCGACATCACAATCCGAATCAACATCACCAGATGCAGCTACTCCACTACCGACAACTTCTGTAAGTAATGTGGAGCTTAGCACAACCCCAGACTCATCATCTACAGGTAGTTCCAAAACCCAATTACAGCAGCAAACAATAAAATTGTTGCACGTTCAAACAGATACAAACATAGAATTGCCGCAAAATTTAGCTGTGATTCACATTGGTAAGCCTAACGACAAAATTCCTCCAGATATTGACGTTTCTGGATTTCCCAATTCAGAGATAGTCTCGCGAATTCATGCGGATATTCGCATTGAAGGAGATGCCTACTTTGTCGAAGATGTCGGTAGTTCAAATGGAACTTATATCAATAGTAGACCACTACAACCAGGCGATCGCCATCGTTTGCGTGCTGGCGATCGTATCGCCCTCGGTAAGGGAGATTTGGTCACGTTCTTATTTCAAATGTCCTAATTAATTTCAACTTTAATCTACTAAAGTGATTACACTCATTCTCCTACATCCGCTGCACTCGACACCGATTCAACATTGGACATTTGCCGACGAATCTGTTATCTGCGTAGGACGTGCCACTGATAATAATGTTGTGTTATACAGCGCAGTTGTCTCCCGCAAACATATCGAGCTACGTTGTAATAATGGCAACTGGGAAATTATCAGCTTGGGTGCGAATGGCACTTTTATCGATGATAGACGCATTACAAAAATGCCCGTGAGAGATGGCATAACAGTTCGTTTAGCCCAATCAGGACCACAAATTCAAATTCGCTTAGGAATTGTTTCTACACCAATACAAGAAACAAAAAAACCTGCATCACAACCAAAACCGAAAGCTGCGCCGTTTAAAGAGCAAACTTCATCTCGCGATACAGCCATTGAAACAATCTTTGGCGAACCATTTGAATTTCCAGCAGCTACACCATCAAAAGAACCATCAAGAGAAACCGTGATTGGCGAACCGTTTAGAAAATATCCTCAAGATTAAATCTGAGTTATCACATTCTGCTAGCAAGTAAGCAAGAGAAAATTAAATTTTGGCGTGAATCCGTAGCACAGGTAATGTGGAGTTACTTCACGCTAGATACATCACACATGCGTTTTCTAGACACGTGCATGAGACGTTTGTTATTGGTGTTATTGAACAAGGCGCAGAGGCGTTTAGTTATCACGGAGAGAAACACGTTGCTTTTGCGGGTAGTGTAGTAGTGATCAATCCTGGAGAAGTTCATACTGGTAGCGCCGCGAGTCTTGAGGTTGGTTGGACTTATCGCATGTTGTATCCTGATGTTAAACGTTTGCAGCAGGCTACATCGGAAACTAGACAACAAACTCAGATTCTTACTTTCCGATCACGGTGATTCAGGATAGTCAACTGGCGCGATTGATTCTCAAATTGCATCACACCTTAGAAAATGCGACTTCCGCTTTAGAGGATGTCTAAGAAGTATAGAATTTAACTCTTGTGTAGTGAGAGACAACAGGAGTTATGAAGCGGAATATGAAGCTTTGCCTGCCACTTCCGAAGCCTTTATCTATGCTGCTATGGTTCGACTTATGGTTAGACGATTACCGTAGCGATTTATACTTTTCAGGCATCCTCTAACAGAGCATCATTGATACCTCAGTTTAATTTATAGGTTAATCAACCCAGTAGAAAGCTTGACATAGTATCACTGTTGATACTAAAGTTGGCATGGAATTGAATATATGGCACAAATAAAAAAACTCGTTAGCCAGCTAAGAAAAAATCCTAAGAATGTACGCTTTACTGATTTAGTAAAGGTTTGTAATCATTATTTTGGAGAACCCACACAGCAGGGAACGAGTCATTGTGTTTACAAAACACCTTGGGCTGGAGATCCTCGCGTCAATATTCAAGAAAAAGATGGAAAAGCAAAAGCTTACCAAGTTAAGCAGGTTTTAGAAGCAATTGAAAAAATTGAGGAGATGGAAAATGATTAATTACGAACACTACAGCTATAAAGTTACTTGGTCAGCTGAGGATCAAGAATTTGTAGGGTTGTGTGCTGAGTATCCGAGTCTATCCTATCTCGATGAAGATCGTCATGCTGCACTAGAAGGTATTACAAACTTGGTAAAAGATGTAGTAGCCGATATGGAAACTAATGGCGAGAAAATCCCAGAACCTATTGCAGAGAAAAGCTACAGTGGTAAATTTCAAGTTCGTATTCCATCAGAACTTCATCGTAGGCTAGCTATAGAAGCGGCAGAAGAAAAGGTTAGCTTAAATCGCTATGTGAGTCATAAACTTGCTTGTTAAAGCGCACAAGCGGCTTTTGGAGCAATAACAGCTAGAGTGGGCAAAAGCCCACCCCAAACTTACGCACCCACAGCTTCTTTCGCTGCGTACATTACTTCAAGTGTAATTTCGCTTAAACCGCGATCGCGCGCAAATTTTTCAGTGTTGCGCTTGACTTTCCCCCGCACAAAACCAGGAACTTTATTAAGTTCAGCTTGCGCTTCTTTGTTCCAACTCAAGTCAGAATCTGCTGAAATTCCCTTTGTAATCACTTCTTTGGTATCATGCCCGCCGAAGATTTCTAGCAAGTGATCTTCCATGCCTAAAGTGAAGGAATTATAAACCAAATCGGCAACTTGGTTTGTGCCTTCGTAACCTAAGAATGGCTTGTAGCCAATTGGGAAGTTTTGAATGTGAATTGGTGCAGCAATGACACCGCAAGGAATATTCAGTCGCTTACCGACGTGACGTTCCATTTGCGTACCAAAAATTGCCGACGGTTCTACGCGAGCGATCGCATCGCCAATTGCGCCGTTATCATCGCTAATAATCACTTCATCGCAATATTCACTTACCTGTTCACGGAACCAATCTGCATCATATTTACAGTAAGTTCCCGCCCAAACAACATGAATGCCCATTTCTCGTGCCAAAATCTTCGTCATCGCCGCCGCATGAGTATTATCGCCAAACACGACAGCTTTTTTACCCGTTAAGTTTTGACAGTCAATTGAACGTGAGAACCACGCCGCTTGCGAAACATATAACGTTTGGTTTTCAATAAACCCCTCGTAATCAACATCAGCACCTTGCGCGTTAATTACCTGCTGAATCTTACGAATGCATCGTGCTGTCTCCACCACACCCATTGGTGTAATATCTACATACGGCATTTCAAATTCTTGCTCTAAATATCGCGCTGTCATTAAACCGAGTTCGCGATATGGCACCAAGTTAAACCAAGCGCGGGGTAAATTCTTTAATTCGTGAACCGAAGCACCCTCAGGAATCACTGCATTAACTGTAATATTCAAGTCAGCCATGAGTCGCTTTAACTCAGTACAATCATGCTGATTGTGGAAACCAAGGGTAGAACTACCAATGATGTTAACGGAAGGCTTTTCAGTTTTACTTGTCGGTAATTCGCCTCTACGACGGGCTTTATTAATGTAGTACTGAACGATTTGATCGAGGGTTCGATCTGCTGCTTGTAATTCGTTAACGCGATAGTGATTGACATCCGCTAGCATTACATCAGCTTTTGCTTCAATTGAGGCGCGTTCGACAAAGTTATTTAAATCTTCTTGCAGAATACTTGATGTACAAGTCGGCGTCAGCACAATCAAGTCGGGATGTTCTTCTGCATCTTTGCGGGTGATATTGTCTACTACCTTTTCTTGAGAACCACGCGCTAGCACATTACGATCGACAATACTCGCGGTGACTGGAGTAAAATTTCTTTCGCGCTCTAACATTGAGCGCATCACATTGAAGTAGTCGTCGCCCAAAGGGGCGTGCATAATAGCGTGGACATTCTTAAACGAACTGGCGATGCGCAGCGTACCAATGTGGGCTGGACCTGCATACATCCAGTAAGCCAATTTCATAAAGTTGTCTCCCTTGTGCTGATGACTATCAGTTTGTTTATGGCGTTTATGAGACTCTAATTGTCTCAAAGATATTGGTAGGTGAGAACGGTAGATAAAACGTCACTTAATCACGACGATGAAAGGCTATAAGTTAGGCTAGGCAAGAGTTTTAGTTGGGGAAAGCTGCGATCGCTGCTACTTTAAATGCAAATATTCTTAATTTTTCGCTATGTTCTGTATTAGTTAATTGAGTGTACTAGAACAATTTTGTTGCAGTCATTACTTGAATTTACCAAAATCTTTTGCTGAGTTGAGCATCGATCTCATTGCTCAATGCCCATTCGTTGGGAAACTCTGTTTGGGGATAATCTTCTTTCACGCTTGCCAATGCTTCAGCCCAGCATTTTGAGAAGAGGATGGCAAAATCGTTTTGCAAGCTAGGCGATTGTTCGAGTAAATCGATAAGTTGTTGTCATTGTTCTCGAATCGTGATTTCCCAGCCGCGATAGTTGTCCGGATCACTTACATCCGTTTGAGCAGATGTGCCAGCAAGACTCTGAAGCGACTCGCCGATCGCGCCCCGCCAATCCTGCGATCTCTTCAATCAAACTGTCAATATCAATTTCCTCAAAGTTGCCTGCTTTCAATTTGGCAACCGTATCATCACACCAAGCTACTAAATCTTGCTCGTAGAGTTTTTCGGGGTTAGTCGTTTTCGCCATCTTGTTCTCCTAAATTGGCATAGATATAACGATTGTTCCTTTGCCTATATTACTAGTGAGGCTCAGTTCTCTACTCAACTGCTGTGAGCGTTGTATCCTCACTAGCCTATAGAGCAAGTAATTATTGATTTTTTTTAGAATTTCACACCACCAAGCGCCTGACGCTGTGCTTCTAATAATTCCTGAATCCCTTTTTCTGCAAAGTCCATAATTTGATTCATTTGAGTACGATTAAAAGTTCCTGATTCTGCGGTTCCTTGAACTTCGATGATGCCGAGATTTTCGTTCATGACAACATTGAAATCAACTTCGGCGGCGACGTCTTCGATGTAGTTTAAATCTAAGAAAGGCTCACCTTGCAACAATCCTACCGAAACCGCAGCTATCTGATGAACAATTGGCGATCGTGCTAAAACTCCCTGTTGTAATAACTTATCCATCGCGCGTGCCAAAGCAACAAACCCGCCACTAATTGCAGTGGTACGAGTACCAGCATCTGCTTGCAACACATCTGCATCAACTGTAACTGTCCGTTCTCCCAATGCTTCAAAATCGAGTGCAGCGCGTAAGCTGCGTCCAATCAATCGCTGAATTTCTTGAGTACGTCCTGAAAGTCGCATAAATTCGCGTTCTTGACGTTGAGGAGTTGCACCAGGTAGCATTCGATACTCAGCAGTTAACCAACCGCGACCGGAGTCAGTTAAAAATCTGGGGACTCCTGGCTGAATTGAAACGTTACACAACACTTGGGTATCGCCGCATTTTGCTAGGACTGACGCCGCCGCGAAGCGCGTAAAGCCAAGTTCAAAGCTATGAGGACGCATTTGGTGCGATTGTCGATTATCTGGACGTTGCCAGGACATTGCTGTTGCCATGTAAGACCTTGATTAGAATACAGCACATACGGTGTTGACGGAAGCAGTGCGATCGCAACATCTTGGGTTAAACTACTACTCTATGACAGTTGACGTAAAAGCATATCTAGTGTTTTATTAAAGGACAAACAGAAAAAGTACACTATATATCTGGCTATTAGTCCTCACACCTCATTCAAAATTGCGCTATGGTTGCCCAGCTTGAAAATCCAGCCCTTAGTCCCGCTTGTAGTCCACTTTATCCAGTAGAAGGATTGGTGCAAGTGTTTACTTGCTCGCACCGCAGTTTTTTTACAAACGTGATGGCGCAAGCTTTGCGAATTGCTGGACAAGGAACCCCCGTATTAGTAGTGCAGTTCCTCAAAGGCGGGATCAATCAAGGACACCAGCATCCAACACGGTTAGGGCAGCATTTAGATTGGATTCGCTGCGATTTACCACGCTATATTGATACACCACAATTAGACGAGGCTGAAAATCTGTCTTTACGTCAATTGTGGCAACATACACAGCAAGTAGTACTAGAAGGAAAATATTCGTTAGTTGTATTAGATGAGTTAAGCTTAGCGATTAACTTCGGCTTGATTGCGCTAGAAGAAGTCTTAGCTTTGTTAGAGCAACGCCCTAGTCATGTAGATATTATTCTCACAGGACCCGAAATGCCGCAACTACTACTCGATGTTGCCGATCAAATTACTCAAGTGCGCAGAAGCGACAGACCGTAGATAAAACAACATAGCTAGATCAAGCTATTCTAGTATTTCGGTTGCGATTGACGAAAAAACTGTGATTAAAAACGACGTTTGGATCTCACAAAAAGCGCAAAAGGGTATGATTGCGCCTTTTGAGCCGACTTTAATTCGACAAGTACAGGAAACTACGTTATTTAGACCTGTAATTAGCTATGGTCTATCTTCCTACGGTTACGATATTCGACTTTCACCAGTTGAGTTCCGTATATTTCGTCATGTTCCTGGAACTGTCGTCGATCCCAAAAATTTTAATCCGCAGAATTTAGAACCAACGCAACTGCATACAGATAGTCACGGTAGTTATTTTATTCTGCCTGCACACTCTTATGGTTTAGGAGTTGCACTGGAAAAATTAGCAGTTCCAGAGAATATTACAGTAATCTGCATTGGTAAAAGTACTTATGCGCGTTGCGGTATTATAGCCAATCTAACTCCTGCGGAAGCGGCATGGCGCGGTCATTTGACTTTAGAATTTTCTAATTCTTCGAGTGCGGATTGTCGTATTTATGCGTCGGAAGGTGTCGTGCAGTTACTCTTTTTAGAGGGAGAACCCTGCGCGACGAGTTATGAAACTCGCAAAGGTAAATATCAAGACCAGCAGCAAGTTGTGACGTTGGCTAAAGTGTGATTATTAAGTCAATTAAACTGTGAAGATGGGTAACGTTTATTCTGTTTTATCCACTTCAAAATTATTGAATCTATGATTATTATTAGCTCTAGTATCCCCAAATCTGGTAGTACTCTTGTTTTTAATTATCAAAAGGACTTACTTGAACTAGCCATCCTCAAGAAGAGTCAGCCGCAAACATTGATACACTTGAATCATACCTATATTCAATCATTCAATATTATTAATATTAGTAGACTAATTTGCATAAGCTTTAGAGGTGGAGATGCTGTCATTAAAACGCATTCAAAACCAGTTACTTTAATCAAACTTCTCTTGTTTTTAGGATTAGCCAAAGCAACTTTCTGCTATCGAGATCCTAGAGATGTTATTCTGTCAGCCATCGATTATGGCTCACGGACTCGAAAAGGTTTAGACTCCACAGGTGCTTTTCAAGATTTTCAGAATATTATAGATTCAATACCAAAGATTAAAAACTGCTGTAAAAATTGGCAGCAATGGCAAAAAGTTAAAAACGTTTTGTTTATTAAGTATGAAGATTTAATGCAAGACAAGCTTGTCCAACTTAAGAACTTAGCAGCACACTTTGAACTTGAGTTAAATGAAGATGAATTAAGAATTCATAACAAGCACGAAAAATTAAAAAGTCAAGCATGGAATTTCAATAAAGGTACAATTCAGCGTTATAAAACAGAAATGAATTGTGAAGAACTTAAATTATGTAACACAGCTTTTCAGCGTGAATTGATGAGTATGGGTTATAAAATTTGAAGTTAAACTAGTGGTTATTTGCGCGACGTACTAAGCATAAAAGGTTGATCTTGTTGATAAATATCTTGTTGTAGAGATAAAGTAATTTCCGCTTTTTGTAATTCGCTTCCTAAATACATCGCGTGTTCGACTTGTAAAGCTGGACAAGCAGCTGCAATTTGCTGATAAAGTTGCGTTGCTGATTTACCAGAGTAGCAGTTGACAACTTCTCCGGTTCCAGGTGTCATGTGTTCGACAATGATTTGGTTATTTTGGATATCAATCACAAAACTTCCTGAGGGATCTTTGTAGTCTCGTTGCTGGCAAATTTTAGGATATTGAGTTTGAATAACTTGCTCTGCATTCTCCCAGCAATCGGAATATATATGAGCACTTTGACTAATTGTAATCAAAGGTCCCATGTGTAAGTTATTTTCCGAACGATGAGCAATTTCGTTACGAATATGTTGTTGTAAAGCCCTTAGTCCCATTGCATTCGCAGCCCACGCGGAAAATATATCATTACTACGAAAAGTTGCGGTTAAAGCGAGTTCATTTTCTATAACTCTTACCCAAATGTGATTCAAACACGGGGGACTACTATTATCTTCATGATCTTCCACATCCCATAAAGACATGACGGCTCTAGCTGAGTCAATATCTTTAATAAGTTTTTGAATAACTTGTTCTATTTGATCGCGTCCAAAGTGCGATCGCAATCTTTGTCCGTAAGTATATTTCACACCTTCTTGATGCGGTGCGTCATCTAAAATTTGGGAAACGTATTCTTGAATAAAACTTTTGCTACACGGTAAATAATTCGGTTCAGGAAAATAGAAATCTTCCGGTTCATCGGTGACAACTGCCATCAAATCAATTAATTCTTGCCATTGCCCATCGTAGCCTGTGGGTCGAATTGTACCAGTTGTTTTAATGCGATGAATGATTTTTACCCAAGTTTCGGCAATCGTTTTTCCTTCAATTCGATGACCGTAACGCACTCCTGGTAAAACAGTCGGTTCAACTTCCGTAATCGGAAATTCTAAAGGAACTCCCCACGGTTCTACATCTTTTGCAGCAAAGGATCGCACATAAGATACAGCTTCGTTAATTGAACTCGCTTCTTGATAGGCGATCGCTTTCCTTAATTTCTCCAATGCTTCCGCTGCAATTTCGATATCAATGTAACCTGTAGTTTTTGAGCGAATTACCCAAGTCTCGCGCCCTGTATCGCTGTAACCTTTCTCGAATCCATAACGAAAAAAGTCTAATAGACACATTCCCGCACCAGCGTTTTTATCTTCCTTGGTCGCGTTGAGTACGACTAAAAAGCGAACATGAGGGTTAGCCAGTAAATTGCGAATTAGGAAACTAATACCGCGTGTAGGAGAATACAACTGCCCGATCGCAGCATATTCATGGGGATCGAGTTTTTTAGCGATCGCCTGTTTCATTGTCCATCCTGTAACAACCGCAGTTTGCCCAGTACCATAAAGCAACTGATTAGGCTTATACAGTGGTTTGTATTGGTGAGTTGTCTGTGTAGTTCCTGCCATGAAGTTTTGGGCGCTTAGGTAACAAATCCTCTAACCTATCATATGAAGCGAGCAAGCATAGAGCAAACGCATCAAAGAGATACTGACAGGAGAACAGAAGTGGACTTGAAAGAAACTGTAATGACACTTGAAGAAAAGTTTTGGGAGGCTAGTTCTGCTGCGAACGTTGACTTGATACTGTGGCAGCGATCAAGGGAGGACTATCGCTACTCAATATCTGAAGCTATAAAATGTCGTATTATATTGGGTGATAAATGTTGAAGTTATATAATTTAGCTAATGACAGAATAGTGTTTTAGATATCTGAAAACAATTTGCCGACAGCATTTATTGCTACTCACATGCCTAATGCTTCTTTCGATAGCTTAACTATTCTAAAAAATAGACTTGATATAATTCAACTGCTAAGACAATTATATTTAAGAATATATTAGTTATTACTAATCGTCAATCGGATTGACTAGAGTATTCTTTGGTTCGAGGCATAACAATTATTTTCAGCACACTTTGTGCTTCTAAAAACTAAGAAGTAGCGGCAGCTAAAGTATCAATTTAATCCGTAGAAAGGATGAATTGGTCTTATTCAATCGGATAATCTAACCACATTGTTTCGGCAAGTTTGAACACTTTAATCCAGCAAGAGTAGAACCAAAAGGAAGGGTAAATTGTGGGTTTAGGGCAATCGATAGGCTTAGTTGTTTTTATTATCTGTCTGTACATTTTGTGGCAAATCCGGTTAGTCGTCTTGCTGATATTTACAGCTGTAGTATTAGCAACAGCAATCAACCAACTCGTGCGGCTACTGCAGCGACTTCACATTAAACGAGGAATCGCGATCGCCCTATCAATAACGCTATTACTTGCCCTCCTCGTTGGCTTTTTTCTAGTAGTTGTGCCACCTTTTGTCGAACAATTACAACAATTGGTTGATCGCGTACCCGAAGGAATAGAACAGTTGCGTGGTTGGACAACTTGGTTACAAGATTTAATTCCAGCACAAGTAGTAGAGGATATTCGCGGCTTGAGAGGAGTTACTCAACAACTGCAATCTGTTGCAACTCTCTTATTTGGTAATTTCTTCACTCTATTTTCCAATTCACTGGGAATTATCCTCAACTCGCTGCTAGTGCTAGTTTTAACTATCATGTTTCTAGCAAATCCTACCCCTTACCGCCAAGGTTTTATCCTGCTATTTCCTTCCTTCTACCGTCGCCGCGTCGAAGATATTCTGCAACAGTGCGAAGTTGGTTTAGGAGGCTGGGTGACGGGTATCTTGTTTAATATGTTTGTCATCGCTGCCTTAAGCTGGATTGGTTTGTTACTTTTGCAAGTACCGCTATCTTTTGCTAACTCATATCTTGCACCTGGAAATTTGAATGTCAATTCCTTGACTAAATGCCAAATCTCTCAGGCGTTCAATGTCTAGTAAAAGAAGTAACAGCACCAATTGTGGAAATATAGTTTGGAGTGCGATTT
>NZ_JADEWN010000080.1 GCF_015207655.1 Gloeocapsopsis crepidinum LEGE 06123 | reverse complement strand
CCCCAACTACTGCATTCAGGGTTGATCTTCTCATTGCCACTGCACTCGATTTAATTAATCCCGTGCATTTGAAAAACTGGTTTACTCACTGTTGCTACTGTGCCTCATAAAACTGCAATAGGCTGTAAGTGTAAAAAGAGTAATTTCAGGCGGGCAATTGAGTCGGATTGGTATGATACTAGAGCCAATCCCTCGGTTCACGTAAAGCTGGTTTCCTTGCTTTCCATATCCATCGATCCAGCCATCAGTATGAACCTGATCTTCCTTAGTAAAAGTCAACCAAGACCATTCTGGAGTAAATGGCAAGCGAATTTGTCCGCTGTGAGTGTGTCCTGCTACAGCCACAGGTGCAGTGTTAATGGGAAATAGGGCAAAGGATTCGGGATTATGCATCATCACAAATCTGGGTGCTAAGTCCGATACCCCAGCCAGTGCTACTGCTGGTTTATCCTTGTTGGGTCAATGCGCTCCTATGCCTACTCAACATAAAACTGTGTTGCGATCGCTTCTAGCCGATGTTTAACTTTGGTTTTGGGGTGGCACGAGCGTAATAGCCTCATTTTTCAGCACTTGCACGCCTAATGCTGTGAGAAACTCAGCCAATTCGGTGGCTAATGTCGTATTTGGAGGAGCATCCTTTGCTTTCATTCCATAATCGTGATTGCCTAATACCGTATAAGTTGGGATACGAGAGGCAGGCAGTGGACGCACAAGCTCAATCGCCTTACTAATTTCTGCGCTGGGGTTCTCGCTTAGAGAGTCAATGAAGTCGCTAAGAATCAACGCGATCGCAGGGCGCTCTTTAACCAGTCATTGGACAATTCGATCAATGGTGGGAGTGTTGTCCTAGCCACATCCCCACCTGCTAATCACCGATAACCGCAACTTTTTGCCCCTCCCAAGCAGCAGGTAGATCAGGAATTGCGATAATTTGGGGTTCTACATCGATGATGTATGGTTCGAGTAAACCCCAAATTAGAATTGCGTTAATCAACCCCAATAAGCTTAATAAAACGTACTTAATTTTCTTCATAGTCTGCTTGCAAATTCTACTATTGAGTGTCATTGATCTATTACCTTGAAACGACTACAAAGCTCAGCGCAAATCTCTAGAAAAACCCATGCGTGTAAATAGTGCTGGTGCTAAGAACGCAACCCACAGCGCTACTAAACTAGATGTCACAACCTCACGCGTCAATCCACCGCTCAGGATGAAGCGAGACATAAGCACAAACAACACAAGTCCTCCCAAACCAATCGCAACTTTCAGCACTTGCTTTCGGAGGGAAAGTTTGGTTGGGGAGTACCGAACAAACCTATATTCCAATGGCATGCCAATTCCTAGACCGATAGCAGTACCAAATAATTCCCAAGCTCTATGAGAGAAGCTGGTGAAAGGAAACACTGCAATGGGTGCTGATAGACCAACTACCAAGAAGAATTGAAAAGTTCGTCCTGAGAACCAGCGTACGAGTATCGGTAATAAACGCTGGTAAGCAATTACCAAGACTAATCCGATCGCTGCGCCGCCTAGCAAGTCTGCCAGATAGTGTACGCCAAGATACAGGCGCGCTAGCATCACAACAAGGACAATACAAACTGTAATGGCTAGTGGAATGCGACCAAACGCTGTCAATGTCCCCCACAAAGTCGTTGCAGTTACAGTGTGTCCACTGGGAAATGATGGTACTCCTGGATGTGTGCGAATAATTATTCGGGGGTCGTGCGGACGTGGCACGGGAAAAACTGACCAAATCAATACGTCTATTACCGTAGCTAAGACGATAGCACCGAGCAAGCTATAGGCAAGGCGTCGTCCCCAAATCCAAAACGCTAAAGCAAAAACTACTGTAACAGCTGCAGCTGTTCCTAATTGGGTAAGAATTTGAAACAGCCAATTCCAGCTAGCACCAAAAAAGCGTTGAATCGTAATAATTGGCTCAGGACTCCAAAGCAGGTCAACCGCTATTCCTCTCCACTCACTCAGCATTTAAATTGATAATTAGCTTTGACGTAAAGATTTAGATTTATCTTCCCTGAAAATAAACCTGCTCAAAAGGGTTACACTCCAAATATTTATCTTCTAAAGCGATCTCTTTCCCATCTATGTAAGCTTGAGAAGGCTGGAAGCCATGAAGGTGTATTTGGACGCTTTGGTAAGGAAAAGCAAAATTTCCTTGTTGCTCCCAGCTTAATTCCAAACTATTATCATTGCGTACTATCCGAAATTTATCTAGCCGCCATGCTCCGTATCCATCTCCAGCATCGCTGTACAGGGTGTAGGAATTTTGGATTTTAGCTTGAACCTCCTGTCCCTTGTCTTCAGTCACTGGTGCATAGATATGAAGAACTAACTTCTGTTCTTGTTCCATTGACAAAATCTTTCCTGCTTTTACCAGCAAGGGGATTTTTTCTAGAGGTGCATCAAGAGTAATCTGATTTTCTCCCTCCAAAAGGGTATCATCCCAAAAGTTATACCAATGTCCTTTCGGAAGGATAACATTACGCGATCGCACTCCTGACTCTACAACTGGACAGACTAACAAGGCATCACCTAAGAAAAAGGCATCATCAATATCCCAGAGTCTTTCATCATCATAGTCGTACCAGAACAGCGGACGCATTAAAGGATGACCAGTCTGAGTTGCTTCCCAAGCAAGAGTGTAGAAATAAGGCAGTAGTCGATAACGCAGTTGCAAAAATTCGCGGGCAATACTCAAGTAAGGTTCGCCAAAACTCCACGGCGTTCGCGGCTTAGCATTGTCAGCGCAGTGAGTGCGAAAGAAGGGACAAAAGCAAGACATTTGGAACCAACGGATATAGAGTTCTGGTGAGGGATTGCCCTTGAAACCACCTATATCAGAACCGCTATAGGGAATTCCGGAAAGTCCCATCCCCAAAATAGTTGGTATAGTTTGGCGCAATCCTTGCCAACTTGTTTCGATATCTCCAGTCCACGTCCAAGCATATCGTTGCAATCCTGCCCAGCCTGCGCGGGCGACAATGAAGGGGCGGTGCTGGGGTTGGTATTCGCAGAGTGCTTCGTAACCAGCCCTTGCTTGGAGTAAACCATAAACATTATGCGCTTCGCGGTGATCGCCACCTCTACTTTCCATGTGATGTAGGGTTGTGAATGCAGGTAAAGTGCGATCGCCCCACAGTACTAAAACCGCAGGCTCGTTCATATCGTGCCAGAAGCCGGAAATTCCCAAGTCGAGTAAATATTCATACTGCCGACTCCACCAATGGCGGGCGAGAGGATTAGTAAAATCGGGAAAGGCACACCAACCTGACCATACTGGTGCAGTAACAATCTTGCCATCAGCACGCCGACAAAATACTTCTTGTGCTTTGCCTTCTAGAAACAACTTGCTGGAAGGGTCAGCTTTCACTCCAGGACTATTAATTGCAATTAAGTGCACGCCTTTTGCTGCTAGTTCTTGGCTAAATTCACCTAGCTTAGGAAAGCGGTCTGGGTCAATGGTGAAGGCGCGAAATTCTTTTTGGCAGTCGATGTCTAAATGAATCGCACTCAAAGGAAGGTTATGAGTTTCAAACCCCTGTACTGTTTTTCGCACCTCCTCTTCTGTTTCGTATCCCCAACGTGACTGGTGATAACCCAATGCCCAGCGAGGGGGTAACAATGGGCGACCTGTTAGTTGAGTGTAGCGCTCTAGGACTTCAGCAGGGGAACCAAAGGTGAAATAATAGCGTAGCGCCCCGCCCTCAAACGCAGCAGTAGCAACGTCTTTAAAGTTAAACGTTGCTGGATAAGAATTTTCAACGTCAGTAAAGGAAAATGTTGCTGGATAAGAATTTTCATAGAAAACTAGGTAGCTACCGCTTTTGTCAAGACTTAAGTACGTAGGAATGCACAAATAAAGTGGATCGACTCCCGATCCATAGATCCCTGGTCTATCAGAGTTCCACATCCGGTAGGCTGCAATTTGTTGCTTTTTACTCTTGGGTTTTCGCAGATCTAGCGATGTCGCCCGTTCTCCTAAACCATAGATGCATTCCTTTGATCGCAACTGTGCCTGATGAATCCATTCCTCACTTCGGTGCAATGGGGGTAGTTCTTGACGTATTGTCTGTCCGTTAGTATTCTGAAACTCTAGGCTGCCATTCGCTGTTACGATGACTTTCAGCGCAGAACTAGATACGACTGAGCGATCGCTTTCCTTGGAAAATGTTGTCTCCACTTCCGACCAATCCTGCTGGACAATTCCATAAGGAATAGGAGGTACTCCAGGTTTCCAATCAATTTGTACTAGATCGGGAGTGAGAAAACAGATTTCTAGTTCGGCGTGCTCAAACGAGAATTTTCCCCCTCTTGAAGTTTGCTCAACCTGGAGGATCTTTCCTGGGGTTATCAAAGGTTCTGAAATTTTGCTATTGTGATGCCGTGCTAGGCGATCGCGTTGGATTGGATAGATGAGCGAGCCTAAAAACCGCCGAAGCTTAACGAGCCGCAAGTTTAATGATAAGAACTTACCTAAATCCATACGTAAGTGTTACTTCGTTTATATTTGGTTATGCGATCGTAATAAGCTGGCTGGGACATTGAAAAAGTATTGATTTAAGCCACACTACGAACTGATCTAAGGCAGCACAAATTAATCGTCCAATTAAATGTCGCGTCTAGAACGTCCTCTTTCTCTTAGCCGTTCTTGATAAGTTGTCAGATTGCGGTCTTGTAGATTGTAGAAGTAAGGCTCGTGAGCATAAGTATAGGTGGTTGCACCAATTCCTGCACTTGGAATGGGCGTCGTCATGTAAGGACGATAAACTCCTCTAACGCGCTCTTCGTAGTCATTATCGAGCGCTAAATCTTCACTGAACTCTGGTAAATCTTCTACTTGCTGTTTGGTTAATTGCGGGGCATATACTCTTTTATCTTCATAATCGATGTTAGCCATGCCCACAGGAAGGAATACGTTTTTACCAAACACCCAAAAGCCTGTATCAACGATGAAATAACGAAAATTTCCGTCTTCATCGACCATGATATTCTTGACAGAACCAACTTTATCATCCTGAGCATACACATCAAAGCTTTTGATGTCATAACCATCAAAAATGTCGTTTTGATAGTCGGGATAATATTCATCAAGTTTGTAAAGAGTCATGCTTTTTCTCCAAAATTCTCAAACTTAACTACTAGCCAAGTTGAATTGCTATAGCTTGAAGATAGAGGGAGATAGTGGAAAAGCCGTGGAGGAAGAACGAACGTTAACTGAAGAGCGATCGCAGAAATTTGTTGTATTCATCACAACTTATAGAGATAGATTTTACTTGCACAAAATTTTAATTTTAGATTGTAATATCAGGCTACTCTAAAATTTGTTTTTAGCAAAAAATGTAAACTCTTTTTAAAAACATCCCTCTGAAAATTGAAGTAAGAAGTTAATGAAAAACTATAAATTGAACTGGCATTTGAAGATAAATTGAGCCGGAACGCTAACTATAATGTCTTATATTCCGCTCGTGACAGCCGGAGTATTTTTATTGCTGTTGCTGTTGGAGAGAATCGATCCGCTGCGTCAAGCAAAACACTGGTGGGTGGAACGTTTAGCCATCAACTTCTGTATTACTGCTCTAGCTTTTGGTGTAAATGCAACACTGGTGCAACCTGCTGCTTCATTTATGTTGCAGTGGACGCAGGTTAAGTCTTTTGGACTGATGCCTCTTTTAGATCTACCTGTATGGATGCAAAGCGCGATCGCTTTTTTGCTAATGGATTTGACTTTCTACTATTGGCATCGTGCTACGCATAGATTTCCTTTGTTGTGGCGGTTTCACAATGTCCATCATGTCGATCCAGATTTAGATGTTTCTACTGGTTTTCGCTTCCATTTTATCGAGATTGCCTTCTCAACTGGTTTTCGGATACTTCAGGTTGCCTTAATCGGAGTTTCTGCTTGGGTTTATGCTATTTATGAGTTGGTTTTCCAAGCTAACACCCTTTTTCACCACAGTAATGTCAAACTGCCTCTGTGGTTGGAACTCTGGCTAAATTTAGTGCTGGTGACACCCCGAATGCACGGTATTCATCATTCTCAGGTACAGCAGGAAACTAACTCTAACTATTCTGTTGTTTTCCCTTGGTGGGATAGACTGCATCGCACTTTACGCCTCAATGTTCCTCAAGCAGAAATTACCATTGGTATTCCAGCTTATTCTGGCTCTGAGGAGAACAAATTACAGCATCTCCTTCTGATGCCCTTTCAGCCGCAGTGCGACTACTGGCGCAGTGCAGATAACATAACTGTAGAGCGCAATCTGACCGTATTGAAAGACGATGTGACTCAGATGGTGGATAGCGAAGATTTATCTGTGCATGGGCGCGATCGCCAAGAACGTTACAGCTAAAATCCAAAAGGCAGATATGAATGTTCTCACGACATCCTACTTATGAATCGACTCATACTGAGCTGTCAACAATAACAGTTTCACGTAGTAAAACAGTAGTTTTTAAGTAATATTTAACATAGATTTATGTTATTTACCAATAGTTAAAATGATGCGTAATTAATACTTTGTGAATTGTCATTGTTAATTTTCGACTAAAATTGTGGGCTGCTCAGAACAATTTTAAATGCTAATGCTGTTCTGCAAGTTATAGACTTTTAGTAAGTCAATATGTATTGTAAAAACTGTATTTTTCAGGAAATATGCATATCCAAAGGTTGATTTTTTATTTAAGGAATAGAGCATCTTTTTTTGAGAAAAACACATCATTTATAGTAAAATCATACAATTAAGTTCTTATAATTTAGAGTAAATTAGTAATCAATTGCTCGCTATAACCATCCCTATTTCTGCAATTCATCAAGTTTTTTGACTTAAGCATTACTCAACTAAAGGAAATATTTGCATATGGATCTCGGTCTTAACGGTAAAATTGCTGTCATCACTGGTGGAGATTCCGGTATTGGTAAAGCGACAGCTAAACTGCTCGCCCGTGAGGGTGCAAAAGTAGCAATAATCGACAAAACTTCAGAAACGCTTCAGCAGGCAGTAGAGGAAATTGGAAAACACGGAGAAGCTTTTGCAGTCCACGCTGACTTGACTAAGTTGGAAGAAGTAGAGAACGCTCAGCGTCAGATTCTCGATCGCTTCGGCACAGTTCACATCCTTGTCCATGCAGCAGGAATAACAGGCGCGACTGGAGATTTCCTCGAACTAAGCGACGAGCAGTGGTACAAGACAATTGATGTAGACTTGATGGCAGCTGTACGTACCTGTCGTGCTTTTATCCCAGCAATGCGCAAAGCAGGTTGGGGACGAGTTGTTTTGATTAGCTCGGAAGATGCCGTACAGCCTTATCCAGAAGAAATGCCTTACTGCGCGTGCAAAGCAGCAGTCCTGAACCTTGCCAAAGCTTTATCTAAAGCTTATGCCAAAGATGGCATACTGGTGAATACAGTTTCTCCTGCCTTTATCGCTACTCCCATGACGGATGCGATGATGGAAAAGCAATCGAACCAAATGGAAGTGAGTTTTGATGAGGCGATCGCGCAGTTTCTAGAAGAGAACCGTCCTCACCTCGAACTGAAAAGACGCGGAAGACCCGAAGAAGTAGCGGATGTTATTGGTTTCTTGTGTTCTGAACGGTCGAGCTTTGTACTCGGTGCTAACTGGCGGGTAGATGGTGGTTCAGTTGCGAGTCTGTGACAAATGTAACCAAACAAACTTTGCAGAAAGCCGCGTTCGTCATTAAGCCCCTTGACCCATAAACTGCATCAATCCGCCATCCACAACTAAAATTGTGCCGTGAATGTATTTAGCATCGCTTGAGGCTAGAAATACGGCAGCATAGGCAATTTCCTGTGGCTCAGCTGCTCGTTTCATCGGAATAGACTACACTTGCTTTTGCCAAACTTCTGGGTCGTCTTTTGCTGACTGATTAAATGGTGTAAGCACCATCCCTGGAGCAATATTGTTCACGTTAATGCCTTGGTCTGCAACCTCTAGCGCTAGTGTTCGAGTTAAGTTGCGCAATCCGCCCTTGGCGACATCATAATCAGATGCTCCGGCTCTAGGAATCTCTTGGTGAACGCTCGTGATGTTAATAATGACACCACGCTTATCTTTACCTTCCATGCCTCTGATAAAGTGCTGACAGCAAAGAAAAGGACCGTAGAGGTTGGTTTTTAGCGCCCGATCCCAACGCTCATAAGGCATATCCTTGACTGGGATACCCGCTGAATCGATTCCAGCATTGTTAACTAGAATTGTTGGAGTTCCCAGGTGACTCTGCGTTTCTTGAAACAAGCGCTCAATGTCTTCAGCCTTGCTCTGGTCAAGTTCGACAACAATCGCTTTTCGACCAGCCTCCTCCACCTGTTTGCGCGAGTGTTTTGCTCCTTCTCTTGCAAATGCAATAGCAGTGGCTTGACCAATACCAGAATCAGAGCCAGTAATAACTGCAATTTCTCCTTTCAGGCTTTGTTCTCTCATGGTAACACCTGTAAAATTTACACACTGCTACATTTATGCAAGTGGATGAAAGTGGATATTTGTTCTATCTAAGGTAGGAACCAAAAACAGCACTACTAGTTCAACAGTTAGGTTTGTGCTTGATAGTTAAATTCATTTAAACCTTCCCTCTGCTTTGTTGAGAGTAGCTAGCTGCCAGCATTCGCCAAGACATTAACATTGTTGTCTTTATGCGTGTAGGACTACCAACTTTTCAAGGTGTTTTTTAGTAGATTCCAGGGATGCTACCTAGTACAGAGGAATTTGCTAGTTCTCCGTCTGTTTCCTTTTTAATCACGGCGATTGTCCCAGCTGATTCCATGACGATCGCTTCTACCTCTTGTAAAGAGCCAATTCTATTTTCACGCACGGCTGCTAATAATTGTGCTTGCGTTACCCGTTGCTCTTGCATGGCTTTGCGTAAAAATTGACCTCGAAAATAAAGCAGTGATGGACTTGCTGTAACCAAATCGTTGAATGCTGATGAGTGAGTAGTTAGCCACGACACCAGGTATTGCAAGAAAATCAACGTAAAGAATGCCGTAACACTTTCAGCTAATGATATGCCTTTCGCTGTGATTAATCGTCCGAAGGTGGAACCGATCGCAATTGTAATGACAAAGTCAAAGGCATTCAATTGAGCCAACGTGCGTTTGCCAGATATCCGCAGCAAGATTAGTAAGCTGAAATATGCCAAGGTTCCGACAACAAAGATTCGGATAAGTGGTTCAACCCCTCCATAAAAAAAAATAACATTGTCCATAGTCAATAGTGATAGTTTGTTTAACGTTTTTAACTTATGGAATCAAGCTCTATATTGGGACAAAAGCTAAATGTTACTATGGGGACATTTAAAACTATTGTGTTCAACTAAACCTAAGAGTAGCTTGCGGCGATGGGTAAGGTCATCAAGCGATCGGGCAAATTCATCATCACTGACGACTGGAATTCCTGCTTGACGTAAAGGTGTGAGATCAGGAGCGGGCGGTAAATGATCGGCAGGATAAATTGAAGCGGATGCCAAGGTCTTTAGATAAGTATGAACTGTTTCTCGCGCTGATTTTAGTATGGCAGGACTCGGACGATGTGGCTCTTGCAGCCCATATTTCAAAATAGTCAATGCGTCGTCTAGAATTGCCACTGCGGGGGCACTGTCTTCCTTAAAAGATGCACCATGATAGCAGTGCAATACGGGATATGCCAGCTGTTGCTCAGTTAGTGTACCAAGCTGTGAAATCATCGACATCAATTGCAAATCTAGTCCAGTAAACCCTTTACCATCCCAAACATTTAAAATAAACTCTTCAGCAGAATTTCCCAATCCAGTAATTTGACTAGCCAATGATTGCTTAGTCGTCACGCCTCCAATCACGGATAGTAAGAAACTAACCACCATCGTGATGAGAAACATACCGCTGAGACTTGTAAAGGAAGCCGCAATTTCCCAAGCGCCGCGACTAGGATATAAATCGCCATTGCCCATTGTTGAGATGGTGTAGGCAACAAAATAGATGCGATCGCTTAACGTGCTTAGCTGTGGTTCTGGTGTACGCGTGTAAATCAGCGAGGTTGGATCGGCGCTAAATATCAGCACCCAACCTGCCCAAAGCAAACTTACCCAAATAAATACTGTCACTGTTTGAATTAACGGACCTGCTAAGCTGAGCCAATAGTTGCGTTTGGTGCGAATTAGCTTTGCCATCACCCACCAAACTCCATTGATAATCTGAGAGGTAACAAAACCTGCACCTCCGTCTACCCATAGGGCTGTCCATAGCGCATCGAGAAGTGATAAAAGCACCAAGAGCAGTCCAAGAATAAATAGTAGAATGTTCACCGCGCTCTCAATGACCCAATATTAAGACTTGATTCGCGTGTCATTTTTTCCAAAAGCACAATTTACCGAATCTAGCAAAAGACATAAACCTGAAATGCTAGAGCTTTTGTGATGTCGTCTTAAATTCAATTAGAGTTTCTAAGCTTGATACTCAAAGTTGTAGCCAATCAAGTGTTACATAAGGTGTAGTATTTTTAGGTCAGTTTTGCTCTTTGTAGCAATATCACTTTGACTTTAGTAGATATAATTCACTCTCGAAAGCCGTCACTGCAACAGCGCTTTCATTATTCTTATCTCCCGCTCTTGTGTTGCAACAATCTCCTCGCACAGTTGCTGGATGCGTTGGTCTGTGATAGAAGCCTGCTCGCACACGAGAATTGCCGCAGCATGATGTGGAATCATCGAACGCAAGAATTGCTGGTTTCCTACTGCTGCTTGCGTTCGGACAAGCATCCAGAATAAACCTATCAATGCTGCTCCTACGAAAAGAAGCACGATATTTACCCGCTTGTTTTGATACATCATCGATCCCATCACCGTGAGCATGATAATCAGCATCGGCGCTACCATGAGTCCCGCCATATATATCTGGTTGAGACTGAGAAACACATTGCTCCACACATTAACTCGCGAAAGCATGATGATAGCCATGACAACGTAAGAAATCGATAGCGCGATTAGTAAGCGGATATAAGGCTTCATGTCAGATTTAGATTTCATATTAAAAATTTTCCTGGTTGGGTAAGATTGATAGGTAAAGATAATTTTCTCAGTATCAAAATTATTGATTAAGCCAGTTTTGCGCGACGCAATAGTACCGCATTAACTGCCACAATCACAGTAGAAAGGCTCATGAGTAATGCACCCACGGCAGGAGATAACAGAATTCCCCAAGCATACGCAACGCCAGCAGCAAGGGGAATCGCAATGACGTTGTACCCCGTTGCCCAAAATAGGTTTTGAATCATTTTGTTGTAGGTCTTCTGCGCTAGATTTAAAGCTTTGACGGCATCAAGCGGATCGTCTTCAATCAACACTAAATCTGCCGATTCAATTGCGACATTTGTTCCCGCACCGATCGCAATTCCAATGTTTGCTTCTAAAAGCGCGGCAGCATCGTTGATACCATCTCCCACAAAAGCAGTTGCACCTTCGTGTTTCAACCTGCTAATAGTCTTAACTTTATCTTCTGGCAAAACGCGGGCGTAGTAGCGATCAATGCCTAAATCTTGAGCGACTGTTTTAGCTACAGCTTCTGCGTCGCCTGTAATCATCACAACTTGAATGTTTTTGGCGTGTAACTGATTGACAGTTTCCCGCGCTCGTTCTCTGACGCGATCTGCCATAGAAATAACGGCGATCGCTTGGCGATCGTCCATCAACACCACCGCACTTTCACCGCGCTCGTCTGCTTTTGTCAATCCTGCTTGCAGCGATGTTGAGATTGGCAATTTTTGCTGTGATACCCATTCCGGTCTTCCAATGCGGTAAATTTGACTGTGAATATCGCCCTCGACTCCCCTACCCGTCACTGACTTGAAATCAGACATCTGCGGTAACTCTAGCTTTTGTTGTTGGGCGGCTGTGACTACAGCTTTAGCTAAGGGATGCTCGGAAGGCGTTTCTAACGCAGCAGCGATCGCTAATGCTTGGCTTTCATCGATGCGCTCGGTATAAACTCTTTGCACGCCAAATTGACCTTCTGTTAAGGTTCCCGTCTTATCAAATGCCATTATTTTGATATCTTTTGCCCGTTCCAAGGCATCGCGATTGCGTACCAAAATTCCGTTTTTAGCGGCTAGCCCTGTAGAGTTGGCGATAACGAGGGGAATTGCTAATCCTAACGCGTGGGGACAGGTAATGACGAGTACAGTGACGCTACGATTGATAGCAAATAGCAAATCGCTTAACCACAGCCAAACGATAAATGTCATCGTACCAGCTGCGATCGCAATTAAGGTTAACCAATATGCAGTGCGATCGGCTAATACTTGATAGCGGCTTCTCGATCCTTGCGCTTCTTCCACCAAGCGCATAATTTGACTGATTGTGGTTTCACCACCAATGCGAGTGACTTTGACCTGCACTGAACCTTCGCCATTGACCGAACCAGCGACGACTTCATCCCCCTGTTGTTTGGAAACAGGACGAGATTCTCCGGTCAGAAATGACTCGTCCACGCTAGTATCTCCCTCAACTACCACGCCATCATTGGGAATCTGCTCTCCTGGACGAATCAGGATAACGTCTTCTACCGCAATTTCGCTGACAGGTACATCTTCAATCTTGCCGTTTTGCAATCGATGCGCTTGTGTTGGTACGAGTTCGGCTAAATTCTCTAAAGCGCGACTGGCTCCAGCGACAGAAGCCATCTCAATCCAGTGTCCCAGCAACATAATATCTACCAGCGTTGCTAGTTCCCAGTAAAAGGGCATTCCAGGTAAACCAAGAGAAACTGCGATGCTGTAGACGAAAGCTACCGTAATTGCCAGCGCAATCAGGGTCATCATGCCAATTTTACTGTGCAGTTCGCTCCAGGCTCCGCGTAGGAATACCCAGCCACCATAAAAGTAGATGACGATACCAAGAATTGGGTTAATCCAGTTAGAGCCAGGAAAGGCGATCACTTCGTAACTTAGCCAACCTTGCAGTTGCTCAGAAAAATACAGAATAGGTATGGTGAGGGCTAAGCAGATAAAGAACCGTCGCTTAAAAATTGCTGGATCGTGATGTCCTGGATGTCCCCCATGTCCAGAATGTCCAGCGTGTCCGTGATGGGGAGTATCGGCATCCTGTTGGTGGTGTGCGTGATGACCGTTATGCTCGTTGTGATGCGATCGCGTTTTCTGCTGTATAGGTTCCTTACCATCTTCTATCATCTGCCTTACCCCAAACGATCATTAATTCTGAACTAATTAAGCTCGTGCTGCGGCAATGTCTGCAATCTTACGGTATTCTTGTACGGCTTGACGGCAAGCTTGAGCACAGTTCTGGCAGTGTGGATTATCGTGCTTCTCGCACTCGCTGGCACAGGCTTCGCAGATTTCTATGCAAGAACGAACGATATTCGGAATAAAGCGCGAACTACGACTCATATAACCTGCGATCGTCCAACAGATCTGAGCGCAATCGCGACAAAGACGAGCGCATTCTGGCATTGAGCCTAAACACTGATCGGCGCAATGTTCGCATTCATACGCGCAATGAATCGCCGCGTCAATACTAGTTTGATATTGTTGATGAGGCATAAAATTCTTCCTAATCGAATTCTTACTTTGTGAATATACAAATTTCAGATCATTGATATCTCTGTCTGATGATGTAACAATAATTTCTTCCGAATGAAAGACAATAATTTCATCCTCATTTCATTTTTGGGTGCTGCGATCGCTATTTATAAAATTTGTTATGCTTATTTTTTTTCTGTTCTCCTAAATATAAAAAATTAATACAATCTGTTACAGTTTGTTGTGTTCTGCACTGCCTTACTTCGATATTTGTGTTAAATAACTTTTCATAAAAAACAGCCTTAGATAATATTTCTAAGGCTTGCTGTTTATTAACTGACGTTTCCTACACTTTCTCGTTCACATTATAAAAAAGTCAAGAAATTTTATTCTCGATAATCGGTGCGACTGACTACGTCAGGCTCTCGATATGCATTAGTTTCTATACGACTTTTTTTACGAGACAAACCAAACAAACCAAACAGACCAATTAGCCCTAGCAAACCCCAATCAAAACCATCATCAGCATACACAACTCGTGTAGGCGGGACTACAGGGGCTGCTGGAACAGTGGTTACTGGAGCTGGAGCACAAGCAGAGAGAGTTAGAAACAAAATTACTGTACTCAGTATTAAGGCGCCAACGCTAACAATTTTAGAAAATTTAAGCCGCTTCATCTTTAAAATCCCTTTTCATTGCTAAAATAGCAAATCAACTGTTTTTGCAACACTTTAATAAAAGAAGTAACAAACCTTCTCTACTAGTACTTGAATATGTGCTTAGCAGAGTTACATAAGAATCTGTCCTTTGATCTATCTTCTTACTTCAGGGTCACGATAAGCTGTGGGTTCAGAGCGTTTCTTCCCTGCTAAGCCTGCTAAACCAAATAAACCAATTAATCCTAACCAACCCCAATCAAAGTCATCGTCTTCATAAACCTCTTCTGACACTACTCCAGGTGCAGTTACTTGAGCATTGGCAGATAAAGTGAAGGGTAAAATTGTTGTAGCTGCTGTTAGCAAGCTTACTGCAGTGGCTTTGAGTAAGAAAGAGCTTTTCATAGTTGTTTTTTCTCTCAGAATTATTACAGAAATCTACTTAAAAATCTATCGTCTAACTCTTGCAATAAAATCAATCTTTAGCTATAAAATTAAAGTTTATGTTCTAACTAAAGGCGGATAAGGTAGTTAGTATTTTTAAGCTTGTTATTTATCTCGATAACTATTTTTGTAAAAGCATAAGTGTTAATCATTATTAATGTTCTTAAAATAAGTAGACTTATCTACACTTATTTTTTACCAAGAATAAGAAACTTGCTCTGCTAGAAGCTCAGCAGAGCAAATTAGGTTAGCTAGCTATACGAATATAGGTTGATGTTTGCGATTAGCACATTGTGTTACTAATTATTCTTGTGCTGATGGATACACAGATTGAGCAATAAGTACGGGTCTATTGGCGTATTCTACCTCTAGCTGGCGTTGTAGATCCAAATCCCAGGTTAAATCGTAGTCTCTATCCAAGTCAGCGACGACGAATTGGCGAAGCACGCCAGTAACAACAACCTTCCCACCTTCTTCGACTGGGCGTTGAGGATTCGGAACTAAGACTAACAAGTCGTTAGCCCCCAGTAACTGCTCTTCGTCGAGTGTAAATGCATTAGGACCGACGATGTTTTCAACCTCAGCAGGAACTGCGATTACTTGGTTGTAGTACAAGCTGGGATTTTCAGTAAGTTCACCTGGTCTGGGTGCTAGTGCGAGTGACTGAGCGATGATTGCAGGTTGACCTTCGTAATCAACATACAAATTAGGATCTAAACCCAAATTATACACTCGGTTTACATCAGCAACAACAAACCGAGCAACTGTACCTGTTACTTGAACCTGTATATCATCTTGTGGAAAAACGAAAGGTTCTCCAGATGCGTTGATCACTAAAATTTCATCATCGCCGAACAACTCCTCGTTCACAATAGTGAAGGTATTTTCACCAACTTTTTCCGCAGCTTCACTTCTTACGGTTACGGGTTTACCGATTAGTTCTGCTGTCTCCTCAGCCACTTCTTCTGTGGTGACGTTGCTTTCTGCTGTAGGACCGCCTGTAACTTGGTTGTCAGTGCAAGCAGCCACAAGTGTGGTCATTAATGCTAAACTAACAGCACTCGCGCGTATTCCACGGCTTCTAATACGGTTAATATTCATCATTGGCTCCTCTCCATAAATTGGTGTGTATTGTTGTAGCGATCGCACTAAGTTGCAAGTACTGCTTGTCTATAGCACTGCATCTGCATTCATTAGTTCACAAAAACTTGACCATCGCTTTGAATTCTGATTACGCCTTGATTGTCATCAAGGGGGTTTGCATCTTCATCAAGTGAGACTGATAGTAGACCTGGTTCAGCGTCTGTTGTCACTGGTAAGATCTCTACAAATCCATCGTCTTGGCGTACAACAGTGATTGTTGCTGGTAATGGGATATTTTGCAATGTTGCTTCTTCTCTACCTGGTAAGTAGCGCCGTCCAGTATGTCCGGTAACTTCGTAAGTAACGAGCGCGTTAGTATTATTTTTCAGTCTCACGCTAACTTGTTGACCTGTCGGCTTAAGCAGTGCTACTGGTTCACTACGTTCTTCTGGTAAAGGGGGCTGTACTGGAAGCGTTTGGGGTGTTCCTGGGGGGTTAGTCACTCCTGGAGTGGCTCCTCTAACTGCTACCCCTGGTTGACCTGGTGTGGGAACAACCGCTCCTGGTGTAGTAGGTGCATCAGATGGAACGATGCGATCGGGAGTTAAATCTCTACCTGGTAAACCTGGCGATCTTTGTCCTGCAACCGTGTCACTTGGTTGTTGATTAACAATAATGCGATTGGGAGTTGCCGACGATGCACCATATTGCTGCGTAAATGCATTAGGTGGACAACCTTGAGGTACAAAATTTCTACTGTTGAAGGGTTCTTCGTAGTAGATACGCGGACAGGGATTGAGGACTGAGGATTGAGCACTGGCTGCTAGTGGTATTGCTGGTATCCCAATGAGTAATCCTCCAAAGATACTTCCCCAAAACCCAACCTTTCTACGTAAATAAAGCTGATTAATTCTATTCATAAACGCCTTTTTGTCAAGAAAACATTGAGAAAGCTAGGATACAAATGTTTCGCGATCGCTTATTTAGCAAAAAAACTGTATTTTACGAAATATCTGCAATAAGCAATGTATACTGACTTTAAAAACAATAATTTGAGATAGTGGAAAACTCGTGGAAATCTTCTACTCTTTATTAAATCTGTGTCTTAAGATATAGTTTGATACATCAATTTGAGTAAGTACTGAAGTAAGAACTGAATACAAATTGTTAATTTATCTATTCTAGTAGTTCTAAAGAAGTAAGACTACCAACTAGGTGAGCATCAATTAAGTTGATATTAGCTAAAACAACGAAAATATCTAACAAACAAATCACGTTGTCGTGCTAACAAACTGCAACTCCTTGCAGATCAGCTAATGCTAACAATATTCCTACAAAACTGACGATAAAGCTAAGCTCATTGCTTAACAAGTTCTCAAACAAAATAATTAACTAAATATTGAGTTTCCTAAACTGAAAATTTCTTATTCAGTAGCTGCTGGTAACTGTTCTGGTTGCAAAGTTAATTCTTGAGGTAAACCATTACGATTAACTGTAATTTGGATTGTTGTACCTAAATTTGTTGCTTCTACAAAGTCTTGTACTTGGTCAGCATTTTGAATTTCTACTTGATTGATTTGAGTGATAATATCACCTGGACGTAAACCAGCACGGGCTGCTGGAGAGTTGGGAGCAACGTCAACGATTAAAACTCCCTGTTCTTGCTCAATTTTAAAACCAAGATTACTCTGGTTAATTTCTTGCTGAATTTCCGGTGTCAGTTCAATTAATCGTACGCCAATGTATGGGTGTTCGACTTGACCAGTTGTAATTAACTGATTTGCAATTCTTTGGGCAGTATTAATCGGAATGGCAAAGCCTAGACCTTGCGCTCCACCAATAATAGCAGTGTTCACTCCTACGACTTCGCCTTGAGCATTGAGCAAAGGTCCGCCAGAATTACCAGGATTAATTGCTGTATCAGTTTGTAGAAAATCAAGTCGTTTGTCGTTGACACCGATATCTGAACCACTTCGTCCTGTAGCGCTGATAATTCCTTGAGTCACGGTATTATTTAGACCTAGAGGATTACCAATTGCGATCGCCCATTGCCCGACAACGATATTGTCAGAATTAGCTAGCTCAACTACAGGTAAGTTTGTCCCCTCGACATCAATAACTGCTACATCTGTAATAGGATCTGCACCGACAACTTTTCCAGCAAAACGCCGACCATCTCTTAACACAACTGATACTTCATCGGCATCTTCCACCATATGAGCATTAGTGAGAATACGACCATCTTGGCTAATAATAAATCCTGAACCAACACCTTGTTGAACTCGCTGTTCTGGAGGAAACAATTCTTCACCAAAAAAACGTTCAATTAGCGGGTTACTAGTAGCAGGTACTTCAACTGTACGGGTAGCATCAATTCTGACAACTGCTGGTCCTACTTCTTGAACAACCTCAGCAACAAAGTTAGCATTGTTCGGCTGAGCTACTTGTTGAGTAGGTAAAGGTTGAACTTGGGTAGCTCTATTTTCTAGAGGTTCGCATCCAGCACTACCAATTACGAGCATTCCTAAATATAAAACGGGTTGTTTGAAAATTTGCGTAATTGTCTCCTTGTGCAAGTTTTTCAACTCCATAACTGTAAAACATACTAGTTCTAAAAACTGAGGCAGAACCGAATTTATAACATTAGATCTCAATAGTGGAAAACTCGTGGAGATGAGCTAGGCTATAGCATTTATTGCTAGCACCAATTACTTTGTCTATATCTGTAGTAAGACGCGATCGCTCATGTGCATTCTTTAAGGTAGAGTAGACATTTATTACGCCCTCTCATCATTAGGTGTTAGCAATTCTGGAGTAGACATTAGCTAGGCAAAAGAATAATTGTCGATTTGGTTAGCGATTAGTTTTCAGGAAGATTTTGATAGCAAACAATTGTTTGAATTAACACTTGAGTAAGGCAAGCAAAAAAGAGCTATATGGAGGAAATTCAATCATGGTACAGCAATTAAGCAACAAAAAAGTTGCCATTCTTGCTACCGATGGCGTTGAACAAGTCGAATTAATCAAACCCAAGAAAGCACTTGAGCAAGCAGGCGCTCAAACTCAAGTTGTTTCACCCAAAAGCGATAGCATTCAAGGCTGGAATCATCACGATAAGGGCGATCGCATTCCAGTAGATATAACACTAGAGCGGGCTAACCCTGATGACTATGATGCACTACTTTTACCTGGTGGTGCTTTAAATCCTGACCAACTGCGTACCAACTCTCAAGCAGTACAGTTCGTCAAGTCCTTTTTTGCAGCAGGTAAGCCTGTGGCGGCAATCTGTCACGGTCCGTGGACGTTGATTGAAGCAGATGTAGTTAAAGGACGTACGTTGACTTCTTGGCCTTCATTGCAAACTGACTTAAGAAACGCTGGTGCAACCTGGGTTGATCGCGAAGTTGTAGTCGATGGAGGATTAGTAACGAGTCGTAATCCTCAAGACATTCCTGCATTTAACGACAAGATGATCGAGGAATTTGCTGAGGGACAGCACGAAGAACAACGCCGCTCTGCATAGTTGCAATAACCAAGCCTCCTCGAATCTATTGAGGAGGCTTGAGGGCTTACAAGGTCAGTATTACGACACTCCTGGGACTAATTCTACCTTCACCCAGCCTGGTTGTCGTTGGTCGAACGCTTTATAGGCATCAATTGCAGACATCAACGCTCCAACTTGAGTCAAGACTTTTGTGGGGTCTACTGTACCGTTACGAACCATATCTATCAGTATCGGAATATACTTGCGGTGATTGCAGTTACCCATGTTGATAGTCAAGTTTTTATTCATTGCCATGCCAATTGGGAAGAACTTGTGCGTTGGTGGATAAACACCAATAATTGAAAGCGTTCCTGCTTTAGCTAATCCCTGAACACACCACTCTAATGCTTGCGAAGGAGCGTTACCTGGATGCCAATTTCCGTTTTGAGGGTTAGTTTGAGGTGCAATCTGTTGTAACTCTTGCTGAAATTGTTGTGCCTGTTGTTGTGCTTTTTCGGCGGCAGGACCGCTGTGAGGTGCGTTTGCATCTACACCAACGGCATCAATCGCTCGATCTACGCCAATCCCTCCAGTCAGCTGATGAATGATCTCAATCGGGTCTTCGGCATTGTAATCGATAACTTCCGCGCCGAGTTCGCGTGCCATTTCTAAGCGTGAAGGAATTGTATCTACAGCAATAATGCGTCCTGCACCGAGCAGTTTGGCACTGGCGATCGCAAACATCCCCACAGGACCGCAGCCAAACACCGCAACGGTATCTCCTGGAACGATCTCTGCAATATCGGCTCCAAAATATCCTGTTGGGAAAATGTCGGACAGGAGTATCGCTTGGTCGTCTGTCACCTCGTTTGGTAGCTTAACTAATCCCGCGTTGGCAAAGGGAATTCGAGCATATTCTGCTTGCAAGCCATTAAATGGACCTGTTTCTTCTGGACCGCCAAAAAAAGCTGTTCCGGCGCTGCTACCATTGGGATTGGAGTTATCGCACTGAGCATGATATCCCGAACGGCAATAAGAACAGTAGCCACAGGCAATTGTCGAGGGAATGACAACGCGATCGCCTACCTTGAAATTCCGCACATTCGAGCCAATTTCTTCAATGATGCCAATGCCTTCATGTCCCAAAATTGTGCCAGGTTTCATACCTGTAAATGTTCCCCGAATCATGTGCAGATCTGTGCCGCAAATTGCACTTGAGGTTAGTCGCACGAGCGCATCTGTTGACTCTTGAATTTTAGGTTCAGGTACGTCATCCAATCGAATATCTCCAATTCCATGAAAAACCACTGCTTTCATTGTCAATACTCCTAGTGATTTGTAGTCTCTATAGAACGTTGCAGTTTAAAGGTGTACTTGATATTTAAATAAAAAGTAAAAATTCACAACTATTTTTTATGACTAATATAAGCTCAGTAATCTGTATTTTTCTATCAAGTTACAATCGGTTGCAAATGAGAAAAAATTAGTAGATATTGCGATCGCAACCTAACTTTACAGAATTACGTAGTACTCATAATTAGTCACAAGATTAGCGACACTTTATACCTTCTTTATCTGCCTTAAGAGAGATATAAAAATTAAATAAGATGCGTTCTAAAATACAAGTAATGATTATTATTCTCGTTTTTGTATGTTAATTTATCTTTGTATTGCTGCAAATTGCCTTTTATCTTAAAATTAAACCTTTGCTTTAATAAGCTTAGGTATTCTAGGATGTAGATATAATTATAATCAATATTTTCTTTTAATTTAAAGCTGCTTCTACTTGTTCAGCAAGCTTTAAGGGATTAAATGGTTTGTTAAGTATACCTTTAACACCTAATTCAATAAAATTTTGCTTAATAAAGCGCCCTTTAGCTGTTAGTAAAATAACAGGAATAGTATTAGTGATTGTACTAGATTGAAGTTTTTTTAGCGTTGTTAATCCATCCTCATCTGCCATCATGACATCTAAGAGAATTGCATCAGGTTGACGATCTTGGGCTAAGTGTAAGCCTTCACGACCTGAATGAGCAATTAGAACCTGCCATCCGCCCATAATTTCTAGGCAAGTTTGGATCAATTGTAAAATATCATCTTCATCATCAATAACTAAGATTCTCTTCTTTGTCATTGCGTTTTACCTTCTGCTCTAACTTATTAACTTGACAAGCGCGATCGCTTGTTGTTTTTCATATAGTCTTAATTCTTCCTCATCGTCTGTGTTTGTAAATCGAGAAGCCTGATAAATGAGTGCGCCAACTGCAAAAAGCGCAAATAAAAAGGCGATTGCCAACACGATACGAATTATAACGTTACTAGGGCGAGGGTTTTGCATAAATTTTGATGTTTCATTAGAGTAATTATGCAAAGACTGTTACTGAATTGTCAGATTCAAAGTTATACGAATAGCATTGGCTGTAACAGGAGCATCTGTGCAATATAACTATTTATAATGCTGTCAAACTTGAGAAAAACCTAAGTATTGAGAACTATTACAGTTTTTAAGATACGGTGAAAAAGTGGAAAAATCGGGCAGGAAACGATGAAAGATAAATTACCTGCTAAACATAAACTTGTTACGTCAACATAGAAAAGCAAGCCCAAACTGTAGAATATGCTGAGAACGATGCGCCTTCACTTTAAGGGCTATAGCGTTGCTATTATTGCCGTTGCGATCGCTTTTGTGTTAACAAAACTCATGTGGCAGCTAACTCAGCCTCATGTTTACCCATTGTTCCTTGCGGCGGTGATGGTGAGTTCCTGGTATGGGGGCATGAAGTCAGGTTTATTTGCTACTACTTTGTCTGCTGTGCTGTGCGACTACTTCTTTGTCCCCCCACTTTACACGGTGCTACCTAACCGACAGGGAATTGTTGGGGTCATCCAATTTGTACTAGTAGCACTACTCATTAGTGGTCTTAACACAAGACTGCGCTCGACTCAAGAACTAGCCCAACGTAATTATGAGTCCTTACGTCAAAGTCAAGAAAGCTTGCGCTACAGCGAAGAACGCTATCGCATTTTAGTAGAAGGGGTGACAGACTATGCGATCTTTATGCTCGACTCAAATGGTATTTTTGCGACTTGGAACGTCGGTTCAGAAAGGATGTTAGGCTATCAGGAAGCAGAAATTATCGGGCAGCCTTTTAAACGGATTTTTACGCCAGAGGGAATACAGCAAGGCTTACCAGAACAAGTTTTGCAGATGGCGATCGCCGAAGGTTTTTCGCGAGAAAATCGCTGGCACATTCGTAAGGATGGTACGCACTTTTGGACTCATTGTATTGTGACCGCATTACGCGATGACAGTGGAAATCTGCGGGGCTTTGCCAAAATTATGCAAGATATTACTCAGCGCAAACTCGCCGAGGAAGAACGCGAACAGTTATTGTTGCGCGAACAAGCTGCCCGCGCGGAGGCAGAAGCCGCCAACCGCGCTAAGGACGATTTTTTAGCGGTAGTCTCGCACGAACTACGTACCCCAATGACGGCAATTATTGGTTGGGCGGGAATGTTGCAATCAGGGATGCTTGATGAAGATCGAGCGGCTTTAGCAATTAAAACAATTGAACGCCATGCTAACTTGCAAATGCAACTGATTGAAGATCTACTTGATATTTCCCGCATAGTCAGAAGAGATCTTGCACTCAATTTCGATAGAGTTGATTTGGTAACAGCGATCGCTGCAGCAATTGACGTTGTGCAACCAACCGCTAGCGAGAAAGCAATTAATTTGGAGTTTGTACAGGAGTTAGGAGACAGCGATCGCTCACCTCTCGTTTGGGGCGACGCAGAACGCTTGCAACAAGTCGTGTGGAATTTACTTTCCAATGCGATTAAGTTTACACCTGAAAGAGGAAAGGTGACAGTCAGATTGTCAATAATTAGTGGCGATGGTTTACCAGAAAACACTGCTTCCTCACAATTAACTGTTAACCGTCAACCAACCCAGCTACCTTCACGCAGTGTAGCGCCAGCGTCTACTACTAATTACCCCTTAGCAATTACGATTGCTCAAATCCAAGTCAGCGACACAGGGATAGGTATTGATCGCGACTTTCTCCCCTATGTTTTTGATCGCTTCCGTCAGGCAGATAGCACCAGCGCCAGAGCAAATAAAGGGTTGGGTTTGGGTTTAGCGATCGCGCGTCATTTAATTGAATTGCACAGCGGTACCATTGAAGTAGATAGCTCAGGTATAGGACAAGGAGCGACATTCACGATCAACTTGCCATATCAAACTACTTTACCACCAGAGGATTTTATAGTTGGCAATCCAGAGCGATCGCAGTCTTATGCAGTCAAAGACAATACTAGAACAAATAATCCGCCACGGCTTGACGGCTTGCGCGTACTAATTGCAGATGATGAACCTGACGCGCGGCAGTGGATTACTATCGTACTCGAAGAGTCTGGTGCGGAAGTTATTGCCGTTGCTACCGTAGGCGAGGCACTTGAGGCACTCGTACAACAAAGACCAGATGTGTTAGTTAGTGACATTGGGATGCCAGGAGAAGACGGCTATGCGCTCATGCGTAAAATTAGAGAGTTGGAACCAGAAATGGGTGGAACAATTCCCGCTGTAGCCTTGACAGGATACGCTAGGGAAGAAGACTATACAAAGGCTTTAGCAGCAGGCTTTCAACTTCACGTTGCTAAACCAATTAGGGCAGCTGAGCTAATTGCCGTCGTTGCTAGCCTGGCGAGGATGGCTGGAAAGTTCTAAATTAGAGCGTTTCGTTGCTTTTTTATACTCCTGAGTATCGGCTAACACACTTATAGAAATCGAGAAGACATTGCTTTTGATAGATGTTTAGCGCAGTTAAAAATCTTTCAGTTAGATTAGAAAGCTTTTGTTCCTAGAGACACTTTTTCTAGAAGTAGACAGTCGCTATGAAAATTCTCGTAGTTGAAGACGATAATTCAATCGCTCAAGCTGTTGCCGCAACACTCGCCCAACAGCAGCATTGTCTTGTTGATATTGCCACTGACGGTCAAGAAGGTTGGGAATTAGCAGTAGCATTCAACTACGATTTGATTTTACTTGATGTAATGTTGCCCAAGCTAGACGGCGTGAGTTTGTGTCGGCAACTCAGGCGAAAAGGCGAGCAAATACCAATTCTCATGCTGACAGCAAAAGATACTAGCACTGATAAAGTTATAGGTTTGGATGCTGGTGCAGATGATTATGTTGTCAAACCGTTTGATTTTCCAGAATTGTTTGCTCGCGTCCGCGCTTTGTTACGTCGGGGAACTTCTACGCTACCTCCAGTGCTGCAATGGGGTAACTTGCGGCTCGATCCCAGTAGTTGTGAGGTGACATACAAAGATCAAGTTTTGCATTTAACTCCAAAGGAGTATGCGGTATTAGCGTTGTTTCTCCGCGACGCACGGCGGACATTTAGTCGGAGTACGATCGTGGATCGCTTGTGGAATTTAGAAGATCCGCCGCAAGAAGACACAATTAAGTCTTACATCAAAAGCTTGCGTCAAAAACTTAAAACAGCAGGCGCACCTAGTGACTTTATCGAAACCGTTTACGGTTTAGGCTATCGCCTGAACTCACTATTGCAAGATTCGCATCCAGAATCAATAGTGTCCGATTTGAACGAGGTGCAAAAAGAAATTTTGTCAGCAGTAACTAAGTTCAGGGAAGTTTTTACCGCAGGAATGAGCGATCGCCTAGCGGTATTAAAACAAGCGGTAGAATCTTTATATTCTGGCACGCTGAATCATGAGGTGCGATCGCAGGCTGTTATAGAAGCACATAAACTCGCAGGTGCTTTGGGTAGTTTTGGTTTTACTCAAGCTTCACAATTGGCTCAGGAAATCGAGTTTTTATTAGAAGCTCAAGATAGTAATAATTTCACGCACTGTTTGCGGCTATGTCAACTTCTGGAAGCATTAGAAGAGGAAACAAAGCAAAATCCAGACAAGTTAATTATGAGTACACTATCTGTCAGTTGAAAAAAAAATCAAGGACAATTCAGCACAATAAGATATAAATTTTAGCATTGCTGAATCAATGTATGAATCGTTAAGCAATCGCACTTGTATCAGCCCCTAAATCCACGCCAGTTGCACTCAACGGGGGCGATAAGGATGACACTTTTGTTCACGGGGTAAGGAGGCAAATCATACGAACTTGCGTTCTAAAGAACAATTAGGGTAGGGTGCAGTTAACCGAGAAACGAGCACTGTTATGGCAAGAGTCAGTCGAGTTGTAGCCCACCAGAGCGTTGAAGAAGTTAAGCAGAAGCTGGC